>NZ_BJDN01000016.1 GCF_005405165.1 Loigolactobacillus binensis
TGCCAGATTATTGAAGGGTGTTTAATTTTAAACCGCTTCGCAGTAGCAGGGTACGATGCTTTATTGATTAATCGCCAATTAATAACCTTTATTTTAAATGAATAATCGTAATAAGTCTTGTATTGCTTTTCAGCTAAGCTTTCTGGCCCAAATTGTTTAAGTCGCCGGTGCCATTCATACAGCGTTGCGGATCCTTTAATACCGTACTTTCTCATAATTTTTGATTGTGGAATTCCTTGAATTAATTCAAATACAGCCTTAATTTTTGTTTCTTTTGAAAACATGATAAAACCCCCAGATTTGGATTTCTCCAATTCTGGGGGTTCAGTTCAAGATTCCGATTAGGTTCTGCTTTTTTTATAGATGAATATGTCGTTGTGCGGCGTAGCTGAGTAGTTGCGGGCTAAAGATCAGCTCTGCTTTTTGAGGTAAGTCACTAACGCTGCGACAACCAAGCAAGGCAAAAATTAAGCGTAGTTGTTTGGCCCAATCGCTGAGCATTGTCTGCGTTGCGGCCAGACCGTTTTTTTGTAATTGATGTAAAATTGTACCCGCAATTCCAACTGCTTGTGCGCCTAACGCTAGCGCCTTAACAATATCCAAAGGTTGGCGAATACCGCCAGAAGCGTAGATCGTCAGCTGTTGCTGGTAAGTACGGCTTTCCAACAAAGATTCAACGGTGGATTGACCCCAGTCGCTGAGGTAGGCTAGTTCGTGCTGACTGCGGCGTGCATTTTCGATCGCTACGAAATTAGTCCCACCGCGGCCACCAAGATCGACGTGGCGTACGCCGGCAGTAATTAACTGACTAAGAGTTTGTTGACTCATACCGAAACCCACTTCTTTAACGATCACTGGTACCGGTAAGGCGGCCACTAATTGCCGAATATTATCTAGCCAGTAAAAACGTTGTTCACCTTCAGGCATTGTGATCTCTTGAGGCGTATTTAAATGTAGTTGTAGACCGTCAGCGTGGAGCATGGCAATCGCTTGTTTAGCCTGAGCTAAGCCGGCATCAGCACCTAAATTAGCCAAAACTAGACCATGGGGATTGGCCTGCCGAATCACTGCAAAACTATCTACCAACGCAGGCTCTTTTAAAGCGACACTTTGTGAACCGCTGGCCATCGGAATGTTTACCGCGGCGGCAATGGTGGCTAGCTGCTGATTAAGCACCAGCGTGTGGGGGCTACCGCCAGTCATCGCATTGATGTAGAAGGGGAGCGCTATTTTTTTATCCACCAATTTGCTGGTCAAGTCGACTTCATCTAAAGCAATTTCGGGTAAACTTTGGTGCACCAGCCGTAGCTGATCGAAATCATTTTGTTCAGTTGTTGGGTAGAACTTTTCGGCTAAAAAAACATGTTCATCCTTACGATGAGCATGTGCGGATAGCTTGGTCATTAAGGTCCCTCCTACGACATAAACTAAAGTGTGACGTTATGAACAGCCAAATCTAGTTGTTCGATCCCATTTTGTTCCCAGTCGGCTGCCAGTTGATGAGTTGGCTGCGCCGCATCTAAAATAGCAATGCCACAGTCACCACCACCAGCACCGGAAGACTTGGCCGCACCACCGAATTCTTCAGCTAAGTTACACATTTTTTTAAGCAGTGGTGTTTCAATGGATACGTGGCTAAAATCGCTAAGTTTTTGTAGCAATTGCCGATTACGTTTGATCTGAGCTTGGATCACCGCCAGATCTTTTTGTTTAAAACCAGCGATCATCATTTTCAAACACGCCGCACTTTGTTCCAAAAATTGTTGGTAAGCACGCCGTTTTTTGGCCTTCGCGATGGTGATCTTATCGACTAGCTGGGAAGTAGATGCCGGCGAGCCTGTCCAACCGATCATGAGTTGCAAGTTTTCTGGTGGAACCAACAAATCAATATTCAATTGCGGCCACTCTAAATTTAATAATTCGGTCAATGTAGATTCCCGGCGCACTGCTTGCAACCAATCACGATCGAAAGCTTGGTAGGCGATCCAGCCGCCATAAACGCTGGCCGCAATGTCGCCTAAGGAACCATTACCTTGAACATCTAGGTGGGCGATCGCCGCTAGTTTATAGAGCTTATCTTTACCAAGGGGAAGGTCATAGTAAGCTAACAAGGCCTTGATCGTCGCTACAGTCACTGCCGCTGAACTACCTAAACCGTATTTTTTACCGTCCGCTGAATCTAATTCGCTGTTGATTCGCAAATGATAAAGTGATAAATGTTTACCCGCCTCCAGCGCGTATTTTTCAGTTAAGCGAATTGCTGAAAGAATGTAATGAAATGGATTGTCCCGATTATCAAACACCATTTCATCGCCTTGACGTAACCAATAAAGCGAATTCTCTTGATATTGCTTGGACACAATACTACCAAAATCAGCGCTACTTTCGATACTTACCGTCACAAACTGATTCAATGCGACGATAACAGCAGGTAAACCAGTTTCAACAACTGCATATTCACCCGCGATATAAAGCTTGCCAGGGGCTTGAGCCGTTATCAAACAATCATTTCCTTTCAACCACAACAAATATGATGGCAGCGTGACTGCAGGTACTGTGCAAGCAAGTACCTGTCCACGTTTTAATTATTTAGTTTGGATGCATAACAGTGCATCAGATTACAAATAGCTGATTCCGGGGCCAGGTTGGGCCACCAATAAATGATCGGCAGCGAAGTGCTGGCGCAGTGCAGCAAGAATTGTTGGCGTTGCTTGAGCGGAACAAATCACTTTCACGTTAGGACCGGCATCCATAGTATAATAACAAGAAACCCCATTATTACGCAAGCCTTGCACAATTTCAATAGCCTGCAGCGTTTCCGGCTCAAAATATGTAAATGGCGGTGTAGCGCTAAGTGTGGTGGCATGCATTTTCATGGCGTTAGCTTCAGCTAATTGTCCGATTAAATTTAAATCTTTTTTAAGAATTGCTGTCTTCATGGCCTGCAGGTCTTTTTCGGCGCTGGCTGGCCAGGCCGGATAGTAAGGTGATGTTGCCACAACTTGCGCCATTCCCGCTCGACTGGCGATTTTTTTAGGGCGCGGGTCTAATAGGATCGCGATCATTTGAATATCGAAATCAATATGTTCTTGAAATGGAACTGCCTGGGAATCAGCATCGTTGTGGCCTTTTTGCCATTCAACGAAGCCGCCATAAATTGAACGTGTGGCAGAACCCGAGCCACGACGAGCCAACCGCGATAATGCTGGCCGGTCGAGCATTAGGCCAGCAGCTTTGCTGGCGGCGGCGGCCAAGGCAGCAAAACCAGAGGCTGAAGAGGCCAACCCGGCTGCTGTAGGCACATGATTAGTTGAGTTGACGTAGGCAAAGTCATCGCGGCCGACACGTTGGCGCACTAAGTCCAAGAAAGTACGAACTCGTTGACCAGCCATAGTCGTTTGTAACTGACCGTCAATTTTAATCTGATCCTGGGTCAATTCTGGAGCAAATTCAACAGTGGTGTCAGTGTAAAAAGGTTCTAGGGTCAATGAAAGGCTACTATTTTGCGGAATGATCAACTCAGCGTTAGCCTTGCCCCAATATTTAATTAAGGCAATATTTGTGTGTGCACGCGCGGTCACGGCTTTATTCATGGTCATACTCCTTATTAGTCGTTTGATTCAAATGGGCCAGCGGTTGGACCCAAGTTTGAGTGACACCTTCTGCAGCTAAAGCGGTCACTAGCCGATCGGTAGCGGCCTGATCAGCAGTCAAAGCAATAATACAGCCGCCACGACCGCCGCCCGTCAGTTTGGTCCCTAAGCTACCATTACGTTGCGCCACAAATACAAGATGATCAATTGTCTGATTGCTGACACCTAAAGTTTGCAAAATCAATTGGGCGGTGGTGAAGTTTTGTCCAACTTGAGCCAGTTGCTGAGAAGCAATGGCCTTGCGGGTGGATACAGCTAGTTCGGCTAGTTGATCCATGAAAACTTCAGTTTCTTGAGGAAAGTCGGCCATACGTTCACGAACTGTTGCGACGGCCGGACCAGTTTGTCCCCGAATACCACTGTCAGCGATCACTAAATTACCCTTTAAGTTGATCGGTAGATTATAGCTGGCCTGACCTTTAACGAACCAAATTGGTGCAGTTGAGCTAGTTGTCGCTGCATCCATACCACTAGGCGAGCCATGAGTCACTGTTTCGGCTATATTGGCCAGAGCCAATAATTTTGCTCGATTTATTTTTTTGTCAAAAAAATCGTATAGACTGCGAATCACCGCGATCGCTGTAGCTGCGGAAGAGCCCATACCGCGTTCTGCAGGAATCTCGCTGGTGATCGTCAATTTGAAACTGGCCTGTTGCTGATTGAAGCGGGCCAAAATTGTTTCGATCAATTTACGAATACCAGCAAAACTGGTGATCGCCCGGGTCAATGGTCCAGTATAGTAATTGCTTTCGATGAATTGACCTTCAGCAATAGCGGTGGTCGTTGCCGTTAATTTGACGGCAGTCAGTGGAATCACGATGGCCGGCTTGCCATAAACGGCGGCGTGTTCACCGATCAAAATAATTTTGGCGTTGCTTACACCGATGCCTTTTTTTAAAGTCATTGCGCCACTCTTTTCTATTCTAAAATTAGCGATTAATTGTTATTTTTAGCTTTGCGCTCATCAATAGTTTATACATTGTCGTGAATAAAGTAAATACCAGTCGTAAAGAGATGAAATAGCTTTCACAAAAAATTAAAGCATCATGGGCCAGCGATTGCCGTAACCGGCCGAAAATGCTACTATTTTTAATAGTATTCTACTGTTAGCCGAAAATGACGTCGTTTGCTTGACGTCTGCGTAAATTTAAAGAAAAGAGACTAGATGACGAGCATGAATAAAGACTCGATCTACGCCATCGTTGATTTAGAAACCACCGGCACCAGTGTAAAAAATGGTGATCGGATCATCCAATTTGGTTGTGCCTTGGTTCAACACGGTAAAATTATCGACCAAATTGCCCTTGATATTAATCCAGAACGAGAAGTACCTACAAATATTTTGCAACTGACCCACTTAACAACCAAACGATTAAAGGTGGCCCCCTATTTTGAAGATGTGGCGGGAACAATCCGGCAGTTGCTTCAAGACACGATTTTTGTGGCGCATAACGTTAATTTTGATTATCCTTTTTTAGACGCAGAATTGCAGCGGGTCGGCCAACCAGCATTGGGCTTAGCAGCAATTGATACTGTCGAGTTGGCCCAAGTATTACTACCGACCGCAGTTAGTTATCGGCTCAGTGATCTAACGCAATTATTGGCCATTGAGCACACAAATCCGCATCAGGCCGATAGTGATGCTGTGGTTACCGCACAGCTTTTTATTGCCTTAAGTCAGCGCCTAGCCAACTTACCTTTAGTGACGCGCCAGGCCTTAGCTAAATGTGCGACACGTTCTGCACGTGAAACTGGCGCTTTCTATACGTTATACGCCCAACAGGATGCCGCAGTACTGCCAGATTACTTATATGTTAGCCATGGGCTAGCATTGCGTAAAAAGGCGGTGCCGGCTACGCGGTTAACTACCGCCACCCGAGAATATCCGGCTAGCGATGCCGCTAAAAAACATTATTTGCAACCTTTACTGAAATGGCGCAAAACGCAAGGTAAAATGATGGATATCATTTACACTAACTATGCACAGCAACCACAGCCGTTGATTTTAGAAGCAGCCACTGGTTTAGGTAAATCGTTAGGTTATTTGTTGCCATTTAGTTTCCGTTTGCAAGGACAGCAACAATTAGTGGTTAGTACTTCAACGGCAGTGCTGCAGACCCAATTTGTGCAACAAACAGTTCCGTTGTTGAATCAATTACTGGATATCGATCTACAAGCGGCCATTGTCAAAAGCCCGCAACACTACATTGATCTAGCCAAATTTAGTCAGGCCTTAGCAGTGGCCGATAAGGTCAAACAAGTTCAATTGTTGAAAATGCAATTATTGGTTTGGCTGACTATGACCAAAACCGGTGATTTTGCTGAATTACATTTAACGACTTATCACTCGCCGCTATTTGCTGAGATCAATCATCATAGTCATGAAGTGATCGCCGCTGATAATCCGTTTAACGCCGATGATTTTTGGCTGGCAGCGCGTAAACAACAACAGCAAGCTGATGTTTTAGTCACTAACCACGCGTTTTTAAGCCAGCACGCTACGGACACCAATTTTTTCCCTACAGGTAGCTTTTTGGTAGTGGATGAAGCGCAACAATTTCCCGCTGCGGCCTTAAAAGCTAGCAGTCAACAATTGATTGGTGGGGCGATCATGCAGGTAGTCAAGCATTTGCATAAAACTTTGAATGGTGCGGAAAAGCAACCGACGTTAGCCAGTTTACTAGCTGCCGATCCAGTGGCACGCTATAATGTGGTATCGCTGGATTATGGGCTTAATCAGTTTGGTCAATTATTATTACAGTTACAGCAACAGTTATTCACTGATTTTATTGCTGATCAAATACCAGTTGAACAGCGCAAGGGCTTCATTGAACGGGCCTTGGCGCCAGAAGAGTTGGCGACTTGGGTAGAAACGAATTATGGTGCTGGCCAGAAATTACGGCGGTTATTGAATGATTGTTTGTTGCTAGCTGATAAATTACGCCAGCGTTTATTGGTTGAGCAAGCCAGTTGGCTATTAAGTGAACAAAAACTATGGTTGGATTTCAGCCAACAAGTTCACCAATTGCTACAAGTGCGCCATTTGTTACGGGAAGTTTTTGCACAATTGGCGCAACCTAGTGGGGGGCAATTAGTTTGGTTGACTATGAAGGACTATGGCGATATCAGTAGTTTGACGCTTCAACTAAGTCGTTTGGATATCACACCGTTAATGCAGCAACTACTGACACATTTTGCACCGCCTGTGTTCACCGGAGCGACGTTGACGGTGGGCCATAAATTTGATTACTTTAAGCGGCAAATGGGGCTGACGGATACCGCCGTAGTGGAGAAACGCTTTGCCAGTCCGTTTCGTTATAAGCGGCAGGCGGCTTTTTTCGTGGTCAACGATGGCCCCGCAATTCGTGGTGCGGCCGATCATGCTTACACTAACTACGTGGCGCGTGCCGTTTATCAACTGACCCGGGATAATCAGCGGCAAACTTTAGTTTTGTTTAATTCATTGCAGATGATCGCCGAAGTTTACCGTGCGCTGCTGCAAACTGATCTGCCCCTGCAGCGGGAAATTTTTGCGCAGGGGATGACCGGTAGCAAAGAACGGATCACCAAACGCTTTAGTCTAAGTCAACGGGGAATTTTATTAGGTGCCGGCAGTTTTTGGGAAGGAATCGATCTGCCCAAGGAAGCACTGGAACAATTGGTGATCGCGCGGCTGCCATTTGCGGCACCAGATGGTATCGTCACTAAGGCACGTTACCAGCAGTTAACCGCGGCTAAAATGAATCCTTTCTTTAAGGAGGCGTTGCCGCAAGCCACACTACGTTTACGCCAGGGCTTCGGCCGCTTGATTCGCACTAGCGCTGACTACGGCGTGATGGTGGTTCTGGATGATCGGATCGTCACCACCAGTTATGGCAAACGGATGTTGAAAACATTACCGGCTTCATTACCCAAAACAACCGCAAGCCTGGTTGAGGTGGCAGCAGCGACCACAGAATTCTTCGCAAGAAAAGTTTAAATTTTTCAAGCTAATTCTGCGGTAAAAATCTGCTATAATAATTGTGTATCGTCTGCGCTATGGCAGCGGTAGATCACTTAATTTGCAACTAGAGGGGAAATCATGCGGAAACATTGGAAATCATATAGTCTAATTGGCGTACTTTTATTGTTGATCGTCAGTGCCTTATTTATCTATCATGCGGCTAATAAGCCAGCAGTGACAGCTAAACGTGAAGCAGTTGCGCTTGCTGAAAAATACGCTCACGTGACGACAGTAGATGATTTTTATTGGTTCAACCATAAGCACAGCTATTTAACCGTCGCGGGGCAAACTAAACAGCATCAGGCTGTTTTCGTGATTGTGGCCCAAAAGGGTGGCAAAATCACCGTGCTAAATCAAAGTGCAGGTATTTCTCGCAATACTGCATTAAAACGGGTTTGGCGAACACAAGCACCTAAGAAAGTTTATAATGCAACTCTAGGTATTTACCAAAAAAAACCGGTGTGGGAGATCGCCTTTGTGGATAAAAACGGTCAGTTAGGTTACCAAACATTGGCTTTTAAAACTGGTGAATCGGTTAAGCTTATCAAAAATCTATAGGTTTGGGAGTGGTGACACATGGCACTATCGAAAAATGTAATGAAGGTTCAACCATCCGCAACATTGGCGATGTCGGCTAAAACTAAAGAAATGATCGCTAAAGGGGTAGATGTGATCAATTTATCAATTGGGCAACCTGATTTTGTCACGCCAAAATACATTCAAGATGCGGCAATTGCAGCAATTCGTTCTGGTAAAACCAGCTTTTATACGCCAGCCAGCGGGTTACCAGAATTAAAAACAGCGATCGGTCAACGAATCGAAGCTGAAACGGGTGTCCATTATGATAATAAGCAAATTATCGCAACCACTGGGGCTAAGTTTGCACTATATTTGATTTTTCAAGTGATCTTAAATCCAGATGATGAGGTTCTATTGCCGGCACCATTTTGGGTCAGCTACGCCGAACAAGTTCATTTAGCTAGTGGCCAGCCGGTAGCGGTTAAAACCACTGGGGCGGGGCATAAAGCCACAGTAGAAGATCTGGAACAGGCACGGACATCGAAAACTAAAGCTTTAGTTTTGAACTCGCCACAGAATCCTTCTGGCTTGATCTACACTAAAGAAGAATTGACTGCCATCGGTAATTGGGCAGTTGCACATGATATTTTATTGGTTTCCGACGAAATTTACAGTAATTTAGTTTACAACGGTAATCAATTTGTATCGGCGGTTAGTTTAGGCGAAACGATTCAGAAAAATACGTTGCTTGTGACGGGGGTTTCTAAGACCTACGCCATGACCGGGTGGCGAATGGGCTACGTTTTAGGCGATGCGGCGATCGTTAAGGCGATGGGGACAGTGGCCAGTCATGCGACAGGTAATCCAACCGCTGTCAGTCAATACGCAACAATTGCGGCCTTATCGGGCAGTCAAGCTGATGCAGAAAAAATGCGCCAGGCTTTTGAACAACGCTTGAATTTACTTTATCCTAAAATCCAAAGCTTACCCGGTTTTGCGCTGGCGGAAAAACCACAAGGGGCCTTTTACTTGTTTCCTAATGTTAAACAAGCAGTTGCGTTATGTGGTTATTCAACTACTGAGGCTTTCGTTGATGCCCTGTTGGAAGAAGCTAATGTAGCCGTAGTACCAGGCCGGGCCTTTGGACAGCCTGACAATATTCGGATCAGTTACGCAACGGACCAAGCTTCGTTGGATGAGGCTTATCGGCGAATTGCTGCATTTATTCAGGCTAAAAGTAGTACCGAGGCTTAGTGACTGATGATAGTGAAGTGGGGGGGTCATGTTTCAACTGGCGGTTTTTGCCAAGTTAAATGGCCACCGCTACGAACAACCTAAATAGTGAGATAGGGGAAATTTTTTAAATGGTTCAACAAATTAATATTATTGACGCAAAAAATCATGTTGATGAAGCCGTAAAAATCGGTGTTTGGTTAACCGATAAACGGTCGAGTGGGAAAATTGCTTTTTTACAATTGCGTGATGGGACGGCTTTTTTTCAAGGTGTATTGGTTAAAAGTGCAGTCAGCGAAGAAATCTTTCAATTGGCTAAACAATTACATCAGGAAGCTAGTTTTTGGGTGTACGGAACGATCCATGAAGATAGTCGGTCCAAATTCGGTTACGAGATCGAAATTTCTAATTTGGAATTAGTCGGCGAAAGTGAAGGCTATCCGATCACACCGAAGGAACATGGGATCGACTTTCTATTAGATCACCGCCATCTATGGCTCCGTTCGCGGCGGCCATTTGCTATTATGAAGATTCGAAATGAAGTCATCCGGGCTAGCTATCAATTTTTCAACGCGCGCGGTTTTATCAAAATGGATGCACCAATTTTAACTGGCAGTGCACCAGAAGGCACAACAGAATTATTTCATACTGAGTACTTCGGTCGGGATGCTTATTTATCCCAAAGTGGGCAGCTTTACGCTGAAGCTGGTGCATTAGCCTTTGATAAAGTCTTTACTTTTGGCCCTACTTTTCGGGCTGAAGAATCGAAAACGCGGCGCCATTTGATTGAATTTTGGATGTTGGAACCTGAAATGGCGTTTATGCATCAAGAAGAAAGCCTACAGATCCAGGAAGAGTACGTGGCTTATTTGGTACAAAATGTGCTCGATCATTGTGATTATGAATTAGATCTGTTAGCACGCGACAAGGAAGTGTTGAAACGGTATACTAAATTGCCGTACCAGCGGATCAGTTATGATGATGCGATCACAATGTTGCAAAAAAATAATTTCAAGGTTGAGTGGGGCATTGACTTTGGCTCGCCAGAAGAGACCTTCCTAGCTGATCAATTTGAACAGCCTGTCTTTGTTTTAAACTACCCGAAAAAAATCAAGCCGTTTTACATGAAGCCACACCCAACCCGGGATGATGTAGTGATCTGTGCTGATTTATTAGCACCAGAAGGCTATGGTGAAATTATTGGTGGTAGCGAACGGGCAACTGATTATAATTACTTGTTGGAACAGATCAAACAGGCTGGCTTGGATCCAAAAGAGTACAGCTGGTATTTGGATCTGCGTAAGTATGGTAGCGTGCCTCACGCTGGTTTTGGTTTAGGCTTGGAGCGGGTCTTAACATGGATCTGCGGCGTCGATCATGTGCGTGAAACGATTCCGTTCCCACGTTTGTTGAATCGTATTTACCCGTAAGTTATCAAAGAAGCGCCGGCTAAGTGGACAAAGGTCTGTTCAATGGCGGCGCTTTTTTGTTTAAGAAAAGGATGGCAGTATGGACGATACCTTTATGCAACAATTTATTAACGCTGGACAGACAACCGTGTCCAGTCTGTTGCTGGCTCATTTCCATGAGTTGGGCATCACCAATGATGAGTTTTTAGTTTATTTAGAATTAAAAAGTTTTTATGATGCTGGTAATCATTTTCCGGAGATGGCAACGATTGCTAAACGTTTACGTCTTTCCAGCACTCAAGTGTACCAAATTATCCACCGGATGATCCAAAAGAAGGTACTGACCATTGATACGACCCAGGATGCACAAGGCCGCAGTCAAGATCAGTATGATTTTGCCTTGCTGTACCGTAAGTTGGCGACCTATTTAACGCAGCAAAAACAGGCAGTGAGTGTGGAAAAAAGTAATGACACCCGGCAACAGCTATTTGAACAGATCGAAACTGAATTTGGTCGCCCGCTATCTCCAATCGAATATGAAACAATTGCGGCTTGGTTGGATCAGGATCATTATCAAGCCGAGATTGTGGCGTTGGCATTACGTGAGGCAGTTTTGAATCAGGCTTACAGTTTGAAGTACATGGATCGGATTCTATTAAGTTGGGAACGCAAGCATCTGACTACCAAACAGCAAATTCAGCAGGAACAAAACAAGCGGCAGCAACGACAACAACCGAATACCAGCGCTGCTGCTAAACCGACCAGCGCTATTCCGCAGATCCCGATGTACAATTGGGCGGATCCAGCGGATGATGATAAGCAATCATAAAAGGAGGTTGAGGGGATGTTAACCAAGCAACAGATTCAAGCAGCTGTCGCCGTTATGAGTAAAATGTTTCCTGACGCGCAGCCATCATTAGATGCACGAACCCCATTTCAGTATATGATCTCGGTGATGTTAAGTGCGCAAGCGACTGATATTTCAGTTAACAAAGTGACCCCGCAATTATTTAAAGATTATCCGGATCCACAAACGATGGCTGCTGCCAGTGAAGTAGCATTACAGGCGGATATCCATAGTATTGGTTTGTACCGCAACAAAGCAAAGCATATGAAAGCAGCTAGTGAAGCCTTGTTACGGGACTTCAATGGGGTGGTTCCGCACACCCGCAATGAGTTAATGCGATTACCTGGCGTTGGCCGAAAAACTGCGGATGTGGTATTAGCGGATGCGTTTGGCATTCCTGCTTTTGCAGTGGATACACATGTGACCCGCGTGACTAAGCGCTTAAGAATGGTGCCGCAAAAAGCCACAGTATTGGAAATCGAACAGCGTATGATGCAGATGATGCCCGAGGCACAATGGGTGGCCACGCACCACACAATGATTTATTTTGGTCGTTATCAGTGTTTGGCCCGAGCACCTAAATGTGAACAGTGCCCGTTACTAGATATTTGCGCTGAAGGGCAACAGCGGCTTGGTTTAAAACAAGCCAACTAAACAAAAAAGCCTGATTGCTTTGCACATGGTGTGCAGCGGTCAGGCTTTTTTGATGGGTTAACTATTTGTGTTACTAGTAGGTGCGGTGCTGCTTTGTCCCGTGCTGGGGGTGGCGCTGGTAGCTGAACTTTGCTCAGTTGCCGAACTACTTGACGCTTCCGTCGGTGTAGAAGAGGAGCTTTCTGTTGGTTGACTGGAAGACTCGATTGCTGAACTGGAAGCACTGCTGACGGTGGAGCTAAAACTACTGCTGGCTAAGCTAGAGCTGCTGCTACTAACACTGCTAGTTGATTTTGATGACGTTTTTTTGCTCGAGCCAGTACTGCTGGCTGTAGTAGTCGGTTGGGTCCCACGAACAAATAACTCGCGGGTAACTTGACTACTGGAAGCGCCACTAGCAGCTAATTGGGCGGGATTAGAGCCTTTCAAAATATTAGCGGCGACCACACTACTAGGTTTAGTCCAATTTTTGTTGCTGGCATTGGTTTCGGAATTGGTGTACTGCATTAATTCGCGGTAAATACTGCTGGCAATTTGTTGTTCTGTCGCGGTCAGCCCATGTTGTTGTGGTTGATCGTAGCCAGTCCAAACCGAGATCGCGTAATTTTTAGAATAGCCAGTGAACCAGGAATCCTTTGATAAACTACTGGAAATTGCTGTGTTATTATTTAACTCGGCGCTGGAATAATCGGTGGTCCCTGTTTTACCGGCTTGGTGCAAGCCGCTGATCTGTGCATTAGTACCAGTACCTGATGAGATCACATCTTTTAAAACGTCAGTGATCATATAGGCGGTGGAGGACTTCATTGCCCGCTTGCCTTGAGGATCAAAGGTCTCACTGGTGCCATCAGGCTTATCAATTTTACTGACTAAATAGGGCTTGTAGTAGGTGCCCCCGTTGGCAAAAGCAGCATAACCAGCTGCTTCTTGTAGACTGGAAACATCGGCCCCAATTGCATTTTGTAATTCCAAGGTTTTTGAGAAGCTAACGCCTAAACCCTTAATAAATTTAGTGGCCTTAGGGATACCAACCTTGTCTAAAGTTCGAACTGCGGGTACGTTACGGGACTGAGCCAGAGCAGTTCGCAATGAGATCTGGCCAAGATATTTAAAGTCCCAATCATATAATTGAGTCGATGTTCCTGCATAGGTGTAGGCGGTATCTTGCATTTGCTGGTAAGTGGAATAATTTAAATATTCGATTGCCGGTCCGTAGTCTAACATCGGTTTAATGGTCGAGCCACTGCTACGGGTTGTTTGCACCGCACGATTTAGGCCAAATTGAACATTACCTGTCTTGCGGCCACCGATCATTGCGGTGACTTTCCCGGTTTTAACGTCGGTCATCGTGACCCCGGTTTGTAGGAGATTATCAGGAAAACTAACGTAATTGTCAGTGTTAACGATATCGTATAAACGTTGCTGCGCCTTTAGATTTAAATTAGTATAAATCTTTAAGCCATCGGTATAAGGATTTAAGCCGGTTTTCTTTTTAACTTCCGCAACAACCTGACTGACGTAAGCATCGGTCACATTATCAGTAGCCGTGTTGGTCTGCTTTTTCTGATCGACTAGGCCTTCTGTGATTGGCACTGCTTCAGCAGTTTTTGCTTGTTGGGAACTGATCTTTTTGTTAGCAACCATGGATTGAAGAACGATATTGCGCCGTGCTTTAGCGGCACTCGGATTAACGTAAGGATCGTATGTGTTGGGTGCTTGTGGCATACCAGCGATCAAGGCAAGTTGCGCCAAGTCCAGTTGCTTTAATGACTTATTGTAATAGTATTGTGCTGCTGTGCCCATTCCGTACACACCGTTAGCCAACGGAACTTTATTGATATAAAATTCTAAAATTTGATTTTTTGAATAAGAACGATCAACTTTAATAGCTAACCAGGCTTCTTGAGCTTTACGTTTTAACGTTTGATCAGATTGCTTGGTTGAGAAAACTGCTAATTTGACTAATTGTTGGGTCAAGGTACTACCACCTTGTAAGCCGGAACTACCTGTCATATTGGCATAAGCGGCTCCGAGTATCCGTACTGGATCGATCCCAAAGTTAGAATAGAAACGGCGATCTTCAGTAGAAATAATGGCATCCTTTAAGGTTTGCGGTACTTCACTACCAGATGCATAACTACGATTTTCCACGCCTAGCGTACGGATCTTAGTTCCTGCGCTATCGTAAATCACTGAAGAAGATTGACTTGATAGTTGTGCCTGCGTTATTTTAGGTGCGCTCATTGCGTAATAAGTGAACAAACCGGCACCTGCGATCAGAAAAACAACGAATAAGGCAAGTAGCCACAAAAAAATACGGCGAATGGGATGACGCTTTTTAGGCTTTTTTGCCACGGATTTATGGCGGGCAACGCGTGATTGATTGTTATTGGCCATGATGATCTCCTTTTTGAATAGTTAACGAAGCAATTAATTGATCAACTGCACCGAGATAGGGAATTCGTGGTTTCAAAGCATAGTGTACTTCAAAGCCACCTGTTTCGATCTGACTTAACGGAATTGATTTGCGCCCACCAGAAGCCTGCTGATCCCAGTAAACGATCAAAGGTGAGGCGGGATAGATGAAAAGTCGATCTAAACTAACGAAACGCATGATCACAAAACAGATCCCGGCCTGGCGCAAACAGCGCCGCATGTGTTCAATTTGATGATCATGGAAGTTTTTCAACGGGAAGCTGGCTATATTCTTAGTTTCTTTGGCTTCAAAGTCAAGGTAATAACCGCGATAAACGCCATTATAATCCGTAGTCGAGGGTTGGCGAAAGTAAGCTTCCTTGATCACGGCAGCACTGCGCTTAGGGTAGTCGACCTTGACGATCTGTAACGGGATCGGTTTTTTATAGACAACCGCCAAATCACGGGCGCGGTAAAATTGATTACTTTCATTGATCTCCTCTTCTAATGACATGCCACGATTATCAAAGCGAGTACGGCTGCGCGGCATTTGCTTTTTAGGCTGGGCTTTGGCATCATTATGGTAGAGGTTGCCATTTGGATAATGAAACGGCATATAATCACACTCCTAAGCCTTTATTATAGCAATTACCAACGTTTTTTGAAATAAAATTAAGAAGGGATGCTTATGCGGTTGTGGGTAACAGGTTACCGCAGTTATGAACTCGGCGTTTTCGGCGCCAACGAACCAAAGTTAAAAATTATTAAAGCTGCCTTAAAGGCCAGATTAATCGACCAATTTGAGCAACATTTGGCGTGGGTGATCAGTGGCGGTCAATTAGGGACGGAGCAATGGAGCTTAGAAGTGGCCAACGCGTTAAAAAAAGACTATCCCGAATTACAAACGGCAATGATGCTTCCCTTTGCTGATTTTGGTCAGAATTGGAATGAAACTAACCAAACCACTTTAGCTGCCTTGCGTGCGCAAGTGGATTTTTCAGCGGCTGTTAGTGATAAGCCCTATCATTCGCCACAACAATTAAGAAATTATCAAGAATTTATGTTGACCCATACAGATGGGGCCTTATTATTATATGATGAAACTGCACCGGGAAAAGTCCACTATACAGTGGCGGCGATTCAGCGCTATCAAGCGCAGCATGATTACCCATTGACCTTACTGGACTTTGATGAATTACAAGATGCGGCAAATAATTATCAAGAACAGCAAGAAAATGGTTTTCAAGCGGAATAAACTTTGCTATACTATTAACAGTCATGTTAATGACAACGCGCAATGAGGTGTATTGAAATGGATAATTTAAATTTTACAACTCAAGATATTCTCCAGAAAGAGTTTAAAACGAAGATGCGGGGCTATGATCCTGCTGAAGTCGATGAATTTCTGGATCAAGTGATCAAAGACTATGAAGCCTATGATGCTAAAGTCGATGAGTTAGCGGGTAATAATCAACGCTTACGGTCACGTAATGATGAGTTGACCAAGCAGGTCACGGTGAACAAGAATGTTCAAAGTGCTCAGCCTAATCCAACAGTAACTAACTTTGATATCTTGAAGCGTTTATCTAATCTGGAACGCCACGTTTTTGGGGCTAAGTTAGATGATAACAATCAAGATGGTCCACGCAAGTTAAATAGTTAATTAACTGGTGTAAACTTCGGGTGATCGCGGTCTACTTTTGTAGGCTGAGGAAAGTCCATGCCCGCACAAGCTGCGATGCTTGTAGTGTTCGTGCTTAGCCCAATAAGCTAAGGTACCGGGATAACCGGTAACGGCGGAGAACATTGCTAAGGAGTAATCTATGCAATTAATATCCTGAAAAGTGCCACAGTGACGATACAGTTTGGAAACAAATTGTTTGGAACGGGTAAACCCCGCGAGCGAGTAACCCAAACTTATGGTAGGGGCGCTTCATGTATGGAAATGAACGACGCATGGAGGCAGATCTTCGTATCTGTAGATAGATGATTGCCCTCACTGGTTGTGTTCCTGAGCCAATCAGTGAGACAAAACATGGCTTACAGAGGTTTACACCTTATCAGGAGACCCTTCATTTCGATGGAGGGTCTTTTTTTTGAAAGTGCGTTAGGTGGGTTGAATGAGCGCCTTATTGGGTCACAGTTGAGGAGATCAGGTTTGATTACTTGCTTTAAAGATCAACAAGAAGTATTTCTATTGAAGTCATTAATTCTAATAAATAAAATGAGGTAAAAAAATGACAACATTTAATTTAATTGCAACTACTGCTAGTGGCATTGAGGCTTTAGCAGCCAATGAACTAAAGGCGCTAGGTTATCATGGCCAAACTGAAAACGGCCGAATTCGTTTTAGTGGTGATCTAAAAGACATTATTCGAACTAATCTATGGCTGCGGACTGCCGATCGGATCAAGATCATTGTCGGTGAGTTCGATGCGGTTACTTTTGATGACTTATTCGAGCAGGTCAAGGCCTTACCCTGGGATGATTATTTGCCGTTAGATGCTGAGTTCCCGGTAGCAGGGCGGTCGATCAAATCAAAATTATTTAGTGTGCCTGATGTCCAGCGTTTAACTAAAAAAGCAATTGTTGAGAAAATGAGTCAAGTTTACCACCGGCGGGGTCGTTTGCCCGAAACTGGTGCACTGTTTGCCCTGGAGGTCAGTCTTCTGAAGGATCACGTCATGCTGACTTTGGACACCACTGGCCCCAGTTTATTCAAACGTGGTTACCGCGTAGAAAAGGGTGACGCGCCATTGAAGGAAAATATGGCGGCCGCATTGGTTGCCATCACTAACTGGCACACTGATATGCCATTTTTAGATCCTGTTTGCGGTTCAGGTACGATTCCTATTGAAGCAGCGTTGAAGGGCTTGAACATTGCACCCGGCTTAAAACGCGCTTTTTCCTTTGAGGGCTGGGATTGGGTCGATGCCGCATTGGTTGCCACACAGCGTGCCGCAGCGGCCGCAGCGCGCCGAGACGACGTAGTGCTGGATATTATGGGGGCTGATATTGATGGCAGCATGATCGATATTGCCAAATTAAACGCTAACGAGGCTGGTGTGTTACATGATATCGATTTTAAGCAATTAGCGGTTAAAGATTTTCATACGGACAAGGTGAACGGAGTGATCGTTGCTAATCCACCATACGGGGAGCGCTTAAGCGACGCCGAAGCAGTTCATCGACTATACGCACAAATGGGTGAGGTTTACCGGCCGTTAACTAGTTGGAGTAAGTATATTTTGACCAGTGATTTACAATTTGAGTCCTATTACGGTGAAAAGGCAACTAAACGACGGAAGCTCTATAATGGGGCTCTGCGGACTGATTTCTTCCAGTACTGGGGTAAACGCGTCCACTAAACTAATTTTTTTAATAATTTAGGGCTAACGTTGAGTGTCAATAAAAAAGTTACTTTAACTTAACAATAAAAAAACAAAAACCAATACTATAAAACCATTAACTACCACCATCTAAAAAGTCACTTATAAGTTAAGTGACTTTTTGTTTGCCATAAACATTATTAATTTTAAAAAAATCATTACTTTTGTTGACTTACTAAAAGTAAGCTGATATAGTATAAATCATCAACTATTAAGGAGTGTCAATCACATATGAAAACAACTGTACTTGATACATTAAAAAATCGGCGGACGATTTATGCCTTAGGTAAAAATGTTACGGCCAGTCAGGAAGATATTGCTAATCTAGTTAAGTCAATCGTTCGTGAAGCGCCAACTGCTTTTAACGGCCAAACTACTCGGGCCATTGTTTTATTCGGTGATAAGCATGATGAATTATGGGATATTGTCGTTAAACGCTTGAAGTCGGAAGTACCTACCGAAGAAGCATACGCGGCCACTCAAGCTAAGATTGCTAGTTTTAAAGCCGGTTTTGGCACGATTTTATACTTCACTGATGAAGCAGTTGTTCGGAATGAAGAAGAACAATTTGCATTATATGCAGATAATTTTGCTGATTGGGCGGAACAGGCCCAAGGTAATGTTCAGTTATCCGTTTGGACAGCTTTGGCTGAAAATGAATTAGGTGCTAGCCTACAACATTACAATCCGTTAGTTGATGAATTGGTGCAGGAAGCTTTTGCGGTACCAGCTAACTGGCGTTTACGTGCACAAATGCCATTCGGTTCGATTGAAGCACCAGCTAATGAAAAAGAATATATGGCTGATGAAGAACGTTTCCGCGTGTTAAAATAATAAGGAATTTACCAAAATAACCGAATCGGACTTGATTCGGTTATTTTTTTGTGTTTAATTGATTAAAGAGGGCCTGCTGCGCTAGATTATGGGGGCCGCGGTGCTGATGATCTGCTTCCCACACATGCAGGACTAGTGGAAAGGCTTGTTCAAGCTGGTAGATTTGGTCAACGGCCGGTTGAAAATGTTTAGCGTAACCTTTTTCAAGACTATCATAAACTAGTTTACTATCTGTCCGTAATTCCAGGGTTTCGTCAGTTAGACCGCGGTGAATCAGTTCCTGCAGGCCAAAAATAACGGCTGCAAATTCAGCGTGATGATTATCCATTTGGGATAGGCTTTTTTTTAATTGCCAGCGCTGTTGGCCACGAGTGATCAACGCACCAGCAGCACTGGGGCCAGGTGAACCTTTAGTAGCTGCATCAGTAGCTAAAATAATCATTTGACCACATCCTTTGTGACTTTAAAAATTTTTTAATGAGGTGACAACATGCAACGTTCTTTTTACTATCAACCTGATCTATATTCTAGCATTATTTTTTGGTCGTGGACCTTTGTTATTTTATTTATCAGCGCAATTGGTTGGCTAGAGATCACAACGATTCAATGGTTTACGATCGCGACGTTCATTTTATTTTTGATCATCGCCGGTTTAGGCATTTGGCGGCGGCGCTTGACTTTAGATACCACGGCAGCCAACCTAACGCTACACCGGATCTGGTCTAAGGGAGGACGCACAATTCAATTTAGTGATCTTCAGCACGTGGTGGTGTTACAGCACGGCATCCGCTTTGAATTGAATCGTCTGCCTTACGTTACTATTTTAATGACTAAGCGTCAGAAACAGGATCTACTGACGACTTTAAATGAATTACAGGCCACACCGACTTCACGTTAGCCCTAAAACACGGTATACTAGTGCTATCGCAATTCGTTTGTGAGCAAGGGTGCGTCAAAATTAATTTAACCTAAGGGGTGTTTTGTTTGTCTGATATTGAAATTGCACAACAAAATGAGCAAAGTGAGATCAAACCGATTCAAGCCATTGCGGCGCAAATTGGTTTAGGGCAGCATGATATTGAACAATATGGTGAATATAAGGCTAAAGTTAAATTAGCAGCGTTAAATCAGCGAGCACTTCCGCAGACGCATAAACTAATTTTAGTAACTTCAATCAATCCGACCCCGGCAGGCGAAGGTAAATCAACAGTTACGATCGGCTTAGGTGACGCGCTGAATCGTTTACACAAACAAACGATCATTGCCCTACGGGAACCTTCTTTAGGCCCCGTTATGGGGATTAAAGGGGGCGCAACCGGTGGTGGCTACGCGCAAGTTGTGCCCATGGAGGACATTAATTTACATTTTACTGGTGATATGCATGCTTTGACTAGCGCCAACAACACATTGGCGGCCTTGATCGACAACCATATTCAACAAGGTAATGAATTACATATTGATCAACGGCGCATCACGTGGAAACGGGCACTGGATATTAATGATCGTGCTCTACGCAATGTTGTTATCGGTTTGGGTGGTCCTTTCCAAGGGGTTCCCCGGGAAGATGGGTTTAATATTACGGTGGCCAGCGAATTAATGGCCATTTTATGTTTGGCTACTAGCATTACGGACCTGAAAACACGCATCGCGCAAATCGTGATCGGTTATACCCATGAGAGAAAACCGATTACTGTAGCTGATCTTAAAGTTCAAGGCGCAATCACAATGCTGTTAAAAGACGCACTTAAACCGAACTTAGTCCAAACACTTGAACATACGCCGACCTTTGTACACGGCGGGCCATTTGCCAATATTGCACATGGCTGTAATAGTGTGCTGGCCACCACAGCGGCTTTAAAGTTAGCTGACTACACGATCACAGAGGCCGGTTTCGGTGCTGATTTAGGGGCTGAAAAGTTTCTCGATATTAAGGTGCCCCAATTAGGCAAACATCCGGATGCAGTTGTGTTAGTTGCGACGATCCGTGCCTTAAAATACAATGGTGGTGTGGCCTTGGCTGATTTACAAACCGAAAATGTAGCAGCTTTGACGGCTGGGTTTGCCAATTTAAAACGGCATATTCAAAATATGCAACAATATGGTTTACCGGTCACGGTGGCGGTCAATCACTTTGTTTCCGACACTGCCGCTGAAGTATCGGCCTTGATCAAGCTTTGTGCTGAATTAGGGGTTCAGGCTGTTGATACTCAGGTTTGGGCTAAAGGTGGTGCTGGTGGACTTGAATTGGCCCAGGCAGTTTTGGCTTCAATGACGGCTCCTGTGACGTTTAAGCCGCTTTATGATCAGCAGGCACCGATCGCTGAGAAGGTAACGACTATCGTCCAAAAAATCTACGGTGGTCAAGGCGTTGAATTTTCAACTAAAGCGAAGCGGCAAATGCAAACCTTTATTGCAAATGGTTGGGATAAATTACCGATCTGTATGGCTAAAACTCAGTATTCCTTTACTGATGAACCGAAACAATTAGGTGCGCCAACTGGTTTCAAGATCCATATTCGTGAATTCGTACCTGATTTAGGCGCTGGATTTTTAGTCGCGCTTACTGGGAACGTTTTGACTATGCCTGGTTTACCTAAAAAACCAGCGGCCTTAAATATGGACATCGATGCTGATGGTAAAATTACGGGTTTGTTCTGATGACTGTTGTTTTACCGGCTAGTTTAATGGCCCGCGGTTGGCAAACGGTACATGGTGACGTGGAGGGATTAGTGGCAGGTGATGGCAGTCTAACGCCGCGATTTATTTTAGTCGGCGAGGCGCCTGGTGAAACTGAAGTTACGGCGCAAAAACCGTTTACTGGTCGCGCCGGGGTTGAGCTTGATAAATCGTTAGCTGTATTAGGAGTGACCCGGGCTGATATTTTTATAACCAGCGCTTATCATAGTCGCCCATTTCATCAACGAACAAAAATTGCCAAACGTACTGGTGCGGCATATCTAAAGAAGGATAACCGACCGCCTACGCAACGGGAAATTCGGCAGCAAGCTTTTTTGCTGGATTATGAGCTTGCACAACTACCGACTGATCTAATTTTAACGATCGGAAATGTCGGTTTACGGCGTTTACTCGGACCAACCTATCGTGTAGGCACTGTGCACGGCCAGCTGTTTACAGGGCCAGTTCAATGTTATGATGCTGCCACCCAAAAATATGTGCCAACCAAGCGTATTTATCGCGTCATGCCGACTTTTCATCCCGCAGCCGTTTTTTATAATCGCCAATTGCAGCTGGCTTTAACAGCTGACTTAGCACGCTTCAAACAACTTCTGTAGAAAGTAGGATCGTCTTTGCCTTATTTAATTTTATTGGTGCTGGTTGTCGGTGCCGATCAATGGTTAAAATACTGGATCACAACTCATCTGGCTTTGCAACAAGTACAAAATCTGTTACCTAATTTATTTTCGTTAACGTATTTGCGTAATAATGGGGCGGCTTGGAGCATTTTACAGGGTCAGCAGCTTTTCTTTATGATCTTAACCCCGCTTGTGATCATTGTCCTTGGCTATTTGCTGTTTAAGGCCCGGCACCAACATTGGTTGTACGCTGTAGGTTTAACGTTGATGATTGCTGGCGCCTTAGGTAATTTTATTGATCGTTTGCGGCTGGGCTATGTGATCGATATGCTGCAATTAGATTTTATTAATTTTCCGATTTTTAATTTGGCGGATAGTGCCTTAACGGTTGGTGTGATTTTAGTGTTTGTTTATTTGATTTTTTACGCAGACGAGAAAGGGTAAATATGGCAGAAGAGAATTTAGCGTTGACGGTGACTACTGAAAATGGGCGCCTGGATAAAGTGCTTAGCAGTTATTTTGAGCAATTATCACGTGCACAAGTGCAGCATTTGATCAAAGCTGGCGCGGTTCAGGTCAACGGGCAACAAACTAAGGCTAAATATGCGGTGATCGCTGGTGATCAGATCACTGTGGCGGTGCCGGCACCAGTAGCCCTTGATGCACAGCCCCAAGATATTCCACTGGATATTGTTTATGAAGATAATGATGTTTTAGTGGTCAACAAGCCTCAAGGTATGGTCGTTCATCCTGCACCAGGCCATGCGCAAGGAACCTTGGTCAATGCATTATTATTTCATAGCCCGCTTTCTACTATTAATGGGGTCATTCGCCCAGGAATCGTGCACCGGATTGATAAAGATACTTCCGGCTTACTGATGGTGGCCAAAAATGATCAGGCACACTTGAGTTTAGCTGCCCAATTAAAGGCCAAAACAACGCAGCGCGAATATTTAGCCTTAGTGCATGGTGTGATCAAGGAAGATAAGGGCACTATTAATGCGCCACTAGCCCGGGCTAAAAATGAGCGTAAGAAACAGGCTGTTGTCGCCGGCGGCCGCCACGCGGTGACGCATTTTTCTGTTTTGGAACGTTTTGCTAACTATACCTTGATTAAATGTGTTTTGGAAACTGGCCGTACCCACCAAATTCGTGTGCATATGAAATATATTGGTCATCCAGTTGCTGGCGATCCTCTGTACGGTCCTAAAAGAACTTTAAAAGGTCATGGCCAGTTCTTACATGCTGCTTTATTAGGCTTCAAGCATCCACGAACAGGAGAACAGATGACTTTTACAGCACCGCTACCGGCAATTTTTGAACATACGCTGGCACTTTTAAGAAATCAAGGTTGACAGGCCAGTGTAAATTAAGTATGCTTAGTCTAATGAATTGAACGAGATCCTTTAAAATTAGTCCCGTGAGGCTAGTAAGGTGATATTAAGTTAGGTTGTAGACTACCTAGCATAATTGGACCCTCTTGCCGCGCGGGCAAGGGGATTTTTTTGTGCAGAAAGGCGGAGTGCAAAATGGATAAGGAAGTCGTTGACGGTGTGACCATGAAACGGGCGTTAACCCGAATCACTTACGAAATTATCGAACAAAGTAAGGGAACCGACGATTTAGTCTTAGTTGGTATCAAAACACGCGGTATCTATCTGGCTCAGCGGATCGCTGAACGAATGAAACAGCTAGAAGGATTAACTGTACCAGTTGGCGAATTAGATATCACCCTGTACCGTGACGATCTGCATCGTCCAGGTAAGGACGAGCCTACACTCAATGGTTCCAATATTCCGGTTAGTATTGAGGATAAGCATGTGATTTTAATTGACGACGTGTTATTTACCGGGCGCACCGTTCGTGCTGCTTTAGATGCTTTAATGAACATTGGTCGCCCTAAAAAAATTTCATTAGCGGTTTTAGTTGATCGTGGGCACCGTGAATTACCGATTCGTGCCGATTTTGTTGGTAAAAACATTCCCACGTCATTACATGAACAAATCAAGGTTGCGGTGGAAGAACTGGATCAACGTGACAGCATATTAATTCAAAAAATGGATTGACCAAAAACGATTTAATTGTCTCCAGAGAGAGCAAAATGGTTTAATGGGATCGCTTTGTATACCCGGAAAACGCACATTTTGCTAATCGTTAAGCAAAATGCGCGCTTTTTTATTGCAATTATTAGGAGGTTATTTATTTGTCAGCAGAGCATGGAAAAAACTCAAACGCTATTTTAGATATTGGTGATCGACCAGCACCACTTCAATGGTTTGGCCTATCATTACAGCACTTATTTGCGATGTTCGGTTCAACTGTTTTGGTACCGATCTTGGTTGGTTTAAATCCTGGAATTGCGATTCTAAGTTCGGGGATCGGTACGATTATTTATATTTTAATGACTAAAGGTAAAATTCCGGCTTACTTAGGTTCCAGCTTTGCTTTTATTGTTGCGATGCAGGCCTTGATGAAAACACAAGGTTATCCGGCTATTGCCCAAGGTAGTGTGGCCGTTGGTGTCGTTTACTTGATCGTCGCTTTGATCATCAGTCGTGTTGGCTCTGCCTGGATCGATAAAGTTTTGCCACCAATTGTGGTTGGGCCAGTCGTTATGGTCATCGGCCTATCATTAGCTGGTAGTGCCGCAAATGATGCGATGATGAACAACAGTCATTATGACTTGAAATTTTTCATTGTGGCATTGATCACCTTAGGCCTGACTGTCTTTTTCAACATGTTTTTAAAAGGGTTTCTCAGCCTGATTCCAATTTTACTCGGCATTGTTGGTGGTTATTTAGTCGGGGTCGCGTTTGGCTTGGTTAACTTTGCGCCGGTCATGAAAGCAGCCTGGATCGCCATGCCGGCATTTGAAGTTCCCTTTGTCAATTATCAGCCGCAATTCTACTGGGGGGCAATCCTCGGCATGGCACCGATCGCCTTTGTGACCATGACGGAGCATATGGGGCATATTATGGTTTTAGATCAATTAACCAATCGTGACTTTTTCAAAGATCCCGGTTTACACCGTACACTTTCCGGTGACGGGCTAGCCTCGATCGTGGCTGGTTTTATCGGTGGTCCTCCAGTGACTAGTTATGGTGAAAATATCGGTGTTCTGGCGATCACTAAAGTCCACAGTGTTTATGTTTTGGTCGGCGCCGCTATTTTAGCCGTTGTCTTTGGTTTCGTTGGGAAGTTAAGTGCCTTGATCATGAGTATCCCAAGTCCGGTGATCGGGGGTATCAGTTTCTTACTTTTTGGTGTGATCGCCGCCAACGGATTACGGATCTTGATCGAAAATAAAATTAACTTTGATGAAAAACGAAATTTGATGATCGCGGCCACTATTTTGGTGATCGGCATCGGTGGCGCGTACTTACAATTAGGTCAATTTCAACTGACCGGCGTCGCTTTGGCCACTATTTTGGGCATCATCTTGAATATGGTTTTGCCTAAACAAGCGCGAAATGAAGATTAAATTGAGTTGCTCACGTCACTACCATTAGCTTCACCTTAGAATTAAGGAGGAAATAATATGATTGCTGAACCTTTAACCTGTCAACCAGCACTTGTTTCAATGCGTGATCTGGATGTCCGTACCGTTGAGGCCTTGATTCACCGCGCAGAAGAATTTAAACATGGAGCAGGTTTGCAATTAACGACGCCGGTTTACGCCGCTAATTTATTTTTTGAAAACAGTACCCGGACCCATACCAGCTTTGAAATGGCGGAACGGCGTTTGGGCCTGTCAGTGGTCGATTTCAATCCCCAGGCTAGTTCGGTTAGCAAAGGCGAAACACTTTACGATACATGCTTAACCTTGGCCTCAGTTGGCGTACGTTTATTGGTGATCCGCCACTCACAAAATGCCTACTATCAAAAGTTATTGAATCAACCGGCTTTACCAGTGGCCTTGATCAATGCTGGCGATGGTAGCGGTGAGCATCCTTCCCAAAGCTTGTTGGATATGATGACGATCAGTGAAACTTTCGGCGGTTTTCAAGGCTTAAAGGTCGCAATTGTGGGCGACTTAAATCATTCGCGTGTGGCGCGTTCGAATATGGAAGTCTTACAAAAATTAGGCGCACAAGTTTATTTTTCCGGTCCGGCAGCATGGTATGATCCACAATTTAACCGCTTTGGTCAGTATTTACCACTGGACGACGTAGTAGCAAAGGCAGACGTGATGATGATGTTACGGGTCCAGCATGAACGCCACAGTGATGACACACCATTCGATCAAGATGCTTACCACCAGCAGTATGGGTTGACGTTAGCCCGGGCAGCGCAAATGAAGCCACACGCAATCATCATGCATCCCGGTCCGATCAATCGCGGCGTTGAACTAGCCAGTGAATTAGTTGAAGGACCACAATCAAGATTCGTCGAACAGATGCACAACGGTGTTTTTATGCGCATGGCAATGATTGAAAGTGTTCTGCGCGGCAACCAATTGGGAGGCTTGGCATGAACTATTTATTGAAAAATGGCCAGTTTTTAATTGGTGATGACTTGCAACAGCGTGATCTTTTAGTGGTCAATGGTAAGATTCAGGAACTTGCCCCTAAACTGGCAGCGCCAGCAGCGACTAAGGTGATTGATCTGCAGGGTAACTTTGTTAGTCCTGGACTTGTTGATCTACACGTCCATTTACGCGATCCGGGTCAGACCTATAAAGAAACGATCAAAACTGGTAGTGCTGCGGCAGCACACGGTGGCTTTACTTTTATTGGGGCAATGCCTAACGTGACACCAGTACCAGACAATGTGCAGCAGGTCCAGCAAATGATCGCGCGTAATCACACTGAAGGTAGCGTCCATATTGGCCAATACGCTACGATCACGAAGCAAAGAACGGCGGGGCAGTTAGTCGATTTTGCTGCCTTAAAGGCCGCTGGTGCCTTTGCCTTTTCTAACGATGGCTCTGGTGTTCAAAATGTGGATACCATGTATCAGGCCATGCGCGCGGCGGCTAAAGTAGCTTTACCGTTGGCCGCACATGTAGAAGATGATAGCTTATTACATGGTGGCGTGATGAATGCAGGGACCAAGGCTCAGTCCTTGGGATTACCAGGTATTACCAATGTTGTGGAAACAGCGCAGCTGGCACGCGATTTAGTCTTGGCACAGGCTACTGGTGTTCACTACCATGTTTGTCATGTTTCCACTGCGGAGTCAGTGCAAATGATTCGCAGCGCTAAACAGGCAGGCGTTAACGTCACCTGTGAGGTCACCCCCCACCATTTGCTTCTTAGTGATCGTGATATTCCAGGCGATCAGGGTAATTATAAAATGAATCCTCCTTTACGCAGTGAACGTGATCGTCAGGCCTTGATCGGTGGCCTATTAGACGGCACCATCGACTGTATTGCTACCGATCACGCCCCACACGGCACTGCAGAAAAACAACAAAGTATGCGCCAAGCACCGTTTGGAATTGTTGGCAGCGAAACAGCTTTCAGTTTGCTGTACACTAATTTTGTTAAAACGCGAATTTTCACGTTGAAACAACTTATAGGCTGGCTCAGTTTGCAACCTGCTAGTATTTTCAACTTAAGTACCTGCGGGCAATTAAAGGTCGGACAAGTAGCCGATTTGGCGGTGTTTGCTTTGAAACAGCATGAGCAGATCACTGCGGCCAGTTTAGTTTCCAAAGGTAAAAACACGCCCTTTATTGACCAACAAGTTTATGGCGTTACGGTGATCACTATGGTTGCCGGCCAAATCGTTTATCAGAGAGGTGACCTAAAATGAAACGTTACTTAATATTAGCTGATGGTTCGGTTTTTGCCGGAGAAGGGTTTGGCGCGCCGCTGACCACCACTGGGGAAGTTGTTTTTAACACTGGTATGACCGGCTATCAGGAAACAATTACTGATCAATCCTATAATGGTCAAATTATTACCTTTACTTATCCGTTGATCGGGAACTACGGTATCAATCGTGATGATTACGAATCAATTGCGCCAACTTGTAAAGGCGTGGTGGTCCATGAAGTTGCTCGCCGGGCCAGCAATTGGCGCAATCAGATGTCGTTGGACGAATTTTTACAGCGCAAACATATTCCTGGTATCAGTGGCATTGACACACGGCGCCTAACCCGTCGTTTACGAACGGAAGGTACAATGAAAGCTAGCATTGTTGATACCGTTGATGATCACGCTTTTGATCAATTAAACGCGTTAGTGATGCCTAAAAACCAAGTACAACAGGTTTCTACTACCAAGCCTTATCCAAGTCCTGCCACTGGTCGGAATGTAGTCGTGATCGACTTTGGCTTGAAGCACAGTGTATTACGCGAACTATCTAAACGCCAATGTAATCTAACCGTTTTACCCTACGATACGACGGCGCAAGCAATTTTAGATTTAGCACCAGATGGCGTTATGCTCAGTAACGGCCCAGGTGACCCTAAAGATGTGCCGGAAGCGCTGGACATGATTCGCGGGATCCAGGGTAAAATTCCGTTATTCGGTATTTGTCTTGGTCATCAATTATTTGCCTTAGCCAATGGGGCCGACACTTATAAAATGAAATTTGGTCATCGGGGGTTTAATCATCCTGTTCGTGAGATCGCGACTGGGCGGATTGATTTTACTTCGCAAAATCATGGGTACGCTGTTGATCCAACATCTGTCGCTGCCGCCAACTTATTGGTGACACACCAGGAGATCAATGACCAGACGATCGAAGGATTACGTCACCGTAACTACCCGGCATTTTCTGTTCAATTTCATCCTGATGCAACGCCAGGGCCACATGATGCAACACATTTATTTGACGAATTTATGGAAATGATCGATGCCTTTAAAAAGCGGAATTAGCTAAAACAACGGCAGGTTTATAATGAAGGGAAGTTAGTATATTGCCTAAACGCACAGATATTCATAAAATCCTAGTGATCGGTTCTGGTCCGATCATCATTGGTCAGGCGGCTGAATTTGATTATTCCGGTACCCAGGCTTGCTTAGCTTTACGGGAAGAAGGCTACCAAGTTGTTTTAGTTAATTCTAATCCGGCAACGATCATGACGGATAAGGAAATCGCCGATCAAGTTTATATTGAACCACTAACGCTGGAGTTTGTGACGCGTATCTTACGTAAAGAATTACCGGACGCCATTTTGCCTACCTTAGGCGGACAGCAAGGCTTAAATATGGCGATGGAGTTATCTTCTGCCGGTATTTTAGATGAGCTTAATATTCAATTATTGGGTACTAAACTTGATGCTATTGATCAGGCTGAAGATCGGGAATTATTTAAAAATCTAATGCAGCAACTTCAAGAACCGATTCCCGAATCACTTAGTGTGACTACAGTTGCCGCGGCAGTTAATTTTGCCCGTAAAATCGGTTTTCCAGTGATCGTACGTCCTGCATTTACTATGGGCGGAACTGGTGGCGGTATGTGCGATAACGAGGCCGAATTAATCGAGATCGCTACTAATGCATTAAAGTTATCACCGATTACGCAGGCTTTGATCGAACAGAGCATTGCTGGTTTTAAAGAGATTGAATACGAAGTTATGCGTGACGCCGCCGATAATGCATTAGTTGTTTGTAATATGGAAAATATTGATCCTGTAGGGATTCATACCGGCGATTCGATCGTGACGGCGCCAGTGCAAACTTTATCTGACAAAGAAAATCAAATGTTGCGTGACGCTTCCTTAAAAATTATTCGGGCCTTAAAAATCGAAGGGGGTTGCAACGTTCAGCTGGCGTTGGATCCGCATAGTTTTCAATATTACATTATTGAAGTAAACCCGCGGGTCTCTCGTTCATCGGCTTTAGCTTCCAAGGCCACCGGCTACCCGATCGCTAAGATTGCTTCAAAAATCGCAGTAGGCTTAACGTTAGATGAAATTATGAATCCGATCACCGGCACCACCTATGCTGAATTTGAGCCAACTTTGGATTACGTCGTTACCAAGATTCCACGCTGGCCCTTTGATAAATTTGCCAAAGGTGAGCGGCGCTTAGGAACACAAATGAAAGCGACTGGGGAAGTAATGGCGATCGGCCGTAATTTTGAAGAATCTATTTTAAAGGCCGTCCGTTCACTGGAAATTGGCACCGTTCATTTAGAATTACCAGAACTAACTGCGGTTAGTGATGCCGACCTGACTGATAAATTGGTGCATCCCCAAGATGATCGCCTGTTCTACTTAGCAGAAGCACTGCGGCGTAATTTTGGTCTGGAAGAGTTGAACGAATTAACTAAAATTGATATCTTCTTCCTTGATAAATTACTGCATATTATTGAACTGGAGCAGGAGTTAACCGCGAATAAAGGTGATTTGACCGTTTTAGAACAAGCCAAGCGCAATGGTTTTACTGACGTTAAAATCAGCCAATTATGGCAATTACCAGTTGACCAGCTCCGTGATATGCGGCGTGAAGCTAAAATTTGGCCAGTTTACAAAATGGTTGATACTTGTGCTGCCGAATTTGAATCGCAAACGCCTTATTACTACAGTACTTTTGAAGAAGAAAATGAAAGTCAAGTGACTAAAAAACCATCTGTTTTGGTTTTAGGGTCTGGTCCAATTCGCATTGGGCAGGGGGTGGAGTTTGATTACGCCACGGTTCATTCAGTTAAGGCGATTCAAAAGGCTGGCTATGAAGCAATTATTATGAACAATAACCCAGAAACTGTGTCAACTGATTTCTCAATCTCCGATAAACTTTATTTTGAACCGTTGACGTTTGAAGATGTGCTGAATGTAATTGATTTGGAACAACCCATGGGCGTGATCGTTCAATTCGGTGGTCAGACGGCAATCAATTTGGCAGGGCCATTGGCAGATGCCGGCGTCAAGATTCTTGGTACTAGTGTAACGGATCTCAATCGGGCAGAAGATCGCGATGAGTTTGATCAAGTGATCAAAGACTTAGCGATTCCGCAACCGGTTGGGGCTACGGCAACTACTGAGGCTGAAGCGGTAGCCATTGCTAATCGAATTGGCTACCCCGTTTTGATTCGTCCTAGTTATGTTTTAGGCGGCCGGGCAATGGAAATTGTGGAGAAGCAAGCCGATCTAGAAGTTTATATGCGCGATGCCGTAAAAGTTTCTAATGATCATCCCGTGCTGATCGATCAATATTTGGTCGGTAAGGAATGTGAAGTTGATGTGATCTCCGATGGGCAGCAAGTTTTGTTGCCTGGGATCATGGAGCATATCGAACGTGCTGGCGTTCACTCAGGGGATTCAATGGCGGTTTATCCACCGCAATCATTATCTACTACGGTTCAAGCGCAGATCGTAACTAATGCGCAAAAATTAGCGTTGGCTTTAAATTGCGTCGGTATGATGAACATTCAATTTATTGTTCATCAAGAAAAGGTCTACGTGCTGGAAGTTAATCCGCGAGCTAGCCGCACGGTGCCATTTTTAAGCAAGGTGACGGGTATTCCAATGGCACAAGTGGCTACCCAAGTGATCCTAGGGACAAGCTTGGCCGAGTTAGGCTATCAGGCGGGCCTTTACCCAACTGGCCAATTAGTTCATGTTAAGGCACCAGTGTTCTCTTTCTCTAAACTATACAATGTGGATAGTCTACTAGGACCAGAAATGAAATCAACCGGTGAGGTAATGGGGAGTGATACCACCTTAGAAAAGGCGTTATATAAGGCCTTTGAAGCCTGTAAGTTGCATTTACCAGATTTTGGGACAGTTTTATTCACAATTGCTGACAAGGATAAGGCTGAGGCGGCAACTTTAGCACGGCGTTTCCGTGAAATTGGTTACCGGGTGATCGCCACGGCTGGGACTGCAGAATACTTTACCAACGCCAAAATTAAAACCAGCACCGTTGCCAAAATTAAAGATGATGCTGAACAAGATATTTTGCAGTTATTGGATCAAGGTCATGTACAGGTAGTGATCAATACCATGGACGCCGATCGTGATGTGGCCTCTGATGGCTTTCAGATCCGGCAAACCGCAATTGAGCATGGTATTCCTTTATTCACTTCATTGGATACGGCCAATGCAATTTTGTGGGTGCTCGAATCACGATCATTTACAACGTTACCATTATAATGTGGGAGGATTTTTCATGTTGCAAGAAAAACTAACGGTATGCAGACAGCGGCAATTAACAGCAGATGTTTTTGAATTAACGCTACAAGGTAAAATGGCAACTATAGCGCAGCAGGCTGGTCAGTTCGTCGATGTTTTGGTGCCGGATCAACGTTACTTATTGCGCCGTCCTTTTGGGATTACCCAAGTCGATGCGGCTAAGCAGCAACTCACACTAATTTATCGTACGGTGGGGCAAGGAACCAGTATCTTAAGTCAATTAAAGGTGGGCGCTAATTTAGATACACTTGGGCCCCTAGGTAATGGGTTTCCCACTGAATTTTTGCAAACCAAGCAACATGTTTTGATCATTGGCGGCGGTACAGGAATTCCGCCACTTTATAATCTGGCCCAGCAGTTAGTTGCTCGGGGTGTGCAGGTTACAAGTGCAATTGGTTTTGGTACACAAAAACAGATTTTTTATGAAGCGGAATTCCGAGCCTTAGGAGCTGTGCACTATGCTACCGATGACGGATCATACGGCTTTCATGGCCACATAGGGCTGCTATTAGATGCCGAATTTGCGACAACACATTTCGATGCGATTTACGCTTGTGGTCCGCGTGGACTATTACTAGCCGTCAACAATCGCTATCGAGAACATCCCCATGCGTATATTTCACTGGAAAGTCGAATGGCATGTGGTGTAGGTGAATGTTATGCCTGTGTTGTGCCGGCAGAAGACCAGCAGGCGCTGTATAAAGTTTGTGATGATGGTCCAGTGTTTGCAACGGGAAAGGTGGCAATTTGATGAATCGATTAGCTGTTGAATTACCAGGATTAAAGTTAAAGAATCCGATCATGCCAGCAAGCGGTTGCTTTGGTTTTGGTCAACGTTACGCGGCATTTTATGACTTGAACCAGTTAGGGGCAATTATTATTAAGGCGGCCACCGTAACGCCACGAACAGGTAATCCAACCCCACGAGTTGCTGAAACAACTAGCGGTATGCTGAACGCCATTGGTTTACAAAATCCGGGGTTAACGGCGATCATGACCGAAAAATTGCCGTGGCTAGCGGAGCGTTATCCTGATTTACCGGTAATTGCCAACGTTGCTGGCGCTAAAGAAAGTGATTATGTCACTGTTTGCCAACAAATCAGTACGGTGCCTAATGTTAAAGCCATCGAATTGAATATTTCTTGTCCCAATGTGGCCCACGGTGGTATGGAATTTGGAACCGATCCAGAGGCGGCCTATGCGTTGACTAAGGCTTGTTGTGCCGTTAGCCAGGTACCACTTTACGTTAAGCTATCACCTAACATGACGGATATTCGGGTGATTGCGCGTGCCGTTGAGGCTGCCGGAGCGGCAGGCTTCACAATGATTAATACCTTAGTTGGTATGCAAATTGATTTAAAAACACGCCAGCCTTTATTAGGCAATCGTACCGGCGGGCTTTCCGGCCCAGCCATTAAGCCAGTAGCTGTTCGGTTAATCAATCAGGTTCATCAAAGCTCACGGTTACCGATCATCGGTATGGGTGGCGTGATGAGTGCAGAAGACACCTTAGAATTGATAATGGCTGGGGCTAGTGCGGTTGCAGTTGGTACAGCAAATTTCAGCAATCCTCAGGCTTGTCCTGATATCATTAAAGCTTTACCACAAACAATGGATCGTTACCAAATCAAAGATTTAACCAGCCTAATTCAAGAAATGGCGGTGACCCCAGTATGAGTCGACCGATTATCGCTTTAGATTTTCCTGACCAAGCAACCGTTAAAGCTTTTTTGGCTAAATTTCCGCCAACAACACGTCTTTACGTTAAAGTTGGCATGGAGTTGTTTTATAGTGCGGGTCCTGATATTGTTCGTTACTTAGTGGCAGCCGGCCATGATGTTTTTCTTGACCTTAAATTACACGATATTCCCCATACTGTCGAACAAAGTATGCGGGTTTTAGCCAGTTTAGGGGTGCGCTTGACTAATGTACATGCGGCGGGGGGCACCAAAATGATGCAGGCGGCCCAGAATGGGTTAGTGGCCGGTAGTCGCGGCCAACAGATACCGCCTAAACTAATTGCTGTCACTCAATTGACTTCCACCAATCAAACACAAATGCAGCAAGAACAATTAGTCAATGGCACATTATTAAATAGTGTCACTCACCTAGCACAATTAACCGAACAGGCAGGGTTAGCTGGAGTCGTTTGTTCAGCGCTAGAGGCACAGGCGATTAAACAAGCGACCAATTCAACCTTTCTCTGTATTACGCCAGGTATTCGGTTAGCAAATGCACAGGCCGATGATCAACAACGCGTGGTAACCCCACAATTAGCGGCCCAATTTGGTAGTGATCGCTTAGTTGTGGGGCGGCCGATCACGCAGGCTGCTGATCCAGTCAAGGCGTATTTACAGATCAAACAACTTTGGGAGGCAGCAAAATGACAACTACTGAAACTAAAATCGCTACGGACTTATTGGCGATTAAAGCCGTAACTTTACGGCCAGAACAGCCTTTTACTTGGGCTAGTGGCATTAAAAGCCCAATTTATACCGATAATCGGCTCACCATTAGTTATCCAGGGGTGCGGCGCCATATTGCTAAGGCTTTGGTCCAATTAATTCGGCAACATTTTCCAGAAGTCGAAGTGATCGCCGGCACGGCAACGGCTGGGATTCCGCATGCTGCTTGGGTGGCGGCTCAACTGGATCTGCCGATGATCTACGTTCGTTCCAAGCCTAAGGATCACGGTCAAGGCCGCCAAATCGAAGGAAAAATTGCGGCGGGTGCCAAGGTCGTTGTGATCGATGATTTGATATCCACTGGCGGTAGTGTTCTCAAAGCCGTAACAGCAGCACAAAATGAAGGCGCAATTGTTTTAGGGGTTTGCGGTATTTTTAGCTATGAGTTAGCGGCCAGTACGACTAATTTTGCCGCGGCCGGAATTCCTTTCTATACATTGACTAACTATACGGCTTTAGTAGAAACAGCAATTGATTCTGGTATGATCGATCAAGCAAAGCGCGAGCTATTACATCAATGGCGGCGTGATCCTGAGCATTGGGGTAAATGAATTAAAGACGGCCGACTAGCGTAGATCATGCTAGTCGGCCGTCTTTTTAGTTGCATATTATTGAGAGCGTTGACTCAGTTTTTGAACCAATTGTTCATCAGGGGTGACGATCACGGTTTTTTGACCAGTATAGATCACAAAACCGGGCTTGGCACCATTAGGTTTATGGACCTTTTTAACCGCCACAGTATCGACCGGAACACTTGCTGACAGCCGTGCTTTTGAATAGTAAGCTGCTAGATTGGCGGCCTCTACTACAGTTGTTTCGCTAGGATCGGCCTGAGTAATGATCACGTGGGAGCCCGGAACATCCTTAGCATGTAGCCAAATATCAGTTTTTCGTGCTGTTTTTAAAGTTAACCGATCATTTTGAAGATTATTTTTACCGACTAGAATCTTCGTGCCGTCACTGGCATAGAAGGTCTCAGGTTGATTTAATTTAACCCGCTGCTTCTTTTGCTTAGTTTTAGTTCGCAGATAGCCTTGTTGGCGGAGCTCAGCCTGGATATCTTGTAGATCTTTTGGTGCCGCAAGATCGATCTGCGTTAAAATACCTTGAAAGTAGTCAATTTCTTGTTGTGTTGTTGTTAACTGTTCATTAACGAAATGCACTGAATTCTTAAGCTTTTGATACTTAGTAAAGTATTTTTGGGCATTTTTGGAAGGTGAGAGTTGGTTGGATAAACTGATTTTTAACGGCGCTTCATCTGCGTAGAAATTAGGTAAAGTGATTGAGGTCATGCCGCGTTTAACTTGATGTAAATACGTTGTCAAGATTTCGCCTTTGATTCGGTAAGTATCGGCTTTTTCTGATGCTGCCAATGTTTGTTGCAGTTTACGATATTTTTTCTTATTTTTTTTCAATTCATTTTGAACTAACCGAATCAAATCGCTGCCTTGTTGGTGAACACGATCTAATTGTGCTTTATCACGGTAAAAATGATCTAACAGGTCGCTTAAACTGGGATAGGCCGTTCGTGTGCCGTGTTGGCTGATAAATGGGCAGGCTGAAAATTGTAATTGTTTCTTAGTTGGATCGTGAGTGATCGTGGGTTGGGGCGTAGTTGCAATTGTTTGAAAGAAGTCCTGCCAAGCAGTTACTGGATCAGTGGCCTGTGCCAAGCGAGTGGCCACTTCCAAGGCAGTATCAAAACCAAAACCCTGATAAGTTTGTTGTAGTTCCTTAGCTTGTGCGAAAATATCGGCCGTTGTCGCTAATCCGCGATAAAGGGGTTTAGCGGTGGTAAAAGGATTGGCCTCGTTTTGCTGTGGTGGGGTAATATACGTTGCGCCAGGTAGTAATAAGCGGTAACGATTTTGATCGTGGGCAACATGCCGAATTGTGTCAATAATTCGCTGATCAGCCTGATTGAGTAAAATAATATTACTATGGCGGCCCATCATTTCAATGATCAGAACTAGGTTTTCTTGATCGCCAATTTCATTACGTGCGGTAAAAGTTAAATGTACAACCCGATCATTATCGATTTGTTTTAGGGAGCTAATAATTGCCCCGTCTAAATATTTACGTAGCGTCATAGTAAAATTAGTTGGCTTTTCAGGATTAACGAAGGGAATTTCAGTAATTTGTAAACGTGCGTAACTAGGGTGAGCCGAAAGCAATAATGGATAATTGTGGCGTTTAGCGCGCACAGTTAAAATTAATTCATTAGGATAGGGTTGGCTGATCCGAGCAACCCGGCCACCAGTTAATAAGGGGGCCAACTCATTGACCATTGCGTGGGTAAAAACACCATCAAATGACATTTAAGATGCCTCACTTTCATATATTTATCAATATGTTATCAATTATACTTGTTTTCAGAGTTAGTGACAAAGAAGCAGAACCAATAATTTACTTGTAAGTTACAACTAAACTATTGTAGAATACAAGTAAATTCGCTTAAAGCTAGGAGGTGATCGCCATCGAGCCCATTTTTACCGCATTACATGAATTTGAACAGCAGCGACGCCAGCATGAACGCCAGATTTGTCGGCAACTGCGTCTTAATCATGCCGATATTCGTTTATTAAGTTATTTAACCGTCTCAAAACAAACTTTGCAACAGCTGCAGCAATTAACTGGACTGGATATTTCTACACTTAGTCGGCAGCTTACTGCCTTGACTCGTAAAAAAATGTTACGTAAGCAATTAGATCAACGTGATCGCCGCAAACGAATTTTCACTTTGACAACTTTAGGGCAAAAACAGTTTCAATATTTTTGTCAGGCAAGTGCTAATTTTGAACAAGCAATTTTAGCTAATTGGACTGTCGAAGAGCAACAATTATTAAAAGTGTTACTCGGCCGCTTACTTACCAGTACAAAACGCCTAGGCCCCACTGCAAATTTGTTGGAGGTGGGTGAGTAGCAGGGTGACAGGGCAATGAGAATTTAGCAGTTTCGGATGTGAGTTAGTTAATATTATGGTATAGTTATTTAGATAATGAAAACATTAAAGTAGGTGTCCTATTATGAAAATTGCTGTTGTGACGGACAGTACAGCGTACTTACCCCAGCAATTGATCGATGAAAATGAAATTACGGTTGTCCCATTACCTGTAATTCTAGATGGTCAAACCTATAATGAAGGTGTTGACATCTCTTCCGCTGATTTTTATGAAAAATTGCGCCAATCTGAAAACTTTCCCAGTACGGCGCAACCTTCGATTGGGCAAATGGTCGCTTTATACCAGAATTTAGGCGATCAAGGCTATGATACTGTGATCAGCATTCATTTAGCCAGTACAATTTCCGGTTTTGTTAATAACCTTAAAAATGCTGCTCAGTTAGTCAAAAATACACATGTGATTCCATACGATTCTCAAATTACCGTGATCTTAATGGGCGAAATGGTTCTAACTGCTGCTAAAATGGCTAAAAAAGGCAAAACAGTTGAGGAAATTTTGGCGCGTTTAGATGCTTTACGCGAAACAACTGATGAGTATTTTATTGTCAATGACCTACAAAATTTGGTTCGTGGCGGTCGTTTATCTAATGCATCAGCATTTCTTGGCAGCATGTTGCGAATTAAACCGATTTTGACTTTTGATGATCAATCACATAAAATTGTAGCCTTTGAAAAAATTCGTTCGCTTAAGAAAGCTTATGCACGGGTTGAGGAACTATTTGCTCAGGCTGTACAACGAACCGATTATCCGATTCATGCTTATGTGATCCACGCTAATGATGAACCGGCAGCAATTGAGTGGCGGGATCAGTTAGCAGCCAAATACCCCCAAGTGAAATTTGATATCAGCTATTTTGGACCGGTAGTTGGTGCACACTTAGGTGAAAAAGCAATTGCTATTGGTTGGATCAAAGACGAATTAATTTAGCTTAAAGACACTAAATGAGTGTCTTTTTATTTAGGTGAAAATTAGTTTATAGCAAGAGGGCGGCTTTAAAAAAGTTGGAATTAAGTAATTAGATTGTCGTTAAATAATACTAGTTTACATAATATATATTATACAAAGTAGCGTATTAGCTGTTTTATTCGCCCAAACTAGCTACTTTTAACTAAAAAAACAGCTTAACTCTTATTTTGAGTTAAGCTGTTTTACTTGATAATTGATTATTGTTGTTCAAATGCTTCAGTTAATTGTGGGACAACTTGTTTCTTCCGCGAAACAACACCTGGTAAAACTAACCGTTGTTGTGAGTTCAGTTTTTGTTTAAAGGCAGCTTCAACTGGTGCAATTGGATCGCCAATGACTAAAGCCTCAGTATCACTATTCAAAATGTTGGTAACCATCAAGAAGAATAAATCATAGTTATTGGCGGCGGTATCAGCTTTAATCGCTGTTTCAAATTCAGGCTGCCGTTTAAAAATATCGTTAACGTCAACCGTATTGATTTGTGCCACCCGTACATTTTTACCAGCCAAAGTAAATGATTTAGCATCAGCATCGATCAATTCAGCCGCAGATTTGCTGTCAACATTAGTTCCAGCACGTAATTCATCTAATCCATATTGATTGGCATCAACATTAGCGATCTTGGCTAATTCCTTAACTGCCGTTTCATCATCAGTAGTTGTTGTCGGTGATTTTAACAATAATGTGTCTGAAATGATGGCCGATAACATTAAGCCAGCTAATTGTTGCGGAATGGCCACGTTATTCTCATGGAAAAGTTTAGTGATGATCGTGCTTGTGCAGCCTACGGGTTCTGCCCGGTAGTATAAAGGATTAGTGGTTTCAAAGTTTGCGATGCGATGATGATCCACTACGGCAACGACCTGAACGTCCTTGCGATCCGCAACACTTTGCTGCGCTTCATTATGATCAACTAAGATCACTTCTTTGACTTCATTAGCAACAGTGGTCACAACTCGTGGTGCCTGTGCTTTGAAGTAATCTAAAACATACTTAGTTTCGTCATTAGGTGTGCCTAAAGCCACTGCCTCAGTATCCGCACCTAATTGATTTTGCAAATAGCTATAAGCCATTGCTGCCACAATCGCATCGGTATCTGGATTTTGGTGGCCAAAGACTAACTGTTTACTCATATAAAAAACACTCCCTAATAGATTTTTGAACAATTTCTGGCAGATTTAAACTCACGCAAACTTATTTGCGTGAGTTTAGGGTCAACCAAGGTGTGCTCCCCGCCCGCTTACATTTATCCTACCAATCACTATTAATTATAGCACGGTAGTTATGGGGGCTGACAAGCAATCTTGATAAATTATTCACCTTTTGTAGTGGCCTTCAGGCGCGCAATATAATCCTTAGCGTCAATATAGTCATCAAAGGCTTTTAAAAAGCTAGCAATTCGTGGAATTTGATCTTTATCTTGCCGGAAAACAAAGGCTAAGTCAAAACGAATAGCAGGATCAAATGAAGCCACGTAGGAATCAATGTCAGCTTGATGGGCCTGAACAAAGGAATTTGGTAGTGCGGTATACGTTTGCGTTGAACGCGCAAAGCGTAAAATCTGGTTAGGCGTTGTAAAATGCGCCACAATGTTAGGCGTATCCGTCAGTTGATTTTTATAAGATTCATTGATCAAGGAATTCAAGTAATAACGCTCTGGATAAGTGACCCAATTGTTATCAATGGTGTCCTTGTACTTGATCTTTTTCCGCTTAGCTAATTTTTCGTTATGATGCAAGAAAAGCAAGTCTTCGTTTAGAATGCGTTTAGACTTGTAAGGTTTCCAATTTTTAATACTATCGTCAGGTAGATACATGACGGCTAGATCAATTTGGTTAGTTTCTAAACGTTCCCAAATTTCTTTACGCGTCAACATATGGAAACTTAATTCAATTTCTGGGTTTTCTTTATAGTAATGGATCGCAAAATCTTCTAATACGCGATCTTCGATTGAAGCCAATAAGCCAATTGAAATCTTACCCTGAGTGGCACTAGTGGTTTGCTGAATCTCATCAGTTGCCTGATTCAGTAACTCATAAATTTCGTGCGTAGTTTGTAACATGGTGCGGCCAGCATCAGACAAATGTAATTTTTTACCAACTGAATAAAATAACGGTGCCTCGACACTACGTTCCAGCTTCTTGATCTGCTGGGTCAAAGCAGGCTGAGTAATGCCAAGCAATTGCGCAGCCTGCGTATAATTCATCGTTTCAGCCAGTTGTAGAAAATAAGTTAGCGTTTTTGATGAGAAAATATTTTCTTGTTTGGTTTTCAAAATGTGGTCCTCCTTTAGTATGCTTATACTAATAATAACCTAAAGCTTTAAAAAATAACAATTATTTTCTTGGAAACTTTTTCAGGCAAAATCTAACGTACTGCATTTCATTATACAATATTTTACACTTAAGAAAACGATTAAATGTTTAAATTTTTATCTAAAATAAATAGCATCTATTACCAGATCAATTTTATCAGTCTGCGGTAGTAGACGCTACTATTATAAACTATATTTCACGATTATGCTTCAAGATAACCTGGATAGGCCTGGTAATTGGTATAAGCTGCACAGTTTAATAGCTTTTCGGCATTTTTGATACGTGTTGGCGTTGGTGGCCGAATTGCACCTAATGGATAATCAAGCCCTAATTCAGTATATTTAGTCACCCCCATTGTATGGTATGGAAGTACCTCTACTTTATCGACAATTGGAGCCAAAGTTTTTATATATTGGCCCAAGCGGATAAGATCAACATCAAAATCCGTACGTTGCGGTACTAAAACGTGCCGGATCCAAATATGCTTATTGTGTGCTAACATATAAGCCAACATTGCAAAAATATTTTCGTTGTGCCGGCCCGTTAGCTGCTTATGTTTCCGTGAATTGATCTGTTTGATATCCACTAACGAAATATCGGTGTAACGCATCAATTCTTCAAATCTACTGAACCAAGGCTGTTGGCGAGTGAAAGGCTGGCCACAGGTATCTAGACAAGTTCGAATTCCACGGGTCTTAGCCTTTTTGAATAAATCAATTAAAAAGTCGATCTGTAATAAGGCTTCACCACCACTAACAGTAAGTCCCCCCTGCTGGCCCCAAAAGGCTTGGTATTGCACAGCATCGGTTAAAATCTGTTCAGCCGTTACCTCAGTCCCTACTCCCTGCTGCCAGGTATCTGGATTGTGACAAAACTGGCAACGCATTTGGCAACCCTGCAGAAAAAGCACATACCGGATACCTGGACCATCAACGGAACCGAAAGTTTCAATTGAATGGACATAGCCAAGTGGTATTTGTTCAGTCCCCACCTGCTTTTGCTCAAAAATTTTCATCAGTGTCCTCCGTTGCTAATTCAGATTAGTTACATTGTTTCAAAGTAAGTTCGCGCGAGAACATCGTCTTGTTGCTCTTTAGTTAAATCAGCAAAATAAACGCAGTAACCAGAGACCCGTACTGTTAAGTTTGGATAATTTTCTGGGTGGGCCTGTGCAGCTGTTAAGGTATCACGGTTGAAGACATTGATGTTCAGATGCATGCCCTTGTTTTCCATGTAGCCATCCACCATATTGACTAAAGTTGTCTGTTGATCGGCGGCCGTATTACCCAATGTTTGCGGTGTGACACCAAAAGTATTTGAAATACCATCTGTTGCATACTTATAAGGAATTTTTGCCGTTGATAATAGTGATGCCAACGCGCCATTTTGTTCCGCACCATAAGCCGGATTGGCACCTGGTGAAAATGGTTTACCCGCTTGACGACCATTCGGCGTTGTTCCGGTGTTTTTTCCGTAAACAACATTAGAAGTGATCGTTAATACCGAGGTCGATAATTTAGCATGATGATATAAATGATGGGTATTCATTTTATCGTATAATTTTTTGACTAACATTTTAGCAATATTATCCACCCGTTCATCGTTATTACCATAACGGGGGTAATCTTGGTCAGCCTGAAAATCAACAGCAATCCCATTTTCATCACGAATAACTTTCACGTGTCCATATTTAATGGCAGAAATAGAGTCGGCAGCGTGCGATAGCCCGGAGATGCCGGTGGCAAAGGTATAATTCAGTTTAGAATCCTTTAGCGCTAATTCTTCAGCCTCATAATCATATTTATCATGCATGTAATGAATCACATTTAGGGCGTTTACATAAACGTCTGCAACCCAATCTAACTGGCGGTCGAACTTAGCCATAAATTCAGCGTAATCAATATATTCAGACCTGATCGGTTCAACTGGCGGACCTACTTGCACCTTACTAAGTTCATCAAGGCCACCGTTGATCGCATAAAGCACGGTTTTAGCCATATTGGCCCGTGCACCAAAGAATTGAACACCATCAGCGATCGGTTGTGCTGAAACACAGCACGCAATACCATAATAATCGGTTCCCCATTGATAGCGCATTAAATTATCATTTTCATATTGGATCGTTGAGTTATCAATGGAAACTTTAGCGGCATACTGTTTAAAGGCATCAGGCAAGCGCTTATCCCAGAGTAAAGTGATATTCGGTTCCGGTGCTGCACCCATATTTTCCAGCGTTTTTAGAACACGGAAGCTAGTTTTGCTAACGTGGTGGCGGCCATCCATACCCATACCGGCCATGGCAAGCGTTGCCCAAATAGGATCTCCTGAAAATAAGTCGTTGTAATCAGGTGTACGGATAAAACGAACCATTCGTAATTTCATTACAAACTGATCGATTAATTCTTGCGCCTGTATTTCTGTAAGTAAGCCCTGCTCTAAATCACGTTGAATATAAATATCTAGGAAAGCATCAATGCGGCCAACGGACATGGCGGCGCCGTTTTGTGTTTTAACGGCGGCCAAATAACCAAAGTACACCCACTGAACGGCTTCTTGTGCGGTTTTAGCCGGGTGCGCAATATCATGACCGTAGCTTGCGGCCATGACTTTCATACCCTTTAACGCCCGTATTTGCTCGGCAATTTGTTCCCGCAATTTAAGGACCGCATCAGTCATTTCACCATTACCAACATTGCCGTGATCCTGAATTTTGGCCTCGATCAAGTGGTCGATTCCATACAAAGCGATCCGCGGTAAATCGGGAATGATACGCCCACGGCCATAAGCGTCAGGTAAACCCGTGATGATTTTATAATGACGTGCTTTTTTCATATCTGGAGTATAGGCATCGAAGACGCCTTGATTATGAGTTTTACGCCATTCGGTAAATATTTGGCGCATTGTAGAGTCAGCAGGATAACCATAGGCTTCTAAGGCATCTTCGGCCATCCGAAGACCACCATACGGCATAAACGCCCGTTTTAAAGGCTGATCAGTTTGTAGACCGACGATTCGTTCCAAATCTTTTTCGATGTAACCGGGGCCATGAGAAGTTAAAGTTGCTGGAATATTATTATCGGCGGCCAAGACACCTCCAGCCGCACGTTCCTGCTGCTTTAAGGCCATTAATGTGTCATTCAAAGACGTTGTTGCGGTGGTTGGTCCAGCTAAGAAGCCTTCATCGCCATCATATTGGGTCAAATTTTCTTGGATAAAATCCCGGACATCAATCGATTCTTGCCAATCGCCACCGTTAAATCCAGTCCAATAGTCGGTTTTGTGATCAGTTGCTTGGCGTTGTTTCATAGTTGAGCGCCTCCTTGAATGTCAAATGATAATATAACAGTTAATTTAAATTAGTATAACATAAATACAAAGTCATGCAAGCCCTTTCTCTTGCGTTATTTTGGTGTTTTATGTGAACTTTTTATAAACATTAGTGCAAATAGTGGGCCTAGTGATAACGATAGTTAAGCAGTGATGCGGACCCATATGGCCGTTTTAACTAGCAACTGTTATATTGATAAATATAACAGTTAATTGCTATATTATAACAGAACAAAAAGATCGCGACATAAATAGCATATGTCGCGATCTTTTGTCGGTTTTTCAAACGCTATGGCCAAAATGGGTTCTTCCGTCGCTTGGCCTAAATCTGGCGCAGCGCTAAAAATTAAGCACATTATGGTATATCAGTAGAAAAGCCTAATTATTTTCTTGCGTAAAGTTAATTTCTGGGTAACCAGTAACTGGAATACCCACTTTTTCTGTATCTAATACAAAGGAACCATTAGAATAGCGGTCACTAAGTGGATGGGTCATGGGATTCAAGCTAATTTTTTGGCGTTGATCAGTCTGAATCAATAAGTTGGTTCCCGTGGTTAATGGACCGACCATAAATTGAATACGATGGGGGCTACGCTTCAACTCACGTAGAATCAGCATGCCACGCCGGGCACGGGTGGTTTCAGTTACTTCTTGAACATTCATCCGTTTTAGCGCGCCTCGTTGTGTCATAAGGGTCACTGCAGTATTTCCGGTCTGTGAAACCAGTACCGCATTGGCGACATGATCCCCTGGCTTAAGTGCCATCGACTTAGTTCCAGCAGCCTTGGCCCCGATGACGGGTACTTCTGCTAATGCATAGCGTAAACCATAACCGGTATAACTAGCCAAGAAAACATCAGTCTGCGCAACTTCTGTTGGTTGCAGGTAAAAAACATTCGTCACAAAAGCAGTGTCGTTCTTTAGATGCATTGCTTGTGCTGCCCGTGATTTATAGGTTCGTCCAGGTAAGAAGTCAGCAAAGGTCGTTTGTTTAATGTAACCATCACTGGTCGCTAAAACAAAGTGGCCACTTTGCTTTAGATCACTAAAGGCAAACGTTTGAATAATGGCTTCATCGGCAGCCAAACCGATCGTTTGCGAAATATGTTCGCCGGTATCTTTCCAGCGTGCATCACTTAACTCGTAAACAGGCCGGTAAATAAGGTGGCCTTTATTGGTAAACATAAACAAATGGTCTAAAGTACTTAGTTGTTGTTGGAATGTCAGAAAATCTTCTTCCTTCAAACCGTTGTCATCATCAGTTGATGAATTGTACGAACGTAGGCTGCTACGCTTTAAATAACCATCATGACTAACCGCCACGATGACGGCCTCATCGGCCACCACAACCTTGGTATCAACTTTTAACGGTTCAATTTCCGCTTGGATCTCACTAAGGCGTTTAGTGCCATAATCACGTTCAATTTGCCGTAATTGCCCTTTTAACACGCGTGCCAGTTCCTTAGGCTCAGCAAGAATCTTTTGGAGCTTAGTGATCTGTGTAGCCAGATCGGCCTGTTCTTTTTGTAAAGCCGTAATATCAGTATTTGTGAGCCGATACAGTTGTAAGGAAACGATTGCTTCCGCTTGGGCCTCAGAAAATTGGAAGGCTTTAACCAAATTATCCTTCGCATTCTTTTTATTTTTACTTTGACGAATGACCTTGATCACTTGATCCAAAATCGATAATGCCTTGATCAAACCTAAAACAATATGCTGGCGTGCCTGTGCTTTATCCAGCTCAAAACGAGTGCGCCGCGTGATCACTTTTTCCTGATGTTCTAAATATGCGGTCAACAGTTGTTTTAGACCCAATTGATCAGGTCGTTGATGATTGATCGCCACCATATTGAAATTATAGGTAACTTGTAAATCAGTATTTTTTAAAAGATAGGTTAAAATGCCTTGGGCGTTGGCCCCTTTTTTAAGTTCAACCACGATTGCTAGACCGCGTCGATCTGATTCATCACGTACTTCAGCGATGCCATCGACTTTTTTCATAATTCGTAGTTCATCGATTTTTTTAACTAATAAGGCCTTATTGACTTCGTAAGGAAGCTCACTAATGGCGATCTGCTCGCGGCCACCGCGTAAAGTAACCATTTCAGTCCGTGAGCGCACAACGATTCGTCCGCGGCCAGTTTCATAGGCCTGTTTAATTCCATCGAGGCCTTGAATAATACCCCCAGTTGGAAAGTCTGGGCCTTTTACAAAAGTCATTAACTTAGCAAGATCAGCAGCTGGATGATCCAATAAATAAATTAAGGCTTGAATCACTTCGCTTAAATTGTGGGGCGGAATTTCCGTGGCGTAACCGGCGGAGATCCCTGTTGCGCCATTGACGAGTAAATTAGGAAAACGGGCTGGTAAAACGGTTGGCTCGTCTTCGGTATCATCAAAGTTAGGAACAAAATCGACAGTTTGTTTGTCAATATCTTGTAGCATTTCGCCAGCAATCTTACTCAATCGCGCTTCAGTATAGCGCATCGCAGCAGGCGGATCGCCATCCATTGAACCATTATTACCGTGCATGTCGATCAATGGCGCCCGCAGTTTCCAATCCTGACTTAAACGAACCATGGCTTCGTAAATACTGGAGTCACCATGGGGATGAAAATTACCCATAACGTTCCCCACTGATTTGGCTGACTTACGAAAGCCCTTATCATAGGTATTGCCATCACGATTCATGGCGTATAGAATACGCCGTTGAACTGGTTTTAAACCATCACGAATATCGGGTAAGGCCCGTTCTTGAATAATGTATTTTGAATAGCGACCGAAACGATCGCCCATAACCTCTTCTAAAGTTAATTCTTGAATATTCTGTTGATCACTCATTTACTCACTCACTTTGCAACTTGATCTGGGGCAGCAGGTTTTATATTACTGGCAGTGTGATTAGCAGTTTTGGTTTCCAAAATGCTGCCTTCTTCTGCCATTGAAAATTGGACGTGGCTTTCGATCCACTTCCGCCGGGGGGCAACTTTGTCACCCATTAAAACAGTAACTCGTCGCTCAGCTAAAGCGGCATCATCGATCCGAACTCGGATCAAGGTTCGCGACTCCGGATTCATTGTGGTTTCCCACAGTTGATCCGCATTCATTTCACCGAGCCCTTTGTAACGTTGTAGGCTAGCACCTTTACCAAAGGTTTTCATTTCTGCGGCCAGTTCATCATCAGTCCATGCGTAGCGGATCTGGATATTTTTACCGCTCCCTTTTTGTAAACGATAAAGCGGTGGTAAAGCAATGTAAACTTTGCCAGCTTCGATCAAAGGCTTCATATAACGATAAAAAAATGTCAGTAATAAAATTTGAATGTGGGCCCCATCAGTATCCGCATCAGTCATGATAATGATCTTATCGTAATTACTATCGGCAACTGAGAATTCTGGACCAACCCCAGCGCCAATGGTATAAATCATTGTACTAATTTCTTCGTTTTTTAAAATGTCGTCCATTTTAGCCTTCTGGGTATTGATAACTTTACCGCGCAGTGGCAAGATCGCCTGAAATTTGCGATCGCGGCCCTGTTTTGCGGAGCCACCGGCCGAATCACCTTCAACCAAATAGAGTTCATTACGTTTGCTATTACGGGACTGGGCAGGGGTTAATTTGCCGGATAATAAGCGCTCGGTTTTTTTCTTACGTTTACCATTGCGGCTCTCATCACGTGCTTTACGGGCGGCTTGGCGCGCCTCCCGTGCCTTTAAGGCTTTCTTGACCATCATTTGGGCAAAATCGCCATTTTCTAGTAAATAGTAGGCCAATTGTTCGCCGATCACATTATCTACAGCAGCACGGGCCTGGGGGGTACCTAATTTACCTTTAGTTTGGCCCTCAAACTGTAGAATTTCTTCAGGTATGCGAATGGAAATTACCGCAGATAACCCTTCCCGGACATCACTACCTTCAAGGTTTTTATCTTTTTCTTTTAATAGATTGACCTTACGGGCGTAATCATTAAAGGAACGTGTCAATGCGGTTTTCATACCAGCTTCATGGCTGCCGCCATCGTTAGTACGCACATTATTGACGAACGATAAAATATTTTCTGAATAACCATCATTGTATTGGCCGGCAAATTCAACTTGGATGCCATCCTTTTCGCCAGAAAAGAACATAATTGGGCCTAAAGTATCCTTATCTTCGTTTAAATAATCGACAAATTCTTGAATACCATTTTCATAGTGATAAATTTCTTGCCGACCTTCACCACGTTCGTCAGTAAAAATAAATTTAACGTCGCGCAGTAAAAAGGCCGATTCCCGAATCCGCTCGGCTAAAGTATTGTAATTAAATTCAACGGTGGTAAAAATAGTTGGATCAGGCTTGAAAGTGATTGTGGTCCCAGTTGCTTCCCGGGTTTTACCTAATTTTTTCAGGGTACCCACTGGCTGTCCGCCGTTACGGAATTCTTCCGCAAATTTTTTACCATCGCGGACTACCGTTGCGGTCATTGACTCAGATAAGGCGTTAACCACACTTGAACCAACCCCATGTAGCCCACCGGAAGTTTTATAACCGCCTTGACCAAATTTACCACCAGCGTGTAAAACGGTTAGAATAACCTCGATAGTCGGAATACCGGAAGCATGCATTCCCGTCGGCATACCCCGGCCAAAGTCACGAACGGTAACACTGTTATCGGCATGGATGGTAACATCGATTTCTTTACCATAACCGGCCAAAGCCTCATCAACAGCATTGTCAACAATTTCGTAAACGAGATGATGCAGTCCTTTACTGTCAGTTGAACCAATATACATACCAGGACGCTTACGAACGGCTTCTAGCCCTTGCAGGACTTGAATTGAAGCGTCGTTATAAGCCGTTTGGTTTTTTTTCATCAAGCAAAAACTCCTTTTAAGAATTCATAAAATAATCAGGCCCTAACGCATTAACTTCTCCGTTAGGGCGTTAAGTAGAAGATCGAATTAAACCTATTTTAGCAGTGATAGCTAGCATACCTAGTTTAATGATCGTTTGTGCAACTTAAATTGAAGCTAAATTAGTGCACAAGACACTATCTTACCTTATGCGAATCTATTTGAAAAGTCAAAGCAGAACAAACGTTCGCTAAGCCTATTTTACCACAAATTGGCTTAGTCTAGCTAGTCCCGCCAAAACATGCTAAAATACAGACTAGCATTAAACTTGCGGCATAATAATTTGCACTTATTTGGAGGCATTGATTTGAAACTTGTACTTATGCTATTGTGTGCCTATTTATTAGGTTCGATTCCTTCTGGCTTGTGGCTGGGTAAATGGCTTTATCACAAAGATATTCGTCAGTTAGGTAGCGGTAATATTGGCACTACCAATACGTTTCGAGTATTAGGTAAAAAAGCGGGCCTGATTGTTTTGTTCATGGACATGTTCAAAGGAACCTTAGCGGCAGCGCTGCCTTATTTATTTGGCAGTTTTGGCCATCCTTTCTACAATCCACTTTTGATCGGTTTAGCTGCAGTTGTTGGCCATAGCTTTTCGATTTTTGATCACTTTCATGGCGGTAAAGCCGTGGCTACCAGTGCCGGGATCGTTTTGGCGTACAACCCGTTGTTTTTCCTAGTCTGCTGGCTGGTTTTTGGCTGTATTGTCTATTTCACGCGTATGGTCAGTGTTGCCAGTATGTTAGGAATGGTTATTATTTTTGGCCTATCCTTTTTCTGGCATGATCTACTGCTGAGTGGCGTTGCCTTTTTTTTAATGTGTTTTATTATTTATATGCACCGCGACAATTTTAAACGAATCAAAGCTGGTACCGAAAATAAAGTGCCTTTTGGTTATCACTATCATAGAAATCGATCCAAATAAAAACGAGGCCATTGCCTCGTTTTTTTTGTTGCTAAAATGCCCGGCGTTGATGAGCCGTGATCGTATAGCTGCCGCTAAAGTCTTCACCACCAGCTAATTCGTTGATCCCCATTTTTTCGGTTAATTCACCGCTGGTTTCTAAATTATCGGCGATCCCCCACCAAGGTTCAATGCAAACTAGGTTGCCGGTAGTCGGATAAGGTGACCAAATACCCGTGTAAGGTGCATCCGGCACGGTGACCGAAATGCCTTGATGATTATGGTCGTTTTTCAGGGTAAAAGTATTTGGCTGGTGCAATTCGTAGATCAGGGCATCATTTTGAAATAATTCATGGGTCAGATCGTGGTCAATATCAGTGGCCGCTAAAGTCTTGTGTGCCGCATCATTGAACGGACCAACCAGGGGAATTTGAACCCGGGACTTCTTTGGCTCATAACTGATGTAATAGTCCTCAAATTTATTTTCAGGCGTTACGGGCACGTTGAAGCCGGGATGACCGCCAATTGAAAAATAAAGCTCGCTGGTGGCCGGATTATGCACGCGATAAGTGACTTTCAGATCATTATCAATTAATTGATAAGTTACGGTTAGTTCAAAGGCAAACGGATAGATCTTGCGGCTTTGCGCATCAGCAGTTAATTTAAAACTGATCGTTGTTGCTGTTTGATTGCTAACCGTAAATACACGGTCGCGGGCAAAACCATGTTGGCCCATATGGTAAGTTTTACCTTGATAACGGTATTGATCATTTTTTAAACGACCGACAAAAGGAAACAAAATTGGTGCGTGTCGACCCCAGACTTGCGGGTCGGCCTGCCAAATATATTCGGTTCCTGAATCCAACGAGATCAGGTTAGTTAATTCGGCCCCTTTTTCCGTAAAATTAGCCTGTAAAAATTGATTTTTAATTGATAATGTCATGCGTGCCCTCCTTAAATATCACCTAATGTAGTTTCTATAGAATATAACGACTTAGATCTTTATTAGCGACGATATCCCCAATTTTATCGTTAACGTACTTTTCAGTGATCGTGATATCTCCCATTTCCATATCTGGTCCTTCATAGAGAATATCTTCCAATAATTTTTCTAAGATGGTATGCAGCCGGCGTGCACCGATATTCTCGGTTTCATGGTTAACATTATAGGCAATTGCAGCGATTCGCTCAATAGCCTCCTTAGTGAAGGTCGTGTGCACATTATCTGTACCGATCAAAGCCATATATTGCTTGATCAAAGCGTTGTTTGGTTCGGTTAGAATCCGGACAAAATCTTCTTTCGATAAATCGTCTAATTCAACCCGAATCGGGAAACGACCTTGTAATTCGGCAATTAGATCGCTGGGTTTACTATCTGCAAAAGCGCCGGAAGCGATGAATAGAATGTGGTCCGTATTGATCGTGCCGTATTTTGTTGAGATCGCTGAACCCTCGACAATCGGTAAAATGTCACGCTGCACGCCTTCTCGGGACACTTCACCACTATTTTTCTGACCATTAGCGGTGATCTTATCGATTTCATCAATGAAAATGATGCCAGTATTTTCTGCACGTTGAATAGCATCATGGTAAATATCCGCATCATTAACTAATTTTTCAGCCTCTTCCTTGATCAATACTTCGCGGGCTTCCTTAACGGTGACGGTTCGGCTGATTTTACGTTTTGGCGTTAAGGCACCTAATGTTTCACCTAAATCGATTCCCATTTGGCCCATCATGTTATTATTCATCGCCACTGCCTGTTTAGGATCATCCATTTCGATCGTGACTTCTTGGTTTTCTAACAATCCCCGGTCAAGTTGTTCTTTGACCGACAGTCGTTGATCACGAACTGTATCAGTGACTTCTTCTTTTTCTTCGTTATTTTGTAGTGGATTTTGGCCATTTTGCATAGCGGTGAAAGCATTCATCAGACTTTGCATCTGATTCTGCTGGGTCGGCTGCTTTTTAACACCGGGAACCAATAACTTGACTAGACGCTTATCAGCGGCCCGACTTGCCTCAGCATTGACGTTCTTATATTGAACCTTACGTTCCATTTCAATGGCTACATCAACGAGGTCACGAACCATGGATTCAACATCACGACCAACATAACCGACTTCAGTAAATTTAGTGGCTTCGACTTTGATAAAGGGAGCCATTACAATTTTTGCTAACCGTCGGGCGATCTCAGTTTTACCGACTCCGGTTGGGCCGATCATCAGCATATTTTTAGGGGTGATCTCATCTTGCATATCTTGGGCTAATTGCATGCGCCGATAACGGTTACGAAGGGCAACTGCAATGGCACGCTTAGCCTCGTGTTGTCCGATCACATACTCATCAAGAGCCGCTACGATTTGTTTAGGTGTTTTTTCAGCTGGTTGCATTTAAGTTAGCTCCTTTATTATAGATCTTCAACAATAATATTGTGATTTGTGAAAATATCAATATCCCCGGCAATACTAATGGCCGCGTGGGCAATGTCGTGGGCACTCATGTCTTTAGCGTGAGCAGTTAAAGCTTTAGCAGCGGATAATGCATAGTTCCCACCGGAGCCGATGGCCAAAATATTGTCATCAGGTTCGATCACTTCGCCATTGCCCGAAACCATCAATAACTGATCCTTATTCATTACGATCAGTAAAGCTTCAAGCTTCTGCAGGGTTTGATCTGAACGCCAGTCTTGAGCTAATTCAACCGCAGCTCGTGACAGGTTACCACTATATTCATTTAATTTCTTTTCAAAACGTTCTTCCAGATTGAAGGCATCGGCTACACTGCCAGCAAAACCGACCACTACCTGATTGTTATAGATCCGGCGAACTTTCTTGGCGGTTCCTTTCATAATTACACTTTCGCCCATGGTTACCTGGCCGTCACCAGCCATAGCGGCGTGGCCATTATGCCGAACGGCACAAATTGTGGTTGCTTCAAATTTAATGGCTGTCATTTTTTGCACTCCTTCATAATAAAAAACTAATTGTAACTGATTTAGCTTAAAGTAGCCTAAAAGAACTAAACGAGCTTTAGCTCACTTTAAGATTTTGCTCGCGGAAAATACTTGCGGTAATCCTGTTGCAAATGTTCCGTGGTCACATGGGTATAAATTTGGGTTGTCGACAAACTACTGTGACCTAATAGTTCCTGCACCGTACGTAGATCAGCACCATTATTCAACAAATGCGTCGCAAAAGTATGGCGTAACATATGGGGATGAATGTCGGTAGTTAAACTACTTTTTTTGATGATCTGATTTAAAATATATTCAATTCCAGCCGCAGTTAACTGCTTACCGTAATGGTTAACAAAAACGTAATCATGATCAACTTGGTATTTAGTCATCAGTGGTGTCCGACAATCAGTTAAATATTGATCCAAGGCCTGCGCGGCAAAATGACCAAACGGCACATAGCGATCCTTATTGCCTTTACCGTGGATCAGCATCACGCTGAGGTCAAAATCAACGGCGCTTAAGGTGAGATTAACGCATTCGCTGACCCGGATCCCTGTTGCATATAATACTTCAAGTAACGCTGAATTGCGTAGGTCTAAGGGCTGATCTCCCTGCACGGCATCAAATAGCGCTTGCATTTCTTTTTCATAAAAAAAACGCGGTAAATGTGCATTGTGCCGCTTTAACTGTACAGCAGTAAATGGATTTGTCGCAACAAAATCATTTTTAACTAAATAGTTATAAAACGACCGTAAACTGGAAATTTTGCGTGAAACCGAATTGCGACTGTACTGCTGTTCATATAAATAACTCAAGTAAGTTCGTACATCTAATAATTTTATCGCTTTAAAAGAATTGACGCCACCATTGTCCTTCAGAAACTGAATAAAACTTAAAATATCTTCTTGATAAGCCTTACTGGTTTCTGGACTGTATTGACGCTCAACGTTTAAATACTGAATGAATAAATCGAGCCAATTTAATTCCAGCAAAAAATCCCTCCCGACTTAATGAATCCACTGTAACACAAGTCGAGAAGAATTTAAAAAAGAAGCTATAATTGTTGCTTAAAAGTGGCTAAAGTTGCCAAAGCACGTTCGGCCAAGGCCTGATTACGTAACTGTTTATCCCGGACTTTTTCCGGTAAGGCTTTAACGATACCAAAGTTTGCGTTCATTGGCTGAAAATGATGCGCACTTGTATGGGTGATGTAATGGGCCATGGCCCCGATCGTTGTTTCTTCAGGAAAAATAAGTGGTGCCTGATTTTGTGCCAACCGCGCCGCATTAACACCAGCGATCAGACCACTAGCGGCACTTTCGACGTAACCTTCCACCCCAGTCATTTGGCCAGCAAAAAATAGATCAGCCCGTTGTTTAGATTGATAGGTTGGTTCTAATAATTCTGGTGAACGCATAAAAGTATTACGATGCATTACGCCATAGCGAACAAACTCAGCGTTTTCCAGGCCAGGAATCAAGCGGAAAACGCGTTTTTGCTCACCCCACTTTAAATGCGTTTGGAAGCCAACAATGTTGTATAAACTGCCGGCCGCATTGTCTTGCCGCAATTGAACCACCGCGTACGGCCGCTTACCCGTTTTAGGGTCTTCCAAACCAACTGGTTTCAACGGACCAAAAAGCATTGTTTTAAGTCCACGTTTGGCCATCACTTCGATCGGCATGCAGCCTTCAAAGAATTTTTCTTTTTCAAAATCATGCATGGCTGCGGTTTCTGCGGTAATCAGTGCTTGATAGAAGGTTTCAAATTCTGCCTTATCCATTGGACAATTCAAATAGGCAGCCTCACCTTTATCATAACGTGACTTCAGATAAACCTTATCAAAATTAATACTATTTTTATCTAAAATAGGCGCCGCTGCGTCGTAAAAATATAAACCAGCGCTGTCATTCAGTGCTTGAATCTGTTCGGCTAAGGCTGGCGAGGTCAACGGGCCAGTTGCAACAACGGTTGGTCCTTCTGGAAAAGTAGTCAGTTCCTCGTTGTGGATCGTTACATTCGGTAACGCCTTGATTTTAGCCGTGACTGTTGCTGAAAATGGCTCGCGGTCAACCGCTAAAGCGCCACCGGCTGGTACCGCATTTTGATCTGCAGCCGCTAAAATAACTGAATTTAATTGCCGCATTTCTTCCTTAAGTAAACCAACGGCATTAGTGATCTGGTTGGCGCGCAGCGAATTGGTACAAACTAGTTCGGCAAATTGCGCGGTATGATGGGCCGGCGTAGATTTTACCGGCCGCATTTCATAAAGATCAACTTTGATGCCGCGTTGGGCAGCTTGCCAGGTAGCTTCACTGCCAGCTAAGCCAGCGCCGATCACATTAATATGGGGAGCATTTTGTGTCATCTTCGTTCCTCACTTCTATTTTTGGACAGGTTCTTCATAATCACCATTTGGACAAAGTACTTGCTTGCCACCTTTGACTTTCTTTTCCACTAAGTAGTGACCGTCTTTAGGGCAATCACGACCAATTGGTTTATCCCAGGAGACAAAGTCGCATTCCGGAAAGCGACTACATCCGTAGAAAATACGCTTTTTCTTAGATTTACGTTCGACAACTTGGCCTGTATGGCATTGGGGACAAATAACGCCAATTTCTTTGATGATTGCTTTAGTATTACGACAATCAGGAAAACGACTACAGGCATAGAATTTGCCGTAACGGCCTAATTTGATGACCATCGGTGCACCACAAATGTCACAATCAAAGCCAGCTGGTTCGTCTTTGATCTGAACTTTTTCAATTTTAGTTTCCGCTGAAGATACTTCTTCGGCAAATGGTTGATAAAATTCATCGATCACTTTGATCCATTGTTGCTTACCAGCTTCAATAGCATCAAGATCATTTTCCAGTCCGGCAGTAAAATCAATATTAACAATATCCGGGAAAAACTCCACAATAATACTATTGACGATTTCACCTAATTCAGTTGGTTCAAAACGTTTTGCCTCTAATTTAACGTAGTACCGGCGCTGGATCGTTTCAATAGTCGGCGCATAAGTTGAAGGGCGTCCCACGCCATTTTCTTCCAAAGTTTTGATCAAGGTGGCTTCGGAATAACGAGCCGGGGGCTGTGTGAAATGCTGGTTCGGATCGTTTTGGACTAATTTGACGGTGTCGCCTTCGACTAGATCGGGTAGCATATTGTCTTTTTTATCAGTTTTGCTTGAATCATACACTTTGGTGAACCCAGCAAACTTCATTTTGGAACCATTGGCCTTATAGATCACACCATTTTGTTCAATGGTGACCGCCATGGTATCTAAAATAGCCGGAGTCATTTGGCTGGCTAAAAAACGTGACCAAATAAGTTGATACAACTTCATTTGGTCTTTGTTTAAGACACTGGCCAGGCTTTTAGGTGTCCGCATAACTGAAGATGGCCGAATCGCTTCATGGGCATCTTGAGCACCTTCAGGATTCTTAGTTTTATGAATTTTTAATGCAGCGTATTCTTCACCGTAATTTTCATGTAAAAATTGGCTAGCTTCATGCTTGGCAATATGTGAAATCCGGGTGGAATCTGTCCGCATATAAGTGATCAGTCCAACGGTACCTTGACGACCGCCTAGATTGATGCCTTCGTATAGTTGCTGCGCGACCATCATAGTTTTGCGAGTACGAAAATTTAACCGTCGTACCGCCTCTTGTTGCAGAGAACTAGTGGTAAATGGTGCCTGTGGGAAACGCTTGCGTTCGCGCTTAGTAACTTTAGTAATCTCAAAGTCACCTTTAGGTTCGATTCGTTCCACAATCTTTTGGGCAGCTTTTTCGTTTTTCAACGCTTTTTTCTTACCATCAACCCCATAAAAGCTGGCAGCAAACTTTTTTGTTCCTTTTTTAAATTGCGAATCAATCGTCCAATATTCTTCTGGATTGAAGGCCTTGATTTCATTTTCCCGGTCAATGATCAATTTTAAAGCAATCGACTGTACTCGACCGGCACTCAGCCCTTTTTTTACCTTTTTCCACAGTAATGGGGAGATAGAATAACCAACGATTCGATCCATAACTCGTCGTGCCTGCTGAGCATCAACCAGATCCATATCAATACTCCGCGGTGTTTTGAAGGCATTTTTAACGGTATCTTTGGTGATCTCATTAAAGGTCACCCGATTTTTGCCGGCTGGATCTAACCCTAAAATGTGAGAAACGTGCCAGGCAATAGCCTCGCCTTCACGATCGGGATCAGAAGCTAGGTACACATGTTCAGCTTTTTTTGCATATTTTTTTAAATCTTTAATAACGGCACCTTTTCCGCGAATGGAAATGTAGTGCGGTTCGTAATTATTCTCGAAGTCGACGCCCATTTTACTTTTAGGCAAATCGCGAATATGTCCGAGACTCGCCACGACTTTATAGTTGCGGCCGAGGTATTTTTCAATCGTCTTGGCTTTTGATGGTGATTCGACGATCACAAGATTTTTATACGCCATGACAATCCCCTTTCAGTTCGTTTGTTTAACGCTAACGAATCGTAAAACATCATATGCCAAGCCGAAGCGGTTTGTCAACTGAAAGTAAATTTTCGCTTCATATAATAGTCAATTCTTCAAGTAGATCAGTGGCCGAAAGTGCCGGCCGTGCCCCAGCGGCGATCAGTTGATTACAGCCGACCGAGAGCGGTTGCCACAACGCCCCAGGTACTGCTAAAACATTGCGATTAGCTTGTAACGCTAAGTTAGCGGTGATCAGGCTACCACTATGTTCACGTGCCTCAGTCACGCATAAAGCCTGGCATAACCCAGCAATCAAGCGATTGCGCTCGGGAAAATGATAACGCTGTGGTGTGCTGCCTAGAGAATATTCAGTCAGCACGAGGCCAACTTGCGCAATTCGTTGTTGTAAGGCCTGATTCGTACGCGGGTAGTAGCTATCCAACCCAGTACCGATCACCGCAATCGTTTGTCCATGGGCGGCTAATGTAGTCATATGCGCCATTCGGTCAGCACCGGCAGCTAAACCACTAATGATCACTATATTTTGAGCAATCAAGGCCGGCATAAAATTGATCAAGGTTCGTTGGGTGTAATCAGTGGCCTGGCGCGCACCAACTAAGGCTAAAATAGGTCGTTGTAATAAGGCTAAATCACCTTGGTAAAATAAAATCGTTGGTGGTTGGAAGCTTTCCCGTAAATAAAGCGGATAAGCAGCATCCAGCCAAGTTAAATAATTGAGCTGTTGATGTTGTTGGCACAACGTGGTTAATGCTGTGCTAGTCCACGCTTGCGTGAAATGCTGTTGCTGGTCTAAATTCAGGCCGGCCAATTGACTGAGTTGCCTGACAGTCAATTGACTTTGCGACCGCCGCCGTAAAAATTTGGCAATCCGCAATTCACCTACACGGCCGATGCCCGGACATAAATGAAGTTTAAGTAATAAATCTCTTGATCGCATAAAAAAGGCTCCTTCGGTAGTTTAATTTTAAACTACGCAAAGGAGCGCTGAATTATTGTAAATAGGGTTTGATCGGGGCAAAGCTGCGCCGATGGATCGGCGTGATTCCATGTGCAGCCAAACCAGCTAAATGTTTAGCGGTCCCATAACCGGCATTATCCGCAAAATCGTACCCTGGATAGGCTTGGTCATAGGCTAACATTAACCGATCCCGAACTACCTTAGCTACGATGCTAGCCGCCGCAATGCTGATGCTGTGACTGTCACCCTTAAACATACTGATCGTTGGAATCGCGGTTTTCAATTTGACCGCGTCGATCAATAAGTGATCGGGCTTAGTTGTCAATCCTGCCACTGCTTGTAACATTGCTAACTTTGTTGCCTCTAAAATATTTACACGGTCAATGGTAGGAACATCGCTGATCCCAATGGCAACACTGACAGCTTGCTCTAAAATCAGCGGATAAAGTTGCTGACGCTTGGCCGCCGATAATTGTTTTGAGTCATTAACGGCGTAAAGCGCAAAATCATGTGGCAAGATCACGGCGGCGGTCACTACCGGTCCAGCTAAAGGACCACGTCCGACTTCATCGATCCCAGCAATCTGTGGATACTGTGGCCACAAACGATCCTCATAGTGACTGCGCTGCAGAAAGGCCGCCTGTTCGGCAACTTTTTTGGCTTGTTGTTTATGATACTGCTGTAAACATTTTTGAACACCTTTACGCGAATCAGTGGCCAATTGGGCTAGATAATCAGTACTAGGCTGCCTTAATAAATGCTGTTTCACTTCGACGATTGATTCAGTCATGTGTAGCCTCATCAATTTGATCTAACGTATAACGCCCTAGCTTGCCCTTTCGACAATCGAGGATCAAACGCTCGCTGGCCCGCTCATAATCTTCTCGTAATCCAAAACCTGCCGTTAATTTCATCAGCAAATCAGGATCATTAAGTTTAAGATCATCTATTGTTAAACTATACCGTTTTTGCAGACGCTCAGGGAAATACTGCTTAAAAAAGGCTAATTCATACAGAGCAACATCGTCGGCGTGAAACAAGGAATCTTTGATCGCCCCAGTTAGTGCCAATTTTTTGCCAACTAAGACATCTTCAAATTTGGGCCATAAAATACCCGGTGTATCCAGCAATTCTAAACGCTTACCGGCCTTAAGCCACTGTTGCTTTTTGGTAACACCGGGATGGTTACCGGTGATCGCGATATTGCGTTTAACTAACCGATTTAAGATCGTAGATTTACCAACATTAGGGATGCCGATACAAATCGCCCGAATCGGTTTATTTTTGATGCCGCGAGCCTGCTGCCGGGCAATTTTATCCGCTAAAATCACCTGCGCTTGCTTCTCGATTTGTTGGACATTGTGATTGTGTTGCGAATCGATACTGATCGCCGGTAAATCGTGTTGCTTAAAATAATTGATCCACGCGTTATTTAACGTTGGGTCGGCTAGATCGGCCTTATTTAAGATCATCAGGCGCGGTTTCTGCTGAATGATCTGATCAAGAATCGGATTGCGCGAAGATAATGGTAAGCGCGCATCGACAATTTCTAAAACAATATCAACTAAATGTAAATTTTCTTGTACTTGTTTCTTAGCCTTTGCCATATGGCCAGGAAACCATTGAATCGTTGCCATAATAAAAATCCTTTCGTGTGCTGGCGTTTTACGCCAGTCGTTGTCTGTCCTATTCTATCATATTTTTAATTCTAATTTTGCAAACAAAAAATAAGACCGTAATAATTACGAACGCCCTATTAAAATAATCCTGCGTTTCTCTAACAAATAAGAATTCGGCCTTTAATTCAATCTTTTCTTTAAATAGGATCCACCTACCAGCAACAACAAAATGATCAGGCCGGCTTTCATTACCCATAAACTGATAAAAGCCCCAAAAATGACTGTCAGCATACTATAAAGCGAAGTATTGAAAATCAACGCGCAGACGATGGCCATGATTATTAATGGCATTAAACCCACCTACTTTCTTTTTTCTGACCCACATGGTAAATTGATATTGATTTTAGAAAAATTTTTCACGACAGGAGCGTGAACTAATGTCTTATGCAGCAGATAGTCAGATCGCAGTCGCACTTGGAAAAAGGATCGCATTGGAACGAAAACTAAAGCACCTGTCGCAACAACAATTGGCCGAAGATATTTGTTCACAATCAATGATCAGTAGTATTGAAAAAGGTGTTTATATACCGAATGCGGTCCTCTTATCAAAAATTTGCGCCCGACTTAATATCTCAATGGATAGTGCGCTACTGAGTCATTATCCCACAATAGATGGGTTTGATCAGTTCAATACGACGATCAAAGCGCTCTGCAATCAGCATAACTATGCGGGCATGCTCAGCTACTTGGATAATGATGGTTTGGTTGATCGACTATTCAAAGACGAAGATCTGCAGACTTATTACTACTATTATGGCGTGGCGACTGAGCAGCATTTAGATGATACACAAAATAGCCTACGTTATCTGCGGCTGGCCTATAACTATACTTTCACGGCGCAGCGAAAAGTGGTCACCCCAAATGAAATTCTGATCCTCGCCGGTATCGCTTATTTAGAGACAAAATTTCCACATAATCAGGCTGGACTTAAGCGTGGCTTTACTGATTTCAAGGCCGCATTGACTTTAGTTGAGAATGGTCAAGTCACTAAATACGATGAAAATAGCAACATTCTTTATTATCAATTCGGGCTGCGTTTACTAGAAACAAAACAGTACACAGCAGCCATCAATATTATTTCTAAGGGCATTACTTGGACAACGACGCACGCTTCATATTACATGCTTGCCGACCTCTTTTTTCTCCTAGCAAAGACACACGAAGCGCTGAATGATACGGCCAAAGCTAAGCTGGCGCTGAATAAGAGCCAAACACTGGCCGATATTTTCGATGTCTCAACTTATCCATTTTAAAGGTTAAAACGCCAGTAAAATTCGACCCTGTTTAAGCCCATTTTTAGCAGTCAAATGGGCTTTTTTAACATCCGTATACTTATATTTAGCCTGAATGTAGGCCACGATTTGCTTATCCGCCAGCAGATTTAATAATCGCCTGTAACCACGAACACCGATCGTACCGTTACTAAATTTAAAAGTTTGGTGTGCTTTTGGCGGCGTAAAACTGGTTAACGATAAAGAAAAAATAGCCAGTTCAGCAAAACTGGCCGCGATTAGTTGCAGTAAATCAGTTCGGCCAACTGTATCAATAACTTTAGTTGGCGGCACGATATCCTTTAATTGCGTGGCCAATTCTTCTTGATAATTCAGTACTATATCAGCACCAATTGATTTAACAAAATTGAGATTATTAGGACTGGCCAAGGCGATCACTTGGGCCCCAGCCAATTTTAGCAGTTGAATCAGATACGTGCCCACGCCACCAGAAGCGCCAGTCACTAAAACCGTATCCCGGGCGGTAACATTAATTGAATTAATTGCGTGTAAGGCCGCATCCGCACCACCAATCAAAGTCACCGCCTCACTCAATGCTACATTATCCGGCACTGTGAAAAGTAAAGGTGGCAGCTGGGAATTGATCAGCTCCATTGCGGCGCCAGTTGGTTGTGCACCGATCACTTTTTTGCCTAGCAAACTTTTATCACGTAGCAATCCCACCTTTTCAACGATACCACCGAAGCCATAACCGATCACCATTGGTAATTTAACCGGCCGAATGCCCTTTAATAGCCCATACTCGGTCATCCAATCATAGGGTAAAACCGGCGTGTACTTATTTCTGACTAAAACTGATAACGGCGTGAATCTACTTGCACTGGCCGTTTCGATCTGCAGGCCGTCAACACCACTGAAATTCTGTTGTACGATCTGTTTCATTTTGCTGATTCTTTTTGGTGCGGCATCATTTACTACTAATTTTGTTGTCATGGTCAGTCCTCATTTTCGTTTAGTTTATGCAAATATTTTGAATAAGCCAACTGTACAAGGAATTAAGATGCAACAAAAATAAGAGTTCTGATAATTGTGGTGTTCAGAATAGAAAAGTTCGATTATGCGAAAAGAATCAAAAATAACGAAATAAAAATATTCCAATGAAAATTTCCCAACAATGGGTTGATTTTCACTGGAATATTAATAAGTTCATATCTAACTTATTACGGAATTTCTACCAAGATCATAAATATCAATCTGCTGCTCAATAAATTTATTCTCTAAGGCTTCACTGCCGTTTTTTTCTAAGAATTCAAGCTCAGCATCTGAAATAGGAACCATTAGTAACCAAGTAATTGATTTTTCTTTTGTTTCTAATGTAGTTAAACGTTCCCATAGAAAAGGTGATACAAAAAATATGTGTTTCATATCTGTACCACTATAGTATTGATCAATTATATTAGTATATACCATGCCTGGATGACAAGACTGATGATCAACAATGATATTAAAAGCACAGGTACTCATAATATTTCCAAAATACTCAAAATTTGTTCCACTTGTGCCAATCAATTCAACTCTTAATTTTTTATCATTTGTTTTCAAACCAATTGAATAGTTCGATAAACCAATTGTTGAATAAGATGTTAGACCCTCATCAGGTCTATTTTCCCCAATAAAGATATCTATACTTGCATTTTCATCTTCGTTCAAGTACTGCATAACTTTAGGAGTACCGCCAATAACCGTCAATATTTTATTTGCTACTAGTTTGCTATCATTTACCATTTTTCTCTCCTATTTATCTATTATTAGCGTTCTCCAGAACAAAGATCACACGGGCCTTTCCCCCATGTTTCTGCTAATGATCATTTGAAAATATAACAATTCATATTATGTAAATTAAAGTTCATATTTTTCATTTAACTTATCATCATATGTTTCCATTTTTTTCATAGTATCAAGACTAACATGCTGTGGAATATCTTTGCTTATATACTTATAGACAAAATAGTCAGCAATTTCATCATCAAGAAAATCAGTTTTAGTCCAATCTGTATATCTTAATTTTATATGCAACTTTCCGGCTGATGTAAGCTGCATAATCAGATTACTAAATGGTTCCTGCACATATTCAATGAAAGCTTCACGCATTTGAGAAACTTTTTTAATTAGTAGATGAACCTCATCGTTGAATTCACTTTGATTAACTTCATATATCTCAGGTACGCGTGGTGCTAGTTCGTCATAAAATCAAAAAAGCCTAAATTGTATACCAATATCGTCAATTCAATCTTTAATTGAAAACCAAATAGACTACGGGTG
>NZ_BJDN01000017.1 GCF_005405165.1 Loigolactobacillus binensis
GCAACAAATGCGGACCAAACCAAGTAAAAAAACAGCATTAGAAGTTAAGTAACTTCTAACACTGTAAAATTGACTATCAACAGGATTTGACAGAGAGCCATAATTATCAACGGTCAATGTACAGGCTTCATTTAAATGTCATTAGTATCCGGGATCGTAACAGCGTCATTTTGAGCCGAATTGCTGGTCGACTCGTCATTAGTGGTACCACTGTTATCGGTATTGTCACTATCGTTAGTATCAAAAAGGTATTTCTGTAATAATTGACTAGTAAGTACTGGCGTTTTATTGATGATCACTTGCGCCGCGCTAGACTGCGAGATCTGATATTGGACCGCTGTGTTAGGAATAAAATTCAAAACGGTCAAAACAATAAATAAGCCGAGATAGTTAAGAATGAAAGCCACTGCTGCTCCCGCCACACTATTGACTTGCTTGATCACTGGTAACCAAGTGAGCAACCGCGACCAACGGGCTAGCATTCGCACAATAAACCAACCGAGGGCGATCATCATCAAAAAAGCGATCGTCCTAGTAACCCCTAAGCTAGCTGCCGCACTACCTGACCAAGTTGCCAGCCAAGTGCTGACATTCGGTGCAGTTACCCGCGCAAAAATATAAACGCCAATGTAGCCTAACGTATAAAGTAATTGAATGATCAGGCCACGCTTCATGCCCCGATACACCGCTAAAATTAAAATCACTGCAATAATAATGGTAACGATCATGTTTTGTTCCCCTTTAATGCAAACAGCTCATAGTCAGTTGCAACACTTTTCCAACAGCCATATTTCGACGCTCATTCTATTTAACAGCGCCTAAAAGCAGTAGCAGTCGCCTGCCACGCTTTAACTTTACCAGATTTTAATCATCTAACCACCGTCTTGCGACCGATTTAACCTTAGCTTAAAAAGTGTAATCTAAAAAATAGCAAACGCAACTGTCACCGGACGTCGATACAATTCGGGCACCGCCGCCAGGCTTAGTTAGTGTGGTTGCTGGACGAATTAAGTTACTTATTTTTTCCGAATGATAGAATTAGGCGCTAAACATGTTAAAATGTAGTTAATTGAAGTAAATTGATTGAAATGAGGAATGATTGTGACTGGTAGTCAGATCGCTGTAAATTTGGTCATTATGTTGATCACCTTTTTATTTGCGGCGTTTTTCGTGGCCTCAGAATTTGCCTTAGTGCAAACTCGGCCGAGTGCACTTGAAGAAGAATTAGAAAAACGTGGTGGGCATTCGAAAAAAATTAGCACTGCCCTGAACATGGTCCATAATTTAAATGAATATTTGTCTACGACACAAGTTGGGGTCAGTGTAGCCGGTATTATTTTAGGGTGGATCGGTGAAGCGACCGTTGAAACGATCCTAGTTGATCTATTTAATTTAGGTCACTTGATGAATCCCACGGCCTTGCATGCTGTCGGTGCAGTCTTAGGGGTCATCGTATTGACTTACTTGGAAGTGGTCTTTACCGAGATCGTGCCCAAAAACATCAGTATTGATATGCCCTTACCAACAATGATGTTTATCACAACACCGTTGCGCTATTTCCATCTGATCTTTTACCCATTCGTTTGGTTACTGAACATTTCGGCCAGTGGCGTTGTTCGCCTGATCGGTTTAAAACCGGCCGATGAAGAAAACGAAAACTTTTCGCAGGCCGAAATTCTATCGTTATCGCGTAACGCTGTCACCGGTGGTCAATTGGAACGCAATGATTATATCTACATGGAACGTGCCTTCGCCATGAACGATAAAATTGCGAAGGATATTATGGTCGATCGGACATCCTTAATGGTCGTGGATGTGACCGCAACCGTGGCCAGCACGATCAAAATGTACATTACTAATGGCTTTAGTCGCTTTCCTGTTGTTGAAGATAATGATAAAGATAAGATCATCGGCTATGTTTACAATTATGACTTGATCAAACAAGCCGAAACTAGCGATCAAACTCGAGTTAGTAAACTACTCCGCAACATTATTACGGTTCCCGAAACCGCTTCTTTACAAAATGTTCTAGCGCAAATGGTGCAAAAACGTACACCGATCGTCGTCGTCGTTGATGAATACGGCGGAACTAGCGGGATCGTCACCGATAAGGATATTTACGAGGAATTGTTTGGTACCGTCAAGGATGAAAACGAAATCCCCTCCGAAGAGTACGTTGAAAAACAAAGTAACGGGCGCTATCGGGTCAACGGTAAAATCACGTTATATGATTTTGAGCGTTATTTCAACGTTAAAATTCGTGAATTCGATGATTCTGATGTTGTCACTTTAACCGGCTACATTATGAAAGATAATCCTGCTACCAAGCCTGGCGATGTGTTCACCGTTGCTGATTTTGCTTTTACTGTGGGCGCCGTCGACAATGCCTATATCAGTTGGTTTACCGTCACCCGTAAGGTTGCAGTAAGCACTGATACGCCTTCTAATGATGAAGAAAAATAACCAGATTATGCTTGACGTACCGCTGCGACAGCGGTACTTTTTTTATATTATGATTAATTCATAATTAATCTTACGAAAATATTTAAGCTTGATTTAAGTCGAAACTGCTATACTTGCTATGAAATAAGAGATGAAACGAAAGGGATTAGTCTATGTTGCATAAAAAGAAAGCCCGACGCTGGCCCAAGATCTTGCTTGCCGTGATCGCAGTTATTGTGTTGATCGGTGGCGGATTCGCCGCGTATGCTTATTATCAAACCAAACAAACAGCTGATAAAATCTACAAATCTAGCAATGATAGTGATGCTAATGCAACCGCAGCGGTCAAAGAAAAAAAGCCGCTGTCGATTTTATTATTAGGTATTGATACCGGTGCTGATGGTCGTACTGATAAAGGCCGTTCCGACACAATGATCGTCGCCACAATCAATCCGACCACCAAGAAAACGACTTTTGTCAGTATTCCCCGCGATACAATGGCCGAAATGACTGCCAGCGGCGAAACTAGTATTCAAAAAATTAATTCTGCCTACGAAATCGGTGGCGCCAAAACTGCTAAAAAAACCGTTAGCAAATTGCTAAACATCCCCATTAATTATTATTTGACTTTAAATATGGGGGGCTTAGCTAAAATCGTTAATGCTGTCGGCGGCGTTACCGTCACCAGCAACTTGACTTTTACCTTCAACAACATCACCATCAAAAAAGGCACACACCATTTGAATGGTAAGCAGGCCCTTTCCTTCGCCCGTATGCGTTATGATGATCCTAAAGGTGATTATGGGCGGCAGCTACGCCAACAACAAGTGATCAAAGCCGTCACTAAAAAATTACTTTCAATGAATGGGGTCGCTAATTACCAAAAGATCTTGAAAGTCGTTCAAAATAATTTACAAACTGATCTCAGTTTCTCCGATATGAAAGGCCTAGCCGTTAATTATCGTTCTGCCGCTAAAAAAATGGATTCAGACCAATTACAGGGGCAAGATGCTTATATCAACGGTAGCTCATATCAGATCGCTTCAACCAAAGAAATCAACCGCATCTCCAAAAAGTTACGCAAACAGCTAGGACTGACTTTTACTAAAGTCAGCAACAAGGAAACTAAACTGAACAAAGCTAATCCTTATTTTGATGGCATCAACAATACCACCTATACGATCTATGGTAGCGACAGTACCGTCGATTATGGCACTGGTACCTATAGCGACGGTAGTAGCTACAGCAGTGGTAGTGATAGTAGTACAACCAGCAACGGCACCACCGATACCACGGGCACACAAAACTTTGGTGGTCCTAGTGGTCAGATGGGAGCAACCTACTAATGACACAAAAAATCATTAATTACGGCATTATGGGCGCGGCGCAAATTGCACCGCGCTTTCTTGCTGGTTTAAAGGAAGCCGGCGGCGCTAAAGCTTTGGCGATCGCCACACGGCAATTCACCACGGCACGTTACTTTGCCGAAAATCACGCGATCCCCCGCGCCTATGGTAGCTACACTGAACTAGTTAATGACCCTGACTTAGACGCGATTTATATTCCCTTATATAATGGCGGACATTATGCTGGTGCCAAACTAGCTTTAAGCCACGGTAAAAATGTGCTGTTGGAAAAGCCGTTTACTTTGACCGTAGCGCAGGCTCAGGAATTATTTACCCTTGCCCAGCAACAACAGGTTACCTTGATGGCAGCACAAAAGGCGGTTTTCTTACCATTGACGCAGAAAATCAAACAGTTGGTTACGGCTGGTACCCTTGGAACGATCACTTGGATCGACGCGCAAAGTTATCATCCTGGCGGCACGGACGTTGCTTGGTTCCGTGATTTAGCAGCCGGTGGCGGTACTTTTCGTGGTAGCGGTGCTTATCCATTGGATTATATTCAATATTTATTAGGCCAACACTTCATTGATTACACTGGAAATTGTCAACCGCAGGCACCTGAAGTTGATCGTCAAAGCAATGTGGTTTTAAAAACTGACCAAAACGTTTTAGTTAGCTTGGCCATCACTTCAATTAACCCGCTGCATAGTCGCCTGATCATTTACGGTACGCAAGGTAAAATCGTTATTCCAAACTATTGGAAAGCAACTACTGCTACTTTGTATTCTATTGACGGCGCGACCACTAATTTCAAAGTGGAACAAAACAGCGAATTCATCTTTGAAATTCAACACTTCAATCAACTGCTGCGGCAGCACCAACTGATCAGTTCCACGATGACACCGGCGATTACTTGCCGAACAGTTGCCATCATGGAACAACTTTATCAGAAATGGACAACGACTGATTAAATTTTTAATGAGCATATCCATTGAAAAACGCTTTCAAAACTGGTATGGTTAGCTTGTAACCAATAATACAGAAAAGAGGTTAATTATGACAACTTATAATTATGACTTTCCAAAATCAAAGGCTCAACTTAACCAACTGATCGCTGACATTAGTCAATTAAAGGTCAATGTTCAACAGACTCACTGGTACATGCGTGGCGAAAACTTCTTTCGGCTCCATCCATTAATGGATGAATACGGTGACCAGCTCAGCGAACAGCTCGATCAAATTGCTGAACGTTTAATTGCCCTAAATGGCAGCCCACTTTCCACTACTCATGAATTCATCGAAAATACTGGTTTACCAGATGAAAAAGTTAGTTTCGATCAACTCACAATGACTGAATTCATGCAACGTTTAGTCAACCAATTCAAGTATTTACGTGATCAGTATCAAAAAGGTATTGAAATTACTGATGGCGAAAAAGATTTTCCAACACAAGATATGCTTAATGGTTTCAAAGATGAAACTGATAAGAACATTTGGATGATCAGTGCTTTTCTTGGCAAAGCACCACTTGCTGATTAAGGACGCTAAAAAAAGCCGCAATTACGCGGCTTTTTTAATGGCCTGCTTTAGGCTGTCTTAGCAATATCGATCCACCCTTGAGCGTGAGAATACTGTTCTAATTCTGGTAAAGTCAATTCAATCGCACTATTGGTACTGCCAGCCGCTGGAAAAACAGTTTCGAAGCGGCGTAATGATTCATCTAAATAAACGGCAACACCAGTTTTAACTGCGAAAGGACATACACCACCGACTGGCTGCCCGATTAATGGTTCCACCTGGTCACGTGCCAACATGTGCGCCTTGACTTTGAATTGTGCTTTAAACTTAGGGTTGGCAATGCGAGCATCCCCTGCCATGACTATCAGTACTGGTTTTTCGGCCACCGCAAAGGTTAATGATTTAGCGATTCTTTCTGGCTGAGTATGTAATGCGGCCGCGGCCAACGCCACAGTGGCGCTGGATTCCGGTAATACAATAATTCGCTGACTAATACCGAAGTCAGCAAAATAGCGTTGAACATTTTCTAAAGACATAGCAGCACCTTTTCTCATTGTTTTCTAATAATACTACGGCTATTTATCATAATCGTCAAGATTAAAATTTGACTGCCTAGTGCGAACCGTTTATTATAATATGTAATTACATATATAGAAAGGATGCCATTTATGTCTCCAGAAAAATTAGATCATTATGCCCAAATGATCGATCACACTAATTTACATGCTGACGCATCAGCCGCTGCTATGAAAAAGCTTTGTGCTGAAGCCAAACAGTATCATTTTAAAATGGTGGCGATCAATCAAGTCCAAACCGAACGCTGTGCCCAATATTTAGCAAATACCGATATTGATGTCGGTGCCGCAATCAGCTTTCCTTTAGGCCAAACTACTATTGCAACTAAATTATTTGAAACGCGCGAAGCCATCACCAACGGCGCCACCGAAATTGACTACGTGCTGAACCTAACCGAAGTTAAAAATGGCAATTACCCCTACATCAAATCAGAAATGACACAAATGGTAGCTTGTTGTCATCAGCAGCAAATCCCCTGTAAAGTGATTTTTGAAAATTGCTATCTCACTAAGGACGAAATTCGCCAACTGGCCTTGATTGCTAAGACGGTTCAACCTGATTTCATCAAAACTTCCACTGGTTTTGGAACCGGAGGCGCCACCGTTGCTGATGTTCAATTGATGAAACAAACAGTTGGCGACCAAGTCAAGGTCAAAGCGGCCGGCGGTATTCGTAGCGCTGAAGATTTTCTAGCCATGATTGCAGCCGGCGCCGAACGGATTGGCACCAGTGCTGGTGTCAAGATCATCGAAGCCTTGAAACAGCAGGTTTAGTCACACAAAAAATGCCTTGAGTTTCAAGGCATTTTTTGTGTGATCTCTAACCGAAAATAATTTAAATCCCCCCGGTATTTGGCAATTGAGTATTCAATTGGTACTTCCGCACTGGTATAGCCCTGGCTGTGGAAATAAAATAGCGGCGCACCAATGTCAATATCCAATAGATCAGCACTTGTTTCAGTTGCAGCACTGACTTCTAGCTTGCGGGTCACCCGCACCACTGCTTGTTGTTGGGCCGCAAACGTGGCGTACAGCGATGTTTGACTAAAATCCACTTGAGCCAGTTGCGGAATATAAGTGGTCACCATCACTAATGGTGTTTGATTTGCATAACGTAACCGTACTAACTTATAGACTTTAGCAGTTGGGGCCAATTTTAGCACGCTTGACCAGTGTTCCGCGACGTTTACGTTTCTCCAGAAAACCTTGATCAACTAAAGTTTGCACTGCTTGACGAACTGTTGGCCGACTGACTTGATAGTATTGCGCCAATTCAATTTCTTTAGGAATCAGCTGTTGTTCTGGATAGGTACCATCCTGAATTTTTTGCCGCAGATCATTTTCGATTTGCTGATGTAATGGTTGCTTACTAACTGACATACGGTCACCTACTTTTCTTAATTATGTTAGTACATAATTAAAAAAGTCACATTGAAAACTTGTTGTTGGCCGTTGACTTCGATCACATTGCTTTCCTTCCCTTTGTTCTTAAAGCCAAAGTCCAGTAAGTAATTAGTGCGATTTAATTTCTGCGTGTAGCCAATGATTGCGGTGAAATTGGCCGCGCCTAACGCTTTACCGTAAGCCCAAGTCTGTTTAATGGTCATCTTCTTCGTATCAATATGATACTGAACCCCTTGTGAATACTTACCAGAAGTCTTCGCATTGCCGTTAGTCACATTAATATTATTGTCATAAAGTAAAATATTTTCACTAGTAGGATCATGCTTGACGTCCCCTAATAAGTTTAAACCATGCTGACCACCAGTGATCGTCGTTCCTTTAGTGGGTGTCAATAATAAGCTACGATATTTTTTAGGCCAAGTCGCTTTCTTTTTACCAGAATAGATCCATTTAATTTTAGTCGTTTGTAGATCAAGTTTCATGATCATATCTTGATTACGTCCGGAAATCATTAGACTTTGATCATTTTTATCATAATATACCGCATTTTGGTGGAACCAATCGACATCACCATTACTCCCTGCTTTATACTTTAAATACATCGCCTTAGGTAACAACCGCTTTAAATCGATCACCTTAGTTACTTTACCAGTCTTATGGGAAATGACGATCATCGTGTCTTCAACATAATCCGAACCATCATTGGCCGTGGCAACCAGATCGTGATTCGGTAACTCGATAATATCGTGGTGCAAAACCGTCGTTTCGTTTCCACCGTCGCTGTTACTGGTTTTGGCGCTGAAATTATATTCCTTATAAACACGACCTAAATAATCCGTTTCTAGCAAATCATTGTACACTAAGGCCGATTGTGTTTTCTTGCTTAATAAAAGTAAATGACCGTTATGGATTGGCTGTAACATATGTTGCACATAAAGTGTCGAATACCAGCGGATCGCGCCATCAGCGTCGATAGCAAAAGATTCCTTCGTCGTCCGGATTATGAAGGTCAACTTATTGTTGCCGATCACCATCTGCTGCTTATTATTTTTGGTGACTTTGATTTTAGTTTGCCGTAAATACTTTGGCAGTTGCGTCGTTGTTTTGATCGTTAACGTCTTGGTAGCAGTTGTACCATCCGCATAGGTTAACTGTAAATTAACGGTATTGTTACCAGAATATAAACCAACGAGGGGAACTTGGTGTTTCGTACTGTACCCACCGTTAACTTGATTAGTGATCGACGTATTGGCCGTCTTGCCAACCACTGTATAGGTTACTTTCGCTGCCTGATCGGTTTGAAAAATAACCAATGCGGTTAAAGGTGACGTGTTGTACGGATTGACCTTTACGTATGGTGCCGCCAATGTATACGCTGAATTTGCCAACGCTGCCTGATAAGTTTGGTTGGCACTTTTTTGTTTATCCGCTCTGGTCGTGACTAACTGGCTACCAATATTCTGTTTGATCTGTTTGACCGTCAATCAATAGCTTAGCCGAATTAGTTTGCGGTTCAGTGTTTTTTTAGTTTGCTTACAGCCAGTCAGACCCACTACCACTAAAATAATTGCCAAAGCACCAATAATATGTAAAAACCTGTGACCTCGTCTACCCATTATACAAAACTCCTTATCCTAAGATTATAATCACCATGATTATATTAAAAAAATATGAAGAAGTTTTGAATTTAGTGTAGATTTAAGTTACAGGTTTCTAATGATGTTTATGCATTGACGATGAATTTAGCATTGTGCCCTTGCTCTAACAAAACCACGTTGTTGGCAACGATCGTTCCCATGGCAGCCCGGGCTTCGACGGTGGCATTGCCAATATGTGGCGTTAAAATAACATTGTTTAATTTCTCCAACCCCGCCGTAACTTGCGGTTCGTGCTCATAAACATCCAGCGCCGCCCCACCGATCACACCTTGTTGCAATGCAGTTAATAACGCGGCTTCATCGACGATCGGCCCCCGCCCAACATTGATCAAAAAAGCAGTGGCTTTCATCTCTTTGAAAACTGCAGCACTAAATTGATGGTGGTTATCTGGTTTTTGAGGTGCGTTGATACTGATAAAGTCACTGGTTTGAACCAAATCAGCGAATTCAACGTATTGCACACCCAAACTACGTTCCTCAGGATCAGTCAAACGATGGGGTTGCCAATATTGAACGTTCACCGCTAGTGCTCGTGCTTTACGGGCGACTTCACGACCAATATTACCGAAACCAACGATTCCCAAAGTTTTGCCAGCAATCTCACTACCTAAGAAATACAACGGTGCCCAACCTGGAAAACCGCTGGTCCGCATCTGCGCATCTCCTTCAACGATTCGATGGCTCAGCGCTAACATCAAGCCCACCGTCACTTCTGCCACTGAATTTGTGGAGACTGCCGGTGTATTCGTAACTTGAATGCCTTTAGTTTTGGCATAGGCGGCATCAATATTATTAAAGCCGGCGCCAAAATTAGCGATCAACTTCAGCTTAGGCGCTGCGTCGATCACGGCTGCATCCACCTGCGTTGACAATGGCGTAATCAAATAATCGACATCAACGACACTTTTCAATAATTCCGCGTGTGAAATCAAGCCTTCGCCGGCGTACACACTGACCGTTAACCCATGGTCAGTCAAAATTTTAGTGGTTGCAGCAGGCAATTTAGCGGATAGAAAAACCTTACTCATCGTAAATCTCGCTTCCTTTTTTTAACGTTAAGTGACTGATAAGAATATAACTGTTAGCGATTACAGCTTTAGTATACCACGCTCTTTCGGCTACTATTCAGTTACTTTACTTAGTCGGCCAATAACGCTAACTTACCATAAATAATCTGTTCGCATAATTCAGGATAACTGATTCCCACCGCAGCGGCTTCTTGCGGTAACAGCGAATGTGGTGTCATTCCTGGCAATGAATTACCTTCGAGTACGTAAAGCGCTTGCTGATCCCAAAGAAAATCGATCCGTCCATAATTAGTCAGACCGAGCACTGCCATTGTTGTCACGGCCAACGCCTGCATGTCTTCATAAACGGCCACTGGAATTTGCGGTGGTGTTTGATAAGTAGCACCATTAGTTTGATACTTATGCAAATAATCATACCAACCCTGATCGACTATGATCTCAATGGCTGGTAAAACTTGCCCGTTGACTATCCCTACTGAAAATTCCCGGCCAGTAATGTACGCTTCGATCACAACCTTACTATCGAATTGAAAGGCTGCCACCACCGCTTGTTCCAATTCCATTGATGTATGAACAATCTGCATCCCAATACTGGAACCACCGTTTACTGGCTTGACTATTGCTGGCAAACCGAAAGTCAGAGTAGGTAGAGGTTCGCCTTTTTTGACCACTGCATACCCTGGAGTTTGAATGTTGTGCTGCAGCAGTAGTTCCTTTGTTAGCTGCTTATCCATTGCAATACCCGAAGCCAAGGCCCCACTACCTGTATAACGAATGCCGAACAAGTCAAAGGTGGCCTGCAACTTACCATTTTCGCCATCCTCACCATGTAGCGCTAAAAAAACGATATCGGCAGCGGCACAAATCTCTAGAACATGGGGACCAAATAAGCCAGATCGGTCAGTGGTACGTAAAGCATCGATCGCTGCATTGGTCAAAATCTCCGTGCTAATCGCATAATCGTTATTAACTGGTTGCCGTTGAAATAGCTCATCAATCGTGGCAACATCACTCAAAGCATCACCTAAAAATAAATCGATCAAAACCGCAGCATGCCCTTTCTTACGCAATGCTGCTGTAATTTTGGCACCTGATGATAAGGAAACGTTGCGCTCTGGGCTACGGCCGCCGGCAAGTACGACAATTTTCATATTCGGTTCCTCCAAATTAGATTTAGCCCCAAGCTTAGCACAAAAACGCGTTAAATTAAATAAGAAAGCGCTTGATTTCAATTGGTGCTATCATCCGATCATAATAAATTAACTTCATCTAGTTCTGGCGCTTAGTTTTGTAGACCGATTTCAATCTGTTTTATGCTTTTAATACTTATTTAAATAAAATTAATATACATTTTTTACAAAAACAACTTGTCTTTAAATTCATTGATGTTATAATTAATTATGTTTCATAGATGATTTTTCGGATCATTTATTCCTTTTAATATAACTGACTAAACAATTTACGTCTTCCTCCAGAGGCGTATCCCCACCTTTAATCCGACCAAATAAGCAGGGTCGGATTTTTTGTTGTCTAAATATATAAAATTTAATATAGATCAATTATGACTATCCATGAATCATTTCTAAACAAAATACCCGTAAAAACAGCCCAAGCTGTTTTTTGCGGGTATTTCTGTGTCTATTATTTTTAGTTACGCACTGACCATTCATAATTAAATTTCGCATGTGCCACCGCAGCCGGCTGGAATGACAGCTAACTGAACATGTCCTTAACGGCTAGATTATACGCGGTTCTTCGTTTGGAAAATATTATCGTTTTAGGTTAAATTGCGGCGATGAAGCGACTGGCAATTTCTAATGGTCGTGTGATCGCACCACCGACAACGACCGCATGACAACCGAGATCTAAGCAGCGGCGAACTTTTTCCGGAAGATCGATCTTACCTTCAGCAATAACGGGGCGTTCGGCGACCGCGATCACTTGCTTCAAGTAAGCAAAATCATCGGCAGCAATATTCATTCCTTTAGTATCAGGTGTATAACCGTGCATTGTAGTCCCGATAATGTCAAAGCCCAGTTGATTGGCTTCACGAACATTATCTAGCGTTGCAGTATCCGCCATCAATAACGTATCCGGAAATTCACTACGCATTTGTTTGACAATATCTACCAGTTGCTCATCATGCGGCCGTTTTTGCCCGGTAACATCGCAGGCCACCACTTCGGCACCGGTACTGGCAACCGCCCGCATTTCTTTGATAGTCGGCGTAATGTACACCGGCGAATCAGGGTAATCAATTTTGTTCAGCCCGATCATCGGTAAACCAACTTCATCTTGAATTGCTTGAATATCTACGATTGAATTAGCACGAATGGCAACCGCACCGGCTTGCTTTGCTGCCAAAGCCATTCGGGCCATGATAAATGAGCTGTACAGCGGCTCACCTTTTAAGGCCTGACAGGAAATGATCAACTTGCCTTTGACCGTTTCTAAAAAAGTATTTTTCATTGTTGTGGCTCTTTTCTAGACTAAAATGTCCCTTAATTATGCAAAATATTGCTGATAGATTTTTTTAGCACCGGCGCGCATTTCTGGTGTTGGCTTACTCATTGGGGCACGACTGCAGCCAGCGTGAACGCCCATTTCTTCAAAGACCAATTTTAGACTGGGATAAATATCATTGGCGATCAGATCCAAAATACAATCATTACTGACATCTTGCAAGGCAAATGCCTGCTTAATATCACCAGCTTCAAAGGCAGCAATTTCAGCTTTGGCCCGCTTAGCATTTAAATTAAAGGTTGAGCCGATCGCACCGTCGATACCTAATGGTAAGGCAGAGATCAACATTTCGTCCGTGCCAAAATAGATCACTTTTTCTGGGAAAGCCGCCCGGATCCGCTGTAACAATAGGAAGTCATTATTTGTATATTTAACCCCGATCACTTTCGGATTTTCAAATAATTTAGCGAATTCATCTAAGGACAAAGTAACTCCTGATAAGGCCGGAATCGAGTAGATGATCAATTGTGTATCCAACCCGGCCAGAATCTGATCATAGTAGTTTTTGATCTGATCAAAGGTGAAATGATAATAAAATGGTGGTACTGCAGAAATTGTCTTATAGCCAAGTGCAACAGCGTATTTGGCCAGTTCCTTAGCTTCTTGTAAATTAACGGAACCAACTTGGGCGATCAAATCGACTTTACCGGCAGTTTCTTCGTAAGCGATCTTATAAACTAGTTTACGTTCTTCTGTGCTTAACATGAAGCTTTCACCAGTGCTGCCACCAACGTACAAACCGTCAATTTTATTGACGTCGATATTATAGCGTACCATTTCGCGAATACCTTGTTCATTAATTGAATCGTCTTCATTAAAGGCCGTCATTAAAGCCGAGTATAATTTTTTCATCCTGTATACCTCATTTGATTTATTTTATTATTGGTCTAACTCGCTCAAAAGTTATCCAACCGCTCACTCAGTACCATACACTTGGATAAAAAATATTGCAAACGTTTTATATGATAATTATTTTCAAAAAGGCAATAAAACTCTGCTATAACTAGAAAGATAAAATTTTTTATTTTTTTAGTTTGAGAAAACAATTATTACATGCTACGATGAAAACGTTTTAAAATCCATTATTTTATAACTTATAGAAATGAGATGAGTCGATGTCTGATCAACTTTACTTAACCTTTGATATTGGCGGAACCACGATCAAATACAGCTTGATCGACCAACAACGTCAATTGAGTCATGGCGGTCGCTGTCCAACCGAACATAATCAGGGCGGCCATATTTTACAGCAACTTTTGAAGATCACTGCCGACTACCAAACACAACACGAATTAAGCGGTATTGGTGTCAGTACTGCTGGTATCGTCGGTGCCGCCGGCCAAATTCAATATGCTGGACCAACAATCCCTGGTTATCAAGGCACCCCGATCAAGGCTGCTTTGGAAAAACAAAGTGGCTTACCAGTATTGGTGGTTAATGACGTTGATGCCGCCCTACTGGGGGAACAATTAGCGGGTGCCGCCCAAGGAAAACAGACTGTTTATTGCGTAGCACTAGGTACCGGCATCGGGGGCGCTTATTTAGATCATGGCCAGCTATTAAATGGCGCTCACGCCACAGCAAATTCTTTAGGTTATACCTTATATGATCCAGCAACCAAAACCAATTATGAACAACGTGCTTCTACTTTGACTTTAGACCATCAATTAGCCCAATTAGGCATCAGCGTGCCGGCGGCCTTTGATCGTGCCCGCCGAAGTGAGCCTCCTTTCGTCACGCTAATCACGGATTGGGCTACCGAAGTTGCAACTGGTTTAGCCAATATTATTTTATTATTTGATCCGGAAATTTTGCTCATTGGTGGCGCCGTTTCCCAGCAAGGTGACTTTTTATTAGGCCTACTAAATCGTGCATTAGAACCATTATTGCCGCCTAATTTATGTAAAACTGAATTGTGCGTGACCCAATTAGCCGACAAAGCCCAATTATTTGGTGCTGTGGCCAAATTTTATAATTAAGCGTTTACAAAATCTCAACTGCGTGTTATGGTACTTAACGGAATAACTCGCTCAAATAAATACAACCGCTACCTAACCACTTTGTTTTGACAAAGTCTGTTAGTAGCGGCTTTTTTTGTTGACAAAATTTATTTCTGGATATTTATGAAGAGGTGCCAAACCATGAAAGTATCAATCAATACGGCTGTGTTTCTAACTGATCTCCAAGCGCAAACTTCGCAACTAGATTGTTTACGCCGCTTAACTGATTCGGCCATTGCGGCCATCGAAGTGCGCGGCGAATTCTTTAAGCCTAAAACTAAGGATGCAGAATTGGCAGCAATTAGTACTTTATGCCAACAACAACATTGGCAGTTCTACTATTCTGTTCCTGAAGAACTTTTTCAAGGCGATCATCTTAACCCTACCTTAGCCGCCACACTTAAAATGGCCCAACAATATCACATTAAGGCACTAAAATTCAGTTTAGGCAACATCACGAACATTACAACTGCCGATTTAATTGCGTTACGCCAGCAATTGGCCGCCACCACCATTCAGGTGACCATTGAAAATCAGCCCAATGCTAACGGTATTTTGGCCACTTTTGCTCAGCGCTTAGCATGGTTGAAACAGCAGCAGCTACCGTTAGGCTATACATTTGATGCCGGTAACTGGTGCTGGGTCGCTACTGATCCTTTGGCCGCCTTCATGCAAGTTCAACCGGCCATAACTATTTTCCATTTAAAGGCGATCCGAGCACGCACAACCGTTTTACTGGATACCCAACCAGCCGATTGGCAACAAATGTTAAACCGTTTGGCTGCTGATATACCAGTTTTTCTGGAATACGCAATCCCTGCGGAACAGTTAGCAGCACAAATTGCACTGGTTAATCAGCAATTAGTACAACGGCAGGCGTTACTATGACCTATTTAGTCCAACTAGTCCTTATTCTATTGTTGACCAAACTAGGGGCGCACGTTTCAAATCGACTAAAATTTCCCAGTGTGATCGGTGAGTTACTGGTGGGCGTGATCGCCGGACCAGCGATCCTGCATCTATTGGTGCCAACGACTTTTGTTCACTATTTTGCTGAACTAGGGGTCATTATTTTAATGTTTATCGCTGGCCTCGAAGGCGACCTTAATTTATTGCTGCGTTACTGGCGTCCCGCATTAACCGTGGCAACTTTAGGTGTAATCTTCCCTACAGTCGGCGCAGCGGCACTATGTATTTTTGTATTTGGTTTTCACTGGAGTACTTCCATATTTATCGGTTTAGTGCTCAGTGCCACTTCGGTCAGCATTTCAGTTCAAGTATTGAAAGAAATGGGCCACTTAAATACCCGTGAAGGCGCCATTATTTTAGGCGCTGCCGTTGCTGATGATATTATGTGCGTCATTCTCTTGGGGATCTGTGTGGGCATTTTCGGTACAGGTGCCGCCAGTAACCAACCGCTGGCATTAATGCTGCTAACTAAGCTTTTATTTTTCGGAGCCATGTTTATTTTAGGCAGGTGGTTTGTTCCCCGTTTTCTGCAATTTTTCAGTCAGTTAACTGCCAGTGAAAATGAAACTACCGGCGCCATTATTTTATGTTTTGGCTTTGCAGCAATTGCTGTGGCGTTGGGTATGAGTGACGTTCTCGGTGCTTATTTTGCTGGACTTGCTATTTCCCAAACTAATTTTAAAGACAAACTTGCACTGAAAATCGAACCGATCGGTTATGCACTTTTCATTCCTGTTTTCTTTGTTAGCATTGGTCTAAATATTAGCTTTACCGGCATGCAACACGATCTACCGTTTATTGGTGCATTGATCATTATCGCTATTCTCGGTAAACAAATTGGTGGCGCACTAGGCGCGCGTTTATTCCATTTGGATTGGCCGGCCGCTAATGTTGTCGGAGCTGGAATGATCTCCCGCGGCGAAATGGCATTAGTCGTTGCTAACGTGGCTTTAGGCGCCCATTTGATCGATCAAAATCACTATACAGCCATGATTGTGGTCACCGTAGTCACTACGATCATTGCCCCATTCGTTCTGAAATTATTTATTCAACAATCTGTTAACCAACCTGTTAAGTCTATAAAAATCAACGAGGTGAAGTCTAATGAATAAAGCTGGGTTTGGTACCTCGCCGGTTTTAGTATTTATGCCACCACATTAAGTGCAATCACTTTTATGTCGACACCTGAACAAGCCTTTTTACAAGATTGGTCCTACGCTTTCGGTAATCTGAGTATTCTGCTGATGGTTCCTTTCCTGATAAAATACTACGTCCCATTCTTTAGAAAGTTAAAGGTCACTAGTGCTTATGAGTATTTAGAAGAGCGCTTTCACCCAGTAATGCGGATCTTGGGTAGTGTTTTATTTATGCTTTACCATATTGGCCGAATTGCAATTGTTATCTACTTACCCATTCTTGCGATCACTTCAGTTTCCGATATTGATCCGATCATTATTCCATTGATCGTCGGTGGTTTATGTATCGTTTACACGTTTCTTGGTGGTATTGAAGGCGTTATCTGGAGCGATGTTATCCAAGGGTTCTTATTACTTGGTGGCGCGATTTTAGTTTCTATTTTAGGTGCCCATTACATTGCTGGCGGTTGGGGGACGATCGCTCATGATGCCGTCACAAATCACAAATTGATTTCAGGTTATGATTTCCAATTTAGTGATCTCTCTAAATTTGTTCCCTTGATTTTTGCCGGTCAAATTTTCAATGGTTTATATCAATATACTGGCAGCCAGGATGTTGTTCAACGCTACCAGACAACTGGTTCTATGAAAGAAGCTGCTAAGTCATTATGGACTAATGGTTTCTTGGCATTGATCACCATTCCTATTTTCTACGGTATGGGCACTGTTTTATTCAGCTATTACAAACATACCGTTGCCTTACCAAAAAATTTCAATACTTCGGCGATCGTTCCTTACTTTATCGTTAACGTTTTGCCCGCCGGTATTGCTGGATTAGTTATTGCAGCAATTTTTGCCGCTGCTCAATCAACTGTTGCCTCCAGTTTAAATGCCATTTCATCATGTGCCGTTACTGATTTTAAACAACGGTTCTTCGATGATAAATTTAAAAAAATCAGCGATGTTACCTTAGCGCGAATCATCATCGTGGTTGCCGGCCTATTGAGTTTGGCCTTAGCCATTTATTTGATGCTAGGCAACACTTCCCAAACTTGGAACTTATTCTTAGCCATTACCGGGATCTTCGGTGTCCCAATCGCCGGGATCTTCGCGGTCGGTATTTTTACCGAAAAAGCCAATACACCAGGTGTGTTGATCGGCTTGATCGCAGCTGCGATCATCACTTATTTTGTTCAGGCAGCCGCGGTTTCACCTTTTATTGTTAGCTGTGTTTCCTTTATCTCGGCCTTTGTTATCAGCTATGTCGTCAGTCTCTTCACACCTGGCTATCACAAAAACATTGTCGGTTTAACCGTCGCAACTAAGGATCAAGCGTACACCGGTAAATAATACGCTGGTGGTGCTACTCTTTAATCTAAAAAAAACAAAAAACTAGTGGCTGAATTAAACCTCAGCGCCACTAGTTTTTTTGTCAACCATGCTCGATTTTATTATTATCAACATTAAAAATAGCTTGTCGTGTCAGTTGCTCCAGATCTTGTAACTGATGGACATACACATGGTAGCACCGACTAGGCGTTTCCATCACATAAACATCGATTTCACTAAAATCGCCTAACGTTGTTAAGTAACTTTTTAGACCTTTGTAACTAAAACTTCGCACTTGCTTGACCTCCCTGCTCAAGCGACTGTCCTTGTCTACTTATGTCCGGTAACCGGTTGAACTGCAGTGACCCGTGACAGCCCGCTAATACCATAATGCTTTAAACGCTTAAAAGTATGTCCATCAAAGAAACCAATGAACGTCCCCTGAAAAAACAAACAAACCACAGTGCCAATATTGACAGCAAATAAACGTCCGGACACAAGAAAAGTTATGAGCATGATCAATACTGGCGGAATATAATGGACCATTTGGGCAATCGTCGCACTGCCTTTTAAGTAGCGGAAGCGTAATATTTGCATGAAATCATCATTGGGATGCAACACAATATTGGCCCGTTGATAAATCGATGTTGCTAAAGCAACACAAAGAATACCAAAAATATCCACAACAACTCTTAATCCTAATGGTAGCTGATTAATACCTAAATGCACAATAGCCTGCGTAAATAATTGAATTAAATAACTAAACGGCGTGATAAAAAGTAAATTACCTAAAAAACGCCGCCACGAAAGTTTGCGGGTCAAAACCATATTTGCTAAAGCCACTAAAACACCACAAATAAATAAAGTCAGCCGCAAACTTAAGGGCCATAAATGATATAAATTCACCGCTGAAGCAGTCCAAACGGCGCTTCCTAAATTAGTTGCAATGGTCAATGAATGGCCAGTTGCATTGATCAATAGTGATAAGCCAAGATACCCCCAGCGCATCATTAAATCATTTGATCGTCGCTCATCGATGTTGCTCATCCCCTAACCGATCGAGCTTTAAATAACAAAGAGGTCGCAACATACATTACATATGTCACAACCTCTTTGTTTTTCGAACATTAGCGTTGAAGCATGTTCCATAAAGTAATTTTAACCGCTTTATAAAGCTCACTTACCATTGAAAGTAGACTATTTACCTTCTACCAACGATTTCCCAGTTAAGAAATCAGGATTTGGTTTAATACTGAAACGAGCCGCCAAATCAGCCAAGTCTTTATCCGTAATTTCTTGTAAGAAATGGCCGCCTTGTGCTTGAACAGTTGTATAGATCAAGGCAGCTTTTTCAACTGTTTCGATCAAGCCAAAGGTTTCATCCATCGAATCACCAGCGGCAAAGATCCCGTGATGTGGCCACAAAACAACCCGGAAGTCTTTCATTTTAGCCGCAGTTGCTGCACCAATATCATTAGTACCAGGTGTCATATAAGGAATCACACCAAGGCCTTCAGGGAAGACAACGATTGATTCTGCTTGCATTTTCCATAAAATACGGCTAAATGTTTTTTCATCTAACGGTACAGTGAAACTCATGCCAACTAAATTAGTTGGGTGGCAATGCATAACGATGCGTTGGTCAGCATCTACTTTTAGACGATTGATATGGGTCATCAAATGTGCTGGGAATTCACTGGTGGGTTGGCCGCCATCGTTGAAGCCCCAATGAATGTCGACACTATGGCCATCTGCGGCGATCTGAACCAAGCCAGCATCGCGTTCACAATGATCATAAACATTCTTGAAGTAGCGACCAGTACCAGTAACTAAGAAGTATTGACCCGCTAATTCACTAGCATCAAAATCAATTTTTACGTTACGCAATACTGTGTCAACATCAGCATATTGGCTGACTTCTTCTTTGGTCAAACGATAACTAACATTACCGCCATTCCGTTCGTCCCAGCCGTGAGTGTACAAACCGAGGGTGATTTTACGCATTTCGTCAGCATATGGTGAATTAATAAATTTTTCTTTAGTCAAGATCAATGATCTCCTTTTCGTTACTTAAGGATTTGTATTTTTTAAATCTGTTTCAGCGAAAATTGCTCCGTCTTTACACGGAGCAATAATCTTTTAGGTTAAAACGAGGTTGAAAAAGCATTGTCGTTTGTTCTTAACAACTCTATCTAACAAATACCAGACAGGGTTACTAATTCGCAAACCAGAACCCTTTGTCGCCTAGCCTACTCCTTCACAATAGAGGGAGCTATTGTGAAGGAGTAGGCTAGTACGCAAAATCTGAACACTTTTTCAAACACATTCTTAGTTTAGTCACGCTTGAATTGAACGTCTTTTTCATATTGACGAATATTCTTCATCCAGTCCATGCCAACAGGTGTGCCATTGTCTTGGCAGAATTTGTCCCAAACAGCGGCAAATGGATAAGATTTCAATTCTTCAGTTTCAACTAAACGTTGGGTGAAGTCGTAGTTCAATTCGGCTTTCTTCAATTGATCAATTGGTTCAAGCATAGCTTGTAATAAAGCCTTTTGTGTTGCGCGCGCACCAATGACCCAAGCTGCAACCCGGTTGATCGTTGCATCGAAGAAATCAAGGCCGATATTAGTCTTGCTTAATTCGTTGTCCCGAACCAATGAACGTGTGATCCGAACTAATGCTTCATCGAAGATAACAACATGATCACTATCCCAACGAACAGGACGAGAAACATGTAACATCAACCCTTTACCAAATGGTAAGAAGGCAGAGAACTTATCCGAAACATCTTCGGTTGGATGCCAGTGTCCAGCGTCGATCGTCCATAACTTGTTCCGGGTGATGGCATAGTTATTGTAGAACAAATGTGAACCAACCGTGTAAGATTCGATTCCTGTCCCGAATAATTTACCTTCGAAGGCTTCGATCGTGTTCTTTTCGTCATATTGTTTTTCGTCAATCGCATCTAATGACTTGATTAAGCGCAAACGCGGTGTTGCTTTATCAACTGGATTGTCTTTAAAGCCATCTGGAATCCACAAGTTATTAACTGATTGTTGGCCTAATTGTTCACCGAAGTAATTAGCAACTGCACGAGTCCGTTTACCATGTTCGATCCAGAAATCACGGATACCTGCTTCAGGGCTAGCTAAAGTAAAGTTTTCCTTGACCTTAGGATGAGAGAAGAAGGTGCCGTTCATATCCAAGCCAATTTTTTCTTGTTTAGCCCAGTCGACCCAATACTTGAAATCTTCTGGTTCGATTTCGTCTAAGTCCTTCTTTTTATTAGTAACTGCATAAATAGCATGTAATTGAACTTTATGACTACCAGGAATCAATGACAATGCTTCGTGTAGATCGCCAGATAATTCATCTGGGGTGCGGGCAATACCAGGGTAGTTACCACTGACACCGATCCCACCAGTTAAGGCTTGGCCTGGGAATAGGAAACCATGGATATCATCGCCTTGCCAGCAATGAAGTGATAATTTAACTTTCTTTAATTCTGCCATAGCTGCTTCAGTATCAACACCGAGTTCAGCATAACGTGCCTTGGCAATTTCATAAGCTTGATCAACTGATTGTTTTTGAACCATTATAATAGCTCCTCTTCTTGCTAAGATTAGTTTTTTAAAATTTAAATCCTTAATTTATACAACTTACGCCGACATTAATCTAAATGAAAAACTTCTTCAAGATCATCGGCTACCGGACTTTCATCAGGGTTTGTCTTCATGATCGGCGCCATATAGTGCCACCATTTCTTACAAATATCAGTATTAGCAATGGCATTATAGGCAGCAACATCAGGTACTTCCAAGTACGCCAAAGTCTGACCGTTAGCGCGATTGAGATAGATCGAATAGTTGGTAGCCCCATGTTCCTTAAGCGCAGTTTTCATTTCTGGCCAAAGTTCTGCATGCCGCTTAGCGTATTCATCATAAGAATCTGGATTAATGTACATCACTTGTGCGATCCGCTTCATCAATTACACACCTCTCCTTACAAGTTTTGATTTATGACCTAAATTATTGGTTACTGGCCAAGAATGCTTGGTATTTAGCTAAAACACCTTGATAGGCATCTGCCTGGGGCACAAAAGTCTTTAAGTTGAATGAATCGGCGATCAAATGCCGTCCGGCAACCACATCCTTAAGCTCACCACTGGTGATCATCTGTACAATAATATTACCGATAGCAGTTGCTTCACCTGGCCCGGCAACCACCGTCACGCCACCAAGATCCGCGGTCAACTGATTCATCAAAGCAACATTAGAGCCGCCACCAACAATGTTCAAGGTCGTGATCGGATGCCCGATGATCGTACTCAGTTTATGGACTGAATCCGCATAATATAAGGACAAATTATCGTAGATTGCCCGCGCAATTTCACCTGGTGTTTTGGGTACAAATTGGTTAGTTTCCTTAGCATAAGCCTGTAATTCTTGGATCATATTCTCCGGATTTTGGAAACGCAGATCGTTAACGTCAATGAAGACTTTAAACGATTCCTCCTTTTCCGCAAGTGCCGCCAATTCAGCAAAGGAATATTGATCGTTCAGTTCTTCTTTTACCTTTTGGATGATCCACAGGCCCATAATATTTTTCAGGAAACGGTAAGTCCCGTAAGCACCCCACTCATTGGTGTAATTCTCACGAAAAGCAGCCAACCCATTTTCTGGCGTATTAAGTTCGGCCCCCAGCAATGACCAAGTACCTGAACTTAGGAAGGCCCAGTTATCGCCAAAGCCTGGCGTACCAACAACTGCGCTGGCCGTATCATGGGTCGCGGTCGTAATCACATCAGTTTCCGGAATATCATAACGTTTACGCCATTTACGCCGGACAGCCCCTAATAAGGTGCCCGCTTCAACTAAATGCGGGAACTGATCAGCTTCAACATTAACTTCACTCATCAGATCTTTGTCAAACAGCCCTTGCCGTAAATTCAGCATCTGCGTGGTTGACGCATTAGTGACTTCAGTAACTGCATTACCGGTCAGAATATAGCCTAAATAGTCTGGGATCATCATGATCTTATCCGTCTTTTCAAGAACGGCCTTATCTTCGGTATAAAGCTGATATAAGGTATTGAAATTCTGGAACTGAATACCCGTTTTTTCATAAATATATTCTTTTGGTAAGGTTGAAGTTAAATTAGTGATCGCTGAATTAGTTCGCGAATCACGATAGGCAATCGGATCATGTAATTTATTGCCATCTTCATCAACTAGCACGTAATCAACTGCCCAAGTATCAATACCTAAGTTAACGCGATTAATGCCGCGGGCTTTGATTTTGACTAAACCAGCTAATATTTCATCAACAAGATGGTCGATCTGCCAACAATCATGGCCATCTTCACTATTAAATCCATTTTTAAACCGATGCACTTCTTCAAGTTTCAACCGACCTTCAGCAACCGTGCCGAGGATCAAGCGACCACTTGAAGCACCGATATCAACTGCTACATACGTATTCATTCGTTAACACCTCAAATTCATTATTTATTCAGTGTATCGCGTTGACTTTGTGTCAGGAAGTCTTCCCCATATTGTTCCTTGGTGATCTCTTCCAAGCTCTTGCCGCGGGTCTTCGGTGTCCAAATGATCCCAACTAGCAAGGATACGATCAGAATTGCGATCATAATGTAACCACCAACACTGAAACCAAGTTTTTCCATAATAGTTGGAACAAAAATCGTATAAGCACCGGCAGAAGCACGAACAATAAAGAACATAATACCTTGAGAACCAGCCCGGAACTGGGTCGGGAAAAGCTCAGTTGCCCATAGCGCATACCAAGCTTGAGCACCGATCCCGGCTGAGATCCCCCAAAGTGCGGCGAAAATCCATAATGCCCATGATTGACTCATCCCAAAGAGGGTCAAGATAATCCAAGAAAGTAATGCCATTGTTGCACCGATTGCGAAGAACAAACGATGATTAACTTTATCGCCATACTTGGCAAAACCAAAGTAAGTGCCACAAGCGGTCAATACCCAGATCACAATATTCAACAAACTAGATTGTGTTGCATCAAGCTTAACAACACTTTCAAAAATGTACGGTAAAAACATACCTTGAGAACCAGCAACTAAATTCCATAAAGCGTAAACACCGATCAGGAAGAATAACCATTTGATGGAAGTTTTGTTGGAGAATAAGGTGCGGTACGGATGGGCATCTGCCTTGCTCTTATGTCCAGTCTTCTTTTCTTCCGCCTTCTGATCCAACCAATCTTGTGATTCTGGCAACGTCCGCTGCAAGTTCCAAGCGATAAAAGCAACGATAGCCAAACCAACAAAGATCAGGCGGTAACCTAACAAGCCTAATGGTGCGACCAATAATGCTGCAATGAAAATCACTGCTGGACCAAGTGACCAGGCAAACTGGGAAACCCCAATATTTTTTGCCCGTTCATTACCTGCAGCTGTTTCACCAATATATGACCAGGATGCTGGAACCCCAGCACCAACGGCGATCCCAGTGATGATGAAACCTGCTAACAGGAACGCAAAACTATTAGCAAATACGCACATCAAGCAACCGACCATATAAACTAACATGTCATAAACATAAATGAAACGACGGCCATACTTATCAGATAAAGGTCCCCCGATCAGTGCGCCTAAAGCGGCCCCAAATGCGTTAGCCGACAAGGCACCTAAAATACCTATTTGAAATGTGCTAAGACCAAAGTGTGAGCTCCAAGACGCCATCCCAACTGATCCGGCAACAATACAACCCGAATCAAGGAAATTTGTGATTGAAACACGTACCGTGGACTTTAATGATCCTTCAGCCATGCCTTAACCTCCTAAAAGAATAATAAATAATAATGACTTAATTGCAATTTCATATTAACCGCTTTCATGATATGATGGCAATATCATAAAGTCTGAACAAAAATATCATATTTACAGGAGGCACCTCGTTTTGAAGCAAAGTATCCTTGATTTACTTAAAGAACCCACGTTAATTGAACAAGAGCAAAAAAATAGTGATATTTTTCACGATGACATTCCAACCTCGGCCATTAATACCGGTTTATCCGCAACACGACATATACCAGTTTTAAATAATTATTTTTTCCGCAATAAGGATATTTATATTAGTAAGCATAATCGCTACGCCCCTTACCCGACGCACACCCACACTTTTCTCGAAATGAATTATATGTTGTCTGGTAAGGCCGATGAAATAATCAATGGTAAGAAGGTCCATTTAAAAGCTGGTGACTTAGTATTATTAGATGTTGGTAGCCAGCATTCGATCGGTTATCTTGGCGACAATGATATTTTGATCAACCTGCTATTTAGAGATCAAAATATCAGCATCAACCTGTTAAACGATCTGCGCCGCAGTAAAAGTATTCTCTATGAATTTCTAATTAATCGGGTAACTAATAAGGATGGTGATCCGCAAAACAATTATTTGATCTTCCATAAACAGGCCGAAAATAGCGAAGTTCGCGTGACCTTAGATACGATCATTGAGGAATATTTTTCCAATCGCGAATTTTCCGATTCGATCATTAAGAGTTACCTCTCGATTTTATTGACACAATTGGTCCGTAACTATACCATTCAAACAAAACAGGCTTCGTCCAGCCAACAGTTAATGATCAAGATCCTACGCGACATCATTCAGAACTACCAAACCATTACTTTAGATAAAATTGCTCGGAAATATAATTATAATAAGAACTATTTGAGCAATATTTTTAAACAAGAGGTTGGCAAAACCTTTTCTGAAGCATTAACACAAGAACGCATGATCCAAGCCCATACCTTGATCACTTCGACGACCCTACCGATCACTGATATTATTGAGAAAGTTGGGATTTCAAACAAGAATTTTTTCTATGATAAATATAAAAAGCAGTACCATATCATGCCTAGTGCTGCACGCAAACAGGCCAGCAAATAACTGCGAATATGTATATATGATACTAAAAATTACGAATAGATGCTGCCCGTTTCATGAATCAGCTGTTGTAAAGCGCTTTATAAATTGGATAGCGCTATCATATCTTCACCACTTGACTTAATCAGTCCTTGAGTGATTGCATTCGTAATATTTATGTGAAATAATTCTCAATGAAAACAAATTTAGTCCATCAAGGAGTGACATATATTGAAAATTCAAGCAGCTGTTGTTGATAAACAAGGTGCACAATTCACAATGAAGAATGATATCGAGCTTGCAGAAATGCAGGACGACGATATTCAAGTCCATATGGTAGCAAGTGGTGTTTGCCATTCTGATGAAGCATTACGTAAAGGTGATGCTACAATTGGTTACCCGATCATTCTCGGTCATGAAGGTTCTGGGATCGTTGAAAAAGTCGGCTCCCATGTACAAAACTTCAAGCCTGGTGATCATGTGATCATGTCGTTTTATGCTTGCGGTAATTGTGAAAATTGTCTAAAAGGTATCCCAACTCAATGTTTACATTATGCGGATAACAACCTTTCCGGTGTCCGCCCGGATGGAACTGCACACTTTACTGAAAATGGTGAAAAAATCGCCGATATGTTCGATCAGTCTTCATTCACCACGACCACAGTTGTTCGTGAACGTAATGCAGTCAAAGTTCCTAAAGATCTAGACCTACGGAAATTAGGACCTTTAGGCTGTGGTTACGTCACTGGTAGTGGGACAGTTTTAAACACATTACAACCACGCCCTGGTGACACGATTGCGGTCTTCGGTACTGGTGCCGTCGGTTTGGCTGCCATGATGGCCGGCCGGATCTCTGGTTGTACTCGTGTTATCGCCGTTGATATCGTTGACGAACGTTTGGCCTTGGCTAAGGAATTAGGCGCAACTAACACGATCAACAGTAAAAATGAAGATCCAGTTGCAGCTATCAAAGCACTGACAAACGGTCATGGGGTCACTTATGCAGTTGATACAACTGGGGTCACTGCCGTAATGGAATCTTCTATTAAAGCACTGGCACAAGGTGGTGTCTCCGCATGTATCGCCGTTACTGCACACCACATTGATGTTGACACTTGGAATGATCTTTGTGTTGATGACAAATCTGTGATCGGTGTTAACATGGGCGATTCAATTCCACAAATTGATATCCCCCGTTTACTTGAATTTTATCGTCAAGGAATGTTTGACTTCGATAAAACTGAAAAGTTCTACAAGTTTGCAGAAATCAACCAAGCTAACGCTGATTCCATCAGCGGCAAAACGATCAAGCCAATTTTGGTCATTGATCCTGACTACCAACCAGGTAAATAATTTAAATTTTCTTCATAGTCTATAGATAATAAAAAATGTCCGTGTAAATTTATCATTTACACGGACATTTTTTATTTTAACTTTGCCAGCTGGTCGTGTCATTTTCAATCCATCCGAAGCGGATCAAGTCCCGGTCTTGCGTGCTTAAATGTTCATTATAGACACATGAACTATCCAAAAAGTGACCTGTCAATTTGTTAATTTTAAAAACAAATCATTTAAATTCTGCTCAGCTTTATGTTAGAATGATACGCGTTAACCTTTAATGAAACAAGCAATGGAAACGGCTTAATATCAAGCTATAATAGAGAAAGGAAGTTCACTGATGAGCAATTATTCACTAGGAATCAACGCGGGTTTAAAAATATTAAATGACAAATGGGCGGGCCTGATCATCGCAAACTTAGCAATGACACCACTTGACTTTATGGATCTTCGGGAAAAAATTAGTGGCATAAATACGCTGAATTTACACAACAAAGTTAGTGAGCTTGATCAACTCAACCTATTGGATCTAACTGAAGACCAACAGATCACATTAACCGCTAAAGGTGAACAACTCAAACGGGTACTGAATGAATTAGAACGCTGGGGCGATCGCCATGCAAGCACAAATTTAGTTGCTGAATATTAATGACTAACACTTACCAACTCAAGGTAAGTGTTTTTGTTTACGCTTAAAAGTGGTAATAAAGCTTATTTTATCGCACTAGTGTCGGTTGCTTAGGATCAAACTGCCAACCTGGGATCAAATATTGCATTGCTCGGGAATCATCACGATCATGGCGCTTTAAGGTTGTATATAATTGATTAGCTGCTGCAAGTTTTTCCAGATTAATGTTGATCCCTAAACCAGGACGCTTAGGAATTTTGATTTCACCATTACGAATATTCAAGGCATCATCACATAATTGTTGGTCATCTTGCCAAATGAAATGTGTATCAATGGCGGTAATATTTCCAGGCGCTGCAGCCGAAACTTGGGCGTATAGTGCAAGGGTAATATCAAAATGATTATTCGAATGTGATCCCCAAGTTAGGCCCCAATCATTGAGCACACTAGCCATTCTCAAGCTGCCATTGATACCCCAAAAATGTGGGTCCGCTAAAACAATATCAACCGATTTCATCATTAATGACGGGTAGAATTGTTTCCAATCCGTGGCGATCATATTGGTGGCCACCGGCATATTCGTGGCATTTTTATAAAAACTCATAATTTCACGGCCAGAAAAGCCGGCTTCTGGCCCACAAGGATCTTCTAAATAAGTCAATGCAGTACCGTATTTTTTTGTTAAATCAATGGCTTCCTGTAATGACCAAGCGCCATTGGGATCAAGGTTGATCCGCGCATCTGGAAAACGTTTGTGCAAAGCAACAACTGCCTGCATCTCTTCATCACCGCTGAGCACACCGCCTTTTAATTTAAAGCTTTTAAAACCGTAACGAGCTTGGGCCGCTTCAGCCTGCTTAACAATGCCATCAACAGTCAACGTTTCTTGACGCCTTACTTTTCCCCAAGCATCGTCGTTGTCATCATCATGAATGTAAGGCAGATCAGTTTTATGGTAATCCGCAATATAGAATAAATACCCTAACATTTCTACCGCGTCGCGCTGCCGACCATCCCCAATGATATCGCACATTGGTAGATCAACGAACTTACCATACAAATCGAGTAAGGCACATTCAATTGCGGCCTCAGCATGAACCACATATTTTAAGTTAGCCAAGTTTAATTGCTGCAAGCCTTGGCCACTATCATTTTTCTCCCGCCAGCCTTTTTGGCGAATATCATTTAAAATTTGGCGATAGGCACTAATTTTCTGGCCAATAACTAAGGGCCGATAACTCTCTAAAGATTTAGTGATCGAATCGCCACCGTGGATCTCGCCAATCCCCATTTGACCTGAATCATCGGTTAGAACCACAATATTCCGGGTAAAGTACGGATAATGCGCCCCGCTTAAGGTCAATAGCATACTATCGTAACCTGCAACTGGGTAAACCTTCATATCAGTAATTTTGGGAACTGCAACTGTCATTGTCGTTTCCTCCTTTAAAATAAAATCAAATTTAAAACGGTGATAACAATTAGGTTTACCACCGTTTTATACTGCTTATCAACCTATCCTAGGTAATTGGTGCCGGGTTAAAAATACAAATATCATTGTACAACCCTAATTGTTCGGCAACTGGTTTTGCCCCACTGGCAACATCAATAATGAAATTGAATAATTCGGTACCGACTTCTTCAACGGTTTTATCGCCGGTTGCGATCGTTCCCGCATTAATATCGATCAAATCTTGCCAAAACTCTTTGAGATCCGTTCGCGAACAAACCTTGATCACCGGTGCCGCTTCCAAATTATAAGGCGTTCCGCGGCCAGTCATGAAGACTTCCATGGCCATGCCAGATGCTAATTGCATCGTGCCACAAACAAAATCACTAGCTGGTGTCGCATTGAAGATCAAACCGTGTTTAGTCGGGATCTCGCCAGCACTAACAACTTGACTAACTGGTGCAGCGCCAGATTTAGCAATTGATCCCATTGATTTTTCAACAATTGTGGATAAACCACCGGCCTTATTCCCCGGTGTTGGGTTAGCCGACCGATCAACGCCACCTTCGGCCAAGTAATGATCGTACCAACTCATTTCTTGCGCTAATTTATCACAATTAGGTTTATCCGGGATTCGCTGTGCGATGAATTCGACACCATCACGAACTTCAGTGACTTCAGAAAACATCACCGTTGCCCCACCGCTGACCAATAAATCAGAAGCATAGCCGGCAGCTGGATTAGCAGTGACACCAGAAAAGGCATCACTCCCCCCACACTGCATTCCAACGGATAATTTAGAAAGTGGTAAGGCCACCCGTTGCCGCTGATTTAAAACGGCTAGCTTTTTTTCCGCCATTGCGTATAACGCTTTGAGGATATTTTGGAAACCATGGTGATCTTGCAATAAAATAAAGTTATCATCATTGATATCAGCTTCATCCATCACACGTTCTGGTGTCAATTTCTCGCAGCCCAAGCCAACGACCATTAATTGGCCACCAAAATTAGGGTTCTTCATAATATTGCGCACGGCCCGAATCGGAATTTTCGCTTCTGGCGCATCAATCGCTACCCCACAGCCATAGGCGTGACTAATAATGACAATATCGTCGACATTAGGATATTTAGGCAATAGATCTTGCTTCATTTTTTTAACAGCAACTTTCAAAATACCGACCACGCATTGAACGGTGGTTTGAATTCCCAAAATATTGCGTGTCCCCGCGTAATCACTACCTTCATTATCGTAGCCCATAAAGGTTGTCCGCGGTGGTGTCGGCAAATCAGTATCAATATTGGTATTGTACGGCATATCATGCAGCTCTGGTGATTTAGGTAAGATCAAACTAGTTTCGTTGATCCAGTCACCAGCTTTAATAGCGGCTTTAGCGTAGCCTAACACAACCCCGTACCGCCGAACGACACCATTTTTGGGAATATCCACTAGCGCAACTTTATGCGCCTGTGGAATGGCTTCATTCACGCACACTTCCGCGGTTGCGTGATCCCCTTTTTTTAAATCGTGGATCGCAATGGCCACATTGTCATTGCTCCTCATCATCACTGTATTTCTCATTTTTTGCGCCCTCTAACTTTCTTGTCTAAAGGAGTTAAAAGCTTTGAATGCAGTAAAGCCAGCATTAGCAACTAAAGTCGCAATATTTTCCGTTGCCTGCTTGATCGTCATCGGTCGATTCGTTGATGACAAAACCAAGTCAAAACCAGCTTTATAAATCTCTTCTAAATCTGAACCAATACTGCCAACCACAGCGATCACCGGTAAGCCATGTTGTTTAGCCAGCTTAGCTACCCCAACCGGTAGTTTACCATGTAGTGACTGCCCATCAATTTGTCCTTCGCCGGTGATCACCAAATCTACTCGCGCCATTCGCTGATCTAATTGCAGTAACTTAATGATCTCACTGATTCCCGAACGAATTTCCGCGTGACAAAAGGCTAAAAGACCAAAACCTGTTCCGCCGGCAGCACCAGCGCCTGCTTTGTTTGCATAATCAACCTGTGTCGTCTGTTGAACTAATTTTGCCAAGCACTGTAAGTTATGATCTAATGTTTTTACTTGATCCGGTGTTGCGCCTTTTTGAGGGCCAAAGATTTTACTAGCTCCTTGTTCTCCGGTCAACGGATTATTAACGTCCGATAATCCAATTACTTTAGTGGTCGCTAACCGTGAATCAATCGTCGTTAGATCAATCCTAGCCAGATCACATAATGAATTGGCGCCAGTTGCTAGCTCATGATCTTGGGCATCGTAGAAACGCGCACCTAATGCTTGGGCCATACCAACACCACCATCATTGGTGGCACTACCGCCTAAACCAACATAGATCTGCTTGACTTGATGATCCAATGCTGCCTTAATTAATTGTCCGACCCCATAAGTAGTCGTTTTACCAGCATCCAGATGATCAGCTATCAAGGTGATTCCCGAAGATTCAGCAACCTCAATAATTGCCGTTTTATCATTCAACAACCCCCAAGTTGCCGCTACTGGTGTGCCTAGTGGTCCGACCACCTCAGTTTTAAGTAGTTTCCCACCTGTAGCCGCCACAACACTACACACTGTTCCTTCACCGCCGTCAGCGATCGAAACCGAATCAATCTGGGCAGTGCTATCCGCACGTAGAATGCCAGCGGTCAGATACTGGGCAATTTCTTTTGAAGTTGCACTTCCCTTGAAAGAGTCAGATGCTATAAGTACTCTGTGCATCACAATCCCCTCGATTACTAATCTAATTTATCCAATTCTCGCTTAATATCAGCGTAAACTTTGCCAGTCGATGGTTGGCTTGGCAGAATTGGTTTACCCATATCTAGACCAAGAATATTGGCCATGTCTTTAGTAGCTACTGGAAAACTGGCTTCATTTTGAACCAAGCGCGCTGGATTTAATTTAAATTGCGCCGCGCGCGAACCAGTATAATCACCTTGCTTGAACTTATCATAAATTGAAACGATCAGTGGTGCTAAAGCATTGGCGGTTGAGCAAACACTGCCATAGGTCCCTAAGCAAAGGCCTAAATAGATCAAGGTATCTTTACCAGTAAACGCTCTGAATTCAATGTCTTGGGTCAAGCGAATGATCTCACTTAGCAAGGTCAAATTACCACTGGAGTCTTTCATACCGACAATATTCTTGACTTGATGTGCTAAAGCGCTGACTAATTGTGCGGATAAACCATAACCTACCCGGGGATTATTGTAGATCAAAACGGGTGTATCTGGAATCGCTGCAGCAATCGTTTTATAATGCTGAAAGAGTTCTGCTTCAGTTGGCTTTAAGAACATCGGTTGTAAGATCGAAACCGCATCGGCGCCTAATTCTTGCGCTTTTTTAGCTAATTTGATCCCTTCACGTGTCCGGATCGGTCCCATGCCGAAATATACAGGCACCCGATCGGCAGCCTCTTCTTTAATAACTTTAAAGCCATGGATTAATTCTTCATCGGTAAACATATAAAATTCGGAATTACTGCCAAAGGCCAAAATCCCTTGCACGCCACCTTCAATGACGTGATCAACAATTTGGCGTAATTTAACATCATCAATATTTTCTTGATCATCAACTGGGGTTAATAGCGGTACAATAATCCCTTTAATTCTTGTTGTATCCATTTTTTATCACCCTTCTAGCGAACTAAAGCTGGTTTTTTCGGATCAAATTTCCAACCTGGGATCAAGAACTGCATGGTTTTAGCATCATCACGCGCACCTAGGTTATTGTCTAAGTACAGTTGATGTGCCGCCTTGACAGCATCTAAATCAATTTCGACACCTAAACCTTCATTAGTTTTAGGAACCGTTAATTGGCCATCCTTAATTTGGTAAGGATTCTTAGTTAAATTTTGACCATCTTGCCAGATCCAATGCGTATCGATCGCGTAAATACTCCCAGGTGCAGCGGCGGCAGTATTCGCCACGATCGCCAGAGAAATATCAAAATGATTGTTGGAATGAATTCCCCAATTTAAACCAAAATCATGGCATAATTGTGCGACCCGTACAGAACCTTCCATTGTCCAAAAATGAGGATCAGCTAAAGGAATGGAAACACTGTTCAAAGCAACAGCGTGTTGCATTTGCCGCCAATCGGTATCCACCATATTAGTCGCTGTTGGTAAATTCGTGGCCTTTCTAAATTCGGCTAAAATTTCACGTCCGGAGAAACCTTCTTCGGCGCCACAAGGATCCTCAGCATAAGTTAGAATCCCTTTCAGTTCTTTAGCGTATTCAATGGATTCTTTCAGTGACCATGCACCATTCGGATCTAGATCTAATTTAGCGTCAGGAAAAGCCGTATGCAAAGCCTTAATGGCAGCAACTTCGTCTTCACCAGCGAAAACACCACCTTTAAGCTTAAAGGTTTTAAACCCATAACGATCATAAGCGGCTTGAGCTTGCCGGACGATTCCTTCCGGAGTTAAAGCCGGTTGACGCCGAATTTTGCCCCAGGCATCAGCATCATCGTCGTCATGAATATAAGGTAAATTAGTTTTAGTGCGATCACCTACGTAAAATAGATAGCCAAGCACATCAACTTTTTCACGCTGCTGACCAGCTCCTAGTAACGCGGCTACTGGTACGTGTAGATATTTACCTAGTAAATCGAGAAAAGCCGTTTCGATCGCGGTAACGGCGTGAATCATAATGCGTTGATCAAACGTTTGCTGCCCGCGTCCACCAGCATCTAAATAAGCAAATTGCTTCTGAATTGCTAACAAAACACCTTTAAATTGACTGATCGGTTGGCCAACGACTAATGTCTTTGTTTTTTCAAGGAGCGCGGTAATTTTCTCACCGCCAGGAACTTCACCAACACCAACTTTATCTTCATCCGTCGTTAAAATCACAATGTTACGGGTAAAGAAGGGACCGTGTGCACCACTTAAGTTCAGTAGCATACTGTCATAACCAGCAACCGGGTACACGTCCATTTTAACAATTTTAGGGACCATCTTGATCATTCCTTCACTTTAATACCGTGAGAAAAAGGTGAAGCGAATCACTTCACCTCTAACTCTAGCTATTTATTTTTTTGAAATCGTAATGTCGTTGATCTTTTCATAGTATTTAGCGATCGCCGAATGGTCATCTGAACCATTACCGTCATTTTTAACAGCTTGCAAGATTTCCATAACCTCTGAAGTTAACGGAAGTGAAACGTGTAATGAATGTGATGTATCCAAGGCATTTTGTAAATCCTTGATATGCAGATCTACCCGGAAACCAGGGGTGAAGTCACGGTTGACGATCTTGGGAACTTTCGCGTCCATGACTGTGCTACCAGCTAAACCAGTATGGATCGCTTTGAAAACTAATTCTGGATCGAGGCCAGCCTTTTCGGCTAAGGAGAAGCCTTCACTAACTGCGGCAATGTTTAAAGCAACAATAACTTGATTAGCTAATTTAGTCGTATTGCCAGCACCAACAGCGCCAACATAAGTAACTGTGCCGCCCATAATACCTAATAGATCCTTGAATTTATCGAATAAGTCTTTTTCGCCACCGACCATAATTGCGATGGATCCATCAATTGCTTTAGGTTCACCACCAGAAACTGGCGCGTCTAGGAAGCCAACGTTCAACTTGGCTAAGCGTTTAGCAAAACCCTGACTAGCTAATGGATTGATTGAACTCATATCAATGACTGTGTTACCAGCAGTTAAGCCTTCAGCGATCCCGCCTTCATTGAACAAAGCGGCTTCAACGTTAGGTGAATTAGGAACCATTGTGAAAATAACATCAGCATTTTGTGCTGCTTCTTTACCACTTTTGGCCGCTTTAGCACCAACACTAACCAATTCATCAATTGAGGCCTGTTTAAAGTCATAAACGGTAACGTCTTCGCCTGCTTTAACTAAGTTCTTTGCCATTGGCTTACCCATAATACCTAAACCAACAAATCCAATTTTTGTCATATTTATGATCTCCTTCAAATATTATTGTTTTATTTACATATTTATACTAGTGTTTTGTACATTGATTAACAATGTTCATTAGTCTAACGTTTTGGTAGCGCTTTTGTGCAGATGCATTATCTGAATGTGCCCATCAATAAACCGATACCGATCCAAACAATGTTCAATAGCCAGATTGGTATAAACGCAAATTTCATATACTGCGGTAAATCAACTTCACCATTAGTTAAGTCAGTCCCAATATACAATTGTGGTTGTGCAATTGGGGTTAACATTGCGCCCATGTTCATGAATAAGGTCACAATAACAACGTCGGCCGGAATGCCGTAAGCCCGCATTAAACCGATAACGATTGGCATTAAAACGTAGTACCAAGTATCGTTGGTGAAGACAAACATCAACGGCGTGCCAACTAAACCAATAATGATATAAACCCAAGGCCCCATGGCTGCAGGAATAATACCGACCAAGAATTTAACCATGGACTGCATCATACCACTGAATTCCATGACCCCGACAACAACACCTGATAAGAGGATCGCCGGCATAACGGGGAATAAAGAGCTGGCATATTTCTTTAACAATTTCGTTTGCATTTTTTGATCGTGGTAGTTGATCTCTAAGGCAATAACTAAACCAAAAGCAAACGTATAGTACGACGGAACATCCGGTAATGCGCACAAGAGAACGATAATAAAGATGGTTAAAGCAACATTGATCCAAAACTTCTTAGGTTGGATCAGCTCTTTGTCTTCTTCAACAACATCCGTCTCGTCATCATCGGCTGCTGCGGCTGCAGCAGGATCAATACCTGCCTTTTTCAGACGCTTTGTTTCGCGTAGACCCAAGAAAACTGCGATTCCGAAAATCACGATCGTCAAAACGATCTGTGGTGGGAATAACTTACCAAATAAGTAGTTAGTCCCATTATTGATCTTTGGGATCAAGGATGCGCTCCGTAACATTCTGGCACTCCACGGAACATCAAACGTATTAATGATCCCTAGTGAAGTCAGAAAAACTAAGATAACCGGCCGCATTTTCATTTTCTTATAAAACGGTAACAGCAATGGCACGGTGATCAAGTAAACTGACGTAATACTGACATCCAAGCCAGTGATCATAGCGACAATGACGGTCAGCACCGCTAACACGACTGGATTCATTTTGACGTGGCTAACAATCCGCTTAACGATCCCACTGAACATCCCGGTATCCGCCATCAACATAAAGTACGGCAACGAGAATAGCATGATCAAGGAAACTGGCGTTGTCATTGCCAACCCTTTAGTTAAATAAGTCCCGATCTGTTTAAACGAAGAACCAATAATAATAGCCGCTACTAAAGGAATTATTGTGAAAGAAAAGATGGTGCTGACTTTTTTCTTCATCAACAAAACCGTTATCAAGATCATCATTACAAAACCAACAACTGCTTTGAAGCCCATGTAGCTCACCCACTCTCAAACTTTTTTAATCAACATTGTTACTTAATGAACTTTTCATGATGTGGTTAACCTGACTCATCTCGATCATAATATCAATTAATGAATTCGCATACAATGTTCATTTGAACAATGATTTTTAATTTTTTTGTTTGAATATTTAAAAGCTACTGTTAAAATGAAATTATAGGCCGATTTAATTGTGTATAATTAGTCAATTAAAAGCTTATTAAATCAGTGTATTTTCAATTCGTTTTAGATATTTTTCACATAAAATATTGGTCTAGTTTATTACTTGATTTTTTTCAAGAGGAGATGGCTAATTTTGAAATTAGAACCAGAACTTGCCCAATCAATCGTTAATAAAATGATGAGTAAGATCCCGTACAATATCAATATGATGGACGAAAATGGCTATATTATTGCCAGCGGTAGTTCAGAACGTTTAAATACATTACATGTCGGTGCATTGGATGCGATTCGCCAACAAAAAACTTTGATCATGGAACGTTCCCACGGTGAAAATGGCCAGCCAGGGGTCAACATGCCCGTGCATTTCAATGATAGAATTATTGGCGTCATTGGGATCACTGGAGAGCCTAATGAAGTGGTTCCATTAGCCTCGCTGCTCAGTACAGCCACCGAATTATTACTGAACCAAAGTTACGCGGACCAGCAAAAATTGATCAGCGAAACTTCGTATAATCGTTTCTTATATCAATGGGTTCAAGTGGAAGCTAAATTGGAAACCAACCAAGCACTGCTGATCGATGCTCAAAAACTTAAAATTGATATTTTTCGTGATCGCTATGCCATTGTTATCAAAGGTAAAAATTTGACTAACTTTCCCGTTGATAGTGCCGACTTCAAACTTTTGATCTCTTCTAGCAACCTAATTATTTTAACCGAATTTGAAGGCAATATTGAAAAATATAAACACAGTTGTTCAGTTCGTAAATTAGACATTGGTATCGGTAAAAGTACGACGCGAATCGGCATTTCTGTAGCTGAAGCCCAAAAAACGATTGAATTACGCCATGTTTTGCATGACAGCAAGCTTAAATATTACAAACAAGTTCACTTGATTGATAAGCTGTTATCCAGTAATTTACCGCTAAATAACTTAGTCAAACGCTTCGCTGAAGTTGATCAAACGCTAATCGGTCAAGAACTATTACAAACTTTAAATGCTTTTATTGAAGATAATGGCAACATTTCCATCACTTCAGAATCATTGCATATTCATCGCAACACACTAAATTATCGCCTTAAAAAAATTAAAGAAGAATTACATTTAGACCCCCATAATTATCATGATTTATTTCATTTATATATTGGTTCGCTTTACTATGCTAAATTTGTTTACGAACAGGAACAATAAGATAAAAATCCACCTATGAGCACAAATAACATTTAGTTATTCTAATCTCATAGGCGGATTTTTATATCCAATTTAAAGCAGATCATACTTAATATTCAATTTTAAAACTAAGCAAAGTACTAATTAAAGTGATTATTCCTAAAATGAATTTACGCAACTTATACTTAACATAGATTAATGAAATACAATCACGGCCACATTTTAACTATTCGCTCCTATCAAAAACCCGCTGTAGCGCACCTAACAACCCTACCCGTTTAATTTCTCGTACTACGATCACAGCGATCAATGATCCAGAAAGTGCGCCGCCAATAAAGCGTGGTGTGTAGAAAAACCAATACATCCCTTGACTGCTGCCAGTAAATACGGCCATTACAGGGTAAGATAGCAATGAACCGATCAAACCAGTACCAATAAATTCACCTAGCACCGCTAACCAAATATTCGGCCGCAACCGATAAAAAAGGCCGGCCAACAAGGCACCAAATACAGCGCCAGTCAGTGCTAATTGTGGTATGCCTAATAGCAGCATTCGTAACAAACCGCAGGTGAAGGCCATGATCGTTCCATAGAGTGGACCTAAGGCCACTGCCGCGATCACATTCAGCACGCTGGACATCGGCGCCATCCCTTCGATCCGAAATAACGGCGATAGCACCACGTCCAAGGCGATCATCATCGCCAATACGGTCAACTTTTGTACTCGATTTTGCAAAACCAACACCTCCAAAGATTAGCACATGTTCTAAAAGGCGATTCCCCACAAGTAATAGCTTCCTTAGTAAAGAACGCTAATGATTCCAATATTTCAGACAACAATCCTGTCTCTGGCAAAACACTTACCGCAACTTGAGTATTAAATAAGTTCCCCGCAGCGTGATCTGGACTGATTGTATTTTGCTTTGGTTCAATCGCCAACGAAAAGTAAGGCAGTGCGCATATGTTCGCACCTAATACTTGCTAACTGTGTTGCCAGCACGTATGAAATACAGCGTTTTTCTAATGTAGCCCAACACAGAAAACCATCTTTTTGGTCACGTTTATCGTTTCCAGACCCAGAATTGAAAGTTAACCTGCAAACAAAAAACGGACATCCTTTTTCAATAGGATGCCCGTTTATCACTACTCATAGCTCCCTACGCTGGTTTTAACCAATCAGGTTTAAAGGGTCGAAAATATATTTTCCTCTCAGCTGCTGCTCACAGCTCCCCTGCTTTCAATTAACTTAATTATAACCACTACCAACTAGAATACAATCATTATTTTAATTAGCCGTAATACCTAAAATCGACCGTACCTCTGCTTCAGTTAGTGTGCCTTTATTTTCAGTACCACTTAAAACTTGATCCACAAAATTACGCTTTTTTTCCTGTAACTTGTAGATCTGTTCTTCGATGGTTCCCTTGGTGATCAACCGGAATACTTCAACCGTTTTTTTCTGGCCAATGCGGTGGGCTCGGGCAGTAGCTTGATCTTCCACCGCGGGGTTCCACCATAGATCGACTAAGATCACCATGTCGGCACCCGTTAAATTCAAGCCGGTGCCGCCTGCTTTGAGCGAAATCAGAAAAACATTTTTCGCGCCGGCGTTGAAGGCATCCACCATAGCTAAGCGCGCCTTGGGTTTGGTGCTGCCTTGCAACATGAAAGTCGCGATGCCCTGCTGTGCCAATTCGGTTTCGATCAAGTCCAGCATGCTAGTAAATTGTGAAAAGATCAGTACGTGGCGCTGATTAGCCTGCGCCTGCCGTAGGATTTCCTTGAGTTGTTCTAATTTACCGGAAGCCTGGCGATAATCGTCTAGATATAATGCCGGCGTATCACAAATTTGCCGCAAACGCGTTAAACCGGCCAAAATTGCGATTTTGTTTTTAACAAAATTAGCACTGGTCATACCCTTGATCTTCACTTGCATCTGTTTTAATTGTGCTAAATAAACGGTCTTTTGCGCTTTAGTCATTTCGTTATACAAATTAGATTCAACTTTGGCTGGAATATCTTTTAACACCGTCGCTTTTTCCCGCCGTAGAATAAACGGTTTGACCCGTGCCGCAATTTCAGCTGGGGATAACTGATTAAACGCTTTTTTGCTAGGTAATAACCCTGGCATAACCAATTCAAAAATAGCCCACAGTTCCGCTGCGCGATTTTCGATCGGCGTGCCAGAAAGCGCAAAGGTATTCTGGGGAGTTAGCTGCCGCAAATTCTGGTTAGTTTTGCTGCTAGCATTCTTCACGTACTGCGCTTCATCTAGGACCAAATAAGTGATTTTACGTTGCTGATATTCAGCAATATCTAGGCGCGCACTGTTATAACTGGTGATCAAAATCGTAGCGTCAGTATTGTTAATCAACTGCCGCCGGTGTTCCTTGCTACCATCCACCACTTTGACGCTGATCGCCGGCGTAAATTTATGAAATTCTTCCTGCCAATTGTAGATCAACGAGGCCGGTGACACGATCAAATGCGTTTGTCCAGCCACTAAATGATCATTGATAAAGCCGATCAGCTGCAGGGTTTTACCTAGGCCCATTTCGTCGGCCAAAATACCCCCAAAACCATACGAGTCCAGCATTTCCAACCACTGGATCCCAACTTTTTGGTAGGGTCGTAATTTGGCTTGAACCGGCTTTGGTATTACCGGAAATTTTTCTGGATGGGCTAGATCCTGTGTCAAACGCTGGAACTTTTGATCAAAGGTAGCAGTGTCACCTAGAACAGCTTGGACCGCCAATGCCTGCGCGGCGTGAACTTTGATCTGGCCGTGCTGTAATTTACCTTGGTGCCGCAATTGCCGCAGGGCCACCGCTACTTTCTTTAGGTGCGCATCGACTAAGATCAGTGAACCGTCAGTTCGCGTCACGTAAGGCTGTTCCGTATCTAATTGTTGTAAGACGGTATCGACCTCCCTTTCGCCAATACCGTTCAGCGAAAAATTAACGGCCAAAAAACCAGCTGTGGTAGTCACTTTGACTGCCGGCTTTAATTCAGCGGCGTGATGTAACAACGCCTGCAAATCAGCCGTCACATCCACCACACCATTTGCCCGTAAATTAGGCAGTTCTTGGGTGAAAAAACGGTATAATGCAGCCGCTTGGGGGAATTCTCTCACCCACAATTGTCCTTGTAGCTGAAAGTCTAAGCTACGCAAATAGTCTTGGGCTTGTTGCTCCATGGCCAAATTCCGTTGGACTGCAGGCTGCTGCGCGATCGTCGCACTATTAATGACCTGACCTGCGTACTCATAAGCCAACTGTAATTCTAAGTTATGCTTATTTTTACGTAAACTGAAATGCGGTGTCATCGCACTGATGGTCAATTGTGCCGGTACATTTAACACACCTACTTGCTTGAAATAAGCAATAAAATCACTGAGTTGCGCTTCGCTGCCACTGGGAAAATGAAGTTGACTACTGTCACTATATTCAGTATTAGCCACATAATTATTGATCAATTCCGTGATGATCTTGATTTGTGCACGAGTAGCTTGAAACAAAGTAGCCTGTTGTACGAAAACGCGATTAGCTGGTACATATTCCTGAAAGTTGCTGGTCAAAGTCAGCGCGTAACCACCCGCCTCGGCAGTTAACTCCCCACTTAATAAACCGTCGGCAGCTTGTAATTGCCGCAGCGTTAGTTCCGTATAGCCAGGCTGTTCTTGTTCTTCTACTTGTCGGAATTCAAAATGCGGTAATTTATTCAGCAAGGCCACTGCTTGCGGTAGATTATAACTTGGTAATGCAAAATACTTGCCTTTACCGCTACCATAGCTAACGATCTGCACTTCATTATCCGCAGTTCCAAGAAATTCTAGTAGGGCCTGCTCGGCAGTTGAAAAAGCCGCGTGGGTGAGGTCAAATTCCCGTTTACCATTGGTTTGGTAAGTTTGCTCCAACTGATAAGCAGTTAAAAACCGCGGTATATCACTGATCACATAGAATTTACCCTCAGCAGCGGCCAAACGCATTTTGATGAAGAAACGCTTTTCAAAATCATATTCCCAATTGCTGCCTGCATCCGCGATAACCAACGTTACTTCTAAGGTCAAGGCTGCATCAGTTGCGGCCTGCAACGGTTTAAAATAGTGTTGCCGCGGTAACGCCAAATTAGCTAAAAAGCGCTCGCCATTTTTCTTAGGCGGTTGCTGTTGTTTAAACTGTTCCAAAATGTGTTGTGGCTGCTCAAGCTGCGTGGTCAATACTGGCGGTTGCGGTGCCGGCGCTGGTTCGTCCGGATCCACCAAACCAGCCCAGGCCGTAGGATCCGCACGTAGAAGATCATAGCTTGATTTATCCGCATAAATTGCTGCCGCGTGCTGGGGATTTTCATTTAACAAAGTTTCAAATTTTTGCGAACGTGCCAAATAATCGGCGTTATTTTTTTCATAAGTTAAATCATCGCTTTGGCGATCAAATAACTTTTCAACTGGCCGCTGCTGTGCTTTTAATAAGTCAACCACCGCCGCAATATGTTTGCAGTAGCCATTACCAGGAAAAAATGGGCATTCACAAAAGTCAGCCTCTGGATCGGCGCCTACTGTGACCCCGTACGGATGTGTTCCAAAAACCGTGGCGTCCACTTCTTGATTAGTATTATCTACATATTGGATTTCCACAGCACCATTCACAGCGATTTTTTTACCGCGATTCCAAATTTTAACTGGCATTTTTCTTCTATTCATTTGATTACCCCAAATTTCGTCCGCTATTGAGCTCACTGACTCTTATTATACCAGATGTAAAAAGACCGCGACAAAACACTAGTCGCTTATTGGTTTCAAACATTACTGACACGCGCACCCAAACCGATCTTGTAAACAAAAAAGTTCTGCCATTAATCGCTTTTCAGCGATCGACAGCAGAACTTAGCTTTTTGTAAAAATTAATTGGTCACCGCTACCGGGCTTTGAAAGCTGGCTAAAGCTTCCGGTAACATCGCGATACTGCGGGGTAAAATACCTTTCATATAAGCGATCGCTGTCCCATAATTTGTCATCGGAATTCCTTGGGTATTTGCCGTTTGCATCCGATTGCTGACTTCACGGGCATTAAGCATGCAACCACCACAATGGATCACCAACGCATACTGACTTAAATCTTCGGGGAAGCCATGACCACTGGACAGTTCGATCGTCAATTTTTTGCCAGTGCGCTTTTTCAGCCACGCTGGTAACTTAACACTGCCGATATCTCCGCACTGGCGGTGATGTGTACACCCTTCAGCGATCAAGACTTTATCGCCATCTTGTAATTGATCAATGGTACCAACCCCTTGAACGGCACTGTTGAGAATGCCTTTGCGACGGGCCATTAAAATTGAAAATGAAGTCAGCGGAATCGTCGCCGGTGTGATCTTAGCAACTTGGGCAAAAGCTTGTGAGTCGGTGATCACCATTGCTGGCGGATTCTTCAAACTAGCTAAAGTAGCAGCCAACTCGGTCTCCTTGGTCACCATACAAATACCATCGTGGTCTAAAATATCGCGAATCGTCATTTGTTGCGGCAAGATCAACCGACCTTTTGGTGCCGCTGCATCAATTGGTGTCACTAGTACGACCAGGTCGTGTGGCTTTAATAAATCACTGACTAAAGGTGGCTGCTGGCGACCTTGGGGAACTAAATGGGCCAACCGCTCCTTTAAAGCGGCGATCGCCACCCCGGTTTGCGCACTGACATAGATTTCATTTTTAGCCGGTGCCAGATGATCAGGCACCAAATCGGCCTTATTGAACACAACTAAATAGTTAACCTTTTTCGCGGCAAAAAGTTGCAGTAGCTGCTGTTCACTGGCTTGTACACCAACGGTAGCATCCACCACTAATACTGCAATATCGGTATTGTTCAACGTTTGCTGAGCCTTATGAACACGTAACTCACCAAGGTCACCGGAATCATCGAAACCCGGTGTATCGGTGATCGCCACAGGCCCTAATGGCAACAATTCCATTGCTTTGTGCACAGGATCAGTCGTGGTCCCTTTCTTGCTAGAAACCACTGCCAGATCCTGATTAGTGATCGCATTAACTAAGCTAGATTTACCGGCGTTGCGCCGCCCGAAAAAACCAATGTGGACACGTTCGCTGGAGGGTGTTTCATTTAAGCCCATGGTTGTTCCCTCTTTCTAAATCATTAATACGCTGAGGCGGCCGCAGGTGGTGTAAACATTTTCGCCACCTGCTGGTCGGTTAGCTCAAGATTGAATACAGTTTGGTAATAAGCCTTCGCTTCTTGATCAAGATCAAGCGCTGAAAATTGATCCGGATAAATTGTTTTAGCCAACCACAACAAAGTGATCGGAGTATCAACCTCTGGTGAATAGCTGCGGTACATTCCTAAGGGCATTTTGTGAACTTGCTGCTGTTGAACTGCAGCAAGTTGTTGCCAGTCCTCATTGCCTAAAGTATTGTGATAGAGATCAGTTGGTTGCGCTGCGGTAAAATTAGTAATCAAAATCTGTTGCGGATTCCACTGCCGTACTTGCTCGAAACTAACTGGTGTTGAATTATCATTGCTCAAAGCCGCACCTACGTTAGTTGCGCCGACACTGTCCGCCCAGTACTGACCAAAAAATTGACCACTGGATGTTGTGATGCCAGCTTGATCATAACGAAACAGGAAGAAAACTTTTTGCCGTTTGGCCGCAGGGATCAGCGCGCTTTGCTGCCGAATGCGCTGGTAAACTTGATTGCTGTAATCAATTACTTGCTTAGCCTTCGGTGCTGGTGGTAAAAGTTGGGCTAATAAATCAAGCCAACCTTTTAAAGTCGCAATCGCATTGTACTGCCAATGACTAACAGAAAAGCCAACAGCCGGAATACCAGCCGCTTGCAACTGCCGTTTTTGCGCTTGATTACGTGCAGCGTAGAAAACCACATCTGGTGCCAGTGCCGCTAACTTATCAATATCAACTTCCCCGGCCTGATCAAAAGCGGTATTGGCGTTTAAAAGCGCCGGGTAAGCCGCTGCTAATAAACCATGCTTAGCGGCAGTCAAACTAGCCACCGGCATACCCACAACTTTTTCAGCCGCATTAAAACAAGTTGCTAAAATCGATGGCAGCGGCAAGATTCCCGCCACTACGATTCGCTTGATCTCCTGCGGTACCGTCACGATATCCCCAGCCTGATCGGTAATTGTGATCAAAATCTATCACCTCATATTTTTGCTTAAATAACTTTTAGTACGCTGATGCAGATGCCGGTGGTGTAAAGATCTTTTGGGCTTGTTTATCGGTTAAATTAACGTTAAAGACTTTCTTGTAATAAGTTTTGGTTTCTTTAATAATGTTAATATCTTTAAATTGATCAGGATAAACGGTTTTCGCCATCCACAATAAGGTGATCGGCGTATCAACTCCTGGCGTATAACTACGGTACATCCCTAATGGCATCTTGTAAACTTGCTTATTCTTCACCGCCGCAACTTTACTCCAATCGTAATTACCGATCTTATTGTTATACAAATCGTTCGGTTGTGCCGTTGTAAAGTTAGTGATGAAAATCTTTTGCGGATTCCACTTATAGATTTGTTCCATGTTAACGGTTGTTGCATTGTCGGTTTTTAATGTCTCACCCACATTAGTTGCCCCAACAGCGTCAGCCCAGTATTGACCAAAGAACTTATCACTTGAAGTTGCAATCATCGAGTTGCTGTATTGGAACAAGAAGAAGACTTTTTGTTTCTTATCAGCACTGATATTTTTAACTCGCTTTTGAACTAAATTATACATTTTATCGCTATAGTTATTGACAATTTTGGCCTTGTTATTTTGCGGGAACATTTTGGACAATAGCGCGATCCAATGTTTTTGTGTCTCGATCGTATTATAATGCCATTTATCAACCGAAATACCAACGGCCGTAAACCCAGCATTTTTTAGTTGCTTCTTCAAAGCCGGGTTATTAGCACTGTAGAAAACAACATCGGGGTTAAGCTTCTTTAATTCTTCGGTATTGACCGTATCGCCATTATCGTAATTCGTTTTGGCCTTTAAAATGTCTGGATACAGTTCAGATAATAAGCCACTTTTAGCAGCGATCATACTGGCTTTAGGAATACCAACCAATTTGCTGGCGGAATTGAAAAAAACCGTTAAGAACGATGGTAATGGTAAAATACCTGCTACCGCAATACGTTTGATTTTCTTAGGAACAGTTACTTTATCACCAGCCTGATCGGTGATCGTAATTGTTTTGCTGACCTGACTGCTTTTGCTCGAACTACTACTGCTGCTACCGCACCCTGCTAACGGAACGACTAAGGTAACGATCGCCAAAATTGTGACGATTGCTTTGATCCATTTTGCTTTACTTAATTTTTTCATGACCCCAACTCCTCCAAAAGTGTTCCTAAATGACTAACTAAATTCGGCATGACTTGATGATAAATGCGTCCCGAAAAGGCCTCCTGTGGTAACGCCACAAACTTGGCAGTGGCTGGGCAGATCGGTTGGTACAACGGGTCCGCAATGATCGTGGTTGCTGCAGCTAAATGGGGAATCAATTCATCTTCATCCCGCGCCGCAATACAGCCGGTAGTTAATAACTCAACCGCAGGGGTAACCGGGCACAGCACTGTTGCACCCGCACCAGTAGCGGCATAAAGCGCATTGGCCAACGATAATCCAGTAACACTTTCACCAATAATAATCGTTTTGGCATTAACTCGCGGTTGACAAACAACTTGATTTTCACCACTAGTGGCAGCCTTTCGAATAGCTGCCCCAATTTGTGCCGTAAAAGCAGCTCCGTAAGGCGTGCCAATAACATAGGGCATGCCAAACCGTTTTTGTAATACTTTAGCTGCAGGCAAACCACCTGCAGTAACCACTAGATTAACCTGCGCCGCACCAGCATTTTGAATCGCGGCAAATGAACTCCCCATCGCCCAATTTGATTGAATTCTGATACCTTGTTGTTCTAAAACTGTTTCCAGTGCAGTAGCCGTACCATTGGTCGAAAAGTCCAGCGGCGTTATGCCTAGTAAATTAACGGCCAGCGCTTCACTTTTATGAGTTGGTGCTTGGCAAATCCGTTCAGCTAAAACTTTTAGTGCTAAGCCAACTCCGGCAACGTATGAGTGCATGCCATTGGTATCAAAACCAAACGTTGTGATCCCGGTGGCCAACTCAACTTCCCGCGCAATTGCTGGAAAGTCTGTACCGGTTACCATCGGAATTGGTGACCCAGTTAAGGCAATAAACTTCGGCTTTAATTCTTGTGCCGCTTCGATAGTATCATTAATAAATTTACTGTCATCACCTAAAATTGCTTGCGTTTCGGTCAAGCCTGTCGTAAATACCAAACTTTCGGTATCGTACCAACGCGGCTCATCGTAAGTGCTATAAGTCGAATTATAGCCAGCGGCATCGTGCATGACCGTCATACCGCCAAGTTCATACAGTGCCGAGGCCACCCCAGAAGTATCACAAGTATAAGTTGAAATAATGCGGGCTACGTCTTTCATAGACAACCACACCCCCAACTTTTAGTCTGAATAAGCGCTTGTGTATCTTTAGGTTCTTGATAGGCCGCAACCATTAAACTGGCCAAACGCTGAATACCATCAAAGCCATATAGGCCAGACCCTTTGATCAAATTAACGAAGTACGCCGTCGCAGTAAAATAGGCAGCCTTTTGACCGATCGCCAATACCTTTTCTTCCCGGGTACGCGGCGCTACCCGCATACCTACCGCCAACGTGGAATGAATAGCTAGGTCAGGTGCAATGGCCTGTAATTCAGCAAAATCAGCCTTTTCTTCCTTGTTAAACATATCAATATAAATATCCGTTACCCGGAAACCATGTTCCAACAATAAACGCGCTAATCCTAATGGTCGCGGACCAAGGGTGCCATCAAGCGCGATCGGCGTATTCCCAATGATTGCCTGCGCCGCCGCCAGTGCTTGGTCACAGGCTGCGATCGTTTGCGGATCCGGTTGATAGTTCAATCCCAGCGCTGCACTTAATTTTTGCAGATTCTGAATGATTTCTTCATAATTGTAGCTCAACGGCAAATACAACAATTGTTGCCCTAATTTCTTTTCCACTAATTTACCGGCAGGCTTACCAGCAGGTCGTGTGACGATAGCGACTTTACTCGTTGCCATTTTCTGATAATCAGCGTAGCTTTTACAAGTCGCCACTTCCCGCACGGTGTAATGATTTTGGCTTAACAATTGATACAGATCACTACTATGATCCAATGGATAATCATTGGCTAAAATATTGACCGCATGTTCATCTAATGGCGCTGGCTTTAACAGGCTATACAATTGACGCCGCATTTTTTGATCCGGATTCCAACCACTTTTGCGCATAATTGGATTCATGTAACAATCAGTAAATTGAATCGCCGGATAATTTGCCCGCAAGGTGCCAAATACCATGTGCAGATCAATCCCTAAAAATTGGTGAACACAACTGGTGTACACTAACACAGCAGGTGGTGTAACGGGTAATTGATCAATAATATGACCAACACCGTCAATGATCTGATCTTCCATATTGCCTTCCAGCACATTACTCTCACCAACAGCGATCGTTGAAAAGCGATCAGATGCACCAATATCTGCCGCCGTTAAAACTACCCCGCGTAAACAACCTTGTGGACAAACGAAAATCGAATGTGCCTCAGGAATCGAGAGGCCAGTGAAAACAATGTTCTGGGTTCCCCGCGCTGGTGCTGAATACTCCAAACCCACAGGAAAAGGCTGCGGAAATTCAGCTTGAGCAATGGGTACACTGACTTGCTTAGGTGCTGTATGCATATTCTTTAGCATGTGCCCACCTCACAATGAACTTGGATCTGACCGCCACTGGTAACTGTCGAAGATATATGTTGACAATTTCTTAGCTGACGGTCCAAGAAGCCACTGTAACTGTCTTTACCTGTTTGGGTTACATTTAGGCTCATGGTCGTTCACTCCTTAATTTTTCCAGCTTGACTTACCTGGATTAAAAATCTTGTTGGCTTGTTTATCCGTCAAATTGATCTTAAAGACTTTCTTATAATACGTTTTAGTCTCTTTGATGATATTAACGTCTTTAAATTGTTTTGGATAAACAGTTTTTGCCATCCATAATAGCGTTAGTGGCGTATCAATACCTGGTGTGTAACTACGGTACATCCCCAATGGCATCTTATAAACTTGTTTGTCCTTAACGGCCTTAACTTTGCTCCAATCAAAGTTACCTACAGTGTTGTTATACAGATCTTTAGGTTGAGCAGTGTTAAAGTTAGTGATCAAGATCTTGTCTGGATTCCACTTGTAGATCTGTTCCATATTTACAATGGTTGAATTATTTGAATTAGGTGTATTGACAACGTTTTTTGCACCAATTGCTTTAGCCCAATATTGACCAAATGAATCGACCCCACCAGTTGTAATGGCACTACTACTATACTGACGTAAGAAGAAAACAGTTTGTTGATCAGCTGGTTTGATATTTTTGACCTTTTTCTGAACACGTTGGTAAACTTGGTTACTGTAATCTTTGACCACTTTTGCCTTGTTGTTCTTCGGGAAGATCTTCGATAATAGATCGATCCAGTGATTTTGGGTCGCAATCGTATCAAAATGCCACTTGCTGACAGAAACGGCAACTGCAGCAAAACCAGCGCTTTGTAATTGTTTACCTAGTTTAGGATCGTCAGCACCGTAAAAGACAACGTCAGGTTTTGACTTTTTAAGTTCTTCGGTGTTGATGCTGACGCCATCATTAGAACTCGTTTTAGACTTTAAAATACCTGGATATAATTCAGATAGTAAGCTACTTTTGGCTGCAACCATACTTGGTTTCGGCATGCTAACGATTTTATCGGCCGAGTTGAAAAAGACAGCGATAACTGATGGTAATGGCCAAACAGAACCGACCACAGCGACCCGTTTAACTTTTTTCGGTACGGCTACTTTATTACCGGCCTGATCAGTAATGACGTGGGTGCTTTTACTAGTAGTTGCCGCCTGAACACTGCTAGCAGCGCGGTTGCCAAAAGTGGCTAACGGCAGAACCATCACTAGTACTGCCAGTAAAGTGATAATGCGTTTGGTTAATTTGTTCATGTCAAGTTTCCCCCAAAAATAATTTCACGTATTGCCCCGAGCTTGTAGATCTACTGCTTATTGTTGTGTAGAAATTGTTGACTTCCCAGCTGCAGAAGATGGATTAAAGATCGACTTAGCCTGTTTTGTAGTTAAGTTAACTTTAAAGGCTTTCTTATAGTAAGTTTTGGCCTCTTTAACCATATTGACATCCTTAAATTTGCTTGGATAAGCAGTCTTGGCCATCCATAACAAAGTAAGTGGTGTATCAACACCTGGTGTGTAGCTACGATACATTCCTAGTGGCATCTTATAAACATGTTTATTTTGAACAGCAGCAACTTTGCTCCAGTCATAGTTACCGATCGTATTGTTATACAAATCTTTTGGCTGAGCGGTTGTAAAGTTAGTGACAAAAATCAGTTGTGGATTCCACTTATAAATTTGTTCCATCGTAACGGCTAAACCATTGCCGGCACCAGCATTTTTAACGACTTGTTTTGTGCCAGTAGCTTTAGCCCAATAATCGGCAAACGAGTTGGAACCGCCTGTAGAAAGTGTGCTAGCAGCGTACTGGTGTAAGAAGAAGACGCTCTTACGCTGAGAAGTTGGGATGGTTTTAACTTGTTTTTGAACGCGATTGTACGTTTTGTCACTGTAGTTCTTGATAACCTTTGCCTGGCTCTTCTTTTGCGGATACAACTTAGAAAGCAGACTGTACCAGTTATCCAAAGTTTCAATTGTGTTACCATGCCATTTACTAGTAGAAACACCAACTGCCTTAAAACCAGCCTGTTCCAATTTTGCTTTAGTTTTAGGATTTTCTGCTGTATAGAAAACAATATCTGGCCGAGCTTTCTTTAATTCTTCAGTATTGAAAGTTGCCCCACCATTATCATTGACTGCTTTGACCTTGGTAATATTAGGATACAATTCAGATAGTAAATCGTTTTTAGCCGCAGCCATACTAGCTTGTGGCATGTAAACTAAACGGCTGGATGAATTGAAGAAAGTTGTAATGACAGCTGGCAACGGCCAGATGCCGACAACGGCAATTCGTTTACTGTTCTTAGGTACAGTTACCTTATCCCCAGCTTGGTCGGTAACTGTCACCGTTTTACTAGTTGCTGCCGCATTAACGGTACTGGCGGCATTAGTTGATGCACTGTTCCCCAAAGTGGCAAATGGTAAAACCATGGTTATTGCTGCCACTATCGTGATGATTCTTCTTTTAAGTTTGCTCATGTCAAACTACCCCCCAAAATAAATTTGAATAATTTCATTATTGATCTAATTAATAAGCGGAAGCGGCAGAAGGTGCTTTAAAAATTTTTTCTGCCTGCTGATCCGTTAAAGTAACGTTGAACACCTTTTTGTAGTAAGCTTTGGTTTCTTTAAGAATATTGATGTCTTTAAACTGATCTGGATAGACCGTTTTAGCCATCCACAGTAATGTCACTGGTGTATCAGCACCAGGTGTATACCCACGATACATTCCTAGAGGCATTTTACTGACTTTTTTATTTTTGACTGCGGCAACCTTACTCCAGTCATAATTGCCAATCGTATTGTTATATAAATCCGCCGGTTGTGCCGTAGTAAAATTAGTGATAAAAATTCGCTGCGGATTCCATTTATAGATCTGTTCCATGTTGACTGTTGCTGCGCCTTTAAGCCCTTTGCTAACATTAATAGCGCCACTAGCATCCGCCCAATACTGACCCCAATTATCTTTTCCAGAAGTCACTATCATGGAATTATCGTATTGGAATAAGAAAAGTACTTTTTGGCGCTGGGCTGGACTAATTTTCTTAACTCTTTTTTGTACTAAATTTGTGATTTTATCACTATAGTCGTCAACTAGCTTAACCTTATTGTTTTCTGGGAACATTTTAGATAATAACGCGATCCAGTGCTTCTGCGTTTCCATCGCATTATAATGCCAATTACTCATTGAAAAACCAACTGCGGTAAAACCTGCGTTTAGTAATTTCTTCTTCATATGCGTATCGTCAGCATTATAAAGTACAACATCAGGCTTAGATTTCTTTAACTCTTCGATGTTGATGTCGGTTCCTTTGTTATATTTGGTATTAACTTTCAAAATATCCGGGTATAACTCAGATAACAAACTATTTTTTGCAGCCGCCATGCTGGGTTGTGGCATTGTCACAATTTTTTTAGTTGCATTAAAGAATACTGCCAGAAAAGAAGGCAACGGTAAAACTAAAACTGCAATGCGATTAACTTTCTTAGGTATCTGTACTTTATCCCCGGCTTCATCAGTAATTGTTTTACTAGTTGTGGTGCTTTGACTTTTAGCACTACTTTTATTACCGCTACCACACCCAGCAAGCGGTACTACTAACGTTACAATTGCCAACAATGTGATCAGCGATTTGACCCACTTTTTCATAACCCCATGTTCCCCCAACTAGATTAACGTTAATAAGCGGAAGCGGCCGATGATGGCTTGAAGATCTTCGCGGCCTGCTGATCCGTTAAAGTAACGTTGAACACCTTTTTATAGTAAGTTTTCGTTTCTTCAATAATATTGATATCCGCAAATTGTGTTGGATAAACGGTTTTTGCCATCCACAACAGCGTCAACGGTGTATCGCCACCTGGTGCATAACTGCGGTACATTCCTAACGGCATTTTATAAGCTTGTTTATTTTTAACTGCGGCAACTTTGCTCCAGTCATAATCACCAATCGTATTGTTATACAGATCAGTCGGTTGTGCTGGTGTGAAATTAGTGATGAAAATGATCTCAGGATTCCACTGGTTGATTTGCGCCATGGTTACCTGAATGGCACCACCCGGATCGTTCACCACATTTTTAGCACCAACGGTTTCGGCCCAATATTGGCCCCAATGCGTACGTCCAGAAGTTGCGCATCTGGTTGCACTGTATTGGGAAAGGAAAAAGACAGTTTTACGCTGTTCTGGACTGATTTGACTAACGCGTTGTTGCACACGATCGCGCATAGCAATATTGTAATCGGCGACGATCTGTGCTTTCGCATTCTTCGGGAATATTTTTTCTAACAACATGATCCACTGTCGCAAAGTTTCGATCGGATCATGGTTCCAACTTTCCGTCGAAATACCGACGGCCGTAAACCCAGCGGCCCTTAATTTTTGCTGCATAGCAGTGGCTTCAGCCCGATAAAAGACCACATCTGGCGCCAGTTTTTTAAGTGCAGTCGTGTCCACATCGAGGCCAGGATTAAAGCTATCATCCGCCTTTAAAATTTCGGGATAAAGCTGCGCTAATGGACCGTGTTGCGCCGCTAACATACTGGGGTGCGAAATGGTGACAATTTTGTCCGCAACATCAAAAAACATGGCTAGTACCGCCGGTAAGGGTAAGATACCAACGACACCAATGCGCTGGATCGCGTTTGGCAACGCCACCTTAACGCCTGCTTGATCTATAATTTCGATAATGAACCCACCTACCCTTTCTTCGTTTCGTTATTTATTTTCATTAGTAAGTTTTCAAAACCGGTCACTAAATTCGGCATCGAACCATGATAAACACGGCCAGAAAAGCCTTCGTGCGGCACAGGAATGAACCGGGCAGTATCCGGACAGATCGGCTGATATAAGGGGTCAGCAATGATCGTGGTTGCTTCAGCAAAGTAAGGTTTAAGCTCATCTTCATCAACTGCTGAAATACAGCCATCAGTCAACAGCTCTGGTGCCGAATCCACTGGGCAAAGCACTGTTGCTGCCTCACCAGTTGCATCATATATAGCGTTGGCCAGTGAAAGCCGGTTAACACTTTCCCCAACGATCACCGTTTTGGCATTACCCTGCGGTGGACAAACTAACTGATTCTCACCTGTCGCCGCTGCTTGCTTGATGGCGTTAACAATTTTAGTCGTAAAGGCAGCCCCATAAGGTGTACCGATCACGTAAGGTATTCCGAAACGCTTTTGTAAAATTTTAGCTGCAGGTAGGCCGCCGGCAGAAACGACTAGATTGACTTGAGCCGCGCTGGCAGTTTTGATATCTGCAAACGAACCACCCATTGCCCAATTAGATTGTATTTTCAGTCCTTGGTCTTGCAATACTTTTTCCATTGACGCAACGGTGTCATTGATCGAGAAGTCCAGCGGTGTAACTCCTAGTAAATTGATCGCTAGTTGGTCACTTTTTGTAGTGGGCTCCTGACAAACTCGTTTCGCCAACTCCGCAAAGGCTAAGCCAACGCCAGAAATATAAGAATTCATCCCCGTGGTATCGAAGCCAAAGGTCATGATCCCGGTAGCTAGCTCGATTTCACGCGCCAACGCTGGAAAATCAGTCCCGATAACCATTGGGATCGGCGAGCCAGTCAATGCAATGAAATTAGGCTGTAATCGTTTAGCAGCATTCACAGTATCATTAATGAATTTCTCGTCATCACCTAAAATTGCTTCCGTTTCAGTTAGCCCAGAAACAAAGATCAGACTATCCATTTCATACCAGCGTGGTTCATCGTGTGTCGTGTAGATCCCGGCATAACCAGAAGCATCATGCATTACGGTCATGCCACCTAATTCGTACAAGGCGGAACAAACACCGGAAGTGTCACACGAATAGGTTGAAATAATCTGTGCTGTATGTTTCAAATGCAACCACACCCCCAACCTAAACCTTTGACCTGAATAACGGATTCAATATCCTTAGGTTCGTTGTAAGCTTCGATCATCAACTTCGCCATCCGCTGAATACCATCAAAACCGTACCAGCCGGCACCTTCAACAATATTGACAAAATAAGGACTACCATTAAAGTAAGCGGCCTTTTGACCTAACGCCAAAAGTTTTTCTGAACTCTGGCGCGGTGCAATTCGCATGCCCACATCGATCGTTGGGTGCAAGGTTAAATTCGGTGCGCTAGCCTTTAATGCTGCCAGATCTGCTTGGTCTTCTTTATCAAACTCATCCACGTAAACATCGGTCACATTAAAGCCACGATCCAGTAATAACCGTGCCAGTCCCAATGCTTTGGTACTAAAGGTATAGTCGATGGCGATCGGAGTATCACCGATCACCTGCTGGGCAGCCGCCAAAGCCTGATCGGTAGCGGTAATTGCGTTGGGATCTGGTTGATAAGTAATGCCTAATTCGGCACTTAATTTTTGTAAATTAGCGATAATTTCAGCGTAATCATAACTAAATGGAAGGTGTAAATACTTTTGACCATATTTTGTTTGTAATAATTTACCTGCAGCTTCTGCCGGATAGCGCGTGGTGATGGCAACAGCGCTGGTAGCCATTTTTTGATACTCCGCGTAATTCCGACTAGTCGCCACTTCGCGGACAGTGTAATGATTGTCGTTTAACAACCGATAAAGATCACTGGTGCGATCCAGTGGAAAATCATTGCCAACAATATTAACAGAGTGCTGATCAAGTGGTGCTGGCTTCAGTAACGTAAATAGTTGCCGCCGCATTTTTTGATCGGGATTCCAATTACCTTTACGCATGATCGGGTTCATGTAGCAATCTGTAAATTGAATGCCAGGGTGTTGTTGCCGCAAAGTACTGTAGATCATATTGAGATCGATCCCTAAAAACTGATGAATGCAGCTGGTGAACACTAAAACAGCCGGTGGCGTGTAGGGTAATTCTTCGAGAATATGCCCGACACCATCGATCACTTGATCTTCCATATCGCCTTCCAGCACATTTTCTTCGCCAACTTCAATGGTGGAGAAGCGCTGGGATACATTTAATTCGGCTGCAGTTAGAACCACACCACGTAAACAACCTTGGGGACAAACGTAGATAATGTGTGCTTCAGGTAGCGATAATGCAACATGCGCAATGGTCCAGTGGCCGCGCGCTGGTGCTGAATATTCTAATCCGATCGGAAACGGTTCAGGAAATTCAGCTTGGCTGACCGGCACACTGATTTGTTTAGTATCAGTGCGAATATTTCTTAGCATACCAATGCCTCACAGCTAGCCATGATTTGATCAGCTAGTTTACGGTATTCATCTGATAAGGATGAATCTGGAAAAGCTTCGACAACGGTTTTATTCAGTTCTTCAGCGGATTGGATCAAATCACTACGGTTGATGCTACCGACGACTTTGCTGTTGATCTCTTTAGCGAATTCAGCAACTTTTTCGTCTTCATCCTTAACCTTGCGTCGATTTAAAATTAAACCAGCAAATTTTGCGTAGCCCCGGTTTTTGAACTGTTCCACCGCCATCGAAATATTAGCCGCCGCATAAATTGACATATTTTCACCAGAAGTGACCACCATAACGTAGTCAGCGTAGCCAGGACGCATCGGCATACTGAAACCACCACAGACCACATCACCTAAAACATCGTATAAGACGACATCTGGTTTGTATTTATCATAGGCACCCTTTTCAGCTAACTTAGTCAACGCCGCGATGATCCCACGACCAGCACAACCTAACCCTGGTGTTGGCCCACCAGCTTCGGCACATACAATATCTTTGTAGCCGATCCGTACCATATCATCTAAAGTAATACTATTTTGATCTTCATTTTCGCGAACTAGATCCAAAATAGTTTTCATTTCACCTTGATCACCACGCAATAAAATCGTTGAATCAGCTTTAGGATCACAGCCAATCTGCATGACCCGTAATCCTTTATCAGCTAAGGCAGCCGCCACATTTGAAACGGTTGTTGATTTACCAATACCACCTTTTCCATAAACAGCTATTTTTAGCATGTTTAACCCTTCTTTCCAGTATTCGGTTGATAATCTCCACGACTACTAACAACTTTATAACCGATTTGGTTCATTTGTTCGGTTAATTTTTTGATCCCAGAGGCGGCATCATCCCTGATCCCGGCTTTGTTATCGTAAAGCAGGTATTGCTTGCGTACCCGCAGCGGTGATAGATTGGGCATGACCACGTTACAGCCAGCTAAAACGCCGAGCTGGCGGCCATTACCCTGAACCGTTCCGAGTGCTGTGGTGGCCGGTAATAAAACATCCGGCTGTAAAATACGACAGAGGCTGAGGATAAATAAGGTCAATTCCTCGTTGCCTGGTGAAAAATCGCGAAATGGTGTTTGGCTATGTGGAATAAAGGGTCCGATCCCCAGCATTTGCGGCTTAAATGCGGTAACGTATTCCATGTCTTCCGCCAAAACGTCTGCAGTTTGAAATGGTGCCCCCACCATGAAGCCGCAACCGGTTTGGTAGCCGATCTCCTTGAGTTCACGTAAACATTCCATTCGGTGCTCAAACTTTTGATACGCCGGATGCCAGCGCCGGTATAAAGCCGCCGATGCAGTTTCGTGGCGCAGTAAAAAGCGATTCGCCCCAGCATCAAAATACTGTTGGTAAGCTTCACGGCTGCCTTCACCGATTGACAACGTAATGGCACAATCCGGATATTGCTGCCGAATAGTAGCAATAATGTCGGTAAACATATCAGTGGTGAAAAAGATATCTTCACCGCCTTGTAAAACAAAGGTCCGAAAACCGCTGGCATAACCATCGGCACAGCAGGATAAGATATCTTCTTTAGTCAAACGATAACGCTGTACCTGATGATTAGAACGGCGAATGCCGCAATATTTACAATCATTGCGACAATAATTAGTATATTCAATGATGCCGCGGAAAAAAATATTTTTACCATATTTGGCCACCGCTAGTTGGTGGGCCATTTCCGTAGCGTAAGTTTGATCATCTTGATCAAAGCTACTGATCAATTGTACCCATTGTTCGTGGGCTAACTGATGGTCTGTATTTAACTGATCGATCAATTCACGATTACTGCTCATCAGTATTCCTCCCTATCTTGAGCGATCAACACTGATGATGCTCGGTTCATGATGTTGCTTGTTGCGCCAACGCCTGCTTCTCGCAAATTGTGGTTTTAACGTCAATTCCCGGTAAAATACCAATTTCATGAGTTAAGGCTGAGATTTCTGCAGCTGGCGCTTCCATGGTGATGGTTGCGGTAGTTACCTGACCTTGTTGTAATGGTTTCTCGGTGTGTTCAATAATGAAATCAGCATATTGCTGGCACAACGCCAACACTTTCACTTTTGCCGCAGGATCACTGATAATGCAGGAGATCAGTGCTAATTTTTGAATTGGTGCATCAGCGACTGGCTCACATTCACCTGTGGCCTTGATCACTTCCAGTGGCACTACACTTTGATAAATGTGGCCATCAGTTTCGGTTTGGCCAATAACAGCCTTAACACCGAATGCTTTGCGGATATTTTCTTCGGTTACGATCTTCGACGTTTCACCAAAAATTGAATGACCGCCTTTTTGTAAAATTAATGATTGCGAGGCCCGTGACAACGCGTGATCCGGGTAATGGGTATTAAAGATCACGCAGATTCCCTCAGCCACCAAACGGGTCATTGTATTCAACACAATCAATTGATTTTTAAAATCCAAATTAGATTCAGGCTCATCTAAAATCAATAATTCTGGCTTACCAGCTAAGGCCCGTGCGATTAGGACCATCTGTAATTCACCGCCACTGATCTCATTACAATTTTTGTGCAATAAGCGTTCAATACCCAATTCAGCCATTAACTGCAACACGAATTCTTTTTCTTTCTGACCAGGAGTCGAGAAAACCCCGACCCGACTAGTTGCCCCTAGCAAAATCATGTCCTCAACCGTCAAAGCAGCAAAACTACCATGAGCTTGCGGCACATAGGCGACTTTTTGCCAGATATCCTTACCTGGCATTTCGTTGGTGTTCTGACCGTCTAAAAAGCTTTGACCTTGATTCCATTTCAATAGACCAGTGGTACAGCGCAAAAGCGTCGTTTTACCGGCTCCATTTGGTCCTAAAATAGCAATCAGATTACCCGATTCTGCCTTGAAATTAAGGTCTTTGATCACCGGTAGACTTTTTTTATAGCCAAAGCCTGCATGTTCCACGGTTAATTTCATAGTTGCCAGCCTCCTGTTCGACGCATTAAGTAAATAAAGAATGGCGCACCAATGATCGCTGTTAAAATCGAAATTGGGAATTCAGCCGCCGAAATACTACGGGCAACCGTATCCACGATCACTAAAAAGGCTCCGCCGGCTAAGATTGATGCCGGTAAAAGTACAGTATGATTATTGCCAAATTTCATTCGGCACATGTGGGGCACTAATAAGCCGACCCAGCCGACCTGACCACACATTGAAACAACTGACGCCGTAATCATGGTGGCGCATACAATTGTGATCCCACGCAATAAGGTAATATTGACCCCAGTCGAACGTGCTTCATCTTCGCTAAGCGGTAATAAATTCAAACGCCACCGTAATAGAAGCAGAATCGCTAAACCGATCAAAATTGGCGGTGCCCCTAATAGCAATGAATCGTAGCCAGCTGAATCTAAACTCCCCATCAACCAATATGTAATTGCTGGCAATTGATTTTCCGGATCAGCGGAAAATTTGATCAGTGAAACTAAGGCTGAAAATAGCGAGCCCATCATGATCCCAGCCAAAACGATGCTGTTTAAGTTATTGCGTTTTTTGTTACTGCCTGCCAAAATCGTCAGCGCTAAGGCAATCAAGCCAAAAATCAACGAAACAACTTGGACTCCTAACAACCCAAAATTCAATAATAGGCCTAATGCAGCCCCAAATGAGGCTCCAGAAGCGACCCCGATCGTATCCGGTGTTGCTAAAGGGTTAGAAAACAAGCTCTGAAAGGCACAGCCGGCAGCCGACAAGCCTGCACCAGCTAAAAGTGCCAATAGGATCCGTGGGAGCCGCATACTCCACAACACAGTAGTTATCTGTGGTGAAACGGTCATGCCACCGAAGATCCGATCATGAATGGCATCAACTAGATCCAGCGGCGCCATGGCATAACGGCCAAAACACAATGATGCCGCGGCCGCAAGGATTGGTAATAGCACGAGGATTATTTTCCAAAGGTAGATTGTAAAATTTAAGTTGAACATATTAGTGGACAGAAAAACCCGTAAAGGTCTTTAATGGTGTCACCACAACATTCCACTAGAAAGAAGGACCT
>NZ_BJDN01000018.1 GCF_005405165.1 Loigolactobacillus binensis
TTTAATATTGAGCGCAAATTTTATATGATGGTCTATAGGGTTCACGGTTTTCTCATATCCTTTTAAATGATACTGTTGTGGGTGGATTTTTTGGATGGGGGCTGTGGGCTCTTTTTTGCACAAAAAATCCTGTTAATAGCTTACCACTTTGTAAACGATCAACAGGAAAAAGTATAGAGCCTTTTTTTGTCGTGTGAGTACACGCAATTAGATTTAGAATATCGGGGCCGAAGCTAACAAACTAAAATATGGAAACCGGAAAATAACCAAATGGTGACTAAACAGCTTAGCCCACATTAAATGGTTATGTAAATATCGTATTGGTTTCACACCTGAGTATTAATCAAGTTTGTTACGGCAATACAAAGGTGTAGGAAAAAGTGTTTTGAAATATTGGCTGAACATAGCACTTTACAGCCGCAGAGCAAACCATCTGTTAAACGGATGGTTCTGATTTATACTGGTTAAGTAGCGTAAAGTTTCTGGGTGGTAATTGATTGGTCATAACAACAGATCATAATATGTAACTATTTTTTAGTGGGAAAGCTTCTGTATAAATGGTGAATTAGTTGTGTTATTTATCGTGAAAAAAACCAAATAAAAATTATTTTTAGCAGTTTTTTTTTTGCCCTATTGCTGGCGCTTACATTTTGTGATACTCTGAAATAGGAAAGTGTTTAGTGAAATTATATAGTGTAAAACTGAGCAATCTTTTCTGCTTTGTACAGCCACAAAATGGCGTCAAAACAGGCTTCTTGTTTTATGATTGTGAAAAAATAAGCTAACAAGCTTTAGAAAAAAGCTTGATGCATTACTTTTAAATAATCTTTAGCATAAGCCTAAGCTTACATCATAAGGAGGAATCTTCAATGAGTCAAATCGACTTTGAGGCAATTCTAGCTGCTGAGAATTCATTCTCAGAATTGCAAGTGTTAGATGAAAATGGTCAAGTTGTAAATAAAGATTTATTACCTGATCTGAGTGACGACCAATTAACTGAGTTAATGTCACAAATGGTTTGGTCACGGACACTGGATACCCAAGCAACTAAACTTAATCGGCAAGGGCGTTTAGGTTTCTATGCGCCGACTGCTGGTGAAGAGGCCAGTCAGTTAGCTAGTAATTACGCGATGAAGGCTGATGATTTTCTACTCCCAGGTTATCGGGATGTTCCGCAATTATTGCGCCATGGTTTAACTTTGACCCAATCATTTTTGTGGTCACGCGGGCATGCTGCTGGTAATCATTATCCGGCAGAATTGCAAGCGCTGCCACCACAGATCATCATTGGTGCGCAATATGTTCAAGCGGCTGGGATTGCATTAGGGATCAAGAAAAATAAAAGTGGACAAGTTGCTTACGTTTACACTGGTGATGGCGGTACATCACAAGGGGACTTTTATGAAGGTGTTAACTTTGCTGGTGCGTTTAAGGCGCCTGCAATCTTCGTTGTTCAAAATAACGGTTTTGCCATTTCTGTTCCACGTAAAAAACAAACAGCGGCGCCAACGTTGGCACAAAAAGCTGCTGCAGCCGGAATTCCAGGTGTTCAGGTCGACGGGATGGATGCCTTAGCTGTGTACAGTGTTATGAAAGCGGCACGTGAATATACGGCTGCTGGTAATGGTCCAGTCCTTATTGAAACTTTGACTTATCGTTATGGACCGCATACATTATCAGGTGATGATCCTAAACGTTATCGGACTAAGGAATTAGATGATCTGTGGAAGAAACGTGATCCGTTGACACGGATGCGGGCTTATTTAACTGCTAAAGACTTGTGGTCAGAAGATAAAGAAAATGCGGTCGTTGAGCAAGCTAAGGAAGAAATCAAGCAAGCAATTGCTGAAGCTGATGCAACACCAAAACAGAAGGTCTCTTCGTTCTTGGAAAACACCTTCGAAGTTCAACCACAAAACATTCAACAGCAAGTAGCAGATTTTAAGACGAAGGAGGCCGCAAACAATGGCTAAAAAAACAATGATCAAAGCCATCACAGATGCGTTAGATCAAGAATTGGCAAATGACGATAAAATGTTGATTTTTGGTGAAGACGTTGGTAAAAACGGTGGTGTTTTCCGGGCAACAGATGGGTTACAGGCTAAATATGGTGAAGATCGTGTATTCGATACACCTTTAGCTGAATCTGGTATCGGTGGTTTATCCATTGGCTTGGCTTTACAAGGCTGGCGGCCAGTTCCGGAAATTCAATTTTTCGGTTTTGTTTTTGAAGTTATGGATTCAATTGGTGGCCAAATGTCACGGACACGTTACCGGATGGACGGTAGCCGGAATTTGCCGATCACGATCCGGGCACCATTTGGCGGTGGCGTGCATACTCCTGAACTACATTCTGATAGTTTGGAAGGCTTAGTCGCTCAGTTTCCTGGTATCCGGGTGGTTGTGCCAAGCAACCCCTACGATGCTAAAGGTTTATTGATCTCTGCCATTCGTTCTAATGATCCAGTATTGTATCTGGAACACATGAAGCTTTACCGTTCTTTCCGTGAGGAAGTTCCGGATGAAAGCTATACGGTTCCATTAGATCAAGCTGCCGTTGCTCGCGAAGGTAATGATGTGACCATCGTTACTTATGGCGCAATGGTTCGCGAAAGCTTAACGGCTGCTGACGCTTTAGCTAAAGACAATATTTCCGCTGAAGTGATTGATCTACGGACAATTGCACCGTTAGATACTAAAACAATTTTGGCTTCGCTCAAGAAGACCGGCCGGGTTGTTTTAGTTCAAGAAGCCCAAAAACAGGCTGGCGTTGGTGGCCAGATTGCTGCTGAAATCGCTGAAAATGGTATTCTGTACTTGAAAGCACCAATCGCACGGGTAGCTGCACCTGATACACCATATCCATTTGGGGAAGCCGAACAGGACTGGTTACCTAATAGTGACGATATTGTTGCTGCAGTTAAGCAAGTCAGTGAATTTAATTAAGAGGGGATGACAATTAATGGCATATCAATTTAAATTGCCGGATATTGGTGAAGGAATCACTGAAGGCCAAATTACCCAATGGTACGTTAAGGCCGGTGACGACATCAAAGAAGACGATAATTTATTACAAGTTGAAAACGATAAGTCAGTCGAAGATATTACCTCACCAGTAACTGGTAAAGTAGGTAAGATCTTGGTTGAAGCTGATACCACTGCTACAGTTGGCCAGGTATTGGTCGAAATTGCAACTGCAGATGATCCAGCAACGCCACCAGAGGCACCTGAACATATTCAAACAACAACACCGCAACGGCCACCGGCAGCTGCACCAGTTGCCCCAACCCAAAATGTGCCCGTTTTGGCAATGCCTTCTGTTCGTAAATACGCGCGGGATAATGGCGTTGATTTAGCTGGTATTGGTGGAACCGGGAATCATGGTCAGATCACTAAGGTTGACGTTGATAGCTACTTGAATAATGATCAAGCTACTGCAGCACAGCCTGCTGCGGCCACTGCAACTGCGGCGGCACCTACTGCCCCAGCAGCAGCTGCAGAAGCGGCACCATTAGAAACTCGGGAAAAGATGTCACCTGTCCGTAAGGCAATTGCTAAAGCAATGGTCAACAGCAAGCATACGATTCCGCACGTTACCTTATTTGATCAAGCGGAAGTTTCCAAACTTTGGGATCACCGTAAGAAATTTAAGACCGTAGCTGCTGCACAAGACATTAAATTAACGTTCTTGCCTTATATTGCGAAGGCCTTAGTGGTTGTTTTACGTGAATTCCCAACTTTTAACGCAAAAGTTGACGATGAAGCTAAAGAAATCGTTTATCGCCATTATTACAATATTGGCATCGCGACGGATACTGATCACGGGTTATACGTGCCAGTGTTGAAGGACTCGGATACTAAGAGTGTCTTCAAGTTAGCCCAAGATATCAGTGAAAACACGCAAAAGGCCATTGATAATAAGTTAAAGGCTAATGAAATGAAAGATGCTTCAATTTCGATCACTAACATTGGTTCGATCGGTGGTGGGTGGTTTACACCAGTGATCAACTTCCCTGAAGTTGCTATTTTAGGGGTCGGTGTGATCAAGAAAGAACCTTATGTTGATGCTGACGATAACATTGTAGTTGGCCGGATGTTGAAATTATCCTTATCCTTCGATCATCGTTTGATCGATGGCGCTACTGCCCAAAAGGCAATGAACCGCTTGAAGGAATTATTAGAGGATCCAGAATTATTACTGATGGAGGGATAGAATATGGTTGTAGGAGATTTTGCAATTGATTTAGATACCATTGTGATCGGTGCTGGCCCTGGTGGGTACGTTGCGGCGATCCGTGCGGCTGAATTAGGTCAAAAAGTGACTGTAGTCGAACAAGAATATATTGGTGGTGTCTGCTTAAACGTCGGCTGTATTCCTTCTAAAGCCCTGATCTCCATTGGTCATCGTTACCAGGAAGCTTTAAGCTCACCAACTTTTGGGATTTCCAGTGAAAACACGAAATTAGACTTTGGTGTTGCCCAAGATTGGAAGCAGCATCAGGTTGTTGACAAATTAACTGGCGGTGTTTCCGGATTATTCCGTAAACATAAAATCGACGTCGTCATGGGACAAGCCTTTCTAAAGGATGACCACAGTTTGCGGGTCATTGGTAAGGAAAATGCCCAAACTTATACGTTTAAGAATTTGATTATTGCGACTGGTAGTCGGCCAATCGAAATTCCTGGTTTCAAATTTGAAGGCCGGGTATTGGATTCCACTGGTTGCTTGGCCTTAAAAGAGGTGCCTAAAGACTTTGTCATCATTGGTGGGGGCTACATTGGTTGTGAATTAGCCAGTGCTTACGCTAACCTTGGGTCGCATGTAACGATCATTGAAGGAACCGACACGATCTTACCAAACTATGAAAAAGACATGGTGGCCGTTGTTTTGAAGCGTTTCAAACAATTGCACATCGACGTCATTACTAATGGTTTGGCCAAAAAAGCGACCGAAGTCGATAATGGTGTTAAAGTTGAATTTGAATTGGGTAAAGAAACTAAATCCTTAGTTGCTGATTACGTGATGGTCACGGTTGGTCGGCGGCCAAACACTAACGATATGGGCTTAGAACAGGCCGGTATCGAAATGGCCCAAAAAGGGTTGATCAAAGTCGATCAACAAGGACGGACTAACAAACCCAATATTTATGCCATTGGTGATGTCGTTGCTGGGGCTGCTTTGGCTCATAAAGCTAGTTATGAAGGTAAAGTTGCGGCCGCTGCGATTTCTGGTAAAGCGGACACAGTTGATTATCACGCAATGCCAGCAGTTTGCTACACTGACGTTGAATTAGCGACTACGGGGATGACTTTGGCTGATGCTAAAGAAGCTGGTATCGACGCTAAAGCGGTTAAATTCCCGTTCATGGCTAATGGTCGTGCGTTATCCTTAGCCGCAACGGATGGTTTTGTTCGGTTGGTTGTGCGCAAAGAAGATCAAATGTTGCTCGGTGCGCAAATTGCCGGAACTGGGGCTAGCGATCTAGTTTCTGAATTGACCTTGGCCATTGAAAGTGGTGCTAATGCTGAAGATTTGGCATTGACGATTCATCCACATCCAACGTTAAGTGAAATGATCAGCGACGCAGCTGAATTAGCGCTTGATTTACCAATTAATATTTAGACAATAGGCTTGAAACGAGGCAGCTTGTTTCAAGCTTTATTGTTTTTATGCTGAAATTTATTATTGAAAAGGACGAGGTCTATGTATTATATTGCGATGAAATCACACGATATTCGGCAAAATTTAGCAACAGAACAGTATTTAATGAACGAAAAGGATTTTGACGCGCCGTTGTTGTTGTTTTACATTGAGGAACCTTCAATTATCGTGGGTCGGAATCAAAACACACTGGAAGAAATTGATCAGAAATATGTTCGTGAACATAACATCACAGTTACGCGGCGTTTATCTGGAGGCGGGGCGGTTTATCACGATCTCGGTAACTTGTGCTTCAGCTTTGTAGTTGATGCCAAAGACCAAGCATTCGGTAACTTTAAAGTCTTCACACAACCAATCGTTGATGCCTTACATGAACTTGGTGCAACGGCCGCCGAGGTTTCTGGCCGGAACGATATGTTGATCGATGGCAAGAAGTTCTCTGGTAGTGCCATGTACACTAAAAAAGGGAAAACATTCTCCCACGGGACTTTAATGTTGGACGTTGATCTTGATGTGGTTACCCATGCGCTTAATGTACCTGCAGATAAAATTAAATCTAAAGGTATCAAGTCGGTTCGCAGTCGGGTCACTAATTTACGTCCATATTTGTTGCCACAATATGCTGATTTAAATGCGGAGTCATTCCGTGATTTATTGATCCAGCGGTTACTTGGGGTTGATAGTATGGCTGCTGCACAACCGCATGAATATCAATTAACGGCGGCAGATGAAGCGGAAATTACTAAGATTCGTAAACAATATTACGATAACTGGGACTGGGTCTACGGCCATTCACCAGAATTTACGATCCAAAAACGGCACCATTTTGACATGGGAACTATTGACGCACGCTTCCTGATCAAGGCAGGTAAAGTAGCTAACGTAAAATTCTATGGTGATTTCTTTGGCGCCGGGGATGTGACCGAATTGGCCACCGCCTTACACGGTGTGATCTATGACCGGCAACACATTGCGGCAGTACTTGAACAAACAGATACCCAGCAGTATTTTAATGGTATTCCGGCAGCTGAGTTGCTGGATCTATTAGTTGACTAATGATTGAACAAACAAAAAGACGAGGTTATACCCAACTACTTTAGTGGGTTAGCTTCGTCTTTTTGTTTAGCTGATTTGTTGATCGGTGGTGATCCGCAAAGTTTTAGGGGCATACTTCCAGTATTCGCTACGGAGCGGATGGGGACGCACACCAAATTCCAGCCATGGCTTACTCCGACCAGAATAATGAATCAAAATCGGGTTCTGGCGTGCTTCTTCCGCCAAAATTTCTGCTGGTGGTAAAGGATGTTCCTGTTCGCGGCGAATCAAGCGGGACTGCATATTATATTTGGGATGCAAGTAATACCATTTATCGGCTAGAATGGCGTTAAGCGCATCTTGATCGTGATATTTTAATTTTTCTGGATGCTGATTGATAAAATTCATGACTTGGGCAGTGATTTTTTCTTCACGCCAGCGTTTTAAATCGATCAACATCACACCAGAATTGAAATAAAAAGGCTGTTGGGCTTTGATCTGCATTTCAGCTAGGCGAGGAACATAACCAGCGTCTTCCACTGCTGCGATCACTTTACCGTTTAGATCTGTCTGCCACAATGGTTCGATATTACCGGTGCAGATCAGATCACAGTCCAGGTAGAGTACCCGGTTAAGTTCAGGCAATAAATCGGCGGTATAGATCCGATAATAGGCTGACTTGACGATGCGTTCATCCGTGACGGCCTTTTGAAAAAGGGCTTCATCGACGCTCAGAAAATTAATTTGTTGGCAATTGGCGTGATCTACAGTAAGCCGTTTTAATCGAAATTGATCTTCTGCAATTAAATGATCGGCAAAAATATAAAAGGTAAATTTACTCGTCGGATTATTGAGCAGGATCGAACGGTAAAGGGCAATCAATGGTGTTACAAAGTTTGAATTAGTGGTTGAGACGATTGCAATGGTCGACATGCTACTTCCTCCATTCGTATTATGCTAAGGTTATAGATTGGATTAGCTAAAGCATACAAGAAGTTACATGTGATTGGCAAGTTATATGCAGACAGCGGCGTTATTAGCATGCATTTAAATTGAATCTACTGGGAATTTAATGCTACTGTGAAATTGTACCCAAATATGCAGAACAAGAAAGGACTGATCAACATGTTGCATCTACTTTGGGTTTTGATCATTGGCGCGGTGATCGGTGCTATTGCCGGTGTTATAACCAGTCGTGATCTACCGCTAGGCTGGATCGGTAATATTGTTGCTGGTTTAGTCGGCTCTTGGCTAGGTGAAATGGTTTTAGGTAGCTGGGGACCACTGGTTGCAGGGATGGCTATTGTGCCTTCGATCATTGGGGCGGTTGTATTGGTTTTGATCATGTCATTTGTTATCGGCGGCACACGCAAGAAAAAAAGCTAGTCGTTTGCTAGTGTTGTTGCAATTTTTAAAATTGAGCTGGATGATGAGCAAAATCAAGTTTTCTAAGAAATGGTGGCCGACTAAGACGGTCATACTATTAAAAAAAGGTGGGGCTATAACATAATTAATGTTATAGCCCCACCTTTTTTAAACGTAAGCACCATTTTCTATGAAATAACTGCTAAATGTTTTATGGCGCATCCGTCCTTGTGAATTTCTATAAGCCGCTTGCCGGATTTGAACCGGCGACCTCATCCTTACCATGGATGCGCTCTACCTGCTGAGCTAAAGCGGCATAAATATACAATTTAGTGGTCCATGAGAAGACCGCCTAAATAGTATATTATATATTTAAAATGATTGCAAGACCTTTACGGTAATTCATTGATCGGCAGTGCAGTCGCTGTTTCCAGCATGGCGGTAGGAATCTGCTTAATAAATGTGCAGGGCATTCCGGTGCTGACTAACACGAGTTCATGCATGGCGCGTGAAGCAATGGTATAAAGAATATCACGATCGCCGGTTGCATTAAAATTCGTTGCGGCAACATCATATGCAATAACTGCGTCAAACTCAAGTCCTTTGGCCAAATAGATCGGCAAGATCAGCACTCCTTTTGGTAGCGCTCGATCTGCATCGGAAAGTAGCGTGGTCGTCACATCCAGCTTTAAACGGGTAAAGAGTTGGGCGCTGGTGGCACGATCCTTGGTTAAAATCGCCACCGTTTCGTGGCGTAACAATAATTGCCGGCATTGGCGGGTGATCTGTTGTAAGCTGGCAGTTGCTGAATCAGTTGTGATCAACACTGGTTTACGGCCGTCCCGGGTAAACGGTTGAATGTCGTTGCCAGTTGGTAATAAAGCTGCTGCAAAAGCTGTGATCGGGTAGGTCGAGCGATAGCTTTTGTTAAGTGTGATCAGATTGATGCTGTGCGTGTGGAAAATAGTCGTTAATTCGTCAATGAAGTCGCGTTGGCGATAATGGGCCGTGAATAGATCCTGCGCGCGATCGCCTAGCAAAGTTAATTTAGCATTGGGAAAGGCATGCTTGATGTAGGCTAGCTGCGCCATGGTGTAGTCTTGCATTTCATCAATGAAGAGGTGTTGCATCGCGTGATTTTGCCCACTACCGGTTAAACGATCTCGCAAATATAATAGTGGGGCTGCGTCTTCTAACCGTAGATAGTGGCGTTCCAGTTGCTCACGAAAGCTGGCGATCATCGTTTGCCAAACAGCAGGGGCGACCTCTGGCGGTGCAGCTTGGCTCATGAAATCGGCGTACTGTTCATACAAATCAATAAAATAATCATTATACAAGGCATCATAGACAATGGTTAAACGTTCCCGAACAATTTTTTCAGCAATATAACGAAATTCATCGTCGCCGCTGGTAAACCGATGTGTTCCCACAATGCTGCGGTAGCGATCTTCGCTGAGCATATCGACCTCAGTGGCCACCCAATCGGCCTTTGCTTCTTTGCGAATTCGGTGTTTTAATCGTTTGATCAAGGTATTCTTAGTGGCTAAAAATTTATCTGCGGCCAGCATTTTAACTGGTTGCTGTGCGTAGATCGCCGCAATCTCCGCTTTAGTGAAAAAAGCGCGCCCTTCAAAATAGACGGCTGTAAAAGCTAATTGTTGCGGCTGTGTTTGTTTCAAATAGCGCTCGATTGCTTGAATATATTGGTGGCTTTCCTTATACCGCCGAATTTTCTGAGCGGGCACAGGAAAGCTGGCCTGATCTTGCTCGTACCGCTGAAATAAGGTTTCTACTTGCAAGCCAGCAAAACGTTGACCTAAGAATTCGGCCAATGTGACTTGGCGCATGTTCTTTTCACCTAAACTAGGTAAAACTTCAGAGATATAGTGACTGAATAGTCGGTTAGGCGAGAAAAGAATCATTTGCTCTGAATTTAAGGACTCGCGGCTATGATAAAGTAAAAAGGCGATTCGCTGTAAAATAGCTGAGGTTTTGCCGGAGCCGGCGACACCTTGAACGATCAAAATATCATGTTTAGTGTCGCGAATAATATCATTTTGTTCCTGTTGGATCGTTGCCACAATATTACGCATGTATTCATCGCTGTCAGCGCCGAGGACATGCTGCAGCATACTGTCGCCAACAGTTTCATTGGTATCAAACAGATTTTCGATGTGGCCGTGTTCAATCAAAAATTGCCGTTTCTTCAATAATTCGGCTTGCACTGGGCCATTTGGTGTTTCGTAACTGACGTTGCCTAAAGTGCCGTTGTAATAAATTCCGGAGATCGGTGCTCGCCAGTCATAAATAAGAAAATCCTGCTGCTGATCATCAATAAATGAAGCTGTACCGATATATAAAGTTTCGTGTTCGCCGTCTTCGGCAATATCGATCCGGCCAAAATATGGTGATTGCTGAAGATCCTTTAGCTGTTCAATTTGTTGTTTTAAGATGGCTTCGTTTTCGACTGTTCGTGCGACTAATTGTTTTTGTTGTTGCACGGCAGCGTTGGTTTCGATGCGGTCATCAACTTCGGTGATATTGACCCGCGTATTATCGCCATAGTTTTGCTCGATCGAAGTGGTCTCGTGCTGGGCTTGTTCCAACTGAGCATCTTTAACGGTTAACCGGTGTTGGATTTTACCGATCACCGCAGTGACCCGTGCCTGTTCTTGTTGTTTGGTTTTTTCGTCCAAAAAGTTGACCTCCTTAGCGATTACATTTAATGAATACCAGGCAATAATAAATCTAGTTGCGGTGAATTATTTTATCACATTTTACCATGAAGGTGAATGGAGAAGACTTTTTGTCTTTGACACAGCACAGTGAAATCGTTACAATAAAACTAATACGTTGAAGAGGAAGAGTAACCGTAAGCGGATCAACAGCGAGTCATTGGTTGGTGTAAAATGACGATCACTGGCGGTGAATGGCCCTTAGAGTGCTGGCGTGAATCTTTTAGTAGCGTTGGCGGTGTTTGCGCCTTAAGCAAGAGTGGTGTCGTATTTGCGGCACAATTTAGGTGGTACCACGACTTTGAGCGTCCTATTGATAATCATATCAATGGGACTTTTTTTATGGAAGAAGGAAAATAATATGACAAAAAAAGTAATTCTAACGGGTGATCGGCCAACAGGCAAGCTTCACATCGGGCATTATATTGGTTCATTGCGGACGCGAGTAGCTATGCAGAATTCTGGTGACTACGATCCTTACATTATGATCGCTGATATGCAGGCATTGACCGACAATGCGCGTGATCCGGAAAAGATTCGCCACAGCTTGTTACAAGTTGCCTTGGATTATTTGGCGGTTGGCATTGATCCCACTAAATCAACAATCTTAGTGCAGTCACAAATTCCGGCTTTAAATGAATTGACCATGCATTATTTAAATATTGTCAATGTTTCGCGATTGAATCGTAACCCAACTGTCAAAAGTGAAATTCAGCAAAAGGGCTTCGGCCAAAGTATCCCCGCCGGCTTTTTGATCTATCCGGTTAGTCAAGCTGCTGATATCACTGCCTTTAAGGCCGGCGTTGTTCCAGTTGGTGATGACCAAGAACCAATGTTGGAACAAACACGGGAAATCGTGCGTAGTTTTAACAGTATTTATAAGCGTGATGTTTTAGTGGAACCAGAGGGGGTTTTCCCGCCTAAAGGTGAGGGCCGTTTACCTGGCTTAGATGGCAACGCTAAAATGAGTAAATCATTGAATAATGCCATTTATTTAGCTGATTCCGCCGATGAGATCCAAAAAAAGGTAATGTCGATGTACACTGACCCTAAGCATATTCACGTGGCGGATCCAGGTCAAGTTGCCGGCAACGTTGTCTTCACTTACTTAGATGTTTTTGCTGAAGATCAAGCTCACGTTGCGGAATTAAAGGCGCAGTATCAAGCTGGCGGTTTAGGGGATGTTAAGCTGAAGCGCTATCTAAACGAGGTGTTACAAGCCGTTTTAACCCCAATTCGGCAGCGACGTGAAGAATACGCTAAGGATCCTGCTGCCGTGTATGATATCCTGGCTAAAGGCAGTGCTAAAGCTAACGAGGTTGCCAATCAGACGTTAGCCGAAGTTCGTGCAGCCATTGGCATTAATTATTTCGACTAGCGCTTTCAATTGTTTACGGCTAGGTCTGAGCTTAAAAGCCCATTAATCATGTAGCAAATTGCCAAGTTCAAAGTGCGGGTGGCTAGCTGCATAGCAACGAAATAGCGCAAAGCTGGCGGTGCTCACATGTAATTTTGCATTTGGTAGTCGGGATCTAGATTATTGTAAATGCGCACGCGCTAGTGACACTAGGTTGCTTTTAGATTAAATTTCTCGTAATCTAATACTGTTCAATGAATTTTAGAGCGAATTTGAGTGAATTTAGGTGATGAAATGGAATTAGAACAATTTATACAAGAGATAGCTTCTGCGGCGCCGTCTCCAGGTGGTGGCGGCGCCAGTGCCTTAAGTGGCGCAACAGCGGCGGCCTTGGCCAGCATGGTCGTTAACTTGACCCAAGGCAAGCAAAAGTACGCCGGGTATGCTGATGAATTGGCACAGATCTTGGTGGCGACACAACAATTGATCACCGATCTATTAGCGCAGATCCCTGCTGACGCCGCTGGTTTTGTTCCCCTGGCTAAAGCCTATCGTATCCCTAAAGACGATCCGCAGCGGGCAGAAATATTGGAGTCAGCGTTAGTTCAAGCAACAACGGTGCCATTAGCCATTTTAAAGCAATTAGACACGTTGGTACCATTGCTCGAAGGCTTACTGACTAAGGGGAGTAAATTACTTCAAAGCGATGTTGGGGTTGCTGCTGCTACTTGTCGTAGTGCTCTAGAAGGTACAGTGCTCAACGTTTACGTTAATACACGCTTAATGCAAGACCGGCAAGAAGCAGCAACGTTGAATGCAACTGCCGCAGCGTTAGTCAATGACAATGTGATCCGTTGTCAGCGAGTTTATCAACAAGTTGTGGCAAAGTTACAATAACTGCTGGCCATTAATATCGTACAAATTGGTTGATCCGACGCGCAGGCGCCGGATTTTTTGTTAGAATAAAGTAAACGCTTAAGCCGTTAAATTGAAAAGTTTGGTCATGGTATTTTGCGGAGGTGGGGCAATGGTGAAGACAAAATTTTTTGGCGGGATCGTGATCAGTGCACAAAGCTTGGATCTCAGTATTTTTAATTTGCGGACCTTAGAAGTTATTGAACGAGTCAGCGCACCGGTTGCATTAGGTGAGCGCTTATTTTCGGATGGTGGAATCGATGTGGATGCAGTTAACGCTGCGATCGACGCGCTACGTGGTTTTCAGCAGCTGATGCAAGACTATGGTGTGACCGAGCAGCGAGTTGTCGCAAGTCATACGATCACTTCAGCCGAAAATATTAATTTCGTGCGCGATCAGATCTATACTAAAACGGGGTTGACGGTTCATTTTATGACCGTCAGTGAAGAATTATTATTTCGCTATGAAGCAACGGCCATTTACTTACCGAATTTTCACACGCTGAGTCAGCAGAATACCGTGCTTTTGCAACTCGGAGCCAGCTCGATCACCTTAATGGTTTTCCAACGGGGTGAGTTAACGTTGACGCGCGAGCTACAACTAGGCCCTTTACAAGTGGCGCAGCGGATGGCGGAGTTAAAACGGCGTGCAACCGCATATGAGGTTATTTTAGCCGATTATATTCATTCTAAATTGTTGGATATTTTACGCTTTTTACCGCAAGAGGCGTTTGGCCAGGTGATTTTAATGGGATCCAAACTAACGCTATTGGAAAAAATGATCCCAATGGGTCAGCGTAGTTTAACGATCAGTCACCAGCAGTTTAATCAACGCTATCACCAAGTGATGACTTTATCACCGCAAGAATTACAAAATGACGAACAGTTACCAGAACTTGAAGCCACTGAAGTTGCCCCAACGTTTTTGTTATTAGACGAAATTTTAGATGCGTTGCAGACGAAAACAATTTGGTTGACCAATATTAAGTTGCTGGATGGCTTTATGGTGCATTTAGGTAGTCATAATGGAAAATATAAGCACTGGGATTTTGATGCTGCGGTGATCACCGCAACCCAGCACGTGGCAGCACGTTATAATATTGACACTGGTCACCAGAAACAAGTATTGAAATTTGCGGTGCAGTTGTTTGATCGGTTGCGTAAAATTCATGGGCTAGGTCGCCGTGAACGCTTGTTGCTGCAGCTGGCCGCTATTTTACAAGATACCGGTTTATATTTAGATGCCAATCAACACGCCTTTCATTCTGAATATATTATTCGTGCAAGCGAGATCTTAGGTTTGGATCATACCGAGCAATTAATTGTGGCGGCAGTTGCCCGTTACCATAGTTCAGCGGCACCTTCGGCAGATTTAAGTCACTTCAATCAACTTCCTTTAGTACAGCGTTTAGTGATCGCCAAATTAGCCGCCATTTTACGTTTAGCTGACGCTTTGGACGATAGTCATCAAGCCAAGATCAGTGCGATCAGCGTCAGTATCCGCCGGACAACGATTACCGTGACGGCTACTGCCAACGCCGATATTGAGTTAGAGAAATGGACTTTTGCGCAAAAGGCGGACTTTTTCACTAATGTTTACGGCTTACAGCCAATTTTACAGCGAAAGGGGAGTTTGCGATGAATTTTGCTAAATCAGAGTACTTTGTTAATCGGGAACTAAGCTGGGTCGATTTTGACGATCGGGTGTTAGAAGAAGCGCGGGACAAAACTAATCCTTTATTGGAGCGAGTGCGTTTTCTAGGTATTACCCAAAGTAATCTCGATGAATTTTTCATGGTTCGAGTAGCCTCGCTGCGGAAAATGCAGGCTGTGGCCTACGCAACACCAGATGTGGCGGGGCTGACGCCCACTGAACAATTAGCTGCCTTAAGCGCCAAGATTCATCCACTAGTTGAAAAACAATATTCGACTTGGACCCGCTCACTATTACCACAACTGGAAAAAGTGGGGATCAGCTTGTTGACCTATGATCGCTTATCGAAAAAGCAGCTTAGCTTTTGTAGCCAATATTTCCACCAAGTGTTGTATCCAGTGCTGACACCGTTAGCGGTTGATGCTTCACGGCCGTTTCCGTTTATTGGTAACAATACACTGAATTTAGCGCTCCGTTTATTGAAAAATGATGCTCATGGGGATGAAAAAAAAGCCCGCCGCTTTGCGATGGTACAAGTCCCTAATGTTTTTCCACGAGTGGTGACCTTACCAGGTGATAATCAATTTATTTTATTGGAAGATGTGATCAAACCGTTTATCGGTGAGTTGTTTACCGGGTTTAAGGTTAAAGAGGTTCAAACTTTTCGGGTGATCCGCGATATGGATTTTGACGTTGCCGAAGAGGATGCTTCGGATCTAATGAAAGAAATCGTGCATCAGCTGGCAATGCGTGAACATACCAAAGTGATGCGGTTGGAATTAGCGGCGGAAACTAGTAAAACGTTACGCAAACGGCTGATCAAAGCCTTAGCAGTTCACGAAGCCGATGTTTATGACATCAAAGGTCCGATTGATTTAACCGTGCTCAGTAAATTAGTTAAAGCAGTTAAAAATCACCCTGAATTATTGTATAAGCCGTTTAAAGCTTACACACCACCGGTTTTGCGGCAAGCCGATTTATTTGCTGCGATTCGCCAACGGGATCTGTTCCTCCACCATCCTTATGACAGTTTTGACCCGGTGATTCAGCTGATCAAACAGGCAGCCAATGATCGGAATACCTTAGCCATTAAAATGACACTTTACCGGGTGTCCAGTGATTCACCGATCATTCAGTATTTAAGTGCTGCTGCCCAAAATGGCAAGCAAGTGACGGTTCTAGTTGAACTAAAGGCGCGGTTTGATGAAAAAAATAATGTTCATTGGGCAACACAATTAGAGAAAAAAGGTTGCCACGTGATATATGGTTTGGTCGGTCTAAAGACACACTGTAAGTTACTATTGATCGTACGTCGTGAAGGTGATGGTATTCGCCGTTACATGCACATGGCGACTGGTAATTACAATGATGTTACGGCGCGTTTATATACAGATATGGGCCTGTTTACAGCCGATCCGAAAATGGGTGTGGATGCATCAAATATTTTCAATATGTTGTCGGGCTTTTCTGAACCGGAACATTTTGCGGAGCTGAATATTGCCCCGTTAACGTTGCGCCCGTTTTTAAATGCGCGGTTCGACGATGAGATTGCCAATGCTAAAGCGGGTAAAAAGGCATTGATCCGGATGAAAATGAATTCCCTATCCGATAAAAAAATGATCGAAAAAATTTATGCAGCGGCAGCGGCTGGTGTGAAAGTTGATTTGATCATCCGGGGAATCTGCTGTTTGAAGGTCGGTTTGCCTGGTATCAGCGAAAATATCACCGTTCATTCAATTGTTGGGCGCTTTTTAGAGCATAGCCGTATTTATTATTTCTATGCTGGCGGTGAAGAGAAATTGTACTTATCATCTGCTGACTTGATGAATCGCAATTTAAGTCGGCGGGTGGAATTACTTTTTCCTATTTTACAACCCGATATTAAGGCGCAGATCGTTCATATTTACCAGTTGATGTGGCAAGATAACCTGAAAACACGTGTGTTACAAGCCGATGGTAGCTACCAAAAAGTCGATCGGCGCGGGTTGACCCCACTAGATGTTCAGGCCAGTTTGTTGAAAGAAGCGGTTGCGGCGCAGCGGCGAACGGTTGAGCCAAAAACTGCACCGCCAACGCATTTTGTACCAATGCAAAAACCATGGTCGCCATTGGATGAAGATTAGGACTGTTTTAATCAGTTTATAAAGGGAGCACGTGAAATGGAAAACTTTGTGGTCATCGATCTGGGTTCTAACTCAGTTCGAATGTCGGTAACAGAAATTGATGAAGACGGTAGCTTTCGGGCTGCCCAGCAGCATAAGGAAATGGTGCGCTTATCAGAAGATATGGGAAAAGAGCAGCTATTACGAACCGCAGCAATTGACCGTACAATTGCCGCTTTGAAAAAATTTGCGGCTATTTATCAGCAATTACCGAACGTTACCTTGCGGGCAGTCGCTACAGCGGCAGTGCGCAGTGCTAAAAATCAGAAAAAGTTTATTAAACGGGTGGCAGATGAGGTGGCTGGTTTAAAAATTGAGGTTATTCCAGGTACGATGGAGGCTTATTATGATTACTTAGGGGTGATCAACACGTTACCAGTGACCAATTGTGTGATTATGGATACCGGTGGTGCCAGCTGTGAACTTGTTTTAGTGCAAAATGGTAAGGCGCAAAATTTGATCAGCTTGCCGATCGGCGCCGTTAATTTAACCGAAACTTTTTACAAGGACGGAGTTGATCACGTTAAGGCCGCTGATTTATTTTGGGAAACGACCTTTGTTAATCGGTTGTTTAATGGTGTTTGGTGGCTACACCGGGGCCAAAACTTACCGATTGTTGCTTTAGGTGGTAGTAACCGCACCTTAGCCAAAATTCGCCGTAAAGAAAAACACGTCCTGAATTTTGAAGATATTCATGGTTTTCGGATGACAGTTGGCGAGGTCAACGATGTCTACGCTAAAGTGATCAGTGAAGATCTGGCCGGTCGTAAAAAAATTCCTGGTCTGGCCAAGGACCGTGCAGATATTATTGCTGGAGGTATGACGCCGATCGTCACGATCCTTCGTTTCTTGGATTCTGATCGGGTAGTTTTCTCCCAAAATGGCGTTCGCGAAGGGATCTTATACGAACATCTTAACCAATTACAGGAACAGGGCGAAGTTCAAATAAGTTACTGATGATCAAAAAGCGCCAGCTGGCAAAATTTTACCAGCTGACGCTTTTACAATATTATGCTTTAACCATGAAATTCATTGCGGATAAGAATTCGTGGATCCGTTCCGTCGGTTCAGTGAAGAAGGTTTTAGGATCGCCACTATAGAGGATCTCGCCTTCTTCTAGGAAAATAATCTGATCAGCGACTCCCCGCGCAAACTCCATATTATGGGTCACAACGATCATTGAGTTGTGCTCTTGAGCTAATTTTAAAAGCACCCGGAGCACACCTGCTTCTAGCTCTGGATCCAAGGCTGAAGTAGGTTCATCGAAAAATAAGTATTTTGGTTTCATTGCTAAAGCACGAGCAATAGCGACGCGCTGTTGTTGACCACCGGATAGGGCGGTTGGAAATTGATCGGCCTTATCCGCTAAACCGACTTGAGCTAATAAATCTTTGGCCGTCGAAGTAGCCGCTGCAGTTGATTGTTTTAAAACGTGGATCGGTGCTTCCGTTACGTTTTTTAAGACGGATAGATGAGGAAACAAGTTAAAACTCTGGAAAACCATTCCAGTTTGCCGACGAATGCTCAGAATATTCTTTTCTGGAATTGATTTACTAAAGTCTAAGGTCAGATCATCAAAATGATAAAGACCATTTTCCGGCCGTTCCAATAGGTTTAACGAGCGCAATAAGGTTGATTTACCAGAACCAGATGGCCCAACGATAACCGTTGTTTTATGCTCAGGAAAGGCAATGTTAACGTCGTTTAATGCGTGGCGTTCGCCGTAAATTTTATTAACGTGTTCAAGTTTTAGCAAGATAAAGGCTCCTTCCTTATTTGATCAATGTTGTGTTGGCACGTAGCGTGAAGTCCATTTTTCGAGATAGCCTTGTAGAACTGTCAACACGGTACAGATCACTAAATAGACTAAGGCGACCAGCGAATACAGCAATAAGGGCTCATAAGTCTTAGCAGAGATCTGTTGGCCAACCGTAAACATTTCTACGATCGTGATGCTGGATGCCAAGGAAGTATCTTTGACCAAGCCGATAAATGAATTTGAAAGTGGCGGCAAAGAAACACGAACTGCCTGCGGTAAAATGATTCGGAATAAAACTTGGCGGCGGGTCATGCCTAACGTTAACGCAGCCTCCCATTGACCATTCGGAATGGAAAGAATAGCGGCCCGAATCGTTTCTGAGCTGTAAGCACCGACATTTAAAGTAAAAGTAATGATTGCTGCCGTCCAAGGACTAAACTGAACGCCAAGATTAGGTAGACCAAAGAAAACGATGAATAATTGTACTAGTAACGGTGTACTACGAAAAATCCAAACATAACCCCAGAAGATACCGCGGACTATTTGGAAGGGACCCCGCAATAAAGATAAACGAACCATGGCCGTAAGTAGTGCTAGCAAAAGGCCTAACACGAATGAGATCAAGGTCAAAGGGATCGTATATTTAGCTGCTGCCGTAAGAATTTGCGGCAAGGAAGAAGTAATAATTTCCCAAGTACTACTCGACATATAGAACATCCTTTCACGTGCTTATGTAAAAAAAGTGGGGTAGCTGGTACTCATCCGCGTCACTTAGATGATGCTTGAACCCGCTGCTCCACTCAAAAATTAACGTTATTTTTTGGTTACATCAGTACCAAAGTATTTCTGTGAGATTTTCTTTAACGTACCATCTTTACGCAAACTCTTCAAGGCCTTGTTGACTGATTTGGTTAAATGCTTGTCTTTTTTATTCAGCATACCGGCAATTTCTTGGGTTTCTAGCTTAGAACCGCCACTGATCAATTTAATTTTAGCATTAGGTTTCTGTTTCATATAAGCACCAAAGGCTTCAACGGAATTGATCGTTCCATCGGCGCGGCCTTGTTCGACGAGTTCGATCGACTGTTCAAAACCAGTGCTGGAGGTGATCGTTGCGCCTAGGCGGCGAGCATCGGTTGCATTGTTGCTTGATGTCGTCTGCGCCATTTTTTTACCTTTGATGTCCGTGATTTTTTTGATCGCTGTATTACCTTTTTTAACCGCTAATTCAGATTTGCTATAAATATAGGGTGTGGTGAACCGATACTTGGCCTTGCGCTGCTTGGTGATCGCCATGTCATTTAATACTAAATCGTACTTGTTAACGTTTAAGCCGGCAATCAATGAATCAAATTGGGTCTCCACGAAAACAGGTTTTAATTTCAATTTTTTGGCAACAGCACGGCCAACTTCAACTTCATAGCCGGTTAATTTACCATTTTCATGATAACCATAAGGCTGATACGTACCTTCTAACCCAATTTGCAAGGTGCCTTTTTTATTTAATTCAGCTGTAACGGCCTTACTAGCAGCATGTGTTGGTGTTGTTGCTGGTGCAACGGCCAATAAGAGTGCTGCCGCTGCAGCCCCGAAAATGCCCAAAAGTTTTTTCATTATTTGAATTCCACCTTATCAAGTATTGTATTAACTTACAAATCGTCAACAAGCATAAGTATATAACATTTTCAGTTATTTTTTAACTAAGTTGACAAATTTTCTTAATGCGCGACGTGCTAAAATAAATAATAAACCAGGCACTGCTATTAAGTCATTGCCTGATCTGTCGAAAAATATTTCCTTACCATAGAGGGAGCGTTTAAATTTGTCTAAAAAATTTTACCAGCTTAAACGGCTGCAGCGAATTGCTGCGTTGGTCAGTCACAAACTTTTAACACCGCGGGATGCCGCTTTTTTTGCCAATCACACCGGCTTGACCCAAGAACGTGCTGATCAACTAGTGGAAAATCAACTGACGACTTTTGCCTTACCTGAAGGCCTGGCACGTCATTTAATAGTCAACGGCAAAACCTATCAAGTTCCGATGGTCACCGAAGAACCTTCCGTGATCGCTGCCGCCAGTAATGGTGCGCGCTTGGCTGCATTAGGTGGCGGCTTTACGGCTAGTCAACCTCAACGCATATTGACAGGTCAGATTATTTTGGCGCAGGTAACCGATGTAGCGGCTTTAACGGCTAAAATTACTGCCCAAGAGAATGATTTATTGCAAATTGCCAATGCGGCACACCCATCATTACAACAACGAGGTGGCGGTGCACGCTGGCTACGATTGCGCCAATTAAGTGAGCATGATCTGTCAGTCGATCTCGGTGTGGATGTTCAACAAGCAATGGGAGCGAACATGCTGAACACCATGTTGGAGGCCGTGGCACAACAGCTACAAGATCGACTGGCAGCGCCGGTATTGATGAGTATTTTATCCAACTACGCTACCGCAAGCTTGGTTACGGTCACGGGTGCAATTCCAGTGGCCGGATTGGCTAGTGGTCAGTTTACTGGCGCCGAGGTGGCTCAAAGGATTGCTGCTGCTAGTCGGATCGCACAATTAGATCCATACCGGGCAGTAACTCACAATAAAGGAATCATGAATGGTGTGGATGCTGCCGTTTTAGCCTTTGGCAATGATTTTCGGGCTATTGAAAGTGGGGCCCATGCTTATGCAGCGCGTGATGGTCAATACCGGGGACTCAGTCAATGGCAAGTGGATGCTGCAACTTTACGGGGACAGTTAACGTTGCCGTTGCCAGTCGGCTTTGTCGGTGGGGCAACAAAGTTACTGCCAGCGGTTTTGCCGAATCAGCGCTTAGCGGCGATCTCGTCGGCCGAAGAATTGATGCAAGTGATCGCTGCCTTAGGATTGGCCCAAAATTTGGCGGCCTTGAAAGCGCTAGTGACAACCGGCATTCAGCAGGGGCATATGGCGCTGCAGGCAAAAAGCTTAGCGGTAACTGCTGGTGCCCAACCTGATGAGGTTGGACCACTGGTGGCGGCTTTAAAGCACGCGTCAACGTTAGATCTCGAAACTACTAAAAAATTATTAGCGGCTTTACGTCAAACCCGCTAGCATATTATTTGGCCCGGCAGGGAAGTTCCGGTATAGTTAAGTTACACTCCTGATAGGTTTATTATTAAGTGAAGGGATCGTGGTATAGATAATATACGTCACGATCCTTTCTTTATATTAGCGTGGCGAATTCATTTTAAAGTGTAGCCAGGCAGAGTTGCTGGCAACGCACGTTTATTGTGCAGGCGTCGATAGTGAGTTTTACTTTTTTGATTATTTTAAGAAAAAATTAGTTTTTATGATACCGGCTATTGATTTAAGCGCTTACTTTTTGCTATAATGATTATGAAGTTAATAAGAGGAGTGGTCAATCATGGGCTATCGAAATGGTGAACGTGATGAACTAACTTTAACCGTTGTTGAACCATGGCAACGCCAGTCAGGGCAGTATTACTTATTGTTTCAAGATCGAAAAGGTCAACAATATGAATGGTGGCAGGCTTACCCACACCGACTATTTGAGCATACAGGGTCAACGTTCCGGTTATACGCCGGCGATCAATTAGTGGTTAAATTTACGGTACGCGCGCTACTACAGAATCAGCACTTTAGCATTCAACATGTTTTTATCAAACAAATTCAGCAATTGGCACCGCGCGTTGACTTAACTCCGACTGAACAGCATGAATTCCAACGTTTACAAACGGAACTAGCCGATGGGAAATCTTTATACGAAACCTTTTAGCAAAAATAGATTGTGGCAAGTTAACCAGCTTTAAAAAAATAATTCTAGTACTTAATTTGATTAAATTTTTAATCTTGTGAACTGAGACCAGTTACCAACTAGTTTTAAGGGTGGTATCAATGCTGCCACTGATCAACTAGCTGCAGTGACTGGCTTTTTAGATATAATTTTTTAGTTAGGGTTTAATTTATTTACTTCATGCAAACATGGATGATAGAGTAAAAGGACTGGAGGTGAGCTGATGGAACATCGTTATCAATTTGGGGCAACCGTCGGTGTTGGCGTTGTTGCGCTAGGATTACAATTCATTTTTGATCAAGCTTTGGCAGCACAAAGCTTGGTCACTTTGTTGGGTATCGTGATGACGATCATTATGTTGATCGATATGTTGAAAACGTTACGTTCCGGTCAGTATGGGGTGGACTTGTTGGCTATTTTAGCCGTTGGGGCTACCTTAGCAGTGGGTGAGTACTGGGCTAGCCTATTGGTACTGGTCATGTTGACCGGTGGTGACTCCTTAGAAGATTATGCAGCGCAACGTGCTGGTATTGAGTTAAAAGCCTTGCTGGATCATTCACCGCAAGTGGCTCACCGGCTAGTTAATGGCCAATTAAACGATATTCCAGTCTCCGTGGTGGCTGTCGGCGATCATCTGATCGTTAAGCCAGGAGAAATGGTGCCGGTAGATGGTCGTGTACTCAGTGGAGTATCCAGTTTTAACGAAGCCTCCTTAACCGGTGAATCCCGGCCAGTTGAAAAATTAGTGGGTGCGGAATTACTATCTGGTGCAGTCAATGGTGATATTGCGGTAACAATGGTGGTTGATCAGGTTGCGGCTAACAGTCAATATCAAGCCATCGTTAAATTAGTGCAAACGTCTAAGGAGCAACCGGCCCATTTTGTTAGAATGGCCGATCGCTATGCCGTACCCTTTACATTAATTGCGTTACTGATCGCTGGCGTGGCCTGGGCACTTTCTGGCGACCCTGTTCGCTTTGCTGAAGTTTTGGTGGTAGCGTCACCTTGTCCGCTGATTCTTGCAGCACCGATCGCACTGGTAGCGGGCATGAGTCGTGCCAGTCGTAATGGTATTATTGTCAAAACAGGTACTACGATTGAAAAATTAGCTCAGGCGCGTACGATCGCTTTTGATAAAACGGGGACGATCACGCAAGGCCAGTTGACGGTGACGCAAGTTGTTACAGTGGCCCAATTAAGTGCTACAGAATTATGTCAATTGGCCGCTAGTGCTGAGCAACAATCAGGCCATATTTTAGCCCGTTCGTTGGTGAATTATGTTGGTCCGACCAAGTTATTGCCAATCAGTCATTTAAATGAGGTGACAGGCGCTGGAGTTGCGGCAATGGTAGGCACCCGGCAGGTTAAGGTCGGCAAACTAAATTACGTGGCGCCGGCAATTACGCGCTCACCAACGCAGCAAACAGCAATCCACGTGGCCGTGGCCGGTGAATACGTTGGGTATATTGAATTTAGCGACCAAGTACGGCCGGAAGCGGCAGCGACTATTCAAACTTTGCGGCAAGCCGGGCTGCAACAGGTGTTGATGTTAACCGGTGATCAAGCGGCTATTGCCACTAAGATCGCGCAACAAGTTGGTGTTGATGAAGTTCACGCCGGTTGCCTACCACAAGATAAAATTGATTTATTACAGGCGGTACCACCAACGCAACAACCCGTTATTATGGTAGGCGATGGCGTTAACGATGCGCCTTCACTGACCACCGCTGATGTGGGGATCGCGATGGGGGCTCATGGCGCAACTGCTGCCAGTGAATCCGCTGATGTGGTAATTTTAAAAGATGATCTTAACCGTGTGGCGCGGGCAGTGGCGATTGCTCAAGATACCATGCGAATCGCCAAAGGGGATGTTTTGATCGGTATTGGTATTTTAGTCATTTTAATGTTAGTTGCGGCAACCGGCGTGATCCCAGCACTAGTAGGCGCGTTATTTCAAGAGGCAGTGGATACGATCACAATTTTATTAGCCTTACAGGCACGACGTGATCCTAAAAAAACAAAAGGGCCGCTTCGTCAGGTCAAGCAACCGTGATTGATGGTATTTGCTGATAGTTGTTATTTAGCAAAAGCGCAGGTCAGCGCTTGATCGATCCACCAATATTTTATTGACCAGGTACTAATTGATCGTATGAAATAAGGTCGCGCCATCTATTATTGATGGCGCGACCTTTTAGTTATTTTTCCCAATGTATGATCAGTTAATCATAGCCGCCTTTTTGTACGCTGGTGACCATAATAAAGCGGTAAGCCGATTGCCGTCAAACCAATACCAGTTAGTGCCAGAACAGGTTGCGTGAATAGAGTTTCTAGCAAGATAAAGGCACCACCGGCTAAAGCGAATAGTGGCACTAGAGGATAACCCGGCACTTTATACGGTCGCGGCATGTCCGGTTCACGGCGACGTAAAATAAATACCGCCATAAAAATCAATAAGCTGAATAGCCAGATCACGAAAACTAACATATCAGTTAAAAGGTCAAAACTACCTAATAACATCATTATGATGGCAACACCTAGTTCAAATAACCCGGCTAGATAAGGGACCTTGGTATGTGGCGTTAACCGGCAAAAATACTGGCTAAATGGTAATTGATCTTCGTAGGCCAAAGCGAAAGGAACACGCATCCCCGTTAAGGTATAGCCGTTGATCGCACCATAAACAGAAATTAGAATGCCGATGGTGACTAGCTTACCGCCAAAAGCACCAAAAATTTGGCGGGCCGCGTCGGCTGCTGCATTAAGGTTGCCTTGTAAAGCAGTTAGAGGTAACGTGCGCAAAAAAACGAAATTAATAACAAAATAGATCAAAGTAATCAGTGCTAAACCTAATATAATGGCTAATGGTAGGTCCCGTTGTGGTCGGCGCAATTCACCTGCAAGGCTGCCTACATTCAACCACCCATCGTAAGCAAACATCGTGGCCAATAAGCCCCCACCTAAAGCCGTCCAGAAGTTCTGGTGCGGACCTGCGGATAACGGGAGTAAGGTGAAATGAACGGGGTCCCGGGTTAATAAACCAAAGATAATGATCAGGCTGATCGGGATCAATTTAAATATTAACGTCAAAACTTGTAGTGCACCACCGACCCGCGCACCTAAAAAGTTGATCAAAGTAATGCTGACGCCACAGATGATCGCCAACGGAATCAGAAGCTGAGGGTTAAGGTGAAATAGATTGAGCAGTTGGGTACTAAAAATAATAGATAGTGCGGCAACATTGGCGGGAAAATAGATCAGCATTTGTGCCCAGCCTAACAAAAAAGCCCAAGGTTTACCGTAAGTGTATTCGATGTATTTAATGGCACCGCCAGTTTGGGGAATTGCCGTCGCCAACTCCGCCACGGTTAAACCGGCACAGATAGTTAACAGGCCACCAAATAACCAAACGAATAAAGTTAAGTTAGCGGTACCGGTCGCGCTGGTGACGCTAGCCACTTTGAAAAAAACACCACCACCGATCACGGTGCCCATTACCGTTGCCAGTGCCGCGGCTAAACCCATTTCGCGTTTAAGTCCATTTTGTTCCATTATCAAAATTCCTCACTAAATAAAATAGAATAAGCGGATTATAGCATGGCTTTCTGAAAATTTAGTGAAAGGCGTTTATGCAAAAAAAGGAGTCACAACAGCCAAGTTGTGGCGCCTTTTTAAACCGACCAGCGGATTTTTTTATCTTGTAGTACGGTTGTTAAGTTTATTGTTTGGCTTGGATGGAATAAGTACGGTGGTCCGCTTCATCATAAATTTCGTAAGGTTGCTCGGCTACTGCAGTGATCTGTAGCTCATAGCCATATTGATCGAGAAAAAGTAACCGTTGTGCGGTTAATATGGTGACCGTTCCGGCTAAAGGGTGGCCGTCAATATGAATGGCCAATTGTGATGAAATCTGTAATTGATGGTGACGGGCTTGCTTAGCATCATAAAATAGCCACGTTCCCATATAAATGGCCGCTAAGTCATGCTGTGGCTCAGTTTTAGCCGGCCACTTTAGTTTTGGTAAGGATATTTTTTTTAGCCATCTTTGACCACGAACAACAAAGCCTTTCAACATACGCCTTAGCACCTTCTTCATTGGTTAACGTAACTTTAAAATTTGTCTATGTTAGTCCTAAATAATATAGCTACATGATACCACGTTTAACTCATCCATAGCGGTAAATACAGTGAATAATCTAACTGAATTTTGTTGTATTTAATTACACGCAGGATTATCGCTTTTTAAGGCCAACTAAGGTAAAATTAAGCCTAGAAAGAGCATGCGAAAGGAAAGGTGCGGTTATGTTAAAACTTGGGATCATCGGCACTAATTGGATCACTGAACAATTTGTTGAAGCAGCCTTGACCACTAAAAAATATCAGTTGACTAGTGTTTATTCGCGTAGTCAGGAAAAAGCACAAACATTAGCGGACAAATATCAGGCAACGGAAACTTTTACGGATTTAAATCGTTTCTTTGCGGAAGGTCAGTTTGAAGTAGTCTATATTGCCTCCCCAAATAGTTTACATTTTGAACAAACTAAATTGGCCTTAGCAGCGGATAAGCATGTGATCGTTGAGAAACCAGCTTTTTCTAATCCCAGCGAAATGGCCAATATTTTAGCGTTGTTGTCAAATAAGCCGAAATTATTCTTGTTTGAAGCGGCACGCCATATTCACGAGCCGAACTTTAAAGCCGTGACCAAAGCAATTGGACAGTTGGATCAATTGCAAGGGGCTGTGTTAGGTTATATGAAATATTCTTCCCGTTATGACCGCTTTTTAGCTGGCGAGGAGCCAAATATCTTTTCACCGCGCTTTTCCGGCGGTGCACTCCAAGATTTAGGTGTTTACGTGGTTTACGATGCGGTCACTTGGTTTGGTGTTCCTAAGGCGCTGCATTATTACGCTAATTTATTGCCTAATGGCATTGATGGGCGCGGTACTGCTGTCCTCCGTTATCCAGATTTTGATGTTACGTTGATTATTGGTAAAAACGCAACTTCATATTTACCATCGGAGATTTATGGGTTACACGAAACGTTGGCATTAGGACCTAATGCTGCCGACTTAGCCACAGTTACCTTGCATAAGGATGATACGACCGTTGCGCTAGGGACAACACCGGCGACTAATCCAATGATCCATGAAGCAGCTGATTTTTACCGGATTATTACGGAGAATGATCGTAAAGCGGCGATCAATGCTTTAAAATTAAGCCGTCAGGTCAATCAGGTCTTGTATGATTTACGCCGTTCAGCAGGAATCGTCTTTGCTGCGGATATAGAGGAGCAGAAAAATAATGGTCAGTAAGATTTTTGAACCGGTTTGGCAAACGCTAGGTTTTGAAGCACCAACTGCGATTCAAACCGCAGTATATCAACCCTTGAAGTCTGAGGATTCAGTGTTAGGTTTAGCACCTACTGGATCGGGGAAGACTTTGGCCTTTGCGCTACCGTTGCTGGAAAAAGTAGTTCCAGGTGACGGTTTACAATTATTGATCTTAGCACCGGCTCAAGAACTAGCCATGCAGGAACGAACCGCGATCCAACCCTTTGCTAAGGCGGCTGGCGTTAACATTCAGGCGGTGGTCGGCGGTGCTAATGTTCGGCGGCAGATCGAGCGTTTAAAGAAAAAGCCTGAAGTGATCGTCGCTACACCAGGCCGACTTTTAGAGTTAGTTGAGCTTCGTAAGGTTAAAATGCACACTTTACAGACCATTGTTATTGATGAGGCCGATAAATTGTTGACTGATGAAAGTCGGGAAATGATTCGGGATATTGTCCGCAAAGCACCAGGAGAAACTCAGTTAGCCTTTTTCTCGGCTACTAAAATTCCGGTTCTGGATGAGCTACCGAAATGGTTTGGCGTAGCCGTCAAAACTTTTGACGTTCGGGCTGAAGATACTAGTGCTGGTGAAGTTCAACAGCTTTTTTTAGAGGCGCCGATTCGCAAGCGCAGTGATTTATTGCGGCGACTAAGCAATTTGGAAGATTTTTATGGGTTGGTTTTCTTTGCTACCTTAGCTGAACTTGAAAAAGTGGCCCAAGTGTTGCGTCATCAGCATGTGCCCCTGGCAATTTTAGATGGTAATTTACGACAAACCGAACGAGAACAAGCTTTAAATGCGTTGCGCAAACGGCAGATCAAGTTACTATTGACCACCGATGTTTCTGGTCGTGGTTTGGATATTGCGGCTTTGCCAGCGGTGGTCAACTATGATCTACCACCGGATCTGATCACCTATATTCATCGTGCTGGTCGGACAGGCCGCATGGGCCATGCTGGCTGGGTGATCACCTTAGGTAATGAACGTCAATATCGTGATTTGAAACAGTTGGTGCGTAGCCGTTACCAAGTAGCACGCGGTTATTTGTTTCAAGGGACATTGACCACTACTAAGCCAGAACATGAATTGCGGCAACCAAGGAGAAAACCGGCAGTGACCAAACCAGCTGCAGTGCCGCTTAAACCAAAGAAGAAAAAACAGCGGCAGCGTAATCGCTTGAATAAAGGCAAACGGAGAAAGACGAACGAAGGCGACCAGCATGATTGAACATAATGTGGCCGAGGTCATGACAATTATGACCAGCAGTACGCAAGCGCATAGTTTATTGGAGGGAGCACTTGCAGCGGCTAGAATTGATAATTTTGTGTTGGCTCGCCAGCGCTTGCAAGCGGCAGGCACGGCATTAAATGATGCGCGTAATGCGCAAACCACATTATTGACGCGGGAGGCACAGGGGCAAACGGTACCGATGACACTATTGTTGATCCACGCCCAAGATCATTTGATGAGTACGATCACCTATCGCGATGCAGTTAGTGAGCTGATCACGCTATACCAAAAAATTGCCGGATTGGTAGCAAAAAAAACGCCGGAATGATTTAAATTTTGCTAAGGATAGCGTATACTAACAACCAATCAGAACATTGCTTATGGAGGTGACCGTAAATGAAAATTGAACAGCTACTCAATGTTCCCGCAGCGTTTCTCTACCATCAGATCATCGACGCAGAACTTTTTGAAATTCATGCGCATACTGGTCGACGACTTACGGCAACGCAGTTAGAAGGTTTTACTTATCAAAAACAGTTAGATGATGCGACCCGTGCACAAGTGACGATCACTAAAAATATTCTTAATCGGAGCTATCATTATCAAACGGTCACTGAGTTTAATCGTTATGAAGTCAAGTATGATATGCTACCGGTTGAAACTGATAAAAGTAAAATTATTTATGAAGAAAAAGTTATTGCACGTGCTTGGCGCCAGCGCTTATTGGACTTTGTCAGCGATACTTTGTTAGGTGGTTTACGCCGACATAACTTTAAAAAAATGTTTTTACAAATCGAAAAATCGTATTAACCATTATTGTGTTCAATTTAATGAGCTGAATATTAAAAAAATCGCCTTAAAAAAGGCGATTTTTTTAGTTAAAGCTTAATTAGCGGGTGCTCACCACGATGGTTACAAATTTTTGCGGGTTCATCAATGTGTGTGCGATTATACCCGGTAATATATAAAACAAGCAGTACAATGGTTAATAGGGCGACCATAAATTCACTTCCCTTAATATATGGCGCTACGGACTGAATATTCTTATTAGGATACTATAAAACCCTATTTTTGCAACCTTTTAACTCGATTTTACTAAAATCGTCAGGTAACAGTATTTACAAGATTCTAAAAGCATGAAATAATAGATGTTATGGCCCCTTAGCTCAGCAGGATAGAGCAATCGCCTCCTAAGCGATAGGTCACCGGTTCGATTCCAGTAGGGGTCATAGCACTGTTTTATATCGTTTCATAGCGTTTGAAATTAGCGCTATGAATACCGTAACAAAGGCGTTTATATCAAAATAAAGTTTCATATGATTTGATATAGTTTGAAGTGGAACGTAGGTAAAAACGTAGGTAGTAAATTGAACTAAGTTGCGGGCGGGAAAGTCGTTACTCTTAAGTGAGTGGCGGCTATTTTTATACTGTCGAGTAGCAACTAGTAAAATCGAGTAGCACTAAGTAGCCAAAGGTAGTAATAAGTAGTAATAACAAGTAGATAAAATGCCATAGGGATGCCGTATAGCGCCACTATCTGCAGATAAGTGTGGAGATACTCAAACAATATTGCCATTAGTGGCAACGCCCTATATACTTAGTTCATGGTCAATTTAGGGAGTAGCTACCCTATTGCGGCTTAGTGATATAGCACAAAAGCCATATCATTACACTTTTTCTATAACAACGGGTGGTGATGCTGATGTGCCACTTAGTAACGTGTGAGGTGCCCAAACAGTTTACGCCGTGATACTTTTTATTCTCTCAAGGGCGGCAATCAACTTTGCCAAAGCTTACGAGATAATAAAAAAAGCTAACCACAAAAAGGGTTAGCCACCAATTACCACGTGCTATAACTCACGCTAGGCGAACACCCCGCAACGGTGTTCGCTTTTTATATACTCATAATAGCAAAATTAGCAATAATTGCAAGTGATCACACCTTAAATTATTTGGCTTGATTCCTACTTAGAAAGTGAACATAAATGAACATGCCAGGGGGTCGTGATTCACCACCTGTGCTTTTGCTTGATTCTTTTTTAGGGTGTCTGAAATGTCAGAATACAGCTTTAGGAGCTTAAAAAATTAGCCGAGCGCAATTGTTCTCTCGGCCGTGGGAAATTTTCCCTTGGACTTACTTTAATCCTAACAATTCACCACTCATAAATGCTTCGGCAAATTGTAACAGGGCTTCTTTTTTACGTTGATTAAATTGTGTATAACCGTAACCAATTTCAAAGGCTAGGGATGTGCCAGTGGGTGGATAAGTAGTTAGGTATAAGCGAGTAAGAATATTCTGGCTAAGTTCATCACAGCAAGCAACAGCATTTTTTGCTGCGGCAACAATTTGTTGAGCGTTGGCAACACCAATTATATGATATAGATTTCTTTTCATCAATTTCAGGGAATGTAATTTGAATTGCCATAGGATCGATTCCAGTAGGGGTCATTTCAATCCAATTAAGTGTAGACAGCAAAAGCCGTTGCTCAGGAGAGTAGCGGCTATTTTTGTGCAATGAATTTTTGCTATTTCGTTACTTTTTATTGATTCCAGTTAAAAAGCCTAGCGCGACTAGGCTAATTACGAAAAATATATGGTGCTAATCAAAGGTGTACAGCGGGCCGCGATTAAGTTTACGCGCGTTGACTTGTTCAAGTGCTAAGGGCAACGGTGCAGGTTCAGAACGCTGAATATGCTCGGCAAAGGTTTTAGCTTTTATCAAAAGACGCTGGCCTAACTTAAGCTTAGATTCTGGTTTAGTCATGGATGACACACTCCTTAAATATTAATAATCAGGGGGGCGTTAACATGTGTTCAAAACAGGCCTTTTGCAATCGTTCAAGCTACATAGGAGCGTGCACCAAACGACTGACATTTACTTATTGTTAGTATAACGAATGATCCTGCTTTGAAGCAAAATAAATGCAGCACCGGTCAATAAATTTGTCATCAATGATTAATCAGGAGGAAGGAATTTTCGTGGAAGTTACTTGTTGCCGGTATGTGATGGAGAAAATTTCAAATTGTGTTCGTTAAAAATTCACAGGCTTCTGTTATTTTTAAGCCAATGACTAAATCAGATTAGGGGCGCAGATAATGGTTAGAAAAAAAGAAATCACGCGGGAAAGAATTTTGACGGTTGCGTATGAGTTAGTTGTGACGCAAGGCTTTGCCAATTTTACTGCTCGCAAAGTTGCTCATGCCATTGATTGTTCAACGCAACCGCTATATCAAGAATTTGGTTCAATGGCTGACTTGAAGCAAGCAATTTTGGTGAAGTTGCAGCATTATTTAGTTAGTCAAGTTTTTAACCAAGAAGTCACTGGTGATCGGATACTAGATCTTGCCTTAGATTATATTCAATTTGCCGAAAACAATCCAAAATTATACCGGGCAATTTTTATTGAGGATCATTTTGGAGCCAATGCGATGCAGGACTTCACTTATCATTACGGACGCCGAGTGCTGGCTGCTTATAAGCCAGCACAACAGCTAGCGGCGGCAAATCGTGAAAATGTAATCACGGGAATGTGGATCATTGCCCAGGGAGTTGCTTCGTTGGTTTCGGCTGGTTTTATTACGATCAGCCAGAAACAAGTGATCAATTTATTACAGGCCGCGTTGTATGATTTCATCCATAATGATCGGCTTGAAGATGGTGCCATTACCGTTAATTCGTTACAAAGCTTAAATCAATTGACTAAAATATAGTAAAAAGACGTCCCGTCTAAAAATCAATTCGATTTTAGACGGGACGTCTTTTTATGGGTTCAATTTGTGCTATAAACTTGCTGTCTTTTCAACTAAACTTTTAGCGAAAGCTTCTAAATGTTCAATATCTTCTTCTTCGGCCTCTAAATCGACTTTGACGATATCAGCCCCCTTGATGGCACCAGTTTTTTCAAAGGCAGCGGCGAAATCATCGACGGATTTGCCAAAGCTATCATCATAGAAGGTATCGCCGGAGCCGCAGACACCATAAACCTTGCCGCTTAGGTCTTCTTCTTGTAGATCAGCGTAGAAATCAACGGCTTCATCAGGTAGTTCGCCATCACCATAGGTATAGGTTGCGACAATACAAATGTCAACGTCGGCGAAATCCTCAGTGTCGGCCTGCGAAATTTCGCTAACATCAACATCAACTCCTAAATTTTCCAAGGCTTCAGAAACAATATCGGCAATTTCTTCATTATTACCGGTCATACTTGCATAAATTATTTTTGCACTAGCCATCTAATCGCTCCTTTAACGCATTAATTTACTTAATAAAATGTGAATCTAGATCGTTTTAGCGATCATCGGATGTCTAAATTAGTTGTTTCGATCCAGATTGATTATAGCAAAGATTCTGACTGATGAAAATATTCATGGTAAATTAGTTGTGTTAGGTACCGCTGTATTTTCGTGCTAAAATAAGAAGGACGCTTTTTAAGCGCGATTTTTTAAGTGAAGGCAGGGCTAATATTTGGCTAAAAGTAAGGCGCGGCAACTGCTACCTATGAACCGACGTCAGCGTAGATGGCGTTTTGTCTATCTGCTGATCGCCCAATTAAAAACTTCAGGTATCAATGATGCAGCGGTGGTCGTCGCATTTTGGGAACTACTTTCGTTGTTTCCCTTGATCATCTTTGCCGGCAACGTGGTGCCACTGTTACATATTGATGGACAGAACATACTTGATTACGCGGTTACTGCAATCCCGCCTACGATCGCTAAACAAATTCTACCGATTGCGGAACATTTTATGCCTAAAGGCAATAGCAATAGTAGTCTGCTATCAATTGGTGCGATCGGGACTTGGTGGGCCGGCAGCCGAGGTGTTAACGCGTTAAAACGGATGATGGATCGTACTTACGGCGTGCTTGGTCAACAGAATCCAATTTTATTGCGGGCGATTTCCTTATTAATGACTGTTTTATTGGCAATCGCGTTGGTGATGATCGTGGTCATTTTCAGTTTCGGTCAGCAAGTTTTGGATTGGGTTACGCCATTATTAAATATTCCAGTTAGTTTACCGCATTTATTTAGTACTTTGAAATGGCCGGTAACCTCAACGGTGGTTTTTTTAATGCTGGTTTTGATTTATTATTTATTGCCTAACGTAAAATTACGGCTGCGCAGTGTGCTGCCGGGGGCGCTTTTGACCACGATCGGCTGGTTGTTGTTATCCCAATTGTTTTCATTGTACGTCCGTTATTTTGCACAAACCGTATTGAGTTATGGAACCATTGGTTTTTTTATTGTATTATTATTATGGCTGGATTTTTCTGCTTGGATCATGATGTTTGGTGCGATGATCAATGTGGTATTTCAGTACACTTTTTTTGGTGAAGTAGAGCGTAATAATGGTCGTATGCAACATTTACATTCACGAAAAAAGACGGAAACTGCCAATGAAAGCAAAAATACGGTATAATGAATTTAATTTGACGACGCTTTCGCTAACCGCGAGGCTATTTTTGTTCCGTTAAATCATTAGGCGTAATCGCCAAGTTGAAATTCGCAAGGAGGAGTAGTTACATAATGAAGGTTCGTAAAGCAATTATCCCGGCTGCTGGGCTGGGTACGCGTTTATTACCGGCAACTAAAGCAATGGCTAAGGAAATGTTGCCGATCGTGGATGTGCCCACGATTCAATTTCTAGTTGAGGAAGCTAAAGCTGCCGGGATCGAAGATATTTTGATCATTACTGGTAAAGGCAAGCGGCCGATCGAGGATCATTTTGATTCGGTGCCGGAGCTAGAAATGGTTTTGAAAAAGCGGCATAAAGATAAGTTGCTAAAATTAGTTGAAAGCACAACTGATATTGGGGTCCGTTTGTTTTTCATTCGACAATCTTATCCTAAAGGCTTAGGCGATGCCGTTCGGTTGGCCCAGGACTTTGTGGCTGACGAACCTTTTGTTGTCATGTTAGGTGACGACATCACGCAATCCAAGATTCCGTTAACTAAGCAGTTAATGAACGATTACGATAAAACTCACGCTTCGACTTTAGCCGTTGTAAAGGTTCCCCATGATGAAGTTTCTAAATATGGTGTGATCAAGCCAGTTGCGGAAACTGAAAAGGGTTTGTACAACGTGCAAAGTTTTGTCGAGAAACCAAAACCAGATCAAGCACCAAGTGATTTGGCTATTATTGGGCGCTATTTATTTACACCCGAAATTTTTGATAGTTTGAATATTCAAAAACCAGATGCCGGTGGCGAAATTCAATTAACCGACGCTATCGACCACATGAATAAAACGCAGCGGGTCTTTGCTCGTGAGTTTACTGGTAAACGTTACGATACAGGGAATAAACTTGGTTATTTAACGACTAATATTGAATTTGGTCTGCAACATCCAGAAATCAAGGATGAGTTACGCGACTACATTATTAAATTAGGCCATAAATTAAGTCAGAACTAATAGGCATAATCCAAATAGGCGTTCAGAATCGGCAACGATTCTGAACGCCTATTTACTTGATCTATTTAAATTTTACCGCAGTTCCGTACGCCGCAATGGTTTCCATTCCGTCAGTGATCGAATCGGAATCGAAGCGCATCATGACGACGGCATCAGCGCCTAAGGCAACGGCGTTTTCGCGTAAACGCGTGATGGCGACATCCCGGGCCTCGGTTAACAGCTCTGTATAGGCGTGAATTTCGCCACCAGCTAAACTTTTTAGACCGGCACCAATATTGCGGGCAATATTTTTAGACTGCGTGGTCAGGCCAAATACTGCGCTGATAATTTCATATTCTTTTCCAGGAATCCGTTCCGTTGTGGTCACTAAAATTTTGTTGTCCATAAGCATTGCAGCCTCCTTCTAATGATAAAAATCATGAAGTGCCAAAATTGTTTTCCACCATAAACACGTTTAGTTTACCATATGAAAACGATTTAACGGTAAAGATTTCGTTTTTCTAGGCGCACAATTGCTTCCACCCGTGCAGTTTGTGGGAACATATCGATCGATTGAATATAGTCAACATTATAGACCGCAGTGAGTTTGACTAAATCACGAGCCAAGGTTGAAGGGTTGCAACTGATGTAAACGAATTTTTGGGGGCGGCTATCAATAATTGCCTGCAATAGTGCCGGATCGAGACCTGTTCGTGGTGGATCGACAACCAATGCATCAGGAGCAAAACCAGCGGCTAACCATTGGGGAAGTAATTCTTCAGCTTTACCAACCTCATATTTGGCGTTGGTGATTTGATTCAAGGCAGCATTGGCCTGTGCATCGGCAATGGCGGCCGGGACAATATCCATTCCCCGAACTTCACTGGCGGTGTCCGCTAATGATAGGCCAATCGTGCCGACACCACAGTAGGCATCGACTAAACTTTCATGAGCTGCTAATTGTAGCGCTTCTCGAGCTAAGGCATACATTTTGGCCGTCTGTGCTGGGTTTAGCTGAAAGAATGCACGGGCTGATAATTTAAAGGTCAACCCAGCTAACGTTTCAGTAATATAGTCGTCCCCAGCAAGATTAAAGGTTTCAGCTCCCCAAACCAGCGAAGTACGGCCCTGATTAATGTTTTGCATAATTGAAGTGACCTGCGGCAGTTCTTCTTGAATGCGACTGAGCAGCGCCCGTTTGTGCGGTAATTTACGTGAATTAGTTACAAAAGTAAGCTGCAGGTGCCCAGTGCTGAAAGATTCGCGAACCACTAAAGTTTTAACGATCCCAGAATTCTGTTCTTCATCGTAAATGGGGATGGCTAATTCTTCCAATAAAGCAGCAACATGACGAATCACATGGATCGTCATTGGCCGTTGGGTACTAAATGTTTTCAGATCCACTAATTGATGACTGTGTTCTTGGTATAAACCAGCGGCAACATGCCCTGCAATTGTCCGCACTTGGAATTGCGCCTTATTGCGATATTCATAGGGGGTGGTCATACCAATTGTTGGCCGCAGGGTGTAATGTTGGTAGCCACGGGGTTTAAATTTTTCCAATGCTTGTCGGATCACATCGACTTTAAATTCGAGCTGGGCCGGGTAACTTAAATGTTCGAGTTCAATTCCCCCAACGTGACCATAATAAGTGGCATCCCGAGGACTAACGCGCTGTGCACTAGTTTGCCGCAGCTTATGAATTTTAGCGGTCACAAACTTTGGCGCGATAGCCGTCACTTCGGCGACGATCACTTCTGTAGGTAGGGCACCTTTAACGAAAACAATTGTCCGTTTATAATAGCCGATCCCCTCGCCATTGATGCCAAGTCGTTTGATCGTTAAGGGAAAATGCTGACCAACTTGAATGTTGTGAAAATAAGTAACTTTAGGCATGATTTCCTCCATCATTTCAATTTAAATAAAAAACTTCTGCTTAAATTTGCTGTTCCAGTATAACATAGCGCCGCGAACTGTGGCGAAAAAGCGAACAGACATTTGCATCTGCAGTGGTGCTTGTTATAATTAAAGCAAAACGATTTATAGAGCAAGGAGGGCACAACCACGATGCCGACGATCACGAAAATTACAACCCAAAAACGTAAGGGTCGCTATAATATTTATCTCGATGAGGTGTATGCTTTTCCCGTTAGTGAAAGTGTGCTGATTCAATTTCGTTTGGCCAAGGGAATGGAGATCACGCCAGAGTTGCGCAAGGAGCTCGACACCGCTGAAGCTCATGCGCAGGCCTATCAGTTAGCACTGAATTATTTATCGTACCAATTGCGTACGGAAATGGAAATGCGAATTTATTTGAAACAACATGATATTCCGTTGGCAGTGCGCCAGCAAGTTGTGGCCCGTTTATATGAGCTTAACTTATTGGATGATGCTGGTTATGCGGCTAGTTATGTCCGTACCGCAATGCGAACTAGCGATAAAGGTCCCCAGGTGATCCGGACCAAATTACGTGAAAAAGGCGTTAAGTCTGAGTTGATCACCATTGCCTTAGAAGAATTTAAACCCGCTACTTTGTTGACTAATGGTTTAAAACTAGCCGAAAAATTAGCCAAGCGGTATCGTCAGCAAAGTTTTAACACCCGCAAGCAAAAGATTCGGCTAGGTTTACGGCAAAAGGGATTTGATAGTGACACAACGAATCAAATTATTGGGCAGTTGGACTTAGTTAAAGACGAAGACAGCGAATGGGCGGCCTTAGTTGAACAAGGTGAAAAAACTTGGCGTAAAACCGCGCGCTACAGCGGCTATGAGCGTCAGCAAAAGGCTAAACAGCAGCTTTATCGGAAAGGCTTTGCTTTAGATCAAATTGAACGATTTTTAACGGAAAAAAAAGTGAAGTTGACTAAGCATTAACGTTTGCCTAAGTCTGGTAATAAAATTTCGTCATTTGGTGTAAACTTTGATATAATGTTCATGATAATTCGGTGTTATCACTTCAACGTAATGAACGTCAGAAAGTAGGTCAGCGCATGCGTATTCCGAAAGAAGGGGAATCGGTCGCGATCCAAAGTTATAAACATGACGGAAGTTTACACCGGACGTGGCGTGACACGATGATTTTAAAAACATCGGAGAACGAGATAATCGGAGTCAATGATCATACTTTAGTAACGGAGTCAGATGGCCGGCGCTGGTTAACGCGGGAGCCAGCAATTATATTTTTCCACCGGCATTATTGGTTTAATGTGATTGCTATGATTCGTGATAACGGCGTTTCGTATTACTGTAACTTAGCTTCACCGTTTGTATTAGATCGTGAAGCACTAAAGTATATTGATTATGACTTGGATGTCAAAATTTTTCCGGATGGCGAACGAAAATTATTGGATGTCGATGAATATGAAGCCAATAGCAAACGTTGGCATTACTCCAATGCGACAGACAAGATTTTGAAAGCTAATGTCAATATTCTGGTTGATTGGTCTGATCACCATAAGGGACCTTTCTCGCAAGAATATATTGATATCTGGTATCAACGTTACCTGGAACTTGCCCACCGGTAAGCGGAAGTCAATTGGATCGATGCATAATAAAAACGACTAAGACATTTGTCTTGGTCGTTTTTTAGCTCAGAGTGGCTAAACCAGCTTTTTTTGCATTTCATGATGCGGGATCCCTGCGTCTAGAAATCCTGGGCGGGCCGTTTGTGTGAAACCTAAACGTTGATAAAAACCTAGCGCCTGATCCTGGCCACCTAGAGTTAACGTCAAGCGTTTTTGCTGCCGAGCATATGTTTCTAAAGCAGCAAATAATTCCCGTCCGTATTCATGACCACGGTGGGCTTTTAAAATGGCGACGCGCTGAACATGGTAGCCGCCGTTTTCTGGTAGTAAACGAGCGGTGGCCACTGGTTGGTGATCAACGTAACCGACAAAATGAATCGTCTTGTCCTCATTTTCAATTTCTATACTTAACGGTACTTGTTGTTCTTGAACAAAAACAGTTTTGCGAATAGCTAAGGCAGCCTGATAGATCGGGCTACTTAAGTCAGTTGTGTGACGAACTTCCATGCGTATTTCCTCCTGCTATAGTGCTAAATATTATATTCAGTTGATGATCCGATCCGCGGTTTACGCTGTTGGTCGGGTATTAAGTTTGGTAGAATGATTATAACATTATCTAGGCGCTGTTTAAAAAAAGGGTTTGCTTGTTGGCGGTTAGTCGCTGATTTTGCACTGGCGACTGGGTATCATTAAGCTGGTTTCAGCTGCCGTTTGGGAATAGAATGAGCACTCATTGCTGTACTTAAATTTAAGAAGGAGTCCTGCTGATGTTTGAACAGATCCGTCGTTCGCGTTTAATGTTCTGGTCATTAGAATTGTTGATCGTAGCCACCTTGATCTATATGTGCACAAAAATCGGGTTTATTTTTTCCCCGATTGGGACTTTTATTGCCACTTTATTTGTCCCAATTTTAATTTCTGGGTTTTTATTTTATCTATTTAATCCACTGATCAAATTATTGGGGCGTATCAAAATATCTCGTAATTGGGCGATCTTAATTGTTTTTTTGATTTTTTTTGGTGGTTTGGCATTGATCATTTGGGCGGTGATCCCCAATTTGATCAGTCAAATTACTCAATTACTGGGTAACTTACCAAGTGTTGCTAAGGATACTGAGCGCTTAGCTAAAAGTTTAATGAAAAATCCAGTATTACAACGTGCCGATGTACAGAAGGCGATTGCCGATATGAACTTATCTTTTAGTGATGTGATGCAATCGTTATTGAAATACTTCACTAGTAGTATTGGTTCCGTGGTTGGTACGGTGACTAGTGTTGCGGTGACCGCGATCACGATTCCGGTGATGCTTTTCTACATGTTAAAGGACGGTCAGCGTCTGATACCTAATGTGCAGCGGCTTTTACCACAAAGATACCGTGCGGAGGCTACTGATTTGCTGGTTAAAATGGGGAATACAATCTCTTCCTATATTGCTGGTCAATTAATTGAATGTTTATTTGTAGGTACTTTTACATTTCTCGGCTATATTCTGATCGGCATGCCTTACGCATTTTTATTAGGATTTATTGCCGGTTTGTGCAATATCATGCCTTATGTTGGACCTTATATTGGGATCGCACCAGCTTTGATCATTGCGATTACCGTTTCACCAATGATGGTGGCTTTGGTGGTGGTCGTGGTTGTTGTAGTGCAACAGATTGATGGCAACTTTGTTTATCCGAATGTTATCGGGCGCACGTTATCGATCCATCCGCTGACGATCATTATCCTATTACTGGTAGCCGGAAATATTGCCGGTTTATTGGGAATGATATTAGCAATTCCTTTCTACGCCATCGTTAAAACAGTGGTTCAGTATTTCTGGGGGATCTATCAATTACGCGAACAAAATAAAGTGACTGAAATTGCTGCTAAGGAACATGGCCCAGTGAAGTGAGGCGGTACCGGCGTATTTTAATGGCTTAAACTAAGTGCTTGCAGCAAGCAAAAATTGAAAAATGCTGGTTTTCATGCTAAGATTTGACAGTAAATGAAGTGAACGGAGTGGATGTGTCGATGAGTTCTGACCCGGATAGTCATATATGGGGACAGTTGATCGTATTAGTCGTTTGTTTGTTATTAAGTTTATTTTATGCCACGTTGGCGTTTTTGATGACTAACGTGTCGACTCAGCGTTTAGATGAAGAGGCCAAGGCGGGTGATCATAAAGCAACCCGTGTGTTGAAATTACTACAACGCCAGGCGACTGTTTTAGTGGCTTTGCGTAGTGTTAGTTTTAGTGCCGAGTTGATTGCCGGGTTAATGGTCTTAGATTTAGCACGCGCGGGATTACCAGTAGTTGGTTTCGGGGCGATCAGTGCTTGGATCGCTGTGTTTGTGGTGACGCTATTAGTATTGTTATTAATGGCCAATTTATTACCGCAACAATTAGCAATGAATCATCCCGAACGGGTGGCTAAACGTTTCAGCGGAGTCGTACTCAGCACACAGCGCTTTTTACAGCCGTGGGCATGGTTTTTAATGACCGTGACCCGCGGACTGGCGCATGTTTTGGGGCTGCCCTTTCATAACGAAGTTAAACGTGAATTAAGCCGTGAAGAAATGATCGAAATGATCGAACACGGGCAAAAGTCCGGTGCCATTGAGGCCGATGAATTTCAAATGTTCGAAGGTATTATTGACATGCAGGACAAAATGGCTCGTGAGGTCATGGTGCCGCGAACAGATGCTTTTATGCTAAATATTGAAGATGATGATGCGGCCAATATTAAGTTGATCTTGGAACAAAATTATTCACGGATCCCCATTTATCGCAGCGATAAGGATAAAGTGATCGGGGTCGTTCACATCAAGAACTTACTGCAACGCGCACATCAAGTTGGTTTTGCTAACGTTAAAATTGCTGACGTCATGCAGGAACCATTGTTTGTTCCAGAAACGATCATGATCGACCGCTTACTTTATGAATTTAAAAAAACGCAAAATCAATTAAGTATTTTATTGGATGAATATGGTGGTTTAGTTGGTCTGGTGTCGATCGAAGATTTATTGGAAGAGATTGTCGGCGAAATTGATGACGAATCGGATGAAGCAGAGATCCTATATCGTCAGCTTGATCCACATCACTATATCGTCAAGGGGAATATGCCGTTAGATGATTTTAATGAATTATTTGCAACAGATATTGATAGCCCTGATGTCGATACGATTGCTGGATATACTTTGGCGGAATTAGGCACGATTCCAGAATTAGGGCAACAGTTAACCCTGACCCTGACTGATGGCATCGAATTACAAACAGGCGCAATGGAAGGATCACGCTTATTGGAAGTCAAAGTGACTTTACCAGAAGATAAGTCAGTGGCTTCAGCGCCAGTAGAAGATTGAAGCAACTAAAATTCGAGTCGCTGACTCGAATTTTTTACGGAAGGAAACGATTATGGAAAAAAAAGAATTGGCAACAGCAGTCAAGCGGCGGCGGACCTTTGCCATTATTTCCCATCCTGACGCTGGTAAAACGACGATCACCGAGCAATTATTGCTGTTTGGTGGCGTGATTCGGAAAGCCGGCACAGTCAAAGGTAAGAAATCTGGGCAGTTTGCTAAATCGGACTGGATGGAAATTGAAAAGCAACGGGGAATTTCAGTCACTAGCTCGGTGATGCAATTTGATTATCAGGGTAAACGGATCAATATTTTGGATACTCCGGGCCATGAGGATTTTTCTGAAGATACTTATCGTACTTTGATGGCGGTTGATTCCGCGGTTATGGTGATCGATGCTGCTAAAGGGATCGAACCTCAAACCAAAAAATTATTCAAGGTTTGTCGGATGCGCGGCATTCCGATCTTTACGTTCATGAATAAATTAGATCGTGATGGGCGGGAACCGTTGGACTTGATCGCTGAATTGGAAGATCTACTAGATATTGAAGCTTACCCAATGAATTGGCCGATCGGAATGGGCAAAGGTTTGGAAGGTCTATATGATATCCATAACCAGCGGGTCGAATTGTACCATGAAGATGCTGCTGGTCAGCGCTACTTACCGGTTGACGAAACTGGCCAGATCATCGGTGAGCACCCTTTAAAAAAAGAATCGATCTATCAACAAGCCTTGGAAAACGTTCAATTATTGCTTGAAGCTGGTAACGAATTTGATGCTACTAAAGTCGCTAAAGGTGAACAAACACCGGTGTTCTTCGGTTCAGCGCTGACTAATTTTGGGGTTAAAACATTTTTAGAAAGTTATCTGGAATACGCACCGGCTCCTGCGGCGCATAAAACACAGGCCGAACAGGTCGTTAACCCAACGGATGAAAACTTTTCCGGTTTTGTTTTTAAGATCCAAGCGAACATGAACCCTAATCATCGGGATCGGATCGCTTTTATTCGAATTTGTTCTGGTGAATTTGACCGGGGCATGGATGTCACTTTACAGCGCACGCAACGTAAATTACGGCTAGCTAATTCGACTGAATTTATGGCCGACAGTCGCGAAGTCGTGGAAACAGCAGTTGCTGGGGATATTGTTGGTTTGTACGATACCGGTAACTTCCAAATTGGTGATACGATCTATACCGGCAAGCATAATATTCAGTTCGAAAATTTACCACAATTTACACCGGAATTATTTGTGAAAGTTACTGCTAAAAACGTGATGAAGCAAAAGTCATTTCATAAAGGAATGGAACAATTGGTCCAAGAAGGTGCCGTTCAGCTTTATCGGACTTACTTGACTAATGATTACGTTTTAGGTGCAGTAGGGCAATTGCAGTTTGAAGTCTTCCAATTCCGAATGAAAAACGAATATAATTCTGACGTGGTCATGGAACCAATGGGCGAGAAAATTGCGCGTTGGATCGATCCGGCGCAATTAGATGAGAAGATGTCATCATCACGTAATTTATTGGTTCGTGATCGGGCTGGGGCACCATTGTTCTTATTTGAAAATCAGTTTGCCGAACGCTGGTTTAAACAAAAATATCCCGAGATTAAGCTGACTGAAAAATTATCAACGGATGCGATCGGTGAATAACCTGATTTCAGAATAAGTGCTGTACGGACAGCAACTCATATCAATGTAAATTAAAAGCGGATTGCTATTATAAAAGATAGCAGTCCGCTTTTTAGCCCGCATTATAACTGAAAATTGGGCGATGATCAAAAACAGTTGAATCCGTTTTTTACTTTACACGTTTGATCGGGGTTGGAAAATTTTGTCCGGCTGAAAGTAAGCGTAAGTAGTGTTCTTCCAGCCAAGTATGATCTTCTAACTCATACCAAACACTATTGTTGGCTAAAATAACCCCGTGAATAATGTTAACGATCTGGCCGTGTTGTAAATAATTAGCTGGATCACCATAGGGTTGGGTCCAAGTTCGTAGTGCGCGTCTAGGAATAAAATCAACAACCGCGCGTCGGGAGCCTGGAATTACCGCGGCTTGTTGGAAGGTTGGCGCCGCAATGGTCCGCACTTGTGGTTGTTGGTAACGGTCGATCCGCTCAGTGTTAGCGGTGGGCACCCACTGGCTACCCAGATCGTACCACGTTTTTCGATCAGTTGTTTGTACTTTTTGATAAACTCGCCAAATTGTATTGACCGGCAATTTGTCTGCCAATGGTTCGCCATTTGGTGTGCGGTAGCTGACCACGTCCGTAGTTAGGCGAACGAAGCCAGTTAAATACCGATTAGCCCAGCGAATGTGACGTAAACGATATGAATAGGTGACGATCTTCGTGTGGGCACCGAAGCGGCCTACTTGATTAGTTGTCACGTGTTGGACGCGATAACGGCGTGATTCTAAGAAATGCGTCTCATAATGTTGCCCCAATAGACCAACTAAATATTCCGGTGACGTCAATAAGTGATGGTTTTCATCAAAATGAAAAACGATTACGGGAGCAGCCGGCTGATGGGCGTAGATCAATTGAATAATGGCTTGCGGGTAAACAAAATAACCATGATAATTTTCAATTCGACTCAGATAGTAATCAGCAAATTGATGTTCCGTAATGTTAAAGGCCTGCCCGCGGACACCGCTGACGATTTGAGGCCGCGCCAATGTTTCACCAGTTTCTGTATAATAAAAAACCAATACAAACGAATCTGGCTGTACATGGGTACTCGGCTGCAATTGGGTGCTGGTGATCGGTAAATAAGCATTCTGGGTCGCTGAAGGTAAAAGAACTGGTCGCCGCCGAGCGATCGGTTGATAATTTTCGCCTAGTGGTAATTGTACGGTAGCCACCTGCTGCGGATTAAAAAACGTTTTGAGTCGCTTTAAAAAATTCATTTGGTCTACACCTCCTTTCGGACTGGACACGACAATGCAATCAATTAGTTAATGAAATCTCGGCTAACTTTTCAGAAGTGATCACATTAACATCAGCACGTGTACAATTAGCAAGGTGCTCCAATGCGTAGTCGATTTCTGTGGGAGCAATATTGCGTTTCCGATTAGTTAACAAGATCTCATTATGCTCTGGAGCCTGTGTGAAGATCACTAAAGTATCATCTAAGGCAAAAATTTGGATGGTGGTTGCATCAGTATTGTTCAATTGACTAGTAACTAAGGTTTGATAATCTGCAGTAACTTCTTTTAGTTGCATGGATGCGCACTCCCTTTATTTTAATTGTGCGACGCTTAAAAACAAACGAATGATGACACTTACATTATAGTGGAAATTGGGGTAAAACAAAATAAAATTCACGATAAAAGCATAATTAGGTAACTTTTACTAAATCGTTTAGGTGTTTTGTGTTAAGCAGCTTTGAGCGCAAAAAAAAACCGCTAAATTTAGCGGTTTTTTGTAACTTTAAGTCATAGCGCGATTAATCGTCCGTTTTCTCAGCCTTAGTTGAGGTATCTGGCTCAGTTGGTTGTTGATAAGGGCCGATCACGATCTGGTCATCTTTAACGCCGGCGGATAAGTTTTTAGTTTCTGCGTGATCCAGGTAGTAATCTGCGATGCGATCTTCGATTTGTTCTTGGATAACTCGCCGTAGTGGCCGGGCACCCATTGCCGGATTGTAACCAAGATCAACTAATTTTTCTTTAGCTGGTTGAGTGACATGGATCGTTAAGCCTTGATCAGCGGTCATCTTATTAACATCGTTTAACATTAAATCAACGATTTGAACTAAGTCTTGTTTCTTCAAGGAATTGAATTCAATGATATCGTCGAAACGATTCAAGAATTCAGGTTTGAAGTAGTTTGACAATTGATTCAAAATGGAGTGGGTATTGCCAGAGGCGGCGGCACTAAAGCCAACGTTAGCCTCAGCATCACCTTGACCTGCATTCGAAGTCATGATGATGATCGTATCCTTAAAGCTGACCGTCCGGCCTTGAGCGTCAGTTAAACGTCCGTCATCCAAGATCTGCAAGAACATATGCATAACATCGGGATGTGCTTTCTCGATTTCATCAAGTAAAACTAGACTATACGGATTCCGCCGTACTTGCTCAGTTAATTGGCCTGCTTCTTCATAGCCAACATAGCCAGGAGGTGACCCGATCAGCTTGGACACCGAGAATTTCTCCATATACTCACTCATATCAAAACGGATCATCGAATCTTCAGAACCAAATAGTTCAAGGGCTAATTGTTTAGCTAGTTCGGTTTTACCGACCCCAGTTGGACCGACAAATAGGAAGGACCCAATTGGGCGACCAGATTTATTAAAGCCGATCCGGTTCCGCCGAATTGCACGAGCCACTTTGTCCACTGCCTCGGTTTGACCGATAACGTGATTGTCCAGATCGGTTGCTAAGGTTTTAAGTTGCTGATGTTCTTTACTGCGCAACTCGCCAACAGGAATGTTGGTTTTCTCTTCAACGATCTGTTCCATATCCTTAACGTTAACCGCTGGCGTTTCTTCAGTGGTCGTATCATCTTTTTGCATCTTTTCAAGCTTATTAACTTGATCACGGTAGTAAGCCGCTTTTTCATAATCTTCTTGTTTCAAAGCCTGTTGTTTTTGTTGTTCCGCTTGATCCATCTTTTCCTTGACTACTTTGGGATCAACGGTATCAATGGTCAAGTTCTTCCGGGAACCAGCTTCATCTAATAAGTCGATGGCTTTATCCGGTAAGAACCGATCCTGAATATAGCGGTTAGATAAATTAGCGGCAGCCTCGATGGCATCAGCCGTATATTTAACGTGATGGTAGTCTTCGTATTTCTTTTGTAGACCCTTTAAGATCTGAATCGTTTCTTCAACAGTTGGTTCATCGACCCGAACTGGTTGGAAACGGCGTTCAAGTGCCGAGTCTTTTTCGATTTTACGATATTCACTTAAAGTAGTGGCACCCATTAATTGAAAATCACCGCGTGCCAATGCTGGTTTCAAAACGTTACCGGCATCCATACCACCCTCGGCGTTACCAGCACCCATGATTTCATGGATTTCGTCAATGAAGAGGATCACATTAGTATTCTTGCGCACTTCATCCATTAACTGTTGCATCCGTTGTTCAAATTGCCCCCGAATCCCAGTTCCTTGAACTAAAGAAACAACATCTAAGCGAATAACTTCTTTGCTTTGTAATTTTTGAGGAACTTGTCCAGCCACGATCTTTTGGGCTAAGCCTTCAACCACGGCAGTTTTACCGACCCCAGCTTCACCGATCAAAACAGGGTTGTTTTTAGTCCGCCGATTAAGGATCTCAATGACCCGAGAAATTTCTTTATCCCGACCAATAACTGGATCAACCTTACCTTGGCGAGCGAGATTAGTTAAATTGACCCCAAATTGGGCTAATAAACCTTGACCGCCATTACCGTTAGGTCCACGACCGCCGCCGTTGCGCCCAGCTTGGGTTTGGGGACCTTGTTCGTAACCCATTTGCTGATTAGCATCCATGCCACCTTGACCCATGGCACGGAAAATATCGTCTAAGTTACTGAAACCAAATGGATCACTTGGACCGGCGTTGCGCGGTTGTCCACCTTGCTGTTGCTGCTTTAATTGTTGATAGCAGTTTTGGCAGAGATCGATTTGCTTACGTGCGCCGTTTACATTGGTGTACAAGTGAATCGTTGCTTCATTTTTGCGACAATTTTGACACAGCATAGATTGCTTCACAACCTTTCGTACGAGTTTTTGTAACGTAGCTCATTTCTAAAAGATCAAAATTTGTTTGACTAACTTTGACCTTCAAACAGTATTATACATCCAGTTAAATGGAATACAAGTGTTTGAACCTATTTTTTAGCAGAAAAATTTTCGAGTGCTAATTTGCAATTCTAGAAAATTTTGCTTACAATGCCAGTTTAGTATAGGTAAGGAAATGAGGCAAAAATTATGACCGATTATTTAACTCAGATTAAAGAATTAGCCGCTGGCAAACGTGAAGAAATCGCGGTAGCCCAAGCTGATTTTTATGCTTTTCGAACGGCTTGGCTGCAATTCCCACAACGGAAAAGTATTGTCGGTGAGGCACAACGGGGAGGCAATGTTGTCTATCATTTTGAAAAAGGGACAAAACAGTAGCCACAAGTAAACTTTCTTGAAAATTCACGGCAAGATGGCATATATCTAACTGGTTTAGGCGATAAAAAAGGTTGTCGCGCCGTTTGAAAAATGGTAGTCTTAAATGTTGAAAGGGCGACCCTAATTTGGATTCAATTAAAAGGAAAACCCTAACATAAACTTTTTAAACGCTAAAGGAGAATGATTAATCATGGAAAAACGCGATTTTCATATTATTGCTGAAACAGGTATTCATGCCCGTCCCGCAACATTGTTAGTACAAGCAGCAAGTAAATTCAATTCGGATATTAACTTAGAATATAAAGGTAAGTCCGTTAACTTGAAATCAATTATGGGCGTCATGTCCCTTGGCGTTGGTAAAGACGCTGATGTCACGATCTCAGCTGAAGGTGCTGACGAGGCTGACGCTGTTGCTGCAATTGCCGATACTATGACAAAAGAAGGTTTATCAGACTAATGACGGAAATGTTAAAAGGGATTGCTGCTAGTGACGGCATTGCACGCGCAAAAGCCTACTTACTTGTTCAACCTGATTTATCATTTTCAAAGAAGTCGATCGACTTGGTTGATGACGAAGTTGCCCGTCTACAGGCGGCAGTGACAGCTTCAACTGAAGAATTACAAAAGATTCGTGATATTGCCGCCAAAAGCTTAGGTGAAGAAGAAGCCCAAGTATTTGATGCGCACATGATGATTTTAGCTGACCCAGAATTTGTTGGTGCAGTGGAGACCGGCATCAAGAATGATAAAACCAATGCAGAACAAGTTTTGCAGGATGTTTCGACGCAGTTTGTCGGTATGTTTGAAGCAATGACTGACAATCCATATATGCAGGAACGTGCCGCTGATGTTCGTGATGTCACTAAACGGGTAATGAGCCACTTATTAGGTGTTACTTTACCTAATCCGGCTTTGATCGATCAAGAAGTCGTGATCATTGCTCATGATTTGACACCTAGTGATACGGCACAATTAAATCGTAAATACGTTAAAGGGTTCATCACTGATTTAGGTGGTCGGACCAGCCATTCAGCAATTATGGCGCGTTCGCTTGAGATCCCAGCAATTGTTGGGACGGAAAAGGCAACAACGACTATTAGCGAAGACCAAATGGTGATCGTTGACGGTAATACTGGCGATGCTATTTTAGATCCAACTGATGCAGATGTTGCTAAGTACGATCAAGCTGCTAAAGATTTTGCAGCCCAAAAAGCTGAATGGGAAAAGTTGAAAAACGAACAGACTGTTACTAAAGATGGTAAGAACTTTATCACCGCAGCTAATATCGGTACTCCTGACGACGTTATTGGTGCAACTGATAACGGTGCTGAGGCTGTTGGTTTGTTCCGTTCTGAATTCTTATACATGGATTCAGCAGAATTACCGACCGAAGATGAACAGTTTGCGGCTTATAAAAAGGCACTCGAAGGTATGAACGGCAATCAAGTTGTTGTCCGGACAATGGATATCGGTGGCGACAAACATTTACCATACCTACCTTTACCAGAAGAAATGAACCCATTCTTAGGTTACCGGGCGATTCGGATCAGTCTTGATCGGCAAGATATTTTCCGGACGCAATTGCGGGCTTTGCTACGGGCTTCTAACTACGGTAATTTAGCGATCATGTTCCCAATGATTGCTACCGTTAATGAGTTTAAGCAGGCGCGTGCAATCTATGATGAGGAACGGGCTAAATTAGTTACTGCCGGTGTTGCTGTTGCTGATAAGATCGAAGTTGGTATGATGATGGAGATCCCTGCAGCGGCAGTTATTGCTGACAAATTGGCTAAATATGCTGATTTCTTTAGTATTGGTACCAATGACTTGATTCAATATTCAATGGCTGCCGATCGTGGTAATGAACACGTTTCTTACCTTTACCAACCTTACAACCCATCAATCTTACGCTTAGTTAAGCGGATCATTGATACAGCACATGCTGAAGGTAAATGGGCTGGTATGTGTGGTGAGGCCGCTGGTGATTCGGTTATGGTTCCATTGCTAGTCGGCATGGGCTTAGACGAATATTCGATGAGCGCGACTTCGATCTTGAAGATCCGTAGCTTAATGAAGCAGTTAGATACTAAGGAAATGAAGACTTTAGCGGATAAAGCATTAGCTGATGCTGAAACCAATGAAGACGTTATTGCCTTGGTCAAGGCTGCAACCCAACAAGCTTAATTAAATCAGAAACGTCGAGTGATCGGCGTTTTTTTTATGCCATTTTCTAAATGGAAGCCGGATTGCCGAGAGAAAACTCAGACTTTCGTGTGATTATTTTTGCCAAGGGTTCAGTTATAATAGGTGACAATGATTAAAGTCTGCTTCAAAAGGACAGTTATTTGCGCTTTGGGGGGATTCCCACTATAATTAATTCATCAAACTGGTTTGGAAAGAAGGCAAATTGCGCGTGAACATTGGTATATTTACAGATACATACTTTCCACAAGTGAGCGGGGTGGCAACTTCGATCAAAACACTGCGGGATGAGCTGGAACGTGAAGGCCATTCTGTTTATATTTTCACGACCACTGATCCACATGTGGATAAGGACGAATTTGAACCGAATATTTTCCGCTTTGCCAGCGTTCCTTTTGTCTCCTTTACGGATCGGCGTATTGCGGTGCGTGGATTATTTCATGCTTATCAGGTAGCACGAGATCTTGATTTGGATATTGTGCATAATCAGACTGAGTTTTCTATGGGCTACATCGGCAAGTTTGTGGCCAAGAATTTGAAGATTCCTTGTATTCATACGTACCATACAATGTATCAGGATTACCTGCACTATATTTTAAATGGCAAATTGTTGCGGCCCTATCATGTTAAGCAAGCGATGCGTGCTTATATGCACCATATAGATGGGGTGATCGCCCCTAGTGAGCGGGTGGTGGCCACATTACAAAGTTATGAAGTTAAGGCACCGATGCGGATCATTCCTACGGGTATCGACATTTCTCAATATGAACGTCCGGTACCCGCCGACTGTCGCCAGAAGTTAGGTATTGCGCCAACAACGCCGGTATTATTGTCGCTTAGTCGGGTTGCTTATGAAAAAAATATTCATGAGATCATTGCTGCCTTACCGCAGATTCTAGCCAAACAACCCACGGTTCAATTGGTGATCGTCGGTGATGGCCCAGCGCGGGCAGACTTAGCCCAGCAGGCCGAGCAATTAGGTATCAGTGATCACGTCACTTTTACCGGTGAAGTTCCCAATGATCATGTTTCCGCCTATTACCATATGGCCGATTTATTTGTGTCTGCGTCACATTCAGAATCTCAAGGCCTGACCTATGTTGAGGCGATGGCCAGTGGGTTAAAATCAGTAGCCGCGGCCAGTCCGTATACTGATGATCTTTTAGACGATCCGGCTATTGGTACAACTTTCACCAGTGAGGGGGAAATGATCCACCAGATTTTGAACTATTTAGCTCACCCGCATAGTTACTCTGATCCTGCACCACGGCAGCAGAAGCTATATTCGATTTCTGCTGAGCATTTTGCGGAACAGGTGGTTCGTTTCTATCGGGATACGCAGGTTTATTACGCCGAACAACATCGCGACTCAGCCGATGTCAGCGAGTAACAGTAATCTTTAGTAATTGGAGATATAAATAACATGCTAGACATACACATGTTTTCTAGCGCCACCAAGGTCAAGGGCCAAGGGGTCGGCAGTGCCTATATGGAGTTGGTACGCCTGCTGGAGAGCCATTTTCAAAATGAGTTTAAGGTGAGCATCAATCAATATGGTCGTGCAGATATCAGTCACTACCACACTATTGACCCCCGTTTCTTTATTTCGACTTTTTCTCGGCGGCGTGGTCGTAAAATTGGGTATGTTCATTTTTTGCCGGAAACCTTAGAGGGCAGTTTAACTATTCCCCAACCGTTTAAAGGCCTTTTTTATCACTATGTGATTGCTTTTTATAGACGGATGGATCATTTAGTGGTGGTCAATCCAAGTTTCATTCCTAAATTAGTTGCTTACCAAATTCCGGCCAGCAAAATTACGTATATTCCTAATTTTGTTGCGCGCCAGGAATTTTTTCCGCAAAAGGCAGAACAAATTGCTGCTTTTCGCAAACAATTAGGGATTCCGGCTACGAAATTTGTTGTTTTAGGTGCGGGACAGATCCAGGAACGTAAAGGTGTCGATGATTTTGTTGAATTGGCCCGGCGCAATCCAGATATTCAATTTATTTGGGCCGGTGGCTTTTCTTTTGGCAAAATGACGGATGGCTATCAACGGTATAAAAAAATTGTTGATGCACCACCGGCTAATTTACGTTTTACTGGCATTATTGAGCGAACGGAACTGGTCAATTATTATAATATCAGCGACTTATTTCTGTTACCTTCCTATAATGAATTATTTCCCATGTCGGTATTGGAAAGTTTTGCTTGCGGGACACCCGTTTTACTACGCGATTTATCGCTGTACCGTTCGATCATTGCTGGGTATTACGTGGCAGCGGCTAATGTTGATGCCATGAATCAGCAGATCGCGGATTTGCGCCAAAAACCGGCCGCCTTGGCTTATATGCAACAACAGGCCCGTGCTGCCGCAGCTTACTACTCAGAAGAACGCTTGGCTAAAATCTGGCAGCAGTTTTACCTAGAGCAAGCCAAAGAGGGTTGACGTATGAGTCGAAAAAATATTGTTGTTTTGATTGGCATGCTATTACTGGGTGGCGGGATCTTTGCATACGAACTTCGCTCAGTTCGCTTAAGTCAGTTGATCCGTGAGATTTATCATTTAAATCTGTGGTGGCTAGCTGCTGCAGCTGGCTGTATGGTTCTTTACTGGGTGATGGAGGCTTTCGTGGTCAAGCTGTTACTAAAAGGCCGGGTAGAACATTTTTCGTTTAAGAATGCGTTACGAATTCCCTTGGTTGAGCAATTATTTAATTCACTGACGCCATTTTCTTCTGGCGGTCAGCCCGCACAATTAGTTGCACTGATGCAATCGGGCGTTGATGGTGGTCGGGCCAGTTCGTTATTATTGATGAAGTTTATCGTTTTTCAAGCGATGGTGCTATTGAATTTTATTTTGACCTTGGTTTTTGGCTTTAAACTGGTGGCGGCCAAATTTACTTATCTAGCCTGGTTAGTGGTTTTTGGCTTTATTATCCATTTAACTGTGATCACTGCATTGTTGCTGATCATGTATTGGTATAACTTTACCAAAGGCTTAGTACGGTTGCTGATGCGACCGTTGGGCTGGTTTATGTCGACTGCACGGGTGACTAAATTAGAAACAACGTTGAATCAAAAAATCGACAACTTTTACCGAGAAAGTTTGCGGATCAAAAATCAGACCGGTATGCTGATCAAAGCCAGTATTCTGACTTTGATTCAGCTTTTATTTTATTACAGCGTGCCGTATTTTGTATTGTTGGCTTTAGGACTGCAACCTAACTTTGTTGAGGTCCTGGTGATGCACATTATGATCGTCATGATCATTTCATTATTTCCGATCCCTGGTGGTTCAGGCGGTGCTGAGATCAGTTTTCGGGCTTTATTTGCAACTTTTGTGGCCGTTAATAGTAAATTGGTGTTAGCGATGATCTTGTGGCGAATCATGACTTATTATTTAGGCATGTTTATCGGGATCTTTGCTTTAGTGGTCAAGCCGGATAAGGTTAAAGAAATTCAGCATTAATATTAGAATTTCATGAAAAAAGCTAGCTGTGAAGTTGATCTGGCAGTTAATTGCGTAAGAAAAAGTGTTATTTTTGAAATAACTAGCCTTGAAACGCTCACTTAGCTCGATTTTCTGGTATCATTATTGGGTAAAGATCGAATGAAGGGAGTCACGTCATGAAAAGCTCACAGCTAGTTGCGATCATCAGTCGTTTGGAGGCCATGCAGCAAGGTTCTGCGGATGACGAAGTCCGGACGCGCCGTTTTGAAAAAAACGGTGACGAACGTGGTCTGGTCAGTTTTGACCCACAAACAGAAACTTACGAGTTAGAAGAATTAACTAACCATCAGAAATTTGAATTCGATGATATTGATTTAATTGCGATGGAAATCTATGATCTGCTTGATGACTAATCAGTCTTCAACTGAATAAAATCAATCGACAGTCGTTGGCAAACTTACTTAGCTTGGGTTTGTTAACGATTGTTTAGTATTAATAATATTAAATATTTCATGAAGCTTGTGACCAGCAATTGTTTTTCACAAGTAAATCCAGTATGATTTAAGAGACTTTGAATCGTATTTTATGTGACGGAGGTAAGTATCATTATGGGGCAAGCTTTAAAGAAAGTGCGGTCGGGGCTTAATACGCGACTTGGCTTCTTTATCCTCGCAGTCTTATTGTTTAGTATCAAATCGTATTTTGCGTACAAAACAAAATTCAGTTTAGGGGTCAGCGGTGGTATGCAGCAATTGTTGCTTGCTTTTAATCCGGTCCCCTTCGCTGTATTACTACTAGGATTAGCGTTATACATGCGTGGTCGTAAATCATATTGGTTTATGCTGTTGATCGATGCCATTATGGCAACTTGGTTATTTGCTAATATTTTGTATTATCGGGAATTTTCTGATTTTTTAACCTTCAATTTGATGAAGGGCTCTAGCGCGGTTTCTAACAATTTAAATCAAAGTATTGCCGGAATTATCCATCCAACTGATTTCCTAGTTTTTGCAGACGTGATCGTTTTGATCATTGTACTGGCTTTTAAATGGATCAAAATGGATACCAGAGCGTTCAAATTTCGCTATGCAGCTATTGTTTCTGGGTTAGCGGTCTTATTGTTTGGTGCTAACTTAAGCTTGGCTGAATCTGATCGCTCTGGTTTACTGACCCGAACATTTGACAACAACTATATTGTTAAATACCTGGGGTTAGAGGCTTATACTGTTTATGATGGGGTTAAAACTACTCAAAATAATGCCACTAAAGCTAACGCCGATAGTTCTGATTTAACAAGTGTTCAGAAATTTCTATCTAAGAATCGGGTTGCGCCTAACGTTGAATATTCTGGTGTGGCTAAAGGCAAAAACGTTTTTATCATTCATTTAGAAAGTCTGCAGCAATTCATGATCGACTATAAGTGGGATGGTCAAGAAGTCATGCCGAATATTGATAAGCTTTATCATTCTTCGGATACCTTGAGTTTTGATAATTTCTATAATCAGGTAGGTCAAGGGAAAACTGCTGATGCTGAAATGATGCTAGAAAATAGTTTGTATGGATTGCCGGAGGGTTCAGCGATGGTTATGGACGGCACCACTAACACCTTCCAGGCCGCGCCAGCAATTCTTGATCAACAAGGCTATACAACGGCCGCTTTTCACGGTGACGTACCTAGCTTCTGGAATCGGGATAATACTTATAAATCCTGGGGCTATGATTATTTCTTTAGTAAGTCTTACTTTGCAAATGGTAATAAGGCCAGTTATAATCTCGGTTACGGGATGAAGGATAAGATTTTCTTGAAGGATGCTGCACAGTATGTTCAGCAATTACCACAGCCATTTTATGCGAAGCTGATCACGGTTACCAACCACTATCCTTATATTATTGATTCACAAAATGAATCGATCAAGCCATTTAATACAGGTGATTCAACAGTCGATCCCTACGTGCAAACTGCTCGTTATCTTGATCAATCTGTTGGCGAATTTATGAGCTGGTTGAAGAAGAGTGGTTTAGAAAAGAACAGTATGGTTGTTTTATATGGCGATCACTACGGAATCTCGAATAATCACAAACCGGCGATAGCCAAATTGTTAGGTAAGAAGAAAGTAACCAATTATGATTTGGCTAATTTCCAGAAGGTACCGTTTATGATCCACATGCCAGGCTTAAAGGGTGGCATCAAACATACCTACGGCGGTGAGATTGACGTTCTACCAACGTTACTCAATTTATTAGGTGTCAAAAATACTGATACGATTCAATTTGGTAGTGATCTGCTTGCTACTAATCGCAAGCAAACTGTTGCTTTCCGTGATGGTGATTTTGTTTCACCAACGTATACTAAATATGGTGGTGACTATTACGACAGCACTACCGGTAAGCAATTGAAAAAGTTGACGGCAACGCAAAAGCGAACCGTTAATGACATGCAAAATTACGTTACTAATAGTTTAGCAGCCTCTGATAAGGTTATTAATGGCGATTTGTTACGCTTTTATCAACCAAGTGGCTTCAAAAAAGTAATCAAAGGCGCTTATAATTATAAAAAGTCAGCGGCTTTGAAACAATTAAAGAAGGCCAATAAGAAACAAAAGACAAGTGTGGTTTCAAAAAACAATGGCAAGTCGACTATGTCTGAATATCAGACGGACGCACCAGAATTAAAAAAATAAATTTTAGCCGATAGATTTCGTTGAATCTATCGGTTTTTTAGTGTTCAATACGGTGAATAATACAAAGTGAATTGGTGACCAACGTAATATACCGATTTTTATTTAAAAATCATTTGATAAAGTTCGGAAATCACCTACAGAAAAGTACTGGAGGCAATCTTGACGCTGCGGCGAAATCTTGATATAGTATTTGTTGTTGTCAGTTACCGTCCTTGGCGCTGATGAAAAGTTTTAAAACTTTTTATTGACAAGCATTGCGGCGCCTGATAAACTAATAAAGTTGTCATTTGTTGCGTTATTCATTCCTGATTGCATGTTTATACAAGCAGAAAGCCTAATGCAGCAAGACGTAGCTTGATTTGTTTTTAACTAATTGAATATTTATTCAAAAAGTTCTTGACAAGCTTTGCTGGTCATGGTAAACTAATTAAGTTGCGTTAAGCAACGCAGTAGACCTTTGAAAACTGAACAAATTTTCGACAAATCAAATGTGTAGGGTCTTTATTTTTGATTAGTCTTCGGACCGGTTTTAGATAAAGCAAACATTTGCGAAGTCAATTCAATTTGAATTATAACTCGCTAGCAACAAAATCAATTGAGCAATCAATTTTCATCTTATATGAGAGTTTGATCCTGGCT
>NZ_BJDN01000019.1 GCF_005405165.1 Loigolactobacillus binensis
GGGACTGCTATGCTCAATTGTGTGTAAGTCGTACATGTCGTTCCAAGTTGCTAGACCTTGATTCCAACAATAACGGCGATAATCGCAAAGACTATCGAGGACTTTCGCCATCTGCCGGTTAGGATAAAGTCTAACCTTTTGTGCCCGCAGCATTCGTTGCACCACCAATCAAATCAGCGTTGTTTTTTGTTTCTTCCTTATACACAGCATATCATCAGATTAAATAATAGTCATGCCGTTCAGCTTCATATTTACTTTTTATGAATAGCGGCTTACTTTTCTATTTATTTCTGCTTTATTACATATTTTTTCTAATGATTGTTTCCTCCTGAGCAATTGCTCAGGGGCCTTTTTAAAATTTGTCTTCCGCTGCGTTTTGTGCAGCATGTTGCTTTTCCAGTTCGCGTAATTCGTTTTCGGAAGCGACTACGTGATCGTAATAATGATCAAGTTTGTAATGCAAATGGTCAATGGCCGACTGGATGTCATCGCGGCGCTCTTCCATTTCCGTTAATTGTTCTTTTAATAAGGCAATTTGTTCTTGATCGTTATCGGCCTGCGAATCGAACAATTCGATGTAGCGGCGGAGATTTTCAATCGTCATGCCGGCCGCGCGCATTTGTTTGACAAAGTTGATGCGGCGAATAATGCGGGCGTCGATCTCCCGATTACCGGATTCACTGCGATCGATGGCGGGGATCAATAATTCTTTTTCATAATAACGAATCGCAGCGGATGAAACGCCGGTTTGTCTGCTAGCTTCTTTAATGTTCATCTAAACACTTCATTTAAAGTATAACGCGTTTAGCCGTAATTGGCTGTTTTCAGAATACCACTATGCAGTAACTGTAAGGTAAGTTTTAAAAAATATTAACTAGAGCTTGCCTTGCACTTACTGCAAGGGTCTATGCTAACACTATTCAATTGAAAGGTGGTCAGAAAATGACTGAAAAACAAGCGCTGTTGACAATGTATCGCAAGCATAATGAATATATGGTCGCCGGTGATATTGATCAATTAGGCGCCTTACTGGCGGATGACTTTCATTTAGTTCATATGACCGGGATGGTGCAAAGTAAGCAAAAATGGCTCAGTGAGATCAAAAGCGGGCAAATGCATTATTTTTCGTCAACCGAAGAACAGGTGACCGTCACTGAATTAACTGCGACTCACGCCATTTTAGTTGGCCAAAGTCAAGTTGATGCTCGTATCCACGGTTCACGCAATACGTGGCCGCTCCAGTTAACGCTACAGCTCAGTATGCTTGATGGTCACTGGCTGATTAGGCATATTGATGCCAGTATGTATTGATAAAAAAGGAGACTTGAATTTGAGTGTTTTTGCAGATTTACAAAATGGTAAAACTTATGATATTCGTGATGAAAATTATCAAAAAGAAGTTCACGGCGAAATTGATCGTTGTGATCATATCTGCTTTGAGATCAATAATACCGATCCGGCCAATAAAGCACAGTTGGTCGATCTAGAAAATGAATTATTAGCCGGGCAAATGCAAGCCGGCACCTATTTTACGCCACCCATGCAGATCGATTGTGCTAATAGTGTTCATTTAGGCAAAAATGTTTACGCCAATCACAGTCTGACCATGATGTCATTAGGTGGAATCACCATTGATGACGGAGTTATGCTCGGCCCCGGGGTAGGCTTATTTACCGTCAATCACGAGCCCAAAAATATTCGCGTCGTTAAAACTAGCGCGATCCATATTAAAAAGAATGCTTGGCTCGGCGCGCGGGTCAGTGTACTACCTGGTGTGACCATTGGTGAGAATGCCATCATTGGGACCGGTGCTGTTGTGACCAAAGATATTCCGGCCAACAGTCTTGCGGTGGGCACGCCGGCTAAGGTGATCAAGCAGCTTGATTGAAAGGGTGTTTTTAAATGAAACTTACATTTAATGAACAAGAATATCCGCTGCGGTTGACAGATAATCGGACTAGTACGGCGCTATAAACCCCGTTGCCCCAAACCTTAACGTTGCAACGCCGCGGTGACATTGAATATTACGCAAAATTATCACAGCAATCGGAAACTGCCGGTATCGCGACAACCGCGCAGATCCATGCCGGTGGTTTATATTATTATCAAGCTTGGAATGTGTTGTCTTTTCAGTTACAGGACGCGGACATTACACCGTTTAAAATGATTTATCTAGGCGAATTGAATGCAGCGTTAATCAAAGCGTTACAGGTCACAAAACCAGAATTCACGGCTAAATTAATTTAAAGCTTGCCTTGCAGTTACTGCAAGGGTCTATAGTGAAGTTAAATATTTTTAGGGGGTTACAACATGACAAATGTATTGATCATCGGTGCCACTGGTACAGTAGGTAGCACGACGCGGCGTTATTTCTTAGATCACACCACCGACCAATTAACTTTAATGGCGCGCAATACACGCCGTTTAGGCAGTTTAGATGCTGAGCGTGAACGGGCGATCACTGGCAGTGTCACGGATCAAGCCGCATTACGGACAGCGCTAAAGGGCCAGGATGTTGTTTTCGCTGCTTTGAGCGGCAACTTGAAGGCCATGGCCCAATCATTGGTTGCCGCAATGACTGCAGCCGAAGTTAAACGGCTCTTATTTATCACGTCGATGGGGATCTATAATGAAATTCCCGCAACAATTGGGGCCGCCGGTAATTTGGCTTCTAATCCCGTTTTGCAAACTTATCGTGATGCCGCCGACGTGATCGAAGCTTCGGATTTAAATTACACGATCATTCGGCCGGGTTGGTTCGATCAGGGCAACGATACGGACTATCAAGTGACCCATAAAGGTGAACCCTTCGGCGGCCATGATGTTTCTGTGATCAGTATTGCTGATCTCGTCACCCGGTTGGCGCACGATCCGCAGTTAGCTGCACGTGATAGTTTAGGCATCAATCGTAAATAAGGTCAATAACAAACAACTTTAGTTATTTTTGTGCTAAATTAAAAGTGTGGTAACTTGTTTTTGCGTGGCTTTTGGTCCGCTGCGCCAAATTATTAGTAAATTGGAAAGGAATTGAACGCCGCGTATGGCTATGCGGTCGTTCTAGGTATATTATTTATGAAATCTGCAATTTTTGAAAAAGCCGGTTTGGTCACCGTCCAAGAGGCGGCTAAACCAAGTTTACAAGCGGCTGATGATGTGATCATAAAAGTCGTGCGTGCCTGTGTCTGTGGGTCTGATCTGTGGGCGTATGCGCACGGTGACAATAAGAAACCACATTCAATTAATGACGGTCATGAGGCCATCGGGATCGTTGAAGAAATCGGTTCCGCCATTACCACGGTGAAACCAGGCGACTTTGTGATCGCGCCATTTACTCACGGTTGTGGCGAATGTGCTGCCTGTCTGGCCGGCTTTGATGGCACTTGTGATCGTCATCAAGGCGCGACTAACTGGTCGAATGGTTTCCAATCAGAATATATTCGCTTCCAGTATGCCAACTGGGCGCTGGTCAAAGTGCCTGGTCAACCCGGTGATTACACCGAAGGCATGATCAAATCATTGACCACTTTAGCTGACGTGATGCCAACTGGTTACCATGCGGCGCGGTGTGCTGATGTGCAAAAAGGCGATAAAGTCGTGGTCATCGGTGACGGTGCCGTTGGTCAGTGTGCGGTGATCGCGGCGAAAATGCGTGGTGCCGCGCAAATCGTTTTGATGAGTCGGCATGAAGATCGCCAACAAATGGCGTTACAGTCCGGCGCGACCGCGGTCGTCGCTGAACGTGGGGCCGAAGGAATCGCTAAAGTACGAGAAATTCTTGGTGGCGGCGCCGATGCTGCGCTGGAATGTGTCGGCACGGAGGCTGCGATTGACCAAGCGCTGGGCGTACTGCACAATGGCGGTCGCATCGGTTATGTCGGTGTGCCCCATTATAATAATCATGCCCTAGGTTCAACCTTTGCCCAGAATATTTCCGTCGCCGGCGGTTCCGCTTCGGTGACAACTTACGACAAACAATTTTTGCTTAAAGCGGTTCTGGAGGGCAACATTAACCCGGGTCGTGTCTTTACCGCAACCTATAACTTGAGTGATATCAACCAAGCTTACCAAGACATGCAAGCGCGGAAAACGATTAAATCGATGGTGGTTGTCGCTGACTAGGTTTATGTTATGGCTTAACTAAAGCAGCGCAACAATTAAAGTTAAAAATAGGCATTGAAATAACCCCCTGGTGTTGGACTGAAATCTAACGCCGGGGGTTTTACTATGACCAAATATACGAAGCAATTTAAATTTTAGGTTATTCAAGATTGTCTACCTCTGCTTGCCAAGGCGAATTTAAAAAAGACTTGCCTTGGTCTGAACTTCATAGTTTATGCTGAGCAAGAATTAAAAATTCTGGAGGTGGATCAGATGAGCAAAAAACTTGGGCTACTGGTGCTCAGCCTTATTGTTGGCATTGGGTTAACCAGTAGTGGGTTACTTTTTGCAATGCAACCCACACAGCCTGTCACTGCTGCCAGTACCAAACTTGATCGGAGACTTAAAATGAAAAAAATGCCTAAACATTATCGGCAATTAGCGGCTGATTCGCAACGTGGCCGAGTTGAACAAATCACTTACCAGACGACTTACCGTAATAAAACTTATCAAAAAAAGGCCTTAGTCTATTTGCCAGCGGGTTATGCAACTAATGCAACCAAGCGTTACGATATTTTGTATTTGTTACACGGGGCGACGATGAGTGAAACTAGTTTTCTCGGTCATACTGGAACTGATTCAACCAGTCGCTTTAAAACATTATTGGACCATGAAATTGCGGCGTGCAAAATGAAGCCAACCATCGTGGTGACGCCAACTTATTATCCTGACGATCGTTTTGTTACCAGTGACTATGAACGCGATGATCCGTTGAACTTGGCGTTTGCCCGCAATGAGTTGCCTAATGATCTACTGCCAGTCGTTGAAAAGCAATATCGAACTTATGCCCGCGCAACTGATAAAAAAGGGTTAGCAGCAGCCCGGCGCCATCGTGCTTTTGGTGGTTTTTCCATGGGCGCGATCACGACTTGGTACGTTTTTGAACATGATTTGAACTTGTTTAAATATTATGTACCGATGGCTGGTGACAGTTGGACGGTGGCAGCCAATGGTGGGGGAATTGCGCCTAGCAAAACGGCGACTAAATTGGCGCGTCAAATGCAACGTCGTGATTATCAGACCACTGATTTTCGCATCTTAGCCTCTGTTGGCGGCGCTGATGGCACCAGTGGCTCAATGGCACCGCAGATCAGGCAAATGCGCCAGCACCCACAACAATTTACTGATCAGAATTTACTTTATAGTATCGATGCCGGTGGTGGTCATGATCTGACCTCGGCGGCTAACCAAGCGTATAACGCCTTTACCCAGCTTTTCAGAAAATAATTAAAAAAGTGCTGGAACCGGGTACCCTATTTTATAATAAGGCGCGTCAAGCGGGGATGCTTACTTATGAAAACAAGAAATATCGTCCTTATCGTTGCCTTTATCGCCGGCTACGGAAAAATTTACTAAATCTAAGCCAAAATACTTGCCCTGGTGTGCACTTCATGGTTTATGCTAAGAATGATCAATTAGTTAATACAGGGAGGCAATAAAATGCGGGTAATGATTTTAGGTGCTGCCGGACAGATCGGCCGCATGGTGACCGCTGATTTACTGGCGCAGACTGATTTTGATTTAACTTTGTATGGCCGAAATGTGCGTTCGCGGTTGGCGGATACGGCTAGTTCACGGGTAAAATTGGTTGATGGCACTTTTGAAGATGTGGCGACGATCAAAGCCAATTTAGCTGACGTTGATGCGGTTTATCTCAGCTTTGTTGCCGGTGACGATATTATTGTGCCATTATTAAAAGTGCTGAAAGAAGCAGGGATCAAGCGGTTTATTGCTGCTAATATTCCTGATCTATACCAAGAAGTGACCGGTAAATTTCAGAAATGGTATCGGGCTAATACTGGTTTGATCTGGCAGACTAATTTACGGACGGCTGCCGATCTGATCGAGGCCAGTGATCTGGACTACATTATTTTGCGGATCACTTGGTTATATAATCAAGCGAATAATACCGCCGTGCATGTCACCCGCAAAGGTGAACCATTTACTGAAGCACAAGTGACTCGGCAAGCGGTGGCGCAATTTGTGACCGACCTATTGACTGGTAAAGCCGATTATCATCGTGAAAATCTTGGCTTAGGTGAACCGGGCACCGCTTATACGAAACCAAGTTTCTATTAAGGAGTAAATTCAATGAACAGTAAAAAAGTCGCTGAAATTTTAGATGTTTCCGTGGATACGTTGCGTTATTACGAACGAGTAGGGGTGATCCCGCCAGTCACGCGTGATAAAAATGGTTACCGCAATTATCAGAATAATGATCTCAATTGGATCTTCTTGGCTAAAAGTTTGCGCAATGCTGGGATGTCAGTTGAATCGATGATCGAATTTGCTACGCTGGCCCAATCTAGTGGTGATGTGTCCGCTGCGCAAAAAGAAGTTTTGCACGAACAACTGGCTCAGTTGGATCAGAAATTTGCCGAATTAGAGAAAACCCGTAATTTATTGGAATACAAAATTGAAACTTATGATGATCATTTAGCAAAGTTTAAGGCTGGTGAAATGACCGCGGACAACGCAGATAAATTATGGCAAATGCCGAAATTTAATCCCAGTGCAAAATAAATTAAAAAAAGCCTTGCTCTGGAGCCCACTCCATGGTTTAGACTGTGTCTGGTAATCAAATCAATCAATGAAATGGAGATCTTAAAATATGACAGTCCCAACATTTAAATTAAGTAATGGCGTTGCAATACCGGCCGTTGGCTTCGGGGTTTTCCAAATTGAAAATGGGGGCACTAAACAGGCCGTCCTCGATGCCATCGATGCTGGTTATCGCTTGATCGATACCGCCCAGGCTTACGGCAATGAAGCCGAAGTCGGTGCGGCCATCAAGGAATCTAGTGTTGACCGCAAAGAATTATTTGTGACGACTAAAGTTTGGATCAGCTCCACGGGTTATGAGGCGACTAAACAAGCCTTCCAAGACTCATTAGCTAAATTACAATTGGATTATCTTGATCTATATTTGATCCATCAGCCTTATGGGGATGTTTATGGATCATGGCGGGCCATGGAAGAATTACAGAAGGCCGGTAAGGTCCGCGCCATTGGTATCTCCAACTTTAACGCTGATCGCTTTGTTGACTTAGCCCAACATAACGACGTGATCCCAGCATTGAATCAAGTCGAGCTCAACCCGTGGAACCAGCAAGAAGACGAAATTGCCTGGATGAAGAAATTAAACATCCAACCAGAAGCGTGGGCCCCATTCGCGGAAGGCCGCCATGATTTGTTCACTAATGAAGTGTTAAGTAAAATTGCCGCCGCACATGATAAAGGCGTCGGTCAAGTTGTTTTGCGCTGGTTATATCAACGGGGTGTCGTTAGTTTGGCCAAATCAGTGCATAAAAAACGAATGGCAGAGAATATCAATATCTTTGATTTCGAATTAAGTGCTGCAGAAATGCAACAGATCATGGTTTTAGATAAAAAGGAATCTGCCTTCTTTGATCATCGTGATCCAGTTATGGTCGAACGCCTAGGTGGATCGTGGGAAAAATAAGTTTTACCATCTGACTGCACTGTGTATAAAATCATGGTGCAGTTTTTTGTGGTCAAAGTTCACTGTGCTGTTTTTCTGCCGGCCCGCCGTATATACTAGAGTTACTGAAAATCATGTTATAGGAGTTGGCCATCATGGGACTTATGATCTCATCATTTATTATTTTGGTTGCCGTTGCTTTGAGCAATATTGTGGCGCGCTACGTGCCCGGAATCTCTAGCACGTATATTAATTTAGCGGTCGGTATTTTAGTCGGCTTAGTCCCACTGACCAATCACTTAGTGTTGGCCTTTAACAACGATATTTTCATGATCTTTGTGTTAGCGCCGTTGTTGTTCTTTGAAGGCCAAGCGACACCGTTATTGATCGTCCGTAAAAAGGTTAAAAATATTGTTGGGACTGCGGTTTTGTTGGCGGTGGCTTCAGCGGCACTGGTGGCACTGGCAATCAATCAGTTGGTTAGCTTGCTGATTCCAGTGGATTTGATCATTGTTGCCATTAGCACGCCCACCGATGCCACCGCATTTGATTCGGTGATTGAAGGCCGCAAGATCTCGCGGCCGCTGCAAAAAACACTTAAGATGGAGTCGTTGTTTAACGATGCCACCGGGATCATTTTATTGCAGGCCGGAATCTTATGGTTGAGTACTGGTCATTTATCATTTTGGACCAACGCGCGGGAATTTCTGCTTGCCGCGGTGGGTGGCTTAGTTATCGGGGCTGGTTTAGCGATTTTATTAGTCGCTTTTCGCCAGTATTTTGTCCGCTCTAGCAATAACGTGATCTCTTCGCAAACTTTGCTTTATATTTTGACCCCGTTTTGTATTTATTTTGTGGCCGAAGAACTCGGTGTTTCGGGAATTATCGCTGTAGTTGCGGCTGGGTTAGTCCATAATAGTGAGGCCAATCGTAGTCGGTTTTCCTCGCCGCGGCAAATGCATCTGGGCATTCAGATCAATAATTTTGCCGGCGAAGTGCTCAATAGTTTTGTCTTTGTAGTGTTGGGGATCAGCTTGGAGCGGATCTTCTTTGCTCGTTATAGTGCAATGATGACTTCATTGCAGTGGCTGGCGGTTGGTGTGCTGGTTTATTTATTATTATTACTTTGTCGTTATGTCTATGCCCGTTTCTTTGTGACCGATAAACAACGGCGCACCGCTAGTTTATTTGCCCTTGGTGGTGTTCACGGTACAGTGACCTTAGCCATGACCTTTTCGATCGGTAGTCAGATCGCTAGTGCCACGTTTAATTTTATTTTGATCGTGGAAACAGTGGTGATCATTTTAAGTATGTTGGTGCCAACGATCGTGTTCAAAATTATTTTGCCCCGTGATCTAGATGCCGAAAATCGCCTAGCTGAGTTAGCTCGTTTACGCCATGAAATGGTTAAGGTGGGGATCCAGCGGGTCAAACAGATGAAATTAAGTCCAGCGGTGCAGGCCAGCGTGATCTATGACCTGCGCGACCAAGTGCAAAAAAATAGTTTGCCGGCCTTTTTCCGCCAGTGGCAAGCGGTGACTGCGAATAAAACGGTGTTGACCGGGCTACAAAGTGTCGCTCAGCGGCGAGCGCTGATGCACGCCTTCAACGCTGAACGGCAATATTTATATGAGCTGGCCAAGCAACACGTCGTCAGTTCGGATTACGTTTACGAAATTTATAGTGAAATTTTGTTGTCGGAATCCTTAGTTTTGGATCCGCGCAATCAATTGATTTAGAAACTGCAACCAGCGTAGATTATACGCTGGTTTTTATATTGCTTAAAAAGCAAAGGTTGTTGGCTTTTTTGTTCAAAAAATTTGCACAAAAGGCTTGCGCTGGAGTGCAGACCAGGGTTTAACCTATAGATATTGAGCAAGTAACAGTAACATCAAAGGCCGTACGTTCAAAATTGGAGGCAAGATTATTATGAAATTTACAACACAGAAAACGTATTTTCCAGTCAGTGACCAAATTGCTGGTCAACCAATTCAGGCACCACAACTTGGTAAAAGTGAGCCGCAATGGCGTAATGGTTACGGCACGGTTTCGGATGGGCAAGATACCAATAGCCAGAATCAACCGACCCGTAAGTTGACTAAAACGGCCACAAGTATCATCATTTATTTTTCGCGCTCCGGTAGTACTGAGCTGCTAGCTAGTAAAATTGCGCAACAGACTGGCGCTGATATATTGGAGCTTGTGGTTCAAGCCCCTTATGCAGGCAATTATCAACGGACCTTGGCGCGGGCGAATTCCGAGCGGGAAAATCAAGTTTATCCCGAACTGAAGCTGCAGGTGCCTGATTTGAGTCAGTACAAAATGGTTTATCTTGGCTATCCAATTTGGGCAATGACTTTGGCGCACCCAATGACGGCATTTTTAGACACTTATGGTAGCCGCTTAACCAATAAGCAGATCGCACCATTTATGACTGAAGGCGGTTATGGGCCAGGTGATAGTGTGCAGCGCATCCAACAACTTTTACGCGGACAAGGTGCTACCAACAATCCGTTCACCCAGGCGTTAGTTGTTGATGGTAATAAAGTTAGCGGGCTAATGAGCGCGTTGGCCAGTGGCTTAAGCAGGTCAATCAATGAAGGATATATATACAATAGGTAGAAAAAACTAGAATACTGATTTGAGCGGCCTAACGATAGTAGCAAATGCAGAATAGATTTGCTGGATTTTTTTCAGAACAAAGTGATTCTGACTATATTGAACAAGAATTAAATAAATTACGCGAATTTTTAATAAGCGGAAAAAGGGGAATGACATGAATAACGAAAAAATATTGATTATTTACTTCTCTTTATCGGGCAACACTGCGCGCGTAGCCAAAAAATTACAAAAACAATTGCACGCCGATATTTATCGTCTCCAACCAACAACGCCATATCCTGATGATTATGAAGGGCTTGTTGCGGTTGGTGAACGCGAAAAAGATCAGGCGATTCACCCGCAAATTGCTGGTCAATTACCAGATTTAGCGCAGTATACTGAAGTTTATATTGGCTACCCGATTTGGTGGTCACGGCCACCAATGATCATTCATAGTTTGTTTGATCAATATGATCTGACCGGTAAAAAGATTATTCCGTTCGCAACTAGTGCATCGACGCCATTAGCCGATACATTAGCGGAGATGAGTGCTCTGGCAAAATCGGCCAGGGCAACGTTGATCACAAAATAATGGCTTAACGTTGAATTCCATTTTCGAAATTCAACGTTATTTTTTGTAAAAAAATTGATCAAATAGCTTGCTATGGAGTTCAGACCAGGGTTTACACTAGGTTTTGTTGAGATCAGTCTGTTTATGCGGGGGTAGGAATTAAAAGACGATCGGATAGCAATCTAATATTAAGCGCAAACTTGGACCAACAAAGTGGCGTTGGACCAAACAAGTTAATACAGATGAATAATGATAATGGAGGCACTAAAAATGACCAAAAATGTTCTAATTATGGCCGCTAATGGTCGGATTTCCCGATTAGTTGAAGAGCGCGTGTTAAATGAAGCGCAATTCGCAGATGTTCATTTAACTTTATTTTTACGTAATAAAACGCGCCTAGCCAATTTAGCCAATAATTCACGAGTGACTTTGATTGAAGGGAGTTTAGACAGCGTTGCGGATATCAAAGCAGCCGTTGCCGATCAAGCTATTGTTTTCGTTGGCGTTGTTGATCATACTGCCGATAACCATCAAACGCAAAGTATTGTGGACGCGATGAAAACGGCTGGTGTGCAACGTTTAATTTATACTAATGTATTAGGCATTTACGACGAAGTTCCTGGGGCTTACGGTGAATGGAATAAACAGATGATCGGCAGTGGCCTGCCATCGGCTTTACGCTCGGACCAAATTATGGCCGAATCCGGTTTGGACTACACTACCTTGCGTTTGCCATGGTTAAACGACCGTGAAGTTAAATATCAAATCACCCACAAAAATGACCCCTATTTAGGCGTTTCCGGTTCACGTAAAAGCATCGCTGATGTGGTTTTGCGGATCATTGCCGAACCGAGCTTTTTGAAGAATGACAGTGTTGGTATTGCTGATCCAGATACGCAAGGGGAAACGCGGCCAGTTTATTAGGCGAAAAAGGATGTGACAACTTGAATATTGATGCAGTGAGTAAAAAATTTGAGTTAACTAAGGATACGTTGCGTTACTGGGAGCGCATCGGTTTATTACCAGCAATCGAACGCAATCAAAGTGGTTATCGTGAATATAGCGAACGTGATATGAACTGGGTGTTCTACATTAAAGTTTTGCGCAATGCCGGCATGACCATCGAAGCGTTGATCGAATTTGTTAAATTATACCGTGAAGGCGATCAAACCACGACCGCCCGCAAATCGCTTTTGCGCGATCAACGGCAAGAACTATTAGATAAAATTGCGGCGATTCAAAAAACCGTTAAGTATTTAAACTTTAAAATCGACCATTTTGAAGATCATACTTTGAATTATGAAAAAGAAAAGCTAGCCTACGAGGCTGTGAAAAAGTAATCGTTAACGTTCCAATTTGAATAGGAGACGATTATTTGAATTAGGTGGTTTGCCTGTGATACACCCTGACCAATACAAATGGCCAAATTGGTGCTGGCCATGATTGAAAGTGGCGTCATTTTTTTGCTACTGCTAAAGTTTGGCACGCGCTAAGATTATGCTTGCGCCTAAAAAACTCAGCGAAGTTAAGCCCCACAATAATGGTGTTAACGCCATTATTGTGGGGCTATTTTTGTAATTCAAAGGTTAGTCTTGCGGCCAATTTTGAACGATTTCTGTGAGAATAACTTTTAGGGCCGGCTTTTGTGATTTCAAATAGCTGCCGTAAATTGGCATGTGGGCGGCATCGTCGGTGATCGGCAGCTCAATGCGACTATCTTCGCTGTTATTGCGCTGGTCAAATTGGGGATCAAATTTAGACAGATTGGTACTGAAAAATGGAAAATCAGAGTATTTAGTGATTTCAGAAAAGGTGGCGCTTTGTTGCTGATACAGGAATTTTGTTTCTGGAATATTCTGATTGATCACGTTATTCCACGCGCCAATATCGGCCAGAACAAGAAAACTAAGGCCTTTTAGCTCCTTAAAGGTAATTGCGGATTGGTTAGCCTGGTACATAAATTGATTTAAGTTAACCGCTAGCCGTTCAGTGCCGAGAAAGCGTGATTCGATCTGATCAGTAAAAATTTCTTGATCGGATAATAGTAACGTAAATTTGCGCCGATTGAGTAAGTCAGGAATATTTGTCTGTTGCAGTTGAGCCGTGAGCTGAACTTGTTTAGGGAGTTGTGCTTGCAGCGATTTGAGTAAAATTAACGGGCCGGGAATCGTTGCCCCGATCGTGATCACTTGCTGACTTTGCGCAAAGTTCTGAATTTTTTCAACCGCTTGCTCATTAGCCGCAACAATTGCTTGGGCTTCTTGGACGGCCAATTCACCAGTTTTAGTGAGGCTGATCCGATTAGGTTGGCGCTTAAATAATTGCACGCCTAAGTCGTCTTCCAACTTTTTCATCCCGCGCGTAATAGTTGGTTGGGTGACATGGAGCTTTGCTGCCGTCTGCGCCAGCGTTTTGTATTGGGCAAAAGCCACCAGCTCTGTCCATAAATAGTTATCGATCATATTTTGACCTCCTAGCATACGCTAACTGTATACTAGCATGCTTAGGTAGTAATTTTCAAACCTAAACTTTCGTTGCATAATGAAGCCATCAACAAATGAACTAAATCAAAGGAGCGATTTTTTATGGTAAATATGCCAACGATCAAATTAAACAATGGGGTCACAATGCCGCAATTAGGGTTTGGTGTTTTTCAAGTTCCGGACTTAACTGAATGTGAACAGGCTGTTTCAGATGCATTAGCAACAGGTTACCGCCTGATCGATACGGCCGCCGCCTATTAAAATGAAGCCGCTGTTGGTCGCGCGATTAACAAAAGCAACGTCAAGCGGGAAGATATTTTTGTGACTTCAAAGTTGTGGGTTTCCGATTTTTCTTATGCTCGGGCTAAAGCCGGCATTGATGCTTCTCTGCAACGGTTGGGCCTAGATTACATTGATCTTTATTTGTTACACCAGCCATTCGGCGACGTGATCGGTGCCTGGCGTGCTTTGACCGAAGCTTATCAAGCCGGCAAAATTCGTGCCATCGGCGTTTCCAACTTTTATCCCGATCAATTAAAAAATTTAGAATTAACCACCGGCATCAAGCCCGCCGTTAACCAAATTGAGGTCAACCCGTGGAACCAGCAGCTTAATGACGTTGCCTTTACGCAAAGTGAGGACATTCGCGTTGAAGCCTGGGCGCCCTTTGCGGAAGGCAAGCGCCAAATTTTTAAAAATGCTGTTTTGGCTGCGATCGGTGAAAAGTATGGTAAATCAACTGGTCAAGTTATTTTACGCTGGTTATTACAGCGGGGGATCACGGTGATTCCCAAGTCGGTTCATCGTGAACGCATGGCCGAAAATCTGGCTGTTTTTGACTTTACATTAACTGCTGAAGACATGCAAGCCATTGCCAAACTAGATAAACGCGAAAGCCAATTCTTTGATCATCGTGATCCGGTGGCGATCGAGCAAATCTTCGGTTCTAGTTTGAAACAATTGCAATAAATCTGGTAAAGGAGCACCGATGATGGTTACAGTTAGTAATGAATTTAGGTTAACCACCTACAGGACGCGTTATGCCGGGCAAATACCATGATTAGAGTGACTTGCGAAACTTAGATAATGAATTTAGCAAATAAATGGAGGCAATCTAAATGAGTAAAGTAATTGTAATTACCGGCGCTTCAAGCGGTATTGGTGAAGCAACCGCCAAGCTGTTGGCAAAACGTGGTGATAAATTAGTTCTGGGTGCACGCCGTGAAACCAAGTTGCAACAAATTGTCAGTGACATTGAAGCAGCAGGCGGCACTGCCGCTTATGCGCTTACTGATGTGACTGATTTAGCCAGCGTTAAGGCATTAGCACAAACTGCGTTAGATCGATTTGGCCGCATTGATGTCTGGATGAACAATGCTGGTTTTATGCCAGCCTCTGAATTTATCAAGGGTAAGGTTACTGATTGGAACCGGATGATCGATGTCAATCTACGTGGCGTTTTGTATGGTATTGATGCCGCATTAGCAACAATGCGTCAACAAAAAAGTGGTCACTTTATTAATATCGCTTCAGTTGCCGCCCATACCGTTTCGCCTGGTGGCGGTGTTTATAGTGCCACTAAAGCTGGTGTTTGGATGATCAGCGAAGCATTACGTCAAGAAGAAGCCGCCGCAAAAAGTAATGTGCGGGTGACCGTGGTTTCTCCTGGCGCGGTGGCAACTGAGTTTGTTGATCATGTCACTGATGAAGGGGCCAAACAAGCGTTGGCGAATTATTATGCACAAACAGCAATTTCACCAAAGCGCATTGCGACTTCGATCGCGGCCACGATTGACTTACCAGCAGATGCGGCAATTAATGAAATTGTGATCCGCCCAACGAGTCAAGATTAAGCATTTTATAACTAAGTCAGTCACAAAACAATCTCATTATCGTATGATTGTTTTGTGCTATACTGAGAAAAAAGGAGGGATGTACCGTGAACAAGGAACGTTTGGCCGCCTTTACTGATGCGGTTTTGGCCATCATTATGACGATCTTAGTTTTGGAATTAGAAAAGCCGGCGCAGGTCACCTTGGCCGGCTTGTGGGCGTTGCGGGCGAACTTTTTTGCCTACACGCTGTCATTTTTCTGGTTAGGTTTGATGTGGACGACCCACCACAGCAATTGGCACTTGGTCAAGAAAGTTACTAATCATACTGTGATGTACTCGCTGTTGATGCTGTTTATTGCATCATTATTCCCGTATACCACCAGTTTAGTCGCGACTAATTTCTATAATCCAACCGCCCAGGTCTTCTACGGCATCGTGGTACTAGGGGTGTCGTTTAGCAATATGGCGATCTCGCATTCGCTAAAGGCCGTCAACCCGACGGTGCATTTTGGTTGGTTATACGGTTTACCGAATCGCTCGGTACTACTTGATATTGTGGTGAAATTAATCGGCCTGCTGTTGGCGTTGACCGTTTATCCGCCGGCGATGGTCTACGCGATTTTAGTGGCAACCTTTATCGTAGGCTTTGCATCGTGGCAAAATAAAAGTAAGGCCTAGATTTAGTGTTGGCTGGTTACTGGTCTAAAAAGGCGTGCTCGTTTTTTAAGGTGACTAAGTTTTGGTGATAGCCGTTGCTTCATCCCGCTATGACACCTTTAAAAAAGGGGCGATTTTACCGGCGTTTGATCCCCGTAAAGGTGGTGGCGCATTGCTGGACCTGAATATTTATAATAGTCATTTTGTGGTCGGTCTGTTAGGTCGGCCAATGCAAGTTCATTATTATGCTAATATTGTGCACGCTATCGATACTTCTGGTATTTTAGTGCTGGAATATCCGCAGACAAAAGTGGTCTGCATTGGCGCCAAGGACACCACGGCCACGATTCGTTCGACCATTGAAGGCACAGCGGGGGCGATCATTGTTAATGGCTCCGCTGCGGACGCTGGGTTGCAGCTAGGCTAAACGCTATTTACCGGCAAAGCGCGGATCGGCCTGACGGGTGGCAAAGTGTTGCCGTAACTCAGCGGCGGCGGTTTGTAGCGCTGCTGGGACCGCAATGTGAACGATGAAGTTCTTGCCGGCAGGGCCGTAGCCAGTTTGGTCGTCGGTCAAGCGGCCGAGCTCGCCTAATAGCAGGGAAACGTATTTGTCCAGTGTCCACATCCCTGGTAGTGGCTGGGTAAAGGCTAATTGATCGTCAACGGTAACTGCGTAAGCGGCGTAGTTGATCACAGGCACGCTGGGAGCCACGTATTTGCGTAACGCGGCGGCCATCCGCAGCTGCATCGTGGCGTCCTGGCACAAAATTAGCGAATTGAAGTCGATCTGGTTGGCCGCTAATAACGCCAATAAATTAGTAATATTGTTACCGCAGTTGGTCGATTTCGTTTCTAGTAAATCGACTTGCAGGCCGTATTGCGCCTGTAAAATTTGGGCGAAGATCTGGGCTTCACTACTGGTGTCAAAATCAAGGGTCGGATAAAGGGTCCGCGCACTTTTGATCAAGGCGGCGGTGGTGTGACCGTAACCACCGACAATGACGTAGTGGCGGGCGACTTGGGCGCGGATCGCTTGGGCCAAGGTTGCCACGCCACCGACGATACTGCCGCCAAAAAAGGCGAAAACGTCGGCTTGCTCGATCTGGTAGGCTTGGCGTAATGCGGTTTGGCTTAATTCAGGTAAGTCGCGGCGGCCGCAAAATTGGCCGAGAGCGTTGATTTGATTTGCAAGTTGGGACATTGTTACTAACCTCCGATTAAAGGGTTTTGATCACCGCAGTCAGGGTGTGCGCGGCGGGCACGATATAGTCGGCCACCTTACTGGCGTCAGAAATCTGGTGCTGGCGGCGGTTGAGCCAGATCGTGTGCCAACCGGCTTGCTTGGCGCCGACAATGTCATTGGCAAAGGAGTCACCGACAAAATAAGTCGTTGCCGGCGTTAAATGTAGGCGCGCCGCCGTCAGTTGGAAAATTTGGGGCGCCGGTTTGGCCACCCTGACAGCGCCTGAGATTATGATCTGGCTTGGCTTGATCCAGCGCTGTAAGCCCAGTTGCGCGATTTTAGCTTCCTGATGGGCGGTGGGGCCGTTGGTGATGATGCCCAGACCGAATTGGTGCGCCTGACAATAGTTCAACGTTGCGATCACATCCGGTAATAGCTGGATCTGCTGCTGGTAATGTTGATAATTTTGTTGAAAAGTTTGCGCTTGTTGGGCGGAAATTGGGTGATCAAAGTGGGCCAAAGCCTTTTGAATGCGGTAGATGTACATGGCCGTCATACTCATGGCACCAGTTGTGCTGGCGGTAAAAACTTGGTCACTTAATTGGCGGCTAAGCCGATATAATTTTTCCAGCGGGACGTTTTTAAAGGCAAACGTCGCAGTAAACGCTTGGCGAAAGGGTTGTAATTGATCATATAATGTATCGTCTAGGTCAAAGAGAATGGCTTTCATCGAGAACACCGGCTTTCATTTTTAGTTTAAGCTTATCAGTGCGATCAAGCCAGCACGTGCGCTAATTTTTTATAAAAAAGTTGGGGTAACCCCTTGACCTGAAACGCGTTCCATCCGTTATGGTGAACTTGTGGTAAAAAATAACGGATAGGAAGGCGAATATAATGAGTTTATTTTTATTGACTAAGAAAACCAAGTTTTTTGCACCAGTTAGTGGCGAATTGGAAGCGCTAAGTGAAGTGGCTGATCCGACGATCGCCAGTGGCAACATGGGCGTCGGTTATGCGGTTGAACCAACTGCTGGTGCCGTTTATAGTCCAGTGGCTGGCACGGTGACCTCGCTGTTTCCCACTCACCATGCGATCGGCCTGAAAGTTGGCGCGTTAGAGATCCTGCTGTACTTAGGCATCGATACGGCTGAATTGAACGGCTTACCGTTTACAATACAGGTCGCAGTTGGTGATCAGGTCACACCGGAAACCCAATTGGCGACGATGGACTTGCAACAGATCAAAGCCGCTGGCAAGGCTACTACAGTCACGGTTTTAATTTTTAATGCTACTGATAAGTTGGACAGTTTTAAGTGCAGCGCCGCTAAACCGGTGACTGCTGGAACGTTGGTTGGCAAAGGCGCGGAACGGTAGCGCGTAGCTGAAAAAGTTTAGCATAACTGTTTTTCCAACGTGCTCTAATTTTTGCAGGGTTGATCTTAGCGGATCAACTCTTTTTTTTACTGCAACAAAAAGCCTGATCCGCATTGCCAGATCAAGCTTATTTAATGAACGTGTTCGGCGTAAGGTCGATTTTGTTGTTGATAATGAAATCAGAGTGGACCTTTATTTTACGGACGCCATCGGTTGGTTCGAGCACTAACTGTAGCGCTTGACCGCCGATCGTATAGAAATGCGGATCGATGGTGGGGATGCCAATGGCAACGCCGGAAATTTGGTGGCCTTGGCCGATCAGTCCCGGCAGTGGTAATTGGTGGTCAACATAATATTGGCGGACGCCACTGATGATGTCATCACCGTTGCCGAAAATATACTGTAGGTCGGTGGCCTGCTTGTTTAATGTTTTGGCGGCGAAATAACCTTCGGCCGGGGTGCTAACGCCGGTGATCACCAAGTTATCCGGTGGCAGATCACCGTAAACCTGGGCGAAAGTTTTCAACGTGATGCTGCTGGTGGCACTAACACCAGCACGGCGGCTGAATAAAAAAGCGATCCGCTTGATCTGTTTTTGTTTAAGCCAATTGAATGCGGTTGTGTAGGCGGATTCACGATCAGAAAATACGGCGTTTAACTGTTTAGCACCGGTATCCTCGCAACAGACGATCGGGCCGTATTGATTATACTTTTCTAAGCGTTCTAGCGGAATGCCGTGGGAAGTGACGATCAGGCCATCGTATTCCTTGCGTTTTAACTGCTCTAAGTAGTGCATTTCTTGGGCCTCGTCGTATTCTGATGGCAAAAGGATCACACTATAGTTGTTGGCAAAAGCGGCGTCCATAATGCCATTAAGGATCTTCGAAAAATAAGGGTCACGAATATGCGGCAAAATAGCGCCGATCTTGTGCGTTTTACCAGTGCTAAGATCGCGAGCAATTGCGTTGGGCACGTAATCCAGCTGATGGATCACGCGATTTATTTGTAATTGTGCGGTTTTAGAAACATAACCGCTTTGATTGATCGTTCGGGAGACCGTGGAAATTGAATAACCACTGATCCGCGCGACGTCACGAATAGTTGCCATTTAATTACCTCATTTTAAAACTTGTAAAAGAAAATATTCAGATTTTGAGCCCAAAAGCAACTACTTGATGAAAGTGATAACGTAGTAAAAGTTGCTTTTGGCTGCACTTACAAAAGAATTCACATTGTATTCACGCACACGGTTTTTAAACTGCAACTAAATTATGTTTGACCAAATGATCCAGCGCGTAACTGACGCCGTTTTCATCGTTGGTTTTGGTGACAAAAACCTGCGGCGTTTTGAGCTCAGCAAAGGCGTTGCCCATCACGATCGGATAACCGACCATTGCTAACATCGGTAGGTCATTATAGCCGTCAGATGTTCTTGCTGTAGAACGTACTTGAGGCCACGAGATTTTTTGGCCTGCGCACTGGTGATCTCCAAGCAATAGCTAGCTGACTGCTGAACGCTGATGCCGGCGATAGCTAATTTAGCCAGAAAATCGTTGACGGCCGCCATTTGATTTAAGTCAAAGGTCAACAACATGATCTTGAAAACTTCGTGGTGGCGCTGACTGAAAAACGTCGCCGGCTGCAGTTGTGTGATCGGTTGCTGATTTAATTTTTGCGCATAGCGAATTTCTTTGTCGATACGTTCAGTATACCAGTTATGCAGATCGTAGAAACTGAGGCTGATCTGCGGGAAATAAAGTTTCAGCACCGTTAGCAGGCGTCCAGCTAAAGTGAAGTCGATGGTGCTTTTGCTAAGCACCGCCGGTTTGTCGGCTTGCGGTTGGAAAACTAAGCCGCCATTAAAAGCAATTTGCGGCGTGGTTAAATTTAATTTAGTGATCACACTTTGCATTTCTTGTGGTGCCCGCGCGGAAACCAGCGTTAACGGTAGTTTGCAGGCGGCGAGCGCTTTTTGGTTAGCCACAGAAACTTGGCCGGCACTGTTTAAAAGGGTGCCGTCCAAGTCAGAAAAAATATAGTGAATCGTCATATTGATCACTCCCTTAGGTTGCATTCAGTATAAATTGTGGAACGCGTTCCATGTCAAAATAAATTTCAAAAAAGGCTTGCTATGGAGTGCGGACGAGGGTTTAAGCTTAGTGTAGCTAAAAAGCTGGTTGCAGTGCATTTCTAAACCTAACGTTAAAATTCAGTAGCGATTCTGCCTAAAAAGCATAGATAATGTAAAAATAAGCATTATGCGCATGCCTAAATAACGGTTAAGCTTGGCTTATAGTTAAACCCGTATTTTATAAAGCAGGTTTACTTAGTGAATAGCAAGTTTTGTGCGCCGATTATTCTTGGGCGGTCAGCACTGCCCGATTGACACGGTTATTACCGCAGATAACTGCGGTGATTATGCGGCTGAATTTACGCAAGTAGCGGTCTAAAAAGAAACGATTCATTAGCGCAGGCACAAGCTTGGTAGCCGGTTAATTTCAACTACTAAAGGGGCCTGGTCGACTTTTTAGGCATAATAATTGTTTCAGAACATAAGTTAATGAGGAGGGTCACAATGACCGTAAAATTATATGTTGCTTCAAGTAATGGTTCTAGTCGCAATGCGCGGGCGTGGTTTCAGCGGCACCATATTCCGTTTACAGAACGCAATATGATGGCACAACCATTACAGCCCAACGAAATCAAACGCTTATTGCGGATGACGGAAAACGGCACCGAAGATTTGATCTCGACGCGAGCTAAAATTTTTAGTCAGCTTAAACTTGATTTGGAGACAATTTCGACTGGTGAATTGATCAAGTTGATCGCACAGCATCCCGATCTATTAAAGCGCCCGATCATGTTTGATGAAAAACGGCTACAAATCGGTTACAACGAAGAGGATATTCGCCGCTTTTTACCACGAAAAACGCGCCAATTAGAACTGGCCCGGATCCGGGCAAAATTAGTTGTATAATTAAATGATCAAGGCTGGCTGATACTTGCTTAAAACAGGAACGGTTAATTTTTAACGCAGCTATTGGTTTGTTTGTAGCCGGCCTTAGTGGCAGTTTAAGCTTGGTAGCGGCTGATTTTTAGCAGCGGTAGCGATTATTTTTTGAGGTGAAGCATAATGCAAATTCAACATGAAAATGTTCAATTAATGCCTGGATTACCATTTAAATATTTTCAACACGATCGCTTAACAACGGTTAATGTGGCACCGCATTGGCATCAAGGCATCGAGCTTAATTGTTTGACCGCTGGTGCGATGTTAAAATTCGTTACCGCTGGGCAAACAACAGAATATTGGCCAGGCGCGATCTGGGCCGTTGATCGGCGTTGCGTTCACAGTGCGGTGGGCAACACTACTGCAGATTGGGCCGAATTTGGTCTGATCATTGATGATGACTTTTTGCTAGCACAGCTGCCAGAAAGTATTAACTGGCGGTTGACTTTAACTGGCACCGAGGCGGCCAAACAGCACCCAGTTGCTTATGCCGCAGTACGCACTCATTTGTTGGCGATCCGTGATCTATTGGCTCAGGGCAACACTGATTTGGTGCGTTTAGCGGTGCTAAGCCATTTTTACGCATTGTTGGTCCAACTGGGGCAGTCGTTTACTGTGCCGGTAGCACCGCAGAAGGTTAACGCTAATCCAACGCTGGTGGACACCGTTATGACCTATATTGACCAGGCCTATGCGGAACCGTTAAGCGGGGCTGCCTTGGCCCAACAGTTTCACGTGTCATTGACCACATTGAACCAGCAATTTAATGTTAGTCTCCAGATGTCAGTTAACCGTTATCTGCGTTTAGTTCGGCTCCTTCATGCGCGCTTATTGTTGCTGGAAACTGATAAAACAGTTGATTATATTGCCGCCGCCTGTGGTTTTGATAATTGTAAAACGTTAAATCGTAATTTCAAGGCCTGGAAGAAGCGAACGCCAACAGCTTACCGCCAGGCCTATACTCAGTTCAACAAAATTGATACCAGTTGCTTTCAAGATTGTCCTTTGTAAGCCAATTTTCACTGTTAAACTACCTTCTGTACTTGATTATTGACGTTGCGCAACGTTGATTTAATTAAACTTGAAGGAGCAGATAACATGATCAAATTAATTGCTACTGATATGGATGGAACTTTTTTACGTGACGATCTAACCTACGATGAGGCTCGTTTTGCTAAATTACAGCCACAATTGCGGCGGCACGGGATGCGCTTTGTGGTAGCCAGCGGAAATCAATATTTTCAATTGCGGTCCTTTTTCAAGGCTTATCCGGACACGATTTATTTAGCGGAAAACGGCGCCTATATTCGTGATCAAAAGCAGATCTACGCGTTACATTCTTTTACATCAATTGCCGTTCACCAAATTCTGGCTAAATTAGTGACGCTTCCTGACTTAAATATTATTGTTTGTGGCCAGCGCAGTGCTTATATTTTGGCTAGCGTTGCACCAACTTATATCACCAAAATGCGCCAATATTATTATGAACTAGCAGTGGTCCCTAATTTTGATCAGTTAAATGATCATATTGTGAAATTTGCTTTAGGCTGTCCGCCAGCTAAGACGGCAGCTTTAGTCGCTGAGCTGCAGCAACTTTTAGCCGGTTTAGCCGAACCAACAAGTAGTGGTCATGGGGATATTGATTTGATTCAACCCGGAATGAATAAAGCTGCTGGGTTGCGAGAATTAGGCCAAATCCTAGGTATCGAGCTAGCGGAAATGGTTGCCTTTGGTGATGGTGGGAATGATCTGGAAATGTTGCGTGAAGTTGGTTTAGGGGTCGCGATGCAAAATGCCCAGCCGGAAGTAGCAGCAGTGGCAGCAGCGCGGACAACGACTAATCAAACCCAAGGCGTGTTAGCCTATCTGGAAACATTATTGGCTTAGCTTGATAAAAGTTCACTTTAGGGAATAATTTCGCTTTATTTTTATTAAAAAACTTAAGCTGGATCAAGTTTTTTAACAACGTTTCCCGTTACACTAGGGTCATTAAAGGAAAGAAGGAATCGACAATGACCACAAAACAAGAATTTATTGCGACTGAATTCCCTAAACTAAACTTCTACACCAGCCAAATTCTCAAGGTCCATGGCGCACATCATCCTGAATTGGCCAACGTGCGCGAATTGTTCGTGGATATGGCCACGAAAATTGACGCGGATCCAGCAGCAGATGTAAATCCCGACTTGGATAAATTAGCTAGTGTAACGAATAATTATTTGATTCCAGAAGATGGTTGTGAAGCTTACCAGGCCACTTATGTGCTCCTACATGAATTTCAACAGTTGGCGCGCGCCTAATGCCTAAAAATGTTGGTCACAGCTAAAGCGGTTGGCATTCTTTAAAGCCAGGCTAGGGTGATCAGAGATGGTAAGTACTTGGGCTGAAGTTAGCATTACCTTAATTGGTAATGTTATTTTTTTGGACTAAATAACTGCTTCGATCAAGTTTAAATCAATTTTTTCGTTTTTTATGCGCAGTTACATGGCATTAAGCATGACATTATGCCATAATAGTGGTACGCGAAATCAACATTAGATGGAGATATGCTTGTGAGTGATCGAATGATAAATATTACTAAAATGACCCAGCTATTATTTGATGGGTCAATTCAGATACAGGCTGTGGCTAGCCTGGCCGGCGTGCGCGCCGGAACTTTGGCTAGCTACCGCCGCAAAAGTAAGGCTTTAGGCGATATGCCGCTAGCCATGGCTATAGCGGTCAGTAAAGTGGCCAGCGATGACGACGTTTTGGCGGAAGCCCGGGCGCTATCCAAATTAGCGCCGAAGCGGATCGAAACACAGGTTAAACAAGCCGTATTGGTCAAAGAGTTACAGCAGCAGATCGCAACGGAACAACAGGTACCCAATTCAACTGAATTTGTTCACTATCACCAAGTTGTACAGTATTTTGGTTCTTGGCATAATTTTTTGGCTGCTCAGGGAATTGCTGATACGGTGATCAAACAGCCGCGGCAATCCAAATTAGATAAACAGCAGTTAATTGCGGATTTTATCCAGCAAGCAGCCGATCTCGGACATTTACCGAAATCTTACGAATACCGGCACTATGCGGCGGCTAAGCGCTTATTTGGTTCGTGGGCGGATTTTATGACGGCGATCAAAATTGAATAGGTCATAAATAAAAAGCAATCTGTTCTCATGACAGATTGCTTTTTAGCTAGAGTTGCGCTAACGACCAATACAATAGGGTGATTATGCCGTTTGCTTCGTTTCTACGCGGTGTTTAAGTAAATAAATATTGATGGCGGAAAAAATGATGATCAACAGGACCATTACGCCACTAAAGCTTAGTAAGCCAGGTAAAACATTGGCATCAAGCTGACCACCGATCAAGATCACAGATAGTTTATTGAACAAGTTACTGGCCAGTGATAATAGTTTGACTAAAATGAAAACCACGATCACATATAATAGAAAGTAAATAAATTTAGAGCGCATTTCTGGCAGCCAAGTACTGATCGTGCGACCGATTAAGTGGACTAAACTGATGAATACCCAACCGTACAAAGCTAAGGCCACGATGACCAACAAACCAGTGGCTGTGTAACGGTAACTTCCTGCAGGAATACTGATATTATTCAGTGGTAAGAATAAGCTACATAACCCTAGTACAACTAATTCCAGAACAATAAAGTAAATAAAATTCAGCAGGGTGGATAGCAGATTAGCCACGTATAGGCGGGTATCGGTTGTAGGCAATAACCGATAGAGATTGCTGGTCCAAACTCGTTCAGTACGACGTGCTAATAAAATAAATAAGATGAAGGCGGCGACAAAACCATAAGTCAAGGCACTACCAACCGGTGCAGTGCGCTCAAAACTTTGTTTGACTACCAAGGTGAGCATGCTGATAATGACCGCGATCAATTGCAAACCGACCACCAGATGTACGCTGGCGCTTTTCTTTTTAAATAGATTCAGGCAGAGATTCCAGTTTTTAGTCATTTTTTGTGCCTCCGGTGTAAATATTTTCGTAATAGTCCTCAATGCTTTGGCCTTGCGCACGAATTGTGTCGGCTTGTTCAGTGGCCGCAACCTGTTTGTCTTTAAGTACGATCACTGAATCTAGTAGGTTAGCAATGTCATCCACATGATGGTCACTGATCAGGATCGTGGCTGTATCTGGCTTCCACTGCAAGATACTAGCAATGATCGTTTTACGGCTCATCCCATCGATGCCATCAAAGGGTTCATCAAGTAAATACAACGGCACCTGCCGCGCCAAAGTCATCGCGATAATAAATTTTTTACGATTGCCTTTGGATAATTGCCCTAATCGTTTTTGCTGATCCAATTTGAGAAATTCAGCTAATTGTTGAAATTGATCGTTATCAAAGTCGGGATATAGCGCCTGATAGTCTTGAACGATTTGACTTAAACGGGCGCGATCATTATTACCATCTAATTGATGACTAAAACTAACTTGTTGTTTGCGTTGCGCGGCATTGGCTTGACCTGCAATGGTGATCTGACCGCCATAGCCTTTAGCCACACCACTGATCAAACGCATTAAAGTTGTTTTGCCGGCGCCATTAATACCTAGCAAACCGACGATCTTACCGGCAGCTACAGTGCAGGTCACACCATCCAGAATACTATTCAGGTTAAGTTTATAGGTTAAATCTTGAATGTTTAATAATTCAGTCATGTTACGCTTCCTTTCGTTGGTCAAGATAGCTTTGAAAGGCGGTGACCATTTCCGCCGGGGCAATGTTCATGGCCGCTAAGTGATCGTATAGCTCACTAAATTCAGCGGTGAGAACCTGCTGTTTTAAATGCCCTAAGATAACATCATCAGTTGTGACAAAATTGCCTTTACCGCGTTGGGATACCAATACCTTGGCGGTGATCAATTCACTTAGTGCGCGCTGGATCGTGTTGACGTTGACGGTTAAAGTCACCGCTAATTGACGCAACGGGGGGATCTTTTGACCGGCCTTAAAATGACCGCTAATAATTTCGTGATAAATGTACTGCTTGATCTGATAATAAATTGGCACTTTAGCATCGAATTGCATCTCGTTCCTCCTTGCCTAATTGAGTAGTGTATTAGATCTCTATTACACTATAAAGCAAAACGTAGCGGATCGCAAGTCAAAATAACGGCTAGCTGACAAAAATAAAAAGGAACAACCTGAATTTGCTTTAAATCCTTGGCCAACTAGCCCTAATATTGTACAGTTAAGCTAAAAGGGGGATTTGAACATGACAAAGAATCTGCAAAAAATTACCCAAATGATGGATCAGATCAGTGCAGCATATGGCGACCCAGCCGTTAAAATGCAACCTGAGCTGCAGGCGCTATTACTGCAAGCGGCAAAACAATTGGATAAGGAAGGCACTTATCAGTTAGTAGCTACTAAACTGTGTAAGGCCTTGGCGCTTTATTACTGGGGCCATCAACACAATTTTCCAGCAGCGGCGGTCAAACTGCATCAGCAGCTTAAAGGTGAAGCAATGAAATATGATACTACTGCGGCCGCAGCCATATTATTGCCTCTATGGCTTTAGATAAACACTGGCGGTATGTTGGTCAAGTTAATTTCTGTTGATTAATTATAGGAAAATTAGAATATTTTACCGACTATTACTTGATTTATAGAAGGCGAGTTGCCATAATTGGCTTCAAGAGGAAATATGTAAGTGGTTGCATCATTGCTAATTAGCAGCATCATTATTTTTGCAGGGAGGTTATTCAGATTGGGACAAACAATGTTTGATAAATTATGGCAGCGCCACGTGGTTGCGGGCAAGGCTGGCGAACCGCAGTTGATCTACGTAGACCTGCAGTTGATCCATGAAGTAACGTCACCCCAGGCATTTGAAGGTTTACGGGAAAGTCACCGCAAAGTACGCCGGCCAGATAAAACATTTGCGACTTTGGATCATAATGTGCCTACTGAGGATATTTTCAATATTCAGGATGTGATCTCGCGTAAGCAGATCGAAACTTTGGAACAAAATACCCGCGAATTTGGCATTCGGCTGGCGGACTTGGGCAGCCAGGATCAAGGAATCGTTCACGTGATCGGACCGGAATTGGGTTTGACTCATCCAGGCATGGTGATCGTCTGTGGTGATTCGCATACTGCTACTCACGGTGCCTTTGGTTCAATCGGTTTTGGCATTGGTACCAGCGAAGTTGAGCACGTGTTGGCTACACAAACCATTTGGCAAACGAAGCCGAAAAATCTTGGTGTTCATGTTCACGGCGAGTTGCCTAAAGGCGTTTACGCTAAGGACATTATTCTGGGGTTGATCGCCCGCGAAGGGGTGGCTTTTGGTACGGGTTACGCCATCGAATACTATGGGGATACAATTGATGGTTTAAGTATGGAAGAGCGGATGAGTATCTGTAATATGACCATTGAGGGTGGTGCCAAATATGGCTGTATCAAACCAGATCAGACCACTTTTGATTATGTTAAAGGCCGTAAATATACCCCTAAGAACCTTGCTGCCGCAGTCAAAGATTGGCAAACGCTATATACTGACAGTACAGATGACTACGATCGTATTATCGATCTAGATGCTAGTCAGTTGGCACCAATGGTTTCTTGGGGGACTAATCCCGGGATGACTGTGGCCGTTGATGAGCCATTTCCTGCGAGCACAGATGATAATACCCGTGAGGCCTACGATTACATTGGCTTGCAGCCTGGGATGCTGGCTACGGAAATTCCAATTGAGTATGCTTTCTTCGGTTCCTGTACCAATGGTCGTTTATCTGATCTACAGGTAGAGGCGGCAATTCTAAATGGCAAACATATCGCTGAAAACGTAACTGCGCTGGTGGTGCCAGGGTCACGGCGGGTAAAACTTGCCGCTGAGAAATTAGGCCTGGATCGTATTTTTAAGGCTGCTGGTTGTGAATGGCGTGAGCCTGGCTGTTCTGCTTGCTTAGCAATGAATCCAGATAAAGTACCAGCAGGTGTGCACTGCGCGTCGACCACTAACCGCAATTTTGAAGGTCGGCAAGGCGCCGGCGCCCGCACGCATCTGGCCAGTCCCGCAATGGTCGCTTATGCCGCGCTGAATGGTCATTTTGTAGATATTCGCCAGCCGCAATTTGTTTAGTCAGCTACATCATAATGAAAGGTGGCAATTTAATGCAGCCCATTAAAATAATTACCAGTCATATTGTCCCCGTTATGACCGATAATATTGATACTGATCAGTTAGTTTCTCGGGATTCCCTAAAAAAGGTTAATAAAGTTAGTTTGGCGGCTATGCTGTTTTATGGTCAACGCTATCTGGCTTCTGGTGCCAAAAATCCCACATTTCCGCTGAATGATCCACGGCGCGCTGGTGCGCAGATCTTAGTCACCGGCCGTAATTTTGGCTGTGGCTCATCGTGGGAACATGCTGCGTGGGCATTACGTGATTATGGTTTCCGCGCCGTTATTGCTAAAAATTTCAATGATATTTTCTATATGAATGCCATTAAAAATGGTATTTTGCCCCTTGAACTGACCGCTGCACAATGTGATGAATTGGCGGCCTTACCGGCAGACACTGAGGTTACAATCGATTTACCGCAACAAACTGTGCAAGTCGGTACACGCCAATTTACCTTTACCATTGATCCATTGTGGAAGGATAAATTACAGCGCGGTACCAGTGACATCGCCATGACCGCGAAGCACGCCGAGCAAATTGCCCAATTTGAACATAATCTTGGCGAATAATTTAGCTAACAAGGTAGCGCCATAACAGATGCTTTTGTGAGGCGCTATTTTTTATCGCTTTTTTCACCCCAATAAAGCGGCTTCATGCTATAATTTGAGAAGCAACTTGGCCATTAAAACTTCTGTTTGTATGCGCTAAGTCAAGCAACAACTTGCTTACCAGATTTGCAGTAAAGGAGAGTTTAATTTATGAAATTTTCAGTCGATCCCGCGGCCGGTCAGTGGTTCCGCAGCGAGTTTAACTTGCAGCCTGGTGCACATATCCGTATTTTTACCAAAATATATGGTGGTATTCCTACGGTTTATCCAAAATATTATTTAGGTGTGACTGTTAGTGACGCTGATCCAACGGCACCATTTCAGGTGAAGGTGGCTGATATAACTTTTTATATTGCGGCCAATGATGCGTGGATTCTGGACACGTACGACCTGAATTTGAAGCTAGTCAATGATGATGTCGCCTATAATTTTGAACCGGCAACTGAATAATGGTAACCAAAGAAACGCGGAGGGGTTTTGACCACTTTACGTTTTTTTGGTTACCATTAATTAATTTTATCCTTTATACCTTCAAAAAATAAAAGGAGCACCGATTCAAATAATGATGAGCTAATTTGTTACTATTCTACATTAGGTCTTAATGATCGTTCCCCAAAGAAACGCTGCCAGTACTTGATGGCAAGTTCGAAATCGCCTTTATTTTCAAATTCAATGGCCTTGGCGACTATATTGCTGTATAGCTCGATGGTGGTGTTATACTCAACTTGTTGTACACTAGTTAAATAATTGATGGTTTCACCAGATTTTAGATCTTTGATTGGAGCCCCTAAGTTTAGCTGTAAGTAAGTTAGAAAGTCATAAAGCGCTACTTGTTCATCGGCAATATCGGGCATAACTTGATCTAAATAGCGCCACATCAGCGCCTCTAGCATGTGTACATCTAACTTAGGTAACTCGCGGGTAGCCCAATCGTCCACTAAACACAGCACAACACCTGCATCAAAGGCCACTTTAACTGTGCGTTCAAAAAATAGCAAATTGTAAACCCGTGGTGTCAGCGGCACTTCTGTATTATTGCTGGTAGCCCAGCGTTGTTCTTCGGCTAAGCGAAAAGCGACCACATGTTTCTGGACATAAGTGTTAAACCAAGTTTCTGTATTCATGAAAGGCCCTCCATTTTTTGATAGCGCTTACCTAATTGTACCATTGATAATATAGTAATAAAATAATATGGGCCCAGGACTAATGTCATCGTAATTCTAGTATTAAAGGCCACTACATTAGCCAATTAAATCTATTTCAATTTAAGTAAACGCTTTCTTAATGGCTTTGGTCTAGTTAGAAAAAGCTTATGTATTGAGGCTGTTTAACGTTATTGTTGATTATGGTATTCTTATTATTAGATGTCTAGTCAGTCTGTTAGGTTGAGCGGTGGCCATAGAATAATTACCCCCGTATTAGGCACACTTTTCCTGCTACTTTGTGGCGTTAACATTAATTATTATTGGGGGAAACTTGTTTTGCAATTGAAAAGTATAATAGCGGCCCTACCTTTATGGGGAACACAGTTAATGGTGGCAATTTTCTTTATTGCCGGGTTCGTTAATACTTATATGGAAATGTGGGCACGTGCATTTCGTGAGCCGCAGCGTTCGGCCCATAACCGTTTGTTGCACCGAGTGCTACTATTGGTTACCAGTATCGGCATTGGCGGATTGCTAAATGGCATGGGCTATTTTAGTAACCAAAGCGCCATGTTGTATCATAATATGGGGATTTTTATTTTAGTGTTGGCGTTACTAGATGAAGATACTAATTTGTTGGAGTATTTGCTGCGTTGTGTAGCGCTGGTCGTCGTTTGGTTGCTGTACTTTATCAATGATTTTACTAACTTAAGTTTTGTGATCTCACTGACGGTTTTAGTGGTTACTTTGATCAATATTCGAATTTTTCGTACTCAGATCGGGCCCCATTTTCCACAGCGCTTAATTGTTGCGGTGATCATTGCTGCCGATTTTTGGCTTAATTTACCTACGCATACTGGTGGTATGAAAACTTCACCAGAAGTAGCATTAGGGGCGATCATCATGTTTTTTGTGATGAAGTTGTCCACTGGTCGCCAACAACGGCGTTTCTTTGCCAATTTGGCCACAGCCCATCAAGCCAATTTTGATGAACTGACTAATACTAAGAATTTTACGGCTTATCAAAAAGATATTTTTACTTTTTTCGGTAGCACACGTATTCGGCAGCAACCACTTAGCATGGCAGTAGTCGCCCTATTGATCATTTTAAAATCGTTAACGACAAATTTGGTCATTTGGCCGGCAATCAGATCTTGACTGGTGTAGCCCAGGTGTTGCAGCAGATCGTACGTCAATATGGTGAAAGTTACCAGGTTTATCGAACTGGTGGTGAAGAGTTCACCATGGTTTTCCCTAATAGTACGGTGCAAGACGCTTTCCAAGTTATGAGCCATTGTTGGCAGGCGATTCGCAGTGCTAATTTTACTTACGAAATGAAAAAAATTCCAATTACTATTTCTAGCGGAATCAGTGGCTTGCATGATGATGATGCGGTGCCAGAAGCAATTTACAAGCGAGCCGATGATTCGCTATACGGTAGCAAGGCCCACGGGCGCGATACAATTACATTGGATGGTATCACCCAACAGCTGCAGGATGATTCCAACGAGGCAACGTATGCTTACTTTGTCACCGGCGTTTACGCGGTTGCTGGCGATCGACGGCGCGTGGCTAATGAATTACGGTTGCGGCGTTACGATCATAAAAAACAGATTTGGACATTACCGTCACAACGCCATTTGAATATTGATCGGCGGATCGAGCTGATGCGCGCTGCTTTGATCAATAGTCGGTGTCGGGTGCAGATCAAAACTTTGTCGATCGTCGATTTTCTTTCTCAAGATGTGGCTAACAAACTAGTTGCGTATTTTAAAAGTCCTGATGGTCCTGACGAATTATTTATTGAATTACACCGTTTACCGACCTTGGATCTGTTAATATCAATGGTAGCTTTTTATCATCAGGCCGGTGTTAAAATTATTCTTGGTCAGATCAATAGTAACCATCATTTTGAACAGATCACCAATAGCTTAGAATATCTAGATGGTCTTAAAATTGTGATCGCAGCACAAAGTAAGCGCAATACGATCGCCAAAGATATTCAATTTTGGGGCGAGTTAGCGCAAACTTGGCAAATCGGGTTTTCCATTGACGGTGTGGGCAATCAAGAACTATGTGACTGGCTGCTGCAGCAACCGTACCCGAATTTTTTAGAAGGGGACTTCTTTGGGGTACCAACTTTACCATTATTGACGACTTAATAAAAGAGTGTGATATAAGGCGCCCAGCTTTTGAGCATTAGCCTAGAGCGGCGAATAATTCACGTAGTGGATTATTTGACGATCGTAGCTAAGCGGAAAAAGTTGCCTTATGGCACACGTTTTAGCCATATTGTTCGGAAACACAAAAAGGGAGTTGGACATAAATGACTTATGTCACAGCTCCTTTGCTATAAGGTCGCTTTTTTCGTCAAACTAGGCAAGTACGCCCGGGCTAAACGCTTTGGGTATTCTCATTTTTAGGCGAGCTATTTTATTTCAGTGCCTGTAAAATATCCGCATAGGTTTGGGCCAATACAGTTTCGTTATTCAATGTGAATTCATGTTGCAGACCGGCTTCTTTTTTGGCACGCTTTTCTGCAGTTGTTAAACATTCTTCGGCACTTAGGGCCTGCTGTTCGTCGGCGGACAATGCTGAATGCAGGCTTAATTGGTAGCCATATTCGAAGCCATCAAAATAAGTTTCCACAAAATCGCTTGGCGCCAGCTCTGCCTTGTGGTACATTCGTGCTTCATCCCATGAGCCCGCCTTATTCGCGTTAACGATTTGAATACGGACTTTAATGTCCATTGCCTTAAAGTCAGGTGTTGCTTCATCATCTAAGCGTTTGCTCAAAACGGCAGCAATTTGCTGGGTCCGGGCTAAATTTTCCTGCTCGAATTCTGGGGCCTGGGTCGCGATATCCGCGATCGACACTTTATTGACTTCACTGACGTACTGTAGATAGGCCGTGCCAATACCCGTTTCCATCCCCATTTTAAAAATAGCGATAAAAGGATCTAGCCATTGTGCAATTGGCTGTGGTGCTAGTTCTTTAATTTTGTCATTTAAACTTGTGGTAACGGTCGAAGTATCTTGATTCATATCTATCACTCCAATTTACTAGTTATGTAATCGGTAACAAATTCAGTATAGCACAGCACTTTAGCGGCGACAAATAGAGCTGAATCAGTTATTGCCACCTTAACAAGGATGAATGGGTTAGCCAACTGAGCGGTAATTTTTTTATTAATTATTTAGGTCTATTTACTGCTAAATAAAATTAGTTAATGGAGTTGACATTCGTTCAGCAACGCCTTATACTAACTTTTAATTAGAAAACAATTAGAAAAGATATTGAGGGAAAGAGTAAGCATTGCAAGTAGATTTTCAGCGACTGTCGTTGGTGTAAGGGCAGATCAAAAGCAATTCTGAACATGAATCCTGAGTCTTGTTGGTGGTGCAAGCCGTCAGCACGGGTGAGTACGTTATAACTCCGAGCATGTTTGTGCTTTTGAGGTCGCTAGGTGTGAAATTAGCGATAAACCTGGGTGGTACCACGATATTGAATCGTCCCTACATTAATTTGTAGGGGCGTTTTTTGTTCTTTCTAATTAGTTTTTCTAACGGTTTTAGTGGCAATCGGTTTAATCAGGTAGTCTTTAATCCTATTGGGTACTAAAATCGTGTTTTTGATCATTTTGTTAGTAAGCAGCAGGTGCTTGGTTGATGGACGTACTTTCCGCCGCCGTTTGATGGCGACAAGCAGGTTTGGCAGAATTCGGCCAACTGCACCCCAGCGCGTTTTAAATAATAGTGAAAGAGGTCGATAGAAATGAGTTCTACAAATTTTAATAACGCTGACGACACCACTTTAAATTTTGGCGCACCAACAGCAGCACATCAGTTGACTGCCATTTTAAACTTAGGTTGTCCCGATAGTCGCCAGTGGTATCAAGCAAATCGTGCCGGTATCTTTCAGGCGGTACAAACCGGACAGCTTCAGCTTCATCTCAAGTTCTGGAATAAGCCAGTGGCTGATTTGGCCAAAGGTAATATTGCAAATAATTTGATCGACTACGCACAGCCTGCGCAAGCTTTAACGTTTATTGATGCAGTGTTCGCACAGCAGGAAGCGTTGAACGCAGCGCCAGATGTTAAACACTACATTGAGACTAAGTTCCAGCTTAGTGCTAGCTTGGATACCTCCACGGCCGCGGTACAAGTGGCACGCGAGGTGGCCGCAAATGCGATCACTAGCCTACCCACGATTATTTTTGACGGTACCTGCTATTTTGGGGCTACTATAGTGCCAGTGACACAATTATTGTAAATTTAGGAGGCTGCCTATGAGTCGAATTCGGTGTAAACGGGTCAACAAATGGTTGGTCCTTTGGCGCGGCAGTTCCCGCAGTGATACTGTCATGTGTTTGCTACTAACATAAATCTTCAGCAAATACATGAAAGTAGGGATGTTGTATGCAAGCTATCAAAAAAGTCACTTTACCATATCAATTACTGATCGCCTTGGTTTTAGGTATTATTTTAGGGCAATTTTTACCAGGGGCCGATCCTTTTTACAATTTATTAGGAACTGTTTTTATTAATGCCATTACCATGGTGATCTTACCGTTGATCTTCCCAACAGTTGTGGTAGCCGTGGTTCAAATCTTTAACCAAAAGGCCTTTGGCAAAATCTTACTTAAAACGTTTGTTTATTTCTTTGTTGTGACGACCGCGCTTATTTTGCTCTATTTAGCGGCCGGTTATTATTTCAAATTTGGAACGGGTGTACAAAGTCATACTGACACCCAAGCTTTAAAGGGGATCGCGACGCGAGTTAATTTATGGCATTTTATTGCGGCGATCGTGCCAGCCAACGTTTTTAGCGCTTTTGCAGAAAATAATTTATTGGCGGTGATCTTTTTTGCGATTGTGCTGGGCTTAGGTTTAGGTGCGTACGGGCCTAAAAATGCTGCCCCATTGTTGAAATTATTCGATATTTGGATCAAGGCAATTTATAAAATCACGGATTTTGTGATCAAATTATCGCCGCTGGGTATTTTAGGAATCATTGCCCACGATGTCAATACTGTTGGTGGTGGTAAACTATTCTCTTTAGTTAATTTTATTGGTGGCCTTTACATCGGTTATTTGGTTTTGGCCTTGCTTATTTTTCCCTTGATCGCCTTAATTTTCAAGGTGCCTTATTTTAAAACATTTCGTAGCATTCAAGATTTGTTCTCACTAGCCTTTTTCTCAGGTAGTTCCAGCGTTGTTTTGCCGAAATTATTGGAACGTTTGAAGAAAACTGGCACTTCAGCAACGGTCACCGATTTCGTTGTGCCGTTAGGTTATACCTTCAATTTAGAAGGGGCAGTTGTTTATTTGGCGATCGCAGTTGCTTTTATTGCCAATAGCTACGGGGTGCAATTAAGTTTAACGTCGGTACTGACCGTCACGTTGTTGTTGACCTTGATCAGTAAAACGATTGCGACCGTTCCTTCAGGCGCAGTGGTCGTGCTTTTGGCGACTGCTTCCCAATTAGGGTTGCCTAAGGAAGGTGTGGCGCTGATCTTTGCCGTTGATTTCTTTGCTAATGCCGGTCGAACCGCGCTAAATGTATTAGGGAATGCGCTGGCCGCCAAGGTATTGGATAGTCGTCCGGCAACCGTTAAGGCACCGCAACCGTTAGCAGCTAAAGTAGTTAAAAATTAAAGTTCAACTGGAGGAATTATCATGGCCCAAACACAACCTAAAATTTACGTTTTACATGAAAATATTGAATGGACACAACATTTAGTCACCTGGCTCGAACAAAAAAGTATTCCGTACGAGTTGTGGGATTTATCTAAAGGTATTTTAGACTTAACCAGTACGCCGCCAGAGGGTATTTTTTATAATCGGATCTCGGCGTCGGCACACACGCGGCACCACCGCTTTGCACCAGAATTTGCCCAGCAAGTGATCAAATGGTTGGAGGCTAATCACCGTATTATTCTAAATGGATCCAACGCCATTGACCTTGAGATCAGTAAAGTGAAACAGTATCTGGCGTTGCAGCAAAGTGGCATTCAAACGCCGAAAACGATCGCTGTTCTAGGCAAAGAAAAACTTGTTGCTGCCGCCCAGCAATTGGCTATTTTTCCTTTGATCACCAAGCATAATCGTGCGGGTAAAGGTGCCGGTGTGCATCGTTTTGACAGTTTACCTGAATTGGAACGGTACGTTAATAGTGCTGATTTTGAAGAGCCGGTGGATGGAATAACCTTGTTGCAACAATATATTAAGCCGATTGATGGTCGGATCCGCCGTTCTGAGTTTATTGGGCGTAAGTTTCTCTATACGGTTTCCATTGATTCAAGCCAAGGTTTCGAGTTGTGTCCAGCCGATGAATGCCAGCTTCCTAATGTGAGCAAGTCAAAATTTGAGATCATTGCGCCCTTAGCGACAGAACAACGTCAGGCGTACGAGGCCTTTCTGGAGCGGAATCAGTTAGACGTTGCGGCCGTTGAGTGGGTGGAAGATGCCCAGCATCGTAAGTACGTTTATGATATTAATACCAACACCAACTACAATGAACAAGCGGAAGATAAGGCTCAAGTTTTTGCGCATGAACACTTGGCACTTTATTTAAAGCACTTGTTGGAAGGCCAGTATGCGGCAACTGTGAAATAAATCGTTGGGAAGACACTTGTGCCTTTTAAAAAAAGGGCAGGTGTCTTTATTTTTGAAAAAATAACTTTACGGAAGTGAATTTTATGAAGAAAAAGCAATTATTTTGGTATAATATCGCCTTTATCGCCTTTGCCTCAGTTTGGGGCCTCGGTAATGTGGTCAATAATTTCACCTTAGAAGGGATGTCGGTCGTGACCTCATGGCTTCTGATCGCTATTTTATATTTTATTCCTTATACCTTGATCGTGGGTCAGTTAGGCGCAACCTTTAAAAATGATGAAAGTGGGGTTGCAGCTTGGATCCGTGAGTTAACCACTCCGAAAATTGCGTATTTAGCGGCTTGGACTTTTTGGGTGGTCAACATCACGTATTTGGCCCAGAAACCACAAACTATTTTAATTGCCTTCAGCTGGTTATTACGTGGTAACGGTGATTTTGTTAATCAGGTGGCTTCGATCTGGGTCCAGTTGATTTGCTTAGGCATTTTTTTGTTCTTTTTATGGTTGGCCAGCCGGGGGATCGTGACGTTGAAACGAATTGGCAGTATTGCAGGCATCGGCCTGATCATTATGTCCTTATTATTTATTATTTTAGCCTTTGCAGCATTTAAATTTAGTCACGTAACCGTAGCTACACAACACATGGCTGCCATTAAAACGTATCTGCCTAAATGGGACCTAAACTATTTGACAACAATTTCTATGCTGGTTTTTGCTGTTGGTGGCGCCGAAAAAATTGCACCTTACGTCAATAAAACGCAAAATGCCGGCCGTGAATTTCCATTAGGAATGATTGCTTTAGCCGTTTTAGTGATTTTCAGCGCCTTATCCGGCTCGATCGCAATGGGCCTACTTTTTAACGCAAAGCATATTCCTAAGGATCTGTTGGCCAATGGTGCTTATTATGCCTTTGCTAAACTAGATAATTATTACCACGTCGGTCATTTATTTCAAATTTTATATGCGATTGCTAACGCCTTGGAACAAATTGCGGCGTTATTATTTTCAATTGACGCACCGCTAAAAATGTTGCTCGGCGATCACGCTGATTTTCACTATATTCCGCGGAAATTAGTGAAACGAAATAAGCATGATGCGTTGATCAACGGCTATCTTTTAACTGGCGTTTTAGTCAGTATTTTGATTATTTTACCGGCACTTTATATTGGTAACATGAATGAGCTATTTGATTGGTTATTAAATTTGAATTCCGTGGTATTGCCAATGCGCTTCTTGTGGGTATTTGCGGCCTTTATTTTGTTGAACCGGCAGTTTAAGCACTATCAAAGCGACTTTTACTTTATTAAGCGGCCGTTGCTCGGTAAATTGATCGGTGGTTGGTGTTTCTTGTTTACGGCCTTTGCTTGCTTGCTGGGAATGATTCCTAAGACTAGTGGGGCAACTTGGTGGACGCAATTGGAATTAAATATTGCGACGCCGATTATTTTTGTCCTTTTAGGCGTGATCTTACCGGTGATTGCCCGCTGGCAAAATCGGCAGAGAGTCATGACTAAGTAGCAGGAAAATGCCGCCCGCTAGCTTTAATTTTTCGCACTGCCGCTCACAGGTCTTTTATTGTATTTATTTAATTGCGCCAACTTAAAGCTTGCTTTAAGTTAAGCCAGTTATACTGGTAGCAGCATTAAAAATAGGTATCCAAACTGCCTAAACCGTGATTAATATGTCGTGTTGTGACCTGTTATTATACATTGGCAAATTAACACTAGTAGCGGTCAAATTGGTTTTTGGCAGTTGCTTTAGTCGCGGTGTCTTTGAAGCGGCAATTTAGTCAGGAGATGAGCAGATGACGCTTTTAAAAGCTAGTGTTGTCTTGGCTGCTGCACTCAGTTTAACGCTGTGGACGGCCAACACAGTTCATAAACAACGCAGTAGATTTATTTTAATGCCTGGTAAACACTAATTTTTTGTAAGCAAATAAGTTGTGCAAAATTTGAATTGCGCGTAAACTAAATTTTGTTAGCAGCGGTAAGCCACACCACTGATCACCATTAAATTTTGATAAAGGATGGGATACGCTCATGAATATTAACATTAAACCAGCAGCTGCAGCTTATTTGGCCACAAAGATTCCGGCTGGCAAGCACGTTTTCTTGGCTTTAGACGATGGTTCTAGTAAGTTTTCTAAGTTAGGTGGTTCTTGCACCATCGGTAATAAATTTCAATTGGTCGTTGCGGCGGCTGCCGATGCGGAATATAATGTCGCTATCGCTAACAATGCTAACTTGACACTGACTACTGCTACACCAGAAACAACGTTTTTAGGCAGCGGCTTAGCGTTGGACTATCATAATGCGATGTTGAAATTAACCGATGATTCCGGTATTTTAGACGGTGCCGTTACTGTCGATGATTATGTAATGCCCACCCAAGATCAGCAGGCTTTAAAAGCTGAAATGACTGCCTTAGGTGGCAAAATTTGCTAAAATAAATTTAAGTTAGCTCTGGTCAACTTTTGACTAGAGCTTTTTTTAGTGGCTGAGTTGTGTTAAATAGGTTTGGCGTTGGGCCTGCCAATACGCTTCGTCAGCGGCGGTGATCGGCCGCAGGACTTGTGCAGGATTACCAACCACAACTACCGCTGGTGGAACGTCTTTAGTAACCACGGCTCCGGCGCCGATCACTGCATTGGCACCGATCGTCACGCCAGGGCAGACAACAACATTGCCGCCGATCCAAACGTTATCGCCAATGGTGATCGGCTGGCCAAATTCCAAATTTTCATTGCGCACGCTAGCGACGATGGGGTGACCAGCAGTGTATAGCGCTACATGCGGACCTAGCATCACATTGTTGCCGATAGTGATCGCCGCAACATCTAGGAAAAGACAATCGGCATTGGCGTAAAAATGATGGCCGATGTGCAAGTTTTGTCCGTAATCAACTTGTAACGGCGGCTTGATGTAAGCATCAGCGCTAGGGCAATCCAATAATTGCTTTAATAATTGCGCGCGTAAGGTAGCTTCCGCCGGCGTACTTTGATTGTAACGATAAACTTTTCGTTTAGCACAGGCACGTAGTTGAACTAGTTCGGCGGCTGTAGAATCGTAGAGTTGGTTAGTTAACATTAAATCGTGATCAGTAGCCATAATTAACCTCCTGGAAAATCAGTTTATTCTTTTAGTATACTGGACCCAGTCTGTCTGTGCATTTTTAAACCTTGATTAGGGTTAGGTACTAGACGGTAACTGAATAATAGTAGTAAGCTATAAAGTAATACGATTAATTTAGTAAGGGACTGATCATTTATTGCTGCACAGCTTATTTCACTGGCTGATCATGCGGACGGAAAACCCCTTTGCGCCTGAAACCGTCATTAAGATTAATTTGTAATGAAAAGGGGAATAAATTTATGTCGGCAACACCAGCTGAATTATCTAAAAAAACTGTACTTTTATTAGCCATTGCCACTGGGGTGATCGTCGCCAATTTGAACTATATTCAGCCAATTGAGGGGCTGATCGCCACCAGTTTTGCTATTTCTAAGGCCACGGTTGGGTTGATCGCCACTTTAACACAATTAGGCTATGCGCTAGGGCTACTGTTGATCGTACCATTAGGCGATATTTTTGATCGGTACCATTTGATTCAATTGATGATGGTTCTGTCAATCGGCGCACTGTTAGTTGCGTTTTGGTCGCCGACCGTGGTGATCTTTGGTATTGCTTCAACGTTGATCGGGGTTACTTCGGTAGCGGCACAAGTGATCGTACCCTACGCAGCCTATCTGGCACCTGGCGTTCATCAAGGGCGAATTTTAGGCAACGTACTTAGCGGCTTGCTGACCGGGATCTTATTATCACGTTCTTTTAGCGGTTTACTAGGCAGCATTTTAGCTTGGCAGGATGTTTACGTGATCGCTGCCGGTCTCAACTTGATTTTATTGGTGATTTTGCACCGTTATCTGCCGCGTGATCCGCGGGGCTACCAACGGCGTAATTATCTAAAAGTGCTTGCGTCATTACCGCATTTATTACGAAGTCAACGTCATCTTCAAGGCTCAGCGCTTAACGGCTTTTGTCTGTTTGGTGTGTCCAATATTTTGTGGTCAACGTTGGCCTTTTATTTGGCCAGTCAGTATCATTGGGGCAGTAGTATCGCCGGATTACTTGGTCTACTCGGTATTACCGGGGTTTTGTTTGCGCCGATCATTGGTCAATTAGTGGATAAATACTCGCCCCGTTTGACCATCGGGTTGTCCTGGTTATTTTCTGCGTTGGCCTTTGGTATCTTCTGGTTGACAGGTCATCTTTTTAGCGGGTTGATCGTTGGGATTGTTTTACTGGACCTTGGGACCCAATTTAGTCAGGTTTCTAACCAAGCGATTGTTCAATCGCTGAATCGTGAAGCAAGTAGCCGCAACAATTCCGTTTTCATGTTTAGCTACTTTTTAGGAGGTTCGTTAGGTACCTTCTTTAGTACTTGGGCCTGGAGCCATTACGGGTGGAATGGTGTCTGCAGTGTCGCCGTTGTCTTTTTGGCTATCGCCTTGATCGGCCAACTGGCATTACGGGCACCACAAAAATTGCACCGCTTAAATTAAAAGTAAAGCCGTTAACCTAGGTAAAGTTAGCGGCTTTTTGCTTGCCTTGATCAGCATGGTCCAGTAAGCTAAAAGAAAACTGCAAGGAGTTTCGCCATGAAAATAGCTTTGATTGCCCATGACAAAGAAAAGCCGCAGATGGCCCGTTTTGCCGCGGCCTATCGCGAAGTTTTACGGGGGCACGAATTATTTGCCACTGGCCACACAGGTCAAGTGGTTGCTACAGCAACGCAGTTACCTGTAACATGCTTCAACTCAGGTCCGCTTGGCGGCGACCAAGAAATTGGGGCCTTGATCGCGCAAAATCAAATGGATCTGGTGCTTTTTTTCCGCGATCCATTGACCGCTCAACCCCATGAACCCGACGTTAATGCCTTGATTCGTTTGGCTGACGTGTATAAAGTTCCGTTGGCCACTAATCTTGGGACTGCCGAAGTGCTGCTACGTGGATTAGCCACCGGCTTGCTTGCTTTTCGCGAATTAGTTACTGGCGATGAAAAGCGTCACGAACAATATGAATAAGTAGATCTTTCGTTGCAATTGTTTGCGGTGATCATTAAAATAAAGAGGACAACTGCTTTTGTGTTGCAATGAAATTTAGGTTAGATAATACAAAGGAAGACTGAAACTTTGGGAGGTGATCACATGCAAGCTTTTATCGTGATGCAGGGGCGAACTTATCAACAGGAAAAAACGGCTGGTTTGATCTGGACACAACAACGTGCCAGCGGACAGCCGGTGCCACCAACTTGGGCGCGGATCAATGAAATTCAGCCGCAAGACATCTTATTTCATTATGTGGCTGGTCAGATTGTTGCCGTCAGTCAAGCGCAAACCGCAGTCCAAAATATGCCGCGGCCGGCATCGTTAGCTGATGTGGCTACACCGCAGATCAATGTTGTTCATTTGCAGTACTACACGTTGCCAAGGCCATTGATGATCAGTGCTTATTTACCACAATTAGGACCATTGTTGCCACACGTTCACGCTGCTTTTCAAGCTGATGGCAGTGGTAACCAAGGTTATATCTATCCTTGCTATTCTTTATTATTGGCACAATTGATCGATTTGTTGGCGGCACAGTATTTTGTGGCCAAGCAAATGGAACAATTGACGTTGGCCATGTCTGCGGTCACTGCTAATGATGCGGACCCTTTATTGCGTTTATTAGTTAATGCTGATTTGATCAACCGCCGGCAAATGAATCAAGCTGATGCAATATTTACGCAGCATCTGTTGCACCAGGTTCCGCAATGTGCAGTATGTGGCTTGGAAAATACTAATTTGTTGCAGGCTACCCGGTTGAAGCCACTGGTAGATAGTGCGCCGTCTGAGCGTGTGGCTGCGGCCAACGGTATCTTGTTGTGTTCTAACCATGCTGAACTGGTTGCCCAAGGCCTGCTTAGCTTCAGTCGCGGGGGTCACTTACTGATCAGTCCGCGCTTAGGCTTACTGGATCGCCAGCGCCTCGCGTTACACCATCAGCAAAAAATTTCTTTCACCACAGCTGCGGCGCCGTATCTTAATTGGCACCGGCGCTACATTTTTCAAGCGCAATAAAAGGGAAACCCAGCACTGATGGCTATTTTAGTCGCCATGGTGCTGGGTTTCTGTGATTTCACTGAATAATAACTGTGACCTGACTGGCAATGTGGTAAAACTTGATGAGAGTTTTCTTTGGTGTCGGTATACATCACGATTTCTTGCTATGATGGAAACTGGACTTATTTCATCGAAAGGGGCACATCATGGCAGAAAATAAAAAAACAAAACTTTCTTTGGCTGCGTTGATTCTGATGATCTTCACCTCAGTTTTTGGTTTTACCAATATTCCGCGGGCCTTTTATTTAATGGGTTACGCGTCCATTTTTTGGTACATTATTGCGGCACTACTATTTTTCATTCCGTTTGCCTTCATGCTGGCAGAATACGGTGCTGCATTTAAAGACTACAAAGGCGGAATTTATTCGTGGATGGCCAACTCGCTGAACCCAAAGTTTGCCTTCATTGGAACCTTCATGTGGTACGCTTCTTATATTGTTTGGATGGTTAATGTAGGTTCTGGGATCTGGATCCCGTTATCTAACGCTATTTTTGGTGTGGATAAAACGCAGCAGTGGTCATTGTTTGGTCTCACCGGAGTTCAAACCCTAGGTGTTTTGGCCATTTTATGGATCATTTTGATCACTTTTGTTTCTACAAAGGGCTTAGATTCGATCAAACGGATCACTTCTATTGGTGGAACGGCAGTCGCATTGATCAATATTATTTTGTTGCTCGGCGGTTTATTTATTTTATTTCTCAATGGCCATATGGCGGAACCGTTATCCGTCAAAGCGTTGTTTGTATCGCCTAATCAGGATTTCGCCACAATGATCGCGGTATTCAGTTTTTTAGTCTACGCGATCTTCGCCTATGGTGGTTTAGAAGTAGTCGGTGGTTTAGTCGATGAAACGGAAAATGCGGCGGTGACCTTTCCGCGTGGGATTACGATTTCGGCAGTGATTATTGCGTTAGGTTACGCACTGGGCATCTTTGTTATGGGTGCCTTCACTAATTGGCACTTTGCGTTTACTCAATTTGGTACGGCACAGGTTACACTGGGTAATGTGGCTTATATTGCCATGAATAATATGGGTTATCAGCTGGGCCATGCGTTGTATTTATCGGAGGCGGCTTCGATCCAGGTTGGTCAGTGGATCAGTCGGTATATGGGGCTATCCATGTTTTTAGCACTGACCGGGGCCTTTTTCACCTTGATTTTTTCACCATTAAAACAATTGATTGAAGGAACCCCTAAAGCCATTTGGCCAAAAAAATTAACGGTGGTCGAAAATGGTGTGCCGATCAATGCGATGCGCATACAGGCCGCCATTGTGATCGTGATCATTTTTGCAGTTTCTTTTGGGGGTAGTGGTGCGAAGGCTTTCTTTGATATTCTAGTTTCAATGACCAATGTGTCCATGACGTTACCTTATATGTTTATTGCGTTTGCCTTTTTAGGCTTCAAGCGACAAACTGCGATCAAAAAACCGTTTACCATGTATAAAAGTAAGTTGGCCACGTATTTCGGTGTTGGCGCGGTTCTGCTTTCGGTGGGTTTTGCTAACGTGTTTACAATCATTGAACCTGCGTTCAACGGTGATTGGGCTAAAACGATTTATTCGATTGCTGGGCCTACACTTTTTGGCTTAGTGGCGTGGTGGCTATTTCGCCGTTATCAGCGCCAGACAGGAATTAAATGAAGTTGTGGGGGCGACGCCATAAAAGTGATTTTGCTTTTATGGCGTCGCTGTTTTATTTCTGCAAGTGTACTGCCTGGTAGGCTAACTTTATCAAAATGGTGAGTTCATTTTTAGTTTTTTCTGAAATTTGCTTGAAATAAAAAGACGGCTAACAAGCTTTTTCAACTCAGCTTAACTTGCAAACGGTTTAGCTGCGGTTTAAAATTGAACAATCAATAGAGATGGGGTTAAAATTATGCGCAAAAAATATTGGCTACTTAGCCTGTTGGCAGTATTCTTAATAACTGGCGGCGGGTTTTATTATTATCAGTGGCATCAGCGTCAAGTGACTACTACAGCAGTTTATCGGGTGGCCAGAACTTATACGCAGGCCTTTAGCCAACAGGATTTCACTAAAATGTTGACCCAGGTGGACACTGAGCAGTTATCTGGTGGTGATTATCAATATACGGCTAAACAAGTAGTGGCCCGCAATGTGGCAGTGTTTGGCCAGATCGGTGCCAGCAAGTTGCAAGTTAAGCAACTTAAAGTCACCCGTAAAAGTGCTAAACAATACCAAATGACTTTTAACTTACATATGCAGACGATGATCGGGGCATTATCGGTTCAGCATTACCAAGCGACCGTTCAATTAGTCAAAGGGCACTGGCGCGTGTTGTGGACGCCGGCCATGTTGTTTCCGCACATGAATGGGACTGATACGGTGCAATTACAGTGGCAACAAGGCAAGCGTGGCGCAATTGTTGATCGGCATGGTCAGGCATTAGCGGAAGATGGCCAAGCGACGCAAGCGGGCATGGTGCCTAGCCGGCTTGGTAGCGGCAGTACACGCAGTAATAATTTGACGAAGATCAGTCAACAATTCAGTGTCAGTGTGGCTAGCTTAAAGCAATCTTTGCAGCAGCAGTGGGTAACCAAGGATAGTTTTGTGCCGATCAAAACGGTGACCACTAAGCCAACCTTAACCGGCGTTACCTATCGTTCAGTTTCTGCTCGCACTTATCCTAGTGGGGCCGCCAGTGCTCAGCTGATCGGCTACGTAGGAGAAGTTACCGCTGCGGATCTCAAAAAACACTCCGAACTTCAAACCGGCGACAATATCGGTAAAACCGGCTTGGAGCGTTATTATGATAAGCAACTTCAAGGGCGCGACGGTGGTGCGATCACCATCAACAATGGCGATACAGTTAGCCGTACCTTGTTAAAAACCAAAAAACGTGATGGTCAAACAATTAAATTGACCATTGACCGTACCAAACAAGAAAAGGCTTATCAACAATTAGGCAATAAAAAAGGGGCTGTGGTGACCATGGATCCGCGCAACGGGCAATTATTAACGTTGGTCAGCTCACCTAGTTATGATCCTAATAAATTTGCTACCGGTATTAGCCCAGCTGATTATCAAAAATATGCTAAAGATGCCGCCCAGCCGTTTCTCAGCCGCTTCACGCAACGCTATGCTCCTGGGTCCACCTTTAAAATGTTGACTGCTGGGATCGCACTGGATAATGGGACGATCACAACTAAGACCACCAAGCAGATCAGCGGGTTAAAGTGGCAAAAAAACAGTAGTTGGGGGAGTTATAAGGTTACGCGGGTAACGGATGCTGCCAGTGAGAATATGACGCAGGCACTGGTCAATTCCGATAATATTTGGTTTGCCCAAGCCGGCTTACAAATGGGCAGTAGCGCGTATCTAAAAGGTCTACAACCCTTTTTCAAAACTAAAGAAAAGCTACCGCTAGCGATGAATTACGCCCAGCTTTCCAACAGTGGCAAGCTAAGTAGTCAGATCCTGTTGGCCGACACGGCGTATGGTCAAGGGCAACTATTACTATCACCGATTCAACAAGCGATGATGTACAGCGCCATTGGTAATGGTGGTAAAATGCAGTTACCGACCTTAATTCTGAATAAAACGGCCAAGCAAACGACCGTGTTAAAAGCGACTAGTGCTAACGCGGTCAAACAGGCATTGATTCAAGTAGTCGCTGATACTCAAGGTACGGCGCACAGTCTGCAGATCAGTGGACACAACATTGCGGCTAAAACTGGAACTGCTGAATTGAAGCAACAACAAGATACCACCGGCAAACAAAACGGCTTTTTAATGGCCAACGATGCGGATAATAATTCGTATTTAATGGTGGCGTTGTTAGAGGATAGCGGTAGTGAAGACGTGGTCACCGCAATGAAGCCATACATTGAATCATTGTATTAGAAAGGAAATAGGTTCATGAAAACTGAAAAGGAAAAATTCTTAGCAGGCGAACCGTATTATATTTTTGACGCCGAATTGGCTACTGATGAAGCGCATGCGCGGCATTTGTGTAAATTGCTTAATCAATTAGAAGATGATGCTATGCCCCAAAAGCAAGCACTGGTGCGGCAGTTATTTGGGAGCGTTGGTGCGAATCCCTACATCCAACCTAATTTTCGTTGTGATTTTGGCTATAATATTCATGTCGGTGCTAATTTCATTTGCAATTATGATAGCGTAATTTTAGATATTGCGCCGGTGCACATTGGCGATAATTGTTTATTTGGCCCCCACGTACAACTGTACTCAGCCAGTCATCCCCTTGATCCGCGAAAACGCCGTGGTGGAATTGGTGAAGGTGCGCCGATCACGATTGGTGATGACGTTTGGCTTGGTGGTGGTGCTACAATTTTACCTGGAGTTGTGCTAGGTGATAACGTGGTTGTTGGCGCCAATGCCACTGTGACCAAAAGCTTTGGCGCTAACTTAGTTATTGCCGGAAATCCAGCACACGTGATCAAAACGAATGTGCCGGCATAGCCAGGTTAATGGCAGCAAAAAAACAGAGTAGCGACATAAATCATTTATGTCGCTACTCCGTTTTTTTACTGCCGATATAGTCAAAAGCTGTCTTTTGGCATATGCGCGCCTTTGCATTGATCTAACCTACTTTACGCTTAGTCTGGCTTGACCATGGGCGTAATGGCTGTACATCAGCCAAGCAATTAAGCCGAAAACGATCGGTCCGATCACCATTTCAAAGGCGTCTAGGTAGGCGCCTTCCAAAATTGGTTCAACGATGGTGAAAATAATGCCGAAAACCAGTACCAAATCAACTAAAATCGTGATGATCCAAGTCCAAGTTTGGTTGGTGTAAATTTCAAACGGTCGTTGCAGATCTTGCCGGCGTTTGAAAAAGGGGAAGGCAGTGACTAAAAATAAATAAGGTAATGTGGTGGAAACGTTGGCCATTTGGGTCAACACGTTGTAGAAAACCTGTGCGTCTTGGCCACCAAAAGCAACGATGAAGATCAACAGCGAAACAAAAATAGCCTGCGCCCACATTGCTTTGACCGGCATGCCCGCGTCGTTAGTATCAGCGAAGCCTTTAGGCCATAGTGCCTTAGGTGTACCAAGGACAAAAGACTTCAATGGTGAATAAATCAAGACGAAAAAGGCCCCGAGATAACTGAAAAACATGGCGAAACCGGTGACCCGAGCAAACCATAAACCGATCAAATGTGCTGTAGCTGTGCTGAAGCCAAAGCTTTGGCCAAAATAATAACCTAAATTATCCATTAGCACATACGTGATATTACCTAAGTTGGTGGTTTTATTGTTAAGCACCTGCTGCCAGTTAGTTGAGATTCCCCAGATAAAAATCGACAGCGCATAGCTGATGGCAATGACGATAGTGGCAATGATCATGCCTTTAGGAAAGGTTTTTTCTGGTTTTTCCATACTGTCGGTAACACCGCCCATAGTCTCCATACCGCCATAAGCGAATACTGCGAAAACCACAAACGAAAGCATGCCAATTAGACTATGATAGTCCGCATTCGGTGAAGAAATAAAACTATGCAAACCATGTACGGGTTGGGCCAAATGCAGGCCGTTTTTAAACAAGATCAATAAGCTGACTAAAATAAAAGCAACGTTTAAAGCAGCAATCAAGAAACCGCCAAAAGATGCAAAGCGTGAGATCCGCTGTACGCCGTGACTAGCCAAAAATGTGATCAATAAGAAAAATAAAATACCTAACAGGCCAACTGTGGCAGTAGGCGTTAGGCCCAAAAAGTGCCAAGTCTGCGTCTGGTCATGGCCGAAAACAAAGGTGGAGAAAGGAATCCATACTTTAGAAGCAGTGGAGACCATCCAGACGATCCATGATGCCAACCAAATGAAAGTGCCAATAAAAGCGGGTTGCTCGCCAATTGATTCAGCCAGCCAAGAATAAATACCACCATGTACGGCCTTAAAGGTCGAACCATATTCGGCGAACATTAACGATGATGGTAAAAAGAATAAAATTGCGGCAAATAAATACCAAATAATGCCACCGTAGCCCATTAAATAGTAGGCTACCGTGGTGTTTGCAAAGCCGAAGATCGAGCCAAAAATCATTAGGATCAAGCCGATAACGGTAATTTTTTTTTGTTTTTCCATTTATATTTCCTCTACTCCACAATTAAGGTTAATTTTGGTTTTCCAAGTTTTTAATGTTCTAGATAGCGATCAAGCGGCAACGAACACCACCGCTTTAAAATCGCGTTAACTTTTTAAAATCAATCCGTTACACCCTAACGGATCGATTAACATTATAGATTTTCATCCGTCTTAAAATTCAGCGGTGATAGATCGGTTGCCTGTGTGATCATATCGGCGATCAAAGCGCTGAAGTTTTTCCGGGCCAAGGCCGCCTGTTTTTGGTTAGCCTGATTTAAGTAAGTCGTTAAAGCGGCCTCAGTTTGTTTTTGAGCACCGGTATCATGTTCCAATAGTAGTTGTAACAGTTGGGTATGCGTAGCCACTTGCACGCCGTTGAGTAACTGATTGAATTCATGATAATGACTGTCGACGAGCACTCCTGCAAGTTTATACAACCAATAACTGGATTTAGAGTCGTAAGTTTTAGCACCAATTTGATAATTGGCTGGGGTCTGATCCGCGCCGGCATAAAAGGGTACATAGATACTTTCGGCAGTGACGCCCATAGCCAGCCAATGAATATCTGCTAAAGCCGCCGGTAAGTTAGGCCGAATTTGCAGAATATGTGATTCCTGGGTTTTAGCCAGACTGATCGGCCGGAATTTGTGTTTAAATTTGGCCTTGCCACTGCCTACTGGATCGTACTTAGTGCCTTGATAATGGGAACCTAAAATTTGGGCCACTTGTTCGAAGGTGATCGGTTTGTCCGCATGTTGAATAAAAGGTAGCTCGTCACTTTGCGGTTTTTGCTTACAACTAGGGGTCAGCTGCTTTTGTCCGTACCAAACACGCGGGGTGTTATAAACAAAATCGCTGGCTGTGTGGGTTCCAAAAATTTCACGGAAATTAAAATCAGTCGCTGGCTGCCACAGATGGTGCGTAACCGTAAAATCGCGAATACCAGTAGAACTTAAAAAGTTGTGGGGATCTGTAAAGTCAATAACTTGGATCGAAAGTTGGTTAGCAACTACGGCATAAGCATCGGCAGGAATACGCTGGGCCACCCAATGATGACCAGTGGCCGTTTCCATGTACCAAGCTTCCGTGGCATCAGCAAATAAAATACCGTTGCTTTCAGCAGTACCATATTGCTCAACTAGCGTGCCTAAGCGTAATACGCCAGCGCGTGCAGTTTTTACATAAGGTAGCACTACAGTGACCATGGCCTCTTCAGCAATGCCGGTTGGTACCAACGGGTCATACGCCAGGACCCGCTCATTAGCATAAGCACTTTCGGTGGCACTCATTGCGACACCATATTCGTTGAAACCATCTTCTTCGAACACACCGAATTCATCAGTCCACTCTGGCGTTGCGTTGTATTTAGCTTGTTCCAAAGGTAGTTTCAGGGTGAAGCCAGTGTCTTTAGAAGTGAACACAGGAGCAGCAGTATGTGTCTGCCGGGGATGGCTAACAAAATGCTTCGGCCAGGCGGCTTTACTATCTTCGTTACGACCAATGAAGAGGGAACCATCAGCACTGGCCTTGGGTCCGACTAAAATACTGGTGCAGGCTGATAAATTGGTCAACAGTTGTTTCTGCATATTAATCTCCTTTTATACAAAATTTTGTAAATATCAGCATAATTATACCATTGTTAACGCATAAGTCTTGTTTTCTAAGGAATACATGAGTAAATAGTTGGTAACCTTTAAGGCGAATGAGAATTTACAAAGAAAATCATCATAAAAACGGCATTGCTGGCCGCGATTAAGTACAATTAAGGCTAAGTTCGTTTTGAAAGGAAGGCGTACATGACGAAAAAAGAATTAGGCCAGAAAATCGGCTTTACAGTGATCGCAAGTATTTTAGTGGCGGTGGCCTTAAACAATTTTTTGATTCCAGCGGCGGTATTTAGCTCCGGGGTCAATGGTCTGGCCCAGTTGGTCTCCTCACTGTTGGCACGTTTCACCCAGTTACATATTCAAACGGGGTGGTGGATCTTACTATTTAATTTACCGATCGGCTTATTAGGTTGGTTTAAAATTGGGCGGGGTTTTACCTTATTCAGTATTTTGACTGCAGCCTTGACCTCATTGTTATCGGTGGCGTTACCGATTCAAGCGTTGGCCGCCAATCCGTTGATGAATGCCATTATCGGGGGCGTATTGACCGGTATTGGTGTTGGGTACGCGCTAAAATATGGTTTTTCTACGGGAGGAATGGATATTGTTGCCTTTGCTTTAGCGAAAACAACAGGCCGCAGTATTGGGACTTTAATGCTGGCCATTAACGGGTTGATCATTGCCATTGCCGGCTTTACGATCAGTTGGTCCAGTGCCTTATATACGATCATCTCAATTTACTGCATGTCACGCGTGATCGACAGCATTAATACTAGCCAACAGAAGGTCACGGTAATGATCGTTACCCAACGTTCTGCTGCCTTGATCAAAGCAATTCATGAACGTCTGATCCGTGGCATCACGATTTTACCTGCGCGCGGGGCCTATAGCCAAAAAGATAGTCATGTATTGATGATCGTGATCACAAGATACGAACTATATGATATTGAACAAGCGGTTAAAAAGGTTGATCCCGCAGCTTTTGTTAATATTATGAGTACAACACAAGTTTTAGGTGAATTTTTAGATGATGAGGGTCAAAGTCAACTTGCAGAAACGACTAAAAGTTCGGTATAATTCAGAGTAGTATTAAGTTAAGCTGAAGGAGGGATTAATTTGCCATTAGTTCACATTGATCTATTAGCTGGCCGGACACCGGAACAGCTTAAACAAATGGCGGCCGACGTTACCGCGGCGATCGCCAAAAACGCCAATGTACCTGCTGACGATATTCATATCGTACTCAACGAGATGCCGCATGATCATTATTTCGTTGCTGGGAAAGAAAAAGGGGCTAAATAACTGGCAGCCAATGACGGTGACACTTACGGGGTCACCGTTTTTAAACGCATAAATTAACAAGACTTGGGCTTTAGCCTAATAACCGCAGCCCTTTTTAGGTTACGGTTAGGCTCAAGGCACAAGTAAAGACGCGCTTGACAAATGAAGGGAGTGGATGTTTTGAGTTACTATCATTATGGTACCCAAACGACGAATCAAGCCGGGCACTTGAGTATCGGCGGAGTGGATACACTAGCATTAGTTCAGAAATATGGTACACCGGTAATGGTTTACGATGTCGCTTTGATCAAACAACGAATCGCTGAATTTAAACAAGTATTTGAACAGGCTGGTGTCGCCTATAAAGTCACTTATGCCAGTAAAGCCTTTGCAGCAATCGCCATGTATCAATTATTGGCCGAACAAGGAGTTGGCTGTGATGTGGTTTCCGGTGGTGAAATCTATACTGCGCAGCAAGCTGGCTTTCCAATGGCAACAGCCTCTTTTCACGGCAATAATAAGTCACGGGCTGAGTTGGAATATGCAGTGACTGCTGGGGTTGGCACGATTGTTTTAGATAATTTTCATGAAATTGACCTACTTAATCAGGTATTGACCGAAAAAGACCAAACCATTGCCGTATTATTACGGATCTCGCCAGGAATTTCGGCCCACACACATGAATATATTATGACGGGGCAAGAAGATTCTAAATTTGGTTTTGACCTTAAAAGTGGTCAGGCAACACAGGCCTTTGAAAAGGTTCAGGCGCTACCACGATTGAATTTATTAGGGGTCCATTGCCATATTGGTTCACAAATCTTTGAAACTAAAGGTTTTGAAATGGCGGCTAAAGCGATGATCGAACTGCTAGCCCAGTGGGCAACTAGTGGCTTTACCGCCCAAGTGCTCAATCTAGGTGGCGGCTTTGGGGTACGTTATACCGAGGAAGATCAACCGCTAGCGCCGCAGGAATATGTTCGTGATATTGTGAAGGTGGTTAAGGCAGCAGCAACGGCGGCGCAGTTACCGTTGCCCGAAATTTGGATCGAGCCAGGTCGTTCAATGGTGGCCGAGGCGGGAACAACTTTATACACCATTGGTTCCCGCAAAGATCTACCTAATATTCGACATTACGTGGCCGTAGACGGTGGAATGGGTGATAATATTCGGCCGGCTTTGTATGAAGCCAAATATAGTGCCGTACTAGCTAATGCACCAGAGGCCGCGCCAGTTGAAACCGTTGCTATTGCTGGTAAATATTGTGAGTCTGGTGATATGTTGCTGTGGGATCTACCGTTGCCACAAACTAAACCGGGTGATGTGCTGGCAATGTTTGTCACTGGGGCTTATGGTTACTCGATGGCCAGCAACTATAATCGTAATCCCCGCCCAGCCGTTGTTTTTGTAGAAAATGGGCGGGCCCGGTTAGTGATCAAGCGGGAAAGTTACGCCGATATGGCCCAACTTGACGTAAATGAAAGCCCTTCTCATTTATGATTGCTCAATTGCCACTTTTTAAGTATAATAGGGACAAGTAAAGAGGTGAGTCCTATGAGTGAAACTGAAAAAGATGTTGCACCAACTGAGGAAACCACGGAAATTGATGCTGTTCGCGACAATATTTTAACAGCATTAGAATCCGTCATTGATCCTGAATTAGGTATTGATATCGTTAACCTTGGTTTGATTTATGGTATTGATTTAAATGATGAAGGCTTATGTCATATTAAGATGACGTTAACGACAATGGGATGCCCATTATCTGATTTATTAAATGAACAAATTAATCAGTCATTGAGCGAAGTTCCTGAAGTTAAGGACGTTGACGTTGAACTTGTGTGGTATCCAGCTTGGTCAGTCGATAAAATGAGTCGTTACGCACGCATCGCGTTGGGGATTCGTTAGGTACGTTCAATAAGAGTGGGACAAGCAATTGTCTGACTCTTTTTTGATGACAAAAGAGGTAAATGATGACAACTGCAGTCCTGACAACAAAATATGTTCAAGAAGTACAGCGCCTACGGCAAAAATATGCGGCCTTACCGGCGGCAACCCAACGCTTAGACGGTATTTTACGTAATATTATGCGCCTGGCCCACGGTAAGTTACCGCAGCAGTTGCCTAACTTGATCTTACCAGAAACAGTATTAGTGGAATGGGCGTTAACACAACCACAAAGTACGTTCACTCAGACCGCAACTGAATTTCAACAACTAGATCGTTGTTTGGAAAATTACCGTGGCTTCTTGCAGGATCAATTTGGGTTTTGGGGTCAGATCACCCAGGCAGCAGCAGCGGCTATTGCACGTTTACCAGGCAAACGTTATTTAGAAGTGATGGCCGGTAATGGCTATTTGAGTGCCGGGTTACGGCAGTTCAATCAGCAAGTTTATGCAACCGACGATTTAGGCTGGGTAGCAGAAAACGAAACTGGTAACCAGCAGTTGACTGCCATTGAGAAGTTAGACGCGTTGGCTGCTTATCGCAAATACCGCCACCAAATTGATTATGTTGTAATGGTGTGGAGCCCTGACGGTGTGCCAGTTGATTGGCAGCTGCTCCAATTGATGCGACAAGATACACCACGGATTCCGTTACTGTGTGTTGGTGAACGTAACGGCTGTACCAATAGCGCGATATTTTGGCAACACGCTCATTTGCAACAAAATCCACAGATAACCAGATTACAGCACTATTTTCCGCCGTTAGATTTAGTCGCCGAGCAAATATTTTGGATCGACTAGACATTTAGGCTTACGCCAGCTATGCTTGTAAGCAAGAATCTATAATGAAATAGGTGAAAATTGGTGTTAAAACGTAAATCGCTTTTAGTGCTTTTACTGGCGTTAATCGCCTTTTTAGGTGTCTTCTTTTTCAGCCAGATGAACCGAGTAGTCTATCAGGATCTATTGGACCATGCCGGGCTTTCTACTAACGCGGAAGTGATCAGTACTAAAAGTCAGGAAAGTATCGTCACCGCTAATCAAAAATTAGCTGCTAAAAAGCAACTCACCGATTATCAGGTACAGTACCATAAGCCACATTCACGAACAATTTTTATCTATGGTGCTGGTAGTTTTAAAACTTTACCATTGATCTCTGGACGTTTTTTCAGTGATAGTGATTTTATTTCGCCAGTACCAATGGTAGTAGTTGGCCGCAATGTGGCCAAAAAATTATATACGCCGACTGACCAAAGTTATCTGAAATATAAAGGACATTATTTGTCAGTGATCGGAGTGGTGGGGACAAAAAAAGAAAGTCGATTGGATAATATGATCTTCATCTCGACTTCAACGCAGCAAAGTCTCTCAAATCAGTCGCTGGCACATTATGATATTCATTTAGATGGTAAACCAAAATTGCAGCATCTGGGGACATTTCAGCGTTTGTTCCAGGCCCAGACAACTAAGAAAATGCGACCCCAAAGTACGCCGTTTGTGGGCTTGGCTTGGTTGAAAGAGTATTGGTGGTTTGGTGCCGCACTTATGTTGATTGGTGGGCTCTTTTTGGCGGTGACTGAAATGTGGTTATTGCTAGCGCGGCGCATGTTAAAGGCAGCCACCTTTTATACTGACGACACCAATGATTTTTATTGGCGGGAATTCCGCCACTTTGCATTGTGGACCTTTTTCGGGATCGCTGTAGGCGGTTTACTCGGTGCTTGGCGGCTTTATGTGCTGCAATATGATGTTTTGACCGCTATTTTGTTAATTATTTACGGGCTCTGCCTGCTTTATTACAGTTTACGCCTGCGTCATACCTTAAGGTTGATGCATTAAGTGATAAGAAATGAGGAAGAATCGTGTTACCAGAAGGATTTGCAGCAAAATATCAGCAGTTACTTGGGGCGGAAGCGGCCCCTTTTTTAGCGAGTTTTCAGAAGGTTGGCTACAAAGGTTTTCGGCTCAATCCGTTGAAGCCGAATTATCAGGCCGTTCATCTGGATCTACACCAGCCGGTACCGCAGACAAAGTGGGGCTACTATGGGGCGGTTAAAGGGCGTCAAGTTGATCATCAGGCTGGCTATGTTTATAGTCAAGAACCTAGTGCGATGTTAGTTGGGGCAGTGGCGGCACCACAACCTGGTGAGCGTGTGCTGGATCTTTGTGCGGCGCCAGGTGGTAAAACAACTCATTTAGCAGGTTTCATGCGGCAGCAAGGTTTATTAGTGGCTAATGAGATCATGCCAAAGCGGGCAAAGATCTTGGCGGAGAATGTGGAACGTTTCGGGATCACTAACGCAGTGATCACTAACGAAACACCGGCGCGCTTAGCCCAGCATTTTCCCAGCTTTTTTGACCGGATATTGGTTGACGCGCCATGTTCTGGTGAAGGGATGTTTCGCAAGGATCCAGGTGCTAAGAAATATTGGACACCGGAATATCCGTTGGACTGTGCTAAACGGCAACGAGAAATCTTAAAGGCAACTATGCAAATGTTGCGGCCAGGTGGCGAACTGATCTATTCGACCTGTACCTTCAGTCCAGAAGAAGATGAACAGATCGTTGCTTGGTTATTACAAAATTATGCTGTGAGTGTGGTGCCGATCAAACGCGGACCAGGAATGAGTGCTGGTCGGCCAGAATGGGCTGATCATAATCCAGCGCTGGCAGGAACTTTACGGCTATTTCCACATTTGTTTGCCGGTGAAGGCCATTTTATGGCTAAGTTGCGTTTAGCTACAAACGACGCAGCACCGGTCACTGTAAAACCAGCTAAAACTAAGCGGCACAGTAAACGCGTATTGCCGGCTTTAACTAAGGAACAACAAGCATTGTGGCAGGACTTTGCCCAGACGACTTTATTGACCACCCAGTACGCGCATTTATTAGTTCATCGGGAGCATTTATTTGCTCAACCAGAAGCGGTGGTGTTGCAGGGGCTAAAAGTTGTACGGCCTGGATTGCCGTTAGGTGAATTTAAACGTAATCGGTTTGAACCAGCGTACGCACTGGCTTTAACCTTAAACACGGCAAAACAAGTGCTGGCTCTGACTGCCGCTGAATACACCAAATACGTGCACGGTGAAACGTTTACTACCACTACACCTGGTAAGGGTTGGTATTTATTGCGGTATCAGGAGAAAACGGTTGGTTTTGGTAAGCTGACGAATGGCACCATGAAAAATTTCTTTCCTAAAGGCTTACGTTTTGTTGCCGATATTGCTGATGACTAGAAAGCGGCCTAAAGTCCACCTTTAATTTATTTACGATAAGCTGTTGTTAAAAATACGGCCTAACAAAAAAGCAGATGAACTGAACCCCATAAATTGGAGTAAATTTTAAGCAACTAACTGGTCGGAAAGATTTCGGTATTGAACCGGAGTTTTTCCGGCCAGTTTTGTTCTAATTCTTTTATTATTATAG
>NZ_BJDN01000020.1 GCF_005405165.1 Loigolactobacillus binensis
GGTTTATTGAGCATAAAAACACCTCACCATTTCTTATGATGAGGCTATCATACCGCGGCCGATACGCTATTTATAGTCGGTCTGTTATTGGGTGCTTACAGATATTGTACACTCCCCTAAGAAATAATGGAAACGTACATAACCTGCTTTTTAAATCAGGTTGTCCGTTTAAGATAATATAAAAAGAAACGCTACATAAATAGCGTTTCTTTTTATATTATCTATTTAATTAGTTTGAAGCGGCCAGCCGTTTTTCAAAAACGGCTAACACACGAGAAATTCCAAATGTCAAAATGAAGTAGATCAATGATGCAATCACCAATGGATAGAATGGCTTAAAACTAGCCCCTTGAACAACACCAGTTTCAAACATTAATTCGCTGACCCCGATCACAGAAACAACAGAAGAATCTTTCAAAATTGTAATGAATTCATTACCTAATGCTGGAAAAATATTTTTAATTGCTTGGGGCAAAACAACGTACCGCATACTGGCTGTCTGAGTCAAGCCCAATGAGCGCGCTGCTTCTAACTGCCCAGGCTTAACCGAATTGATCCCTGAACGAATGATTTCAGCCACATAAGCCGCAGAATTCAGCGAAACAGCGATCATACTTGAGATTAAGGCCGACAAACCCAAGCCTAACATTTGTGCGCCAAAAAAGGCAATAAAAACTTGAATTAGTAATGGCGTGCCACGAATAAATTCAATATAGATCACAGCAATCGCTTTAAGAACAAAGTGGCGTGAACGCTTCATGAAGGCCAACAAAGTGCCTAGAACAACCCCAAAGAAAACGCCGATCACTGCTAATTCGATTGTATATAAGGTTCCCTTTAAGAAATAACTTCCGTATTGACTAAAAAAACTATTCTTCTGAAACATTAATTTATTGGCCTTAGCCTGATACTGTTTCAATAAATGTTGTTTATTGATCTGAGTGATCGACTTATTGATCGCTGCAGTCAGTGCTGGCGCATCCTTTGGTAATGCAACCGCAGTCTCCTTAGTTGACTGTGCAAAAGTCGTCTTAGTCAAAACAAAGTCTTTATTCTGCGCAATATAGGCATCAGCCACAGGTTTTTCGATCACAATAGCTTTAATTTTATTGTTCTGTAAGTTCAGAACTAAATCCGTCATTTTCTGTAAAGACGTGATTTTGGAACCAAACAGTTCTTTTTGGGCCAGTTCTTCCTGGAAAGATTGTTTCTGTACCCCGACCTTAACACCTTCATAATCAGCCGACGATTTTAGTTTTGCTGCATCTTCTTTTTTCGCCATAACGACTTGTTTAACGTTTAAATAGGATTTAGAGAACGTAACTTCTTTTTCCCGCTCTGGTGTTTTTGACATTCCAGAAATGATCATATCAATTTTACCGGTCTTTAGCGCACCGAGCAAGGCGTCAAAACCCATTTCATTGATTTTTAGTTTAACGCCAAGATCTTTAGCAATCTTTTCGGCAATACTGATATCAAAACCAACGATTTTATCCTGACCATTGATTGTTTGGTGAAATTCATAAGGAGGATAGTCTGCTGATAAACCAACAGTAATATACCCTCTTTTCTTGATTGCACTGAGATGGCGATCGGTTAACGTTGTCTTTTGCGTACTGGCCGCATCAACCGCAGTGCTGGCTAATGGCACGACTACAGTCAAAACCATAAATAGCGCCAATAGTAGCCGCCCAAGTTTACTTTTCATTGGTAATGTCCTCCCTATTTCTTCATCCTTTTTTAATGATTAGCCATATTATACGCAAATAATTACATTTATGCAAGTATATTCATAAAATGAGCTATATGCTTTATTTTATTCGTTTTAATGTATATTTGGCATTTGGCAAGGACACTGGTAAAATAAATGCAGCACGAATTAATTAAGCAGCAATCAATTTAGCTTAAGACAGAACAGGAAGTGAACCCAGTGGTTAAAAAAATTAGTTTAGTTAGTTTAGCTATTTCGCTGATTTTTGCGTTACTGCTGTCTTTTCTTTCTGATAAAGAAACTTTTTTACTCAGCCTTTCCAATAATTTATTTTTAATTGGTTTATTTGTTTTGATCATTGCCATTATCCTTTATTTATATGATGCCCATTTGTTTCAGCATTTATCACTGCACCAGCGGCGTAAAAATGATGCGCCCGCGCAGCCAACATCTGGCGAACAAGCGGCTTTTTATACAGAATTACGGCGTGCGTTTCTCTGGATCGGCTTAGGTGAATTGATTGCCAGTATTGTTATCTCGTTTCTTTAAAAAGATATGCAAAAGGGACCAACCATAATTTTGGCTGATCCCTTATTTTTATTCGCGATTCATTTTTAAATTCCGCTTATGCCGCGGGTGTGAATAAAATCCTAATGTATTCATCATTGATAATATTAAGCTTGCCATCACCACCGCACTTAAAACAAAAACCAGCGGTGAATGAAACGTCAAGAGCCCGTACAAGCAAATCAAAATAGTAATGATCTGTAAACTAGCAATGGTGATCCGTATATGGGGCGGTCTGGGCTGGTCAGATTTCATCGGCCTTCATTCCCTTTCATAATTAAGGTTTTATTTATATCTGCATTGTAGCATATTTTAATGCGGCTGCAAATTCTGAATCATCAATTCAATCGTGTTAAAACCAAACGGCAGCATTTAATTTAGTAAGAAAACGACATGCAAATTTTTAGCTTTGATCATTGGCCACAGATGTACTCAGTTTCGTAATGGCTGCCAACAAAGCCTGTTGAACCTCAGGATCATTTTCCTTACCCTGGTGTTCTCGCAAGAAGGTTTTTAATTGGGCCTCATTATGCCGGGCCAACATTGCCACCGCCCAAACTGCCGTCGCCCGAATCATTGGCCGAGGATCATTTTCAATCACTTCCAACAATATGGGAACCGCGGTACGATCCTTAACGTTGGCCAAGGCAATGATTGCGTTACGCTGTAAGGGCTTTTTACCGCGCCATGATCCAGCTAAGCGGCCAAAACGTTGTTTAAATTCCTTATTGGAAAGTGTCAACATTGATTGTAAAACGGGTGTGGCCTCTTCAATCTTTGGCTCCATACGTGTATGCCGGTGTTCATCCTTGCCACGATTAAACGGACAAACTAATTGGCAAATATCGCAGCCATAGATCACACTACGGATCAACGGCCGAAATTCTTCCGCCATTGCCCCTTTAGTTTGCGTCTGATAGGATAGACAGCGCTGCGCGTTTAAACGTCCATCACCGAGCAAAGCCTGTGGCGGGCAATAATCAACACACCGAGTACAAGTTCCGCACTGGTTCTCAACTGGGGTATCAGGTGCAAACGGAATATTAGTGATAATTTCACCTAAATACACAAACGAACCAAATTCTTCAGTGATCAGCAGCCCATTGCGGCCAATAAATCCTAAACCAGCACGCTGGGCAACCGCTACATCACTGAGTTCGCCAGTATCGACCATCGGTTTGAACCGTGCCTCAGTGGCGGTATTGGCTTTAATAAAAGCAACTAGTTGTTGCATTTTATCCCGTAAAATAAAATGATAATCTTCCCCCCATGACGCACGGGCAAAATTACCGCGACGTTGCTTACGGTTTCGTGGCACCTGCTGTTGTATTTTACTTGGGTAAGCTAAAGCAATCGCAATGATTGATTGCGGTTGCTCAAAGATTTTATCCGGGTATAAACGTTCCGCTAAAACTTGATGTTCAAAGCCACTAGTATGCCCTGCCGCTTTTTGCGCCTGCAAACTGGCCGCCATTTCCGTAAAGGGTGCCGCAGTTGTAAAGCCAATCTTATCAATTCCTAGATCGGCGCTGGCAGCAAGGATTTTTTGTTTTAATTCAGCATACATGATTCAACCTCCGTTAACTAGCCTTACCCTTAGTTTATCGCTTGGCCCATAAAATAATAGTCGGGTTTTCCCGAAATAATCAACAAAATTATGCCCGCCACTTGACGACACTTTATCCAGCGTGCATGATGAATTTATTCAAATAAATGGAGGCAACGTTATGAGTGATTTTCGTCTTGAACATGATTCATTAGGCAACGTTAAAGTTCCCAAAACAGCATTATGGGGGGCGCAAACTGAACGAAGTCGCCAAAACTTTAAAACTGGCGACCCAATGCCCTATCCAGTGATCACAGCCTTACTGCAGATCAAAAAAGCCGCTGCACAAGTCAATGCCGAGTTGGCGGAGATCAGTCCGGCTAAGGCAACCTTGATCGCCACTACCGTTGATCAGCTATTAAGCCAAGACCACCGCGCTGATTTTCCCTTGGTTATTTATCAAACTGGTAGTGGCACACAAACTAATATGAATGTGAATGAAGTTATTGTTCACTATGCGGCACAGAACCAACCAGAATTGCCTTTATCGCCGAATGATGACGTTAACCACGCACAAAGTTCCAATGATACTTTTCCAGCCGCAATGATGATTGCGGCCTATCAAGCCTGCCAGCAATTATTGCCGGTATTGCAGCAACTGATCGCCGCTTTTAAAACTAAACAAACTGAATTTAATCAACTTGTCAAAATTGGGCGTACACATTTGCAGGATGCAACACCTTTAACTGTTGGTCAAGAAATCAGCGGCTGGGTCAGTGCTCTTGAACATGATGCCACTTATTTACAAAAGAATATGCATACTTTGCTGGAATTACCCTTAGGTGGTACTGCAGTCGGAACAGGTCTTAACGCACCGGCTAACTTCGATCAAAAAATTGTTGCTGCCTTAGCCAAAACCTATCAAATTCCCTTTGTCGTCGCACCTAACAAATTTCAGGGCTTAGCTAACCACAGTGGCCTAAATCTAATTCATGGTTGTTTACGAACACTTGCCAGTGATCTGTTAAAAATTGGTAACGACATTCGCTTCTTGGCCAGTGGCCCCCGCGCTGGGTATGGTGAGTTAATAATTCCGGCCAACGAACCTGGGTCTTCGATCATGCCAGGTAAAGTTAATCCAACTCAGATCGAAGCCTTGACCATGGTGGTGGCTCGGGTCATGGGGAATGATACCACCATTAATTTTGCCGCCAGCCAAGGTAATTTTGAAATGAACGTTTATAAACCAGTGATCATCGCGACCTTACTTGAAACCGTCACTTTATTAACTACCAGTCTGCAGTCTTTTAATGAAAAATTAGTTCAGGGATTGCAAGCTAATCCTCAGCGTATTCACGCTTTGGTCACCAATTCTCTAATGCTAGTCACCGCGTTGACTCCACATATCGGTTATGAAAAAAGTGCTCAGATTGCGCAAACTGCACAACGCCAAGGCATAACATTGCGTGCTGCTGCCATCGCCTCTGGCGCGGTCACGGCCACTGAGTTTAGTCGCTGGGTCGATCCAGCGGCTATGACACACCCTGAGCCATAGCATTTTAATTGACCTATATCGGGTTTGCCCGCTATACTAAAAATAGATAGTCAGTAGTGTACTCAAGAGAAAGGAAGCGACGGTCAATGCAAAAAACAGATTTACAAAAACATCTACAAACAATTCACGATCGAAGTTTTAATCCCATTATCCTGCAGCACAATTCCTTCCGCGCTTGCCTTCATCGCAGCGCACTGAATCTTGGTTTGATCAAAAATGGCCAATTAACCGCAAAGGGTCGCGAACATTTGACCCTACAATTATAATTCTTGTGTTCTACTTAATAGCCGTGCGAATTCAGCGTACGGCTATTTTTGTTTGTGATAAGCTAATGGCAATTGCCAGAGCATTTTAACGTCTGTTAAAACAAAACATACCCCTGCCTGTATGATTGACATTTGTAACGGCCGTGGTGCAACGCTAATGGTATGCTGGATGCCTGCCTTATGTGCATAAAAACTAGCCTTACGCATATGCCAAGCACAAGTAACAACAATCGCACGGAGCAATTGACGCCGCACCAACAAAGGTTGTGCCAAAGAAAAGTTTTCTCCCGTGTGACGCGCATGACGCTCACGCAAAATTGCGGCCCGCGGAATGCCCCGGGCAATTAAACCCTGGGCCATCACATCAGCCTCAATTGCCGATGTATGAATTGCACCACCTGACACTAAAATATATGAAGCTAATCCTTGGCGATAAAGTTTGACTGCATGATCCAATATCGTTTTGAGTAAAGCTGTTTCGTGACCAGCATTAGTTGCTGGATGACCGGGCACAATAATAACGTCAGCCCGCTGTCGTTGCTGGCGTGGTGCTTTAGGATAGGCTAATAACGGTGTAACCAAGGTTATTATTCCAGCAGTGACTAACATTAAACTAACTTTTTGACCGTTTTTCAAATTCACCTCACTCCTTTATTTCAGAATACCTACTTCGTCAGTGAAAGGCAAAAAAATCTTCTGATCTATGCTAAACTAGAAATAAAAGTTTATCTTTGGGGGAATTTTTTATGCGAAAATTTATTTTAACGCTCATAACTTTTTTAGGCGCCACTCTGTTACTAACAGCATGTCATTCACAGGCAGCTAGTAAGGATCAATCATCCAGTGGTGAACGCAACATGTCAACTTATGAATTACAACGAAAGTATGTTGCGTTAACGGATGCCGCTATGAAACCCATCACCCTAGTTAATCAACAATCAAAGAACGCAAATAATCAAATCAGTACCGCAGTCAGTACTGCCAATCAAAGTATTGAACAATTAAACAACACTTTGAAACAAAATCGCACCCACACCAAATTAACTAAAGCATTACTGCACTACAGTCAAACAATCAGTGCTCTGCTGACAACTATTCAAAATGCTGATAATAGTGCCTACGCCAAGCATTTCCTCAGCCTAAATAGCGAGGCACAAAAATTAGCTAAAGAATACTTCCATGGTGAACAACCTGATTCACTAAAAACAGTACTGGCTTACCAGGCGGCCAACAATACTTATGCGTCTGGCAACACTTTGAACACCAAAAACTTCCAAATCAAATTTAGTAAAATTCAAATCATTAGTAATGACGCTGGTGGGCGGGTGATTCTATTTACCTACACCTTCCATAATAAAAGCCAGGCGGCATTAACACCAGCGATTGTGCTTAATCAATACGGTAAATTCCAACAAAACGGTGCGCAACTCAGTGCTGGAACACCTGCTACTAGCTACCAACAAAGTGAAACCAGTTATGCCAGTAATAATAGCCAAGCAACAACTGCTGTGGCCGCCGGTAAAACCGTTACTGCAGTAGTTGGACTTACCTTGAAAGATACTAAAAGCACCGTTGACTATGTCGGGATAAATCCTAAAGATCAGCAGCCAATCGGTACGATCAGCATTAAATTAAACTAAAAGTGCCTTGGCAAAGCCGGTTGCTAGTTGACTACTTTATAAACCGGCAACAGAAAAAAGTAGCGCGCAAAAAAGCACACAGCTAAGCGACACAACCAGTTATGGTCGTTCACTTAACCACGTGCTTTTTTAAATTTCTAAAGCTGTGCCGCTAGCCAATAAATAGAGATATTCATGGGTCACTGGTCGCTGCAGAATTCGGGTTAGCGCTGCTGCGTATAAATGTAATTGTCCGGCATAACGCTGACGCAATTGAGCAAACTTAACGTCTTGTTGCTTGGCCGGCACATAGTCAGTTTTGTAATCAAATAAAAGCACTTGCTCCGGTGTAACAAGATAGCCATCAATAATTCCATGAATCAAAATTTGGGCTGGATCATCTGCAGCGAAATCAGTAAATAACTGTGTTGCAGGTAGTAATAACGAAAATGGCGCTTCGCGTACCACAGAATCCGGATGTGCCAATAGTTGTTGGCCAAGATCACTGGCAAAGAAACGCAAAATATTAGCCGGTTTGATCTGCTTTGCTACTGACGTTGTTAAAATATTCTGCGCAACTAATTGCTTGATCAATGCGGTAATACTAGCCGCAGTGGGTGTTACATGCAGATCAATTTTTTGTAAAACCAAATGTGTAGCTGTGCCAACGGCAGTTGCTGGGACCTGAGTAGTCGTCTGTATAAATCGTGGCACTACGAAATCTGTTGCCACATAGCGATGTACGCCGGATTGTTTTTTATCGGTATCAACTTGCAATGAATTCATCTCATTGGCCGCCGGATCATCAAATAAGCGTTTGACTTCTGAAACGGCCTGATAAGCTGTTGTCTGCGTTGCTGCCTGATAAGGATAACGCAAATTTAACACCTGATCTAATTGATCAACATCTAAATTAGTAAAATCTGTTTGCTGCGCCGCAAGCGCAAACCGTTCTGGCCAATTAGTTTTATCAACGGCAGTCGTCATTGCCGCTGGTAATACATCCATTGCCGTGTAAAAATGAACTTTAAATTGGGTTTGATCCTTTGCCAGGCCCTTGAATGGATTAGTCTGATCCAGTAGATGCTGGTCAAAATTAGGATGACGCACTAAACACATCCCTAACCAATCCATAAAGTTATTGACGCCACTACGCAGTCCTGAATTCAATACTAATTGTGAACTTTGAAAAGCCTTCTGCCAAATTGCCAAGGCTTTTTCCCGATTGGGATAGCTACCGATCACAAATAATTTTTGTTCAGTTCGTGTCAATGCCACATATAAAAGACGCATTTCCTCAGCCGCCTGCCGTCGCTTAACCAGAGTTTGAGCAATCTTTTTCTGTGGTAAATTAATTTCAATTCGTTTGGCTGGATCTAAATAAGTAATACCGATCCCGATTCGATCATCCAGAACATACTGACCACGTAAGCTTTCCTGATTAAATTGATGGGTCGCATCCAACAAAAATACCACCGGAAATTCCAATCCTTTACTACCATGGATCGTCATAACGGAAACTGCATCTGCCACTGCCTGTGCTGGGGCTTCACCTAAGTCCTTATCCTTTTCCTGCATTTGTTTAATAAAACGGACAAATTGAAATAGGCCTTTGAAACTGCTGGCTTCATAGGTATGCGCCCGTTCGTATAAAGCATGTAAATTAGCTTGGCGCTGTGCCCCCGCCGGCATGCCACCAACGTAATCTAAAAAACCAGTTTCATTATAAATTGTCCAGATCAAAGTGACTAATTGATTCTGACGCGCCAATTCACGAAATTGATCTAATTGGCCAAAAAAACGTGCAATTTTATTATAGAGTTGCTGTTGAAATTCTGGTGCATCAAAGGGAACAAAATTTTGTTTGAAATCAAGAACGGCTTGATAATAATCACCAGTCCGCTGATTGATGCGTAGAAATGCCAAATCATTTTCATTCAATCCCACAATTGGTGATCGTAATACGCTGACCAACGGAATATCCTGATATGGATTATCGATCACACTTAACAAAGCCATCATAATTTGAACTTCAGTAGTCTGAAAATAGCTTTGGGCGCCATTAACGACCACTGGAATATTTAGCCGTTTAAACCAGTCAACAATGAGCAAATTATTGGCCCGTGTTGGTGTCAAAATAACGATATCTTGATACTGAATCGGCCGCATTTCACCACTTTTACGATCGTAAACTTGGCCGTTAGCTTTTAGTTCTTGGATTTGCTTGGCCACCAGTGCTACCTGACCTTGAGCTTTATCATCCAAAGCAAATTGTTCAGGCACATTATTATCCGCTGTTGCAGTGTCCGCTTCATAAACTAATAATTCCGCCGCTACCGGTAGATCTACTGGATATTTGGCCCCTGCCACCAACCGCGCACTTTCATCATAATCCATTTCGCCAACATGTTGATCCATTAACTGACTAAAAACTAAATTAGTAAAATCATCAATATTAGCTACCGAACGAAAATTTTCGGCCAAAATAATTCGCTGACCAGGATCAGTAGCCTGCGCAAATTGATTATACTTGTGCAAAAAAAGACTGGGATCGGCTAAGCGAAAGGCATAAATTGACTGCTTCACATCACCGACCATAAACATATTGCCAGGATCAGTTTGGGCAACCGTCGTCAAAATAGTCTCCTGCAAACGATTAATATCTTGATATTCATCGACTAATACTTCGCTGAACTGATGCTGTAATCCGGTTCGTGTCTGCACACCGCTATCATTATCGGCAGTCAAAATAGCTAAGGTCAAGTGCTCTAGATCACTAAAATCCAATAAATGGCGGCGCTGCTTTTCCGCACGAAAAGCTGTACCGAACTGTTGAACTACTGTAACCAATTGTTGCACTAATTGTTCCGCCTGGCCCATCACTTGAACTAATTGATCCGCAGGTAAACCGAAATAGTCTGGCCCCAATGCGGTAACCTGATTTTTGGCCTGTTGGCGAAAATCCATCGCCTGATCCTTAGCTGCTTTAGCGTCAACGGCTAATTTAGTTAAAGTTGGTGCCCGTTGTAATTTAAACGTTAAAAATTGTTGGCGTAATTCATCCCATGGTGCAGTAGGTAATTGTGCTGCCAAGTTAGCGACTTGTTCCTGATCCTCCCTTAAACAAGTAACTAGTTTATCTAATTGTTGCTCAGCAGCAATCGTTTCCCCATTGCGTAGGTCATTACCAGCTTGATCTAGGCCTTCCTGTAAAAGTGGCAGTAACTGTCGCTGATAAAAATCACTGGCAGTGGGTACAGTCGTTGACAAATGGTAGGCTTGCGCTAATTGCTCCAACCATTGATCTGGCTCTGGATTGGCGTTGGCAAAATCATATAGACGCATCACTAAAGCCGTTAAACCGTCATCACTACGGTCGTTCGAAAAATTAGCCGTCAACTGACCAAAAGCTGGATTATCCTGATACAAGGTTTCCCGTAGATCAGACCAAACATCTTCACGTAGCAAAGTAACCTCTGTATCATCGGTCAATAACCGAAAAACCGGATCCAAATCGATCACATAATAGTAGCGCTGGATCAATTGCAAGCAAAAAGCATGGATCGTACTAATGTGTGCAACCGCAACTCGACTTAATTGTTGGCTTAAATGTTGCCGTTGTTGTGGGTCAACACTGGTTGCCAGTGCTTGCTGTATCGCAATTTGAATGCGCTCACGCATTTCGCTGGCAGCTGCATCAGTAAAAGTAACCACTAATAAATCATCCACATTAGTACCCTGTAGAATTTTTTGAATCACACGCTCCACTAAAACCGTTGTTTTGCCCGAACCAGCAGAGGCCGAAACTAAAATATTACGACCATTATCCTGGATAGCATGTTGCTGACTAGCCGTGAAATTAGTTTTTTTAGTGCTCATCCTGCGCCGCCTTTCTTTGCTGCTGTTCCGCCTTTAACATTGCTAAAACTGCAGTTCGATCAAGTGCTGCTAATTGGCGATAATTATTTTCTGGTAACATGGCATCAAACTGCATAATTGCTTTAAACGGTGAATACTGAAGTGCCGTGGTATTATCCGGCCACTTAACTGGATTTAAAGCTATTTCTCCGGAAAAGATTGCCAAAGCCGCTGCTTGAATCAAGTCCTCATCATGAGCAAGTAATAAATCAAGTTCCGGTTCAGTCACTAATTGACTTTTTTTAACTGAATAACCGCTTTTATTTTTTGTCAACGGATAAATTTTTGAACTGCCTGTTCGTTCAGTTAATTCATGGTCGAGATTATCCAACAATGGCTGATCATTTAATAAGAAGCCTTTATATTTATTTATGGCCAATAATGCATCATCAAAGCCTTTGCTTAGCACATCAGCCAATTTTAATTTAGGATTTTGCAAATGAAAATAAAGTGCCCCAGCCGGTTTAGTTTGTAACTGATTATTTGGTGTCAGCGCAGTTGAGTTCTGTAACATCGCATCTAAATAAGTCAACATTTGTAGCGCTATACCATAATAGGCGTCACGAAAATCAAAATCACGACTACCAGACTTATAATCCACAATACCTAAGTAACGCGTATCACCTAGTACCATTTGATCGATGCGATCAATTTTACCGCGTACCTGAATTTTACGCCCATGGGCAAGATTAAAACGTAACGGCGCCAAACCATCTGTGCTGCCTACATGACCAAACAAAACTTCCGTTCGTAGTGGTGCCATTTTGGTTCTTACACCTTGATGTTGTAACGCGTGCGCAACTTGCTTAATGGTAGCCGTCAGTTGCCGCGCCAAATAAGCCATGCGATTAGAACTGGCTAAAATTTGAAATTGTGGTAACGTCGACATTTGCAACAGAATACTGTCGATCAAACGATCAATTTCAACCGTGGCCAACTCAGTTAATTGTTGTCCTTGCTGCTGCACCCGTTTTAACAGTTGATCCAACGCCATATGATAAAACTCACCAGCACTAGCTGGTGATAATTCGAAGATATCGCGCTCCCGTAACCGTAAACCGTATTTTAGAAAATAAGCATATTGATTCTGGTAAAATTCTTCTAATTTAGAAATTGAAGTGTTGATTGTTTTGCCGTATAATGCCTGCACAATTTCCGGCCGTAATTTTTGCGGCACATTTCGATAATTTAAACTTGCCAGTAAACGCTCAGTCAGCGCACCATAACCGCCATCCTGACGTAATAGACGATAAATATAAAGCCAGAGTGGTGGTAACTGTGTTTTGGCGGCCATAGCATCACGGCTGACTTGGATTAAATGAGTCAGCGTACTGCGCTTAGAACCAACAAACGGCGCAATTTTTGTAGCCGTTATCGCCGGTCGTGTCTGACTAGTTTGAATAGTCAAATTGAAGTGCTGTTGAATACGCTGAACATACGGGGAAATATTCAGTTCTGTTCCATCATCATTTAATGGGTAACTAAAAATCAACTGGCGGCGTCCCGTTAAAAATGCTGTGTAATTTAAAAACGGTTCACTAGCCATCTGCGTTGCTGCGTCATCCGCTAAATAAGTACCTTCAGTTAAATATGGCGTTAATTGCTCTTGATCATTATCAGACAGTAACTGATCACTTAAAATTCGATCCGGCATTACTTGATCAGTACTACCGATCATAAATACCACTTGACGCGTCGTTGTCTGAACCATTCCCGCTTCAGAAACTAACACTTGATCCAAAGTCGATGGAATCTGTGAATAACTGGCGCCTTCAAAACCCACCTGCAGCAAAGCCAATAAATCCTCCGCTGCAAAGGGAGCAGTCCCTAAAATAGTCACGTATTCGTCTAACATCGTACAGAAAATCTGCCAAGTTTGTTCTGGCTCAGCTGCTTGAGCAAGCTCACCGCGCTCTAAAGCTTGATCGCGCCAAGCTTGTAACTGTGCGACCACGCCATGTTCCACCAAAAAATTATAAATAATCTGCGCTGCGGCCTGCCCATCTTTAGCATGATCGAGTTGTTTAAAAAAGGGCGGCAATGTATCCCGAACAAAATGCCGAATCAAATTGACCTGAACTGAGCGGGCATCGTCCTTAGTGGTTTCCGTACCAAAATCCTGATCATCAAAGCGGTAAAACTGCCAATCCTCTTCTCGTAACCAATGCTTGCCAGTAAAGCCATATTTCAATACCATATTCTCAGTTAAATCAACTGCTTGACGATACGCTTGATTCCCCATCGGTTGACCAGCGATCTGTGGTAATAACAACTCGGTTTTTAACAAACGCATCATATCTTGATAACGATAATAATGCTGTTTAACGGCAAACAAAGCATTGATCAGTTCGACTAAAGGATGATCGGTCATATGGTGTTGCAAGTCATCAAACATCGGTATACCAAATTCCTTAAAGGTTGGCGCTAAAATGGTTTCATAAGCATCTAAATGCCGAGTCAAAACTAAAAAATCCTGATAACGATAGCCTTGTAAAGCCACCATTTGTCGAATTTTTGTTGCTACTTGGCGGATTTCAGTTTGCCGAGTATCAGCCTGAACAACCTGAACACTATGCTTATCTTGTAATTTTTCCGTGGCTAATTGCCGACTACCATTAGTTGAATATTGCCAAAAAAGCTCTAATTTAACCAAATCTGGACTGACTCGCAATGTTTTAACTGCCTGATCAGCCAAAATAGCAACACGTAGGCTCCGTGCCGTTTGGTATAGTTGATGATAGAGCTGCCCTGGTTGAAAATAAAGATTTTGTTTTTCTGGCAGTTGTTGGCGATAAGGATGATCCAACGTCAAACTAAGCGTTAGTTGGGTTGCTTTTTGCATTAAAGTAATCAATAAGTGATTTTCTTGAGCTGAAAGTTGAGTAAAACCGTCAACATAAAAATAAGTATGTTGTAGATCCTGTTGCATTAAATAATCACTTAACGCATTCAGTAAATCCGTATTTTCAATATAACGACCTTGCATTGTTTGTTCAAATGCGGCATAGATCAACGCTAAATCATGGGTTTTAGCACTTAAATCAGACGTCGTTGTTAATTCATCTGCAATTTGGGCCAAGTCAGCGGCCGTGACACAACCCGCCTTTAAGGCCAAAAGTTGCCGGACCACCTGAGCAATAAATCCTGGTTGGCTTAGCTCACCTCGATAAATTGTAAGTTGGTCCCCTAAATCGGCCATGATCTGATAAACCAGCATATTTAACCCTGCCGGACCGATTCGTGGAATCTGATAATATGGTGTATTTTTCATAAAATACCAGGCCAAGCGACTAAACGAAAAAACTTGTAAGCGACTGGCCGCAAAAATTGGATCAACCTGCTGCTGACGCTGTTTTAGCATAGTCAAAATATCAACTTCGGAACTAAATTTAATGTGGTTAGGGACGATGTAAAAAAAATGACCTTGAGGATCTGCTTGCATTTGTTGTGCCAGTTGTGTGACTAGCGCATCACGACGATCCGTACTAGCAGGCCCAAATATAAATTTTAAGCTCAAAATAATTGCTCCCATCACTGATTAATTAGTACCATCAGTTTACCATACTTACCGTTCAATGAACACACGTTCCCAGAAATGAAAAAGGCTTAGACCTATTTTAGTCTAAACCAATCATATTCATCCTATATTGGTACTCAGTAAGATAACGCCGGTGTCTCTTTTAGTGGCCGAATAGTAATGATACCGGTAAAGTCAGGTTCATTACGAATAAACTGTGCCAGATTTTTTAATTTAGTTTGATCCGCCAAATTAATCGTTGAATATAATGTCGGCGTTACCGTAGTATAGGCCACTACCTTTTTTTGTAATTGTGCTAAAAGCCCCATTGCTGCTGCCAAATTAACTGCACGGACAAAGTAATTAGCACCATTTTTCGTTGATAAACAAAAAACAGTCAGTTGCTTATTACTAGTAATTATTTTATGTGGACGTCGTTGTCGAGTTTTTGGTGCCGCCGTTAATTTCAATTGATCACTGAGTTCATCAATAATTTCGTGAATAACTTTTATTTCGTGGCATAATTGACAAGTTGCTGTTGCGGTTCCAGCCTGATGCGCCTTATCTGCACCAGTTGCCGCATGCTGGGTATACAGATCCGCTAAATAAACAAGCAATTTGTGTTGCTTGATTTTTAATTCACGCCGCTGCGCTTGCATTGTAATCCCCTCACTTTTGTCATTGGCTAGTACCATTATGCCACAAAAATGACGATTACGTTACAATTTTGTTACAAAAATAACAATTTTAAATTTTATTGAAATATTAACGCAATAAAAAAGCCGGTACATAAATAAATTATGCGCCGGCTTTTTGGGTTGAACCTGCTAATTATTTGAACTTCGTTAAGCAGGTTCCTGAGTATTTTGTTATCTATTACAGAGCGGATTAATTAAAGTGCACGTACACCAAACGAAGGCATAAAGTAACTGCTAATGCTTTCAACTTCAACACTTTGCCCAGGTTGTGGTGCAGCAATATATTGGTTGTTACCGATATAAAGTGCAACGTGATAAGTTGCGCCAGCACTTCCCCAGAAAACTAGATCCCCAGCTTGTAGTTGATTAACCGCTACCTTTTGCCCAGCACTTTCTTGGGCAACAGTATTATGACCAACTTGAACGCCAGCCTGCGCCAATGCGTATTGCGTTAGACCTGAACAATCTAAGCCAACACCTGGAGTTGCACCGCCCCAAACATAAGGGACACCAATTTGTGATTTAGCTGCATTGATAGCCGTTTGCACCGCGCTATTGTTAGTTGTTGTAGCGGCCGCAGCCGTTGCTGTCGTCGTTGTTGTTTGTGTGGCCGCTTGTTGCTTAGCCTGCGCCTGAGAAGCTTGAGCCTGAGCAGTATCAGCGTCTTTAGTGACGTTTAAATACTTACCTGGTACCCACTGATCGTTACCAATATTGTACCAAGTTTCACCAGCCTGTTGTTTTTGGCCTTGAATATTAACTTTTTGATCCTTGACTAAATAACGAACCGGTGAAGGTGTTGACGAATTGTCCCAAACTGTTGTTGCGCCAGGTTCATATGTAACAGTTCCTGTCGTAGCCGCTTGAACATCTGAAGTTGCCCCAACGCTAAGAAGAGTTGCACCCGCAATCCCGATGACCCCAGCTGTAACGCCCTTAATTAAAGTTCCTTTGTTGATTGTTGTCATGTGTGTAACCCCTCAATAGTTTTTTATCATTTTCACTATCTCTATAGTAAAGCATTGAAATTACAGTGCAATTACTCGTATATGACAACTTCATTACAATCCAGCAATATTCAAGAAAGCCTTTACTTCTTCTATTTTTAAGGCTTTTTAATTGACTAACTTTTCCCAAGTTAAATGACTTAAAATAACAAATTAATAATAAAATAAGTTAGCCAGTACTGCCAATTACAATCAGCAAAAAAGCCAGCATATTTTGCTGGCTTTGCCGAAAATTTTGATTACCCGTTATTATCCCAGTTTTAAATGCTTAGTGAGATAATTCAATAGCTGCGCCTCGTTTGCGAAAACTCGCGGCCGCTTCTGACCATGTAAACGCAAATCGATCTGAGTTACTTTCATTCGTCCGGTCCAAGTATAGCTATATTGAACGATATAACGATTATTCAAATGATTCTTGCCGAACTTCAAAACGTAATAGTTTTCCGGCGCGACTAAGGGCGAAAGATATTTTTTCTTATAATGGTACCCATTTGCTTTGAGAAAATTTTTTGTTTTTCTAAGCATTTCATCGCCACCTTATGTGTATTATCATACAAGAAAACTAGCTTAAAAGCTAGCTAAATCATCGACTAACAATTCACTTGGCCAGCTGATCACTTACGCATTATAGCGGTTTAGCTAAGAAACTAATTAGTCATTTTGCTTAACCGCTGGCATAGTATTCCGTAACCGCTCATCATTATAATTTAATTGCCTAACACCAAACAATGGTCTTATTTATAAGTGTTTTCTATTTACTCTGAGTTAAATTATTTTATGAATTACTGACCTAGCAAGCTTAAATAAAAAGACTCAAGCAACTGAGTCTTGAAATTTATAGCATATCCCAAATAACGGTTTGGTCGGGCGCCACTGTATTTGCCGGTGTAACTGCATAGCCTAAAGCTTTACTAGTATCAATCATGCTACCATTAAAAGGCAATAATGCTTTCTGTTTAAAAGTAGCAGCAACTGCCTGTTGCGCCAACTCAAATGAATCATATTGTTGATGGTAGCTAGCGCGTACACCGCCATTGAAGTAAAAACTAATTTGATAATATTTATTCACAATAAATTCCCCTTACCTATTTCTAAACGTTGTGATTGTCACCAGGCCAACGCTCAACCCCATTAACGATGTGGATTAGATTATCTTGACCATTATAAAATGAGCCAATCGCGCCATAGGCACAAAGTAATACCAACCAACTACGGATCTCGATGACCACCAAGTGGCGCGGTACGATGACTGTAAATACAAAAGCAATGCCAACTCCGATTAAAAAATTCAACCAACCTGGCATTCCTAAAAATCCCTTTAATAAACCGCCAAAATGATCTGGCGTTTGATCTTGACAGCGCTGCGTCACTAATTTAACTAAATATTGCCACAAGTAATTAAAGACGACCGCAACAATTAAAGCGGTCAACAACATCTCAAAACTGTTCATTGGAATTTCCAAAATATTGTTTCGGTAGCCTAAACGAACGGCCTTTTGTAACATTACGATCCAAAAGAAATCTAACAAGGCTAGTGGTAATAAATACATAAAAAAGTAAACAACAAATTTATTGGCCTTATTTTTCAATCACGATAGCCTCACTTTTCGCGACTAGGTAGCACCTGATATTTAAGCTGTTTTGTACGCTCTTGTTCTAGCTTGCGTTGCTCGCGAATACTTGCATATTTAAATGCACCGCGAACAAAAAGAGCGACGGGAATGACATGAATAACGGCTAAAGGCAACAATAATTGTGGGTGGGCCATCAAATAATGATGACCATGTAAAGCATGACACATCGGTTTGATCTTTTCTTGCTTTTCTTTAAACATATTATTCGCTCCCTTGAAGATAAATTACGGTGCTACTCCGCTTATTACAACTTCATTGTACCATGTTTATGGATCAACTGATAGCAAGGTTCACCTACATTAATAGTGCTTTTTGCTTTTGTTGGTATAATTGTGCGATTTTCTGATCCTGCGCTGTTAAAGTCCAACGAAGTAATTGCTGCATTTCAGCTGCACTAAACAGTTGCCGTGGCAGCACAAAGACCGAACTACGCTGATCAAAAGCAGCAACTATATCAGCTACACTCAACGTATATTCTTGTCTAATTTGCTGTAGCATGTACGTATAGAATGGTTCGATTTTATAGGTTGTTGTCGGCCAGACCAACGCCGCTTCGGTCAGCGGTGCTAGTTGTACTAAACCGGCTAATTTGATCCGGATACAATCTAATAACGCGTTTAATGCCGTTCCTTTATGTTGCGTTTGCCAAGCAAACTGAAAGCGTAAATGAGTGAGATAATAGCGCTGTGGCCAATCCGCAACAGCTTGTTTTGCGGCAGCATCTAATAACCAGTTTAAAGTAGCCGCTAAATCAAGGTCAGTAGGCAGTTGCGTACGGCTAGCAGCAGTAAAATCAACGATACCAGCCACATAATATTGATGGAGCCACAATACAAATTGATTTTGTTGAACAAGTTGTGTCCCAGTTGACGTCAATTGATAGTAGTGCTGTGGAAACTGTACCGCTAATTCAGTTGCGGTCATTGCGCCCTGCAATCGCTGGATCAATTCGGCCTTACGACCGCTAATTTTTAGCTGTCGTTGTCGTAATTGCTGCTTTAACCACTTAACTGTTTGGCGTTGCAAACTTAATTCTGGCGCCCTAGTTATGGATAATAGCTCTGCCGTTACAAATTCGGTTAGCCAATTAGCTGGGTGGACCCGATAGCGGTGCCACCAAAAGGGTTGAGTTAACGTAAATGTAGTTGGCTGTTTAGCCGCTAGCATCAGTGCTAGTATTTTAATTGGCGTCACTGTTGTCGCCTCCAGAAGAATACTCATGATTAGGATATCATGAATGGGCAACAATTGAAACGTACGTTCGTATTTTTTAGAAATTAACTAGTAAGTTTTCACAGAATGGACCGCGCCTTAACTACTGCAGCTTGTTGTTGTGCCTGCTTATCCGCTAAATTCAAGCTCATAACTTCAAAAATAACTAATGGTAACGTTAAAAGCGCCTCAACCCCAAAAATCATCATGGCCAAGCCCTTTACGGACAATTGTGCTTCTTCTAAAATTGCAAGGTCACGTTTCAAAACACTAGTTTGATGTTTGGCCGCCTGTACCACAGTTGCCATATGACCAGCATGCCCGCGTTGGCCCGCACTGCCTGCCTTACCTTTGTTACCTGCATGACCGGCCTTGCCATCATCACCATCACCCACAATTTTAATGCTACTATCCCCTACAGGTGTTTCGGGACAAAACGAGTCTATGGCTACAAATTGTAATCCTAAAAAAATTAAATAAATAAATAAAATATTATGTCGATTCAACCTGATCATTCCCCCAATCGTTCTCTTGTAAGGGTTATCATAACAAATGGACCTAATATTCTACCAATAGATACATGAGAGCCTCCTCATTTTATTTTCATTAAGTCTAGATCTACCGAAGTCGCTAAACCGTTTTTCCTCCTCAAGTCTTTACTTTTATTGCCAAAATATTTGTAGGAAACAAGAACCGAATAAAGGTCTAAACCTAACGATGACGAAGGTAATTATACTGTTACGACTAAAAAAGTAAGTCGGCATAAAAAATTATTAATATTTACGGCTCAAGTGATTGTGCCTGCTTGTTTTGCCTTAAGTCAGTGTGCAGAAACTTTGCAGCTTCTTAGCAACTAATACGAAATTTAATCCGACCACCTTGTCTAAAATCCATCTCCAAACTGTCTCCAAACCTTTTCTTGCGAAAGCGTTAAAAAGCTAGAAAAAAAGCAGACAGTGACCTTTTTTTCTGCTACACTCATAACAGATTTGATTCACGCTAACATTGGAGGAAAATTGAATTATGAGTATGTTGATCGATTTTATCTTGCACATTGATAGCCACTTGGTTACAATCGTCAATACTTTTGGAAACTCAACCTATTTTATTTTATTTGCGATCATTTTTATTGAAACTGGGGCCGTTATTTTACCCTTTCTACCTGGTGATTCGTTATTATTCGCTGCCAGTGCTTTAGCAGCGAATTCCGAATATCATTTAAGTATTGGTCTGTTCATCACCATCTTTTTACTAGCTTGTGTTGGTGGCGATTCCGCTAATTTTTGGATCGGTCACAATGCAGAGCGCATTCTCTCTCGCTATCGATGGTTCCGCCACTTTATCAATGAAGACAGCCTTGCTAAAGGTCAGGCCTTCTTCGATAAACACGGTGCAGTATCAATTATTTTAGCCCGTTTCATGCCGATCATTCGGACCTTTGTTCCTTTTGTTGCCGCTGGTTCCGGCTTCTCTTACCGTCAGTTTATTCGTTATAATTTAATTGCTTGTATTGCGTGGGTCGCGCTTTGTAGTGGCGCTGGTTACTTCTTTGGCAATATTCCTGTAGTCAAAGCTCATTTTTCTGCGATCATTTTAGGTATTATTGTGATCTCATTGATCCCCGCCGTTGTTGGCTTTCTGAAAAGTCGTTTTAGCGCTAAAGCTAAAGCGGCTGATTAATTCAGGCAACAAAAAATCGTTTAGACAATTTAGTCTAAACGATTTTTTAGTTAACTGGCCATTGCGGTGGCTCGTTTTAAGTTGCGTTGCATGTGATAATAGCGGTGATCTCCGATCATCATAGTTCCCACCGTTTCAAATGCATGTCCCTGATATAATCGTTTCGCACTAGGATTAGTAAAATCAACGTTTAAGCCAATCGTTGCCATACCTGTATTTTTAACAAAACGCGGTAAAGCTCGTAACAACTGGCTACCGATCCCGTGACCCTGATAGTTAGGGTCAACGGCAATTGAATCAAGGTACCATTCGTTTTTAAATGCCTCAGGATCCGGCGTTAACGGCTGAGTTTGGAAACTTTTAACGCGCCGGGAAATTTTAGTCAACACAGCATCGACGGTATCTTCGTTTTTATCCGGATAACCGAAGGCCACACCGATAATTTGGTGATTGATTTCGGCCACCACGGTAGTTGCCGCCCCCGACAAGTATGTCGGCGTTCGGTAAGCTGCCCTGATGACCTTCAGTAAGTCACCTTCAGGAACGTCTTCCAATTCATCCAGTTGCATTTCATCATAGATCAAATTGATCAAGGGGGCTATCTGGCCCGCATCATCAGGAGTTGCTTCACGGATTATCACAATAACACTACTTTCTTATTTTTTACTTCCACTACTTCCATCGTAAGTTAAGGATACCTAAACTTTTTTTACTTGTCAAAAAATGTAGGCTTATTTTCGGCCAAATTTTGGTTTAACAAGGTCAAGGCGGCTGTCAACAAATGTGGCTGCGGCTGCGGCTGCGGCGGTGGCACTTGCACTACCAGGCCTTGCTGACGAATAACCTGGGCCGTCGTTGTCCCTAAGGCAACAAAGTGAGGTAGTTGTGGTTGCCGGTAGACTTGCCAAAAACGGCAGAAATTAGAAGGACTGGTGATCAGTGCTTGCTGAATTGAAAGGCCTGCTAGCTTAGTTTGCGCCTCTGCAGCAGCAGTGGTTGACCACTGATTACGGTAGATAGGTAGCAACTTCCAGTTAACCCCACCACTTAAGCGAGTCAAATTACCAACCAAGGCGATGACCCGTTGCTGCGGCCGGCGAATTTGCGCCAAATAAGCAATCAGCGCTTGTTGCTGGGGCTGTGGGGCAATGAGCACCGCTTTACCACAACCGTTCACCTGCTGGCCTATTTTAGCACTGAGCACGACTAAGGTCGCTTGCCGAACCAATTCGGCATAATGGGCCACTAAGCAAGCTGCCGCATACCCACTGGTGAGCACCACGTAGTCTGCCTGCCGCAAAGCCATTTGCGCCTGACCAGTTAATGGACAAAAAATCAGCTCCCGAAACGGATAGTAAATCACTGGCAACTGAGCAGCTAAACGTTGTTGCCAAATTAGTGGGATCTTAGCCTGCGGATACGTGATCAAAATTGCCATTGCAACGCCCCACTTTCATAAAACGTAAACAAAAAGCAGCTATAACTTCCTTAAGTTTAGAAATAATAGCTACACAATGACTTGTAAAAATAACCAAGGATGCCTAGATCACAGTAATTAACTGATCAAGTGTGACTAACAGTCATAAAAGCCTGCTCAAAAGCAGCGATCGTTTGCTCGATTTCAGCATCAGTATGTTTGGTGGAAATAAAGTTAGTTTCAAATTGAGACGGAGCGGTATAAATGCCAGCTTGCAACAAAGCCTTATAAAATTTAGCAAAATAGGCTTGGTCACTTTGTTGGACATCCGCAAAGTTTTCAACTTCATGCTGGTTGAAAAAATAACTCCACATTGTGCCGACATGATGGGTGATAATTGGCACTTGATACTTTTGCGCGGCCGCGTTCAACCCCACCATTAACCGCGTCACTTTTTGGGACATAGCCGCATATAGCTCTTCGTTCAGTTGACTTAATGTACTGATACCACCAGTCATTGCTAAAGGATTGCCTGACAGCGTTCCCGCATGATAAATTGGTCCATCAGGCGTGATCTGATGCATAATTTCACGACGCCCGCCAAAAACACCAACTGGTAAACCGCCACCAACAACTTTGCCTAAGGTAGTTAAATCGGGTGTGATGCCATATAATGACTGCGCACCATGAAAAGCCGCTCGGAACCCTGTCATCACTTCATCAAAGATCAATAAGGCACCGTGTTCACTGGTGACTTGCCGTAAAGTTTGTAAAAAGGACTGTTTCGCCGGGATAACGCCCATATTTCCCGCTACCGGTTCCACGATCACACACGCAATTTCATCCCCATGTGCAGCGAATACCTTTTTAATAGCGGCCTCATCATTGTAGGGTACCGTCAAAGTATCATAGGCTAAGGCTTCTGGTACTCCCGGTGACTTGGTAATGTTAAAGGTAGCTAGACCTGATCCAGCATCAACTAACAATGAATCGCTATGCCCATGATAATTACCAATAAATTTAACGATTTTATCACGCTCAGTGTAGCCACGTGCCAAACGAATCGCACTCATTGTCGCTTCTGTTCCGGAAGAAACCATTCGTAGCATTTCAATGGAAGGCACTAATTGCTGAATCATTTTAGCCAGTTGACTTTCCAACAAAGTCGGTGCACCGTAGCTGGTACCCTGGGTCACCGCTGCCTGTAAGTCGGCCACAACTTTATCATCTGCATGGCCTAGGATCAAAGGTCCCCACGACATCACATAATCAATATAATCGTTGCCATCAAGATCATAAATATGGGCACCCTTCCCGTGATCAATAAAAAGCGGGTCACCACCGACGTTTTTAAAAGCCCGCACTGGACTATTGACGCCGCCGGGCATTAATTGACTTGCCTCAACAAAGGCTTGTTTAGATTTAGTAAAATTATGCATAGGTGCCTCCTTCGTTAAACTAAGCGTGCCGCAACATCCTTGGCGAAATAAGTGATGATCAAATCAGCGCCAGCACGCTTCATACCGGTTAAAATTTCGTTGACGATTTTAGCCTCATCGATCCAACCATTAGCCGCCGCTGCTTTGACCATTGCGTATTCACCAGAAACATTATAAGCGACCAATGGTAAATTAGTTTGCTCACGGACATCCCGTAAAATATCACCAAAGGCCATGGATGGCTTGACCATTACCATATCGGCGCCTTCCTTTTCATCGCTAGCCACTTCACGGAGTGCATCTAACCGGTTGGCTGGATCCATTTGGTACGTTTTACGATCGCCAAAAGCCGGCGCGCTATTAGCGGCATCGCGGAAAGGACCATAAAAACTAGAAGCATATTTAACCGCGTAAGACATGATCGGTGTATTGACTAAACCTGCTTCATCCAAGCCTTGACGAATTGCCGTCACAAAGCCATCCATGGCATTGGAAGGCGCAATGATGTCGGCACCCGCCTGGGCTTGACTGACTGCCGTTTTAGCTAATAATTTTAAAGATTCATCATTCAGAACGTAACCATTTTCGTCAACCACACCACAATGGCCAGTTGCCGTGTATTCACACAGACAAGTATCAGCGATCACGATCAGATCAGGAAAGGCGGCCTTGATCTGGCGTGTGGCCTGTTGCACGATACCATCATCCGCCCAAGCACCTGTACCAACATCATCTTTATGACTAGGCAACCCGAATAAAATAATCGCCTTGATCCCGAGATCTGTGATCGCTTTAATTTCTGCTGAGAGCGTGTCTAGGCCAAATTGATAAACACCAGGCATTGAACTGATCTCTTGCTTACCCTTTAAATCTTCGACCACAAAAACGGGCATGATCAAATCGTCACGGGTCACCCGATTTTCTCGAACTAAATCCCTTAATGCCGCTGTAGTACGTAAACGCCGATGACGATCAAATTGAGTCATACTGATCAAACTTCCTTTTTAATTAATTTTATTTAATATCTAAAGCAGCTAAAGCACCTTGTGCGATCAAAGTTGCTGCCGCAGTTTGGCCTAGTTTAGCGCTTAATGGCCCGCGATTCTCTAGTGGGTACCAAGCCGAGCCATCCGCTGCCGCGATCAGTCCCTTAAACTTATAGTCAAGCGCATTTTGTGTCGCGTAACCACCGATTGGAAAACTGCAACTACCGCCTAAGGTTTTTAAAAACGCCCGTTCGATCTGAACACAGCTGGCAGTAGCCTGATCATTGATCGCCGCTAACAAGGATAACGTGTCCGTATCAGTTTGGCGACACTCCACTGCCATTGCGCCTTGACCTACGGCTGGTAAAATATCCAGTTTTAGGGAGTAGCGATAATAGGGCGTGATCGTTACTGCCAACCGATCCAATCCAGCCTCGGCCAATACGATCCCCGCCAAATTTTCACTAGCAATTTTAGCCAGGCGTGTATCCACGTTACCGCGAATCGGGATGATCTCCAAATCAGGTCGCAAGTGTAATAATTGACCCTTACGCCGCAAACTATTGGTACCGATGCGTGCATGTGCTGGTAAATCGGCCAATGAATGTAACGGCATCACTGTGATCAAGCAATCAAAGGCTGAGGCGCGTTTAGGCACCGCACCAATGGTAAGTCCTGCTGGTAAAGCCGGTGGAACATCCTTTAAACTGTGCACCGCAAAATCAATTTTGTGATCCAATAATTCTTGTTCAATAGCTTTAACAAACACTCCTTTACCGCCAATTTTTTGTAAACTGGCCTGCAAATTACGATCGCCTTCCGTGACGATCGGCTGCAGCCGAAAATTCACCTGGGGAAACTTGATTTGTAGCTGTTGCTGAACCAATTGTGCTTGGCACAAAGCCAGCTTACTTTGCCGGGTGCCAATAATAAATGTCGTCTTCATTTAGCCAACCTCCTTGTTGACGACTTTTTCCGCACCAGTTAATCCAAAAATTTGCTCAAAAAAAGCAATGTCGCTTTCAGCAGCGGCCGTCACTGACAATTCCTTAACCGTTTTGATTGGTTGTTTGATCATCTGATTAACAATGCTTTTCATATGCTTACGAATCACTTTTAGTTCGTGTTCATCCAGTTCAGGCAATTTACGTTGCAAACTAGCTAAGGCTGTTGCTTGAATGTCTAAAGCTGATTCACGTAATTCCTTGATCACTGGTACAATATGTAACTGCTGTTGCCACAGGTAATAGGCTTGTACCGCCGCGGGAATCGCCAGGTTGATTTTTTGGACCAACTGCTGCCGTAGGCCATCATTGGCCTGCACGATCGTCGTTAATTGATCGATATCATAACATGGTAATATTGTAGCCAATGATGTGGATAGCTTTATATTACGCGGAACGCCAAGGTCGATCAATATTAAATCCGCCTGAAAAGAACTTAATGTTTGTTGTACGATAATCGGTTGGGTAGCGGCAGTCGCAGTGATCACCGCATCAGCATGCGCCAAAACAGCCGTCAGATGTGACCATGGTACCGCACTTACTTGCCGGCCAAACTTACTGGCAATATTTTGAGCTTTACTCAAGGTCCGATTAACCAAAATAATTCGACTAAAACCCATGCTATACGCGTTGTCCAGTACCTGTCGTCCCATCACACCCAAGCCAACGATCACTAATTGTTTATTCGTCAATGATTGTAAGTGCGTTTTGATCCGATGCAAACCCGCTTGGCTGGCGGAGGTTGAATGTTCACTGATTTTATATGTGGCATGCATCCGCTTAGCAAAGGTGATCACCGCCTGAAATAAATGATTAAAAATTGCCCCAGTAGTACCATTAGCCTGTGCAGTAAAAAAAGCACGCTTCACCTGGCCTAGAATTTGTGCTTCACCAACGAGCAGCGACTCCAAGCCACTGGCAACACGAAACAAATGGGTCACCGCCGCGGCTTGTTCTTCAAACTTAACATAGGTATTGATCGTTGCTAGCTCAACATTGAACCAGTTGGCTAAAAAACGTTTTAAATAGTAACGACCAGTGTGAAGCTGATCGACGACCGCATAAATTTCTGTTCGATTACAGGTTGATAAAATCACATTTTCAAGGACACTTTTTTCTTGATTTAATTGCTGATCTGCTTGGACCAATTCTTGGGTCGTAAAGGTGAATTGTTCTCGTAACGCCAATGGCAGGCGTTGATAATCTAAATTAAGATAAATAATATACATCAGTCACGTTCACTCCTTTCCCTTTGCCAGGGTTGCGCAATTAACCAAAGCAGTAAAAGTTGCCGAATTCGTTTAGCCAGCTTAGGGGCCCGCCCACCAGTTGAAATAGCCACTGTGACCTGACCACTTTTTGCAACCGCCATATTATAAAAATCAGACTGTGTTTTATCACCAGTATTGTTGACCCATTGACCAGCATGAACTGCCTGGCTAATTGCTGTATTAATGGTCGGATCGTCTGTGCAGGCAAAAATCAAATTGGCGTGATTTAAATCACTGGGGTGGTAGGCACGGGCGACCCAATTGATCTGTTGAAGATCAATTTGAGCACTTAATGTTGGACTGATCACTGTGATCACCGCTCCAGTTGCCTGCAGTGTTCTGATCTTGCGCGCAGCAATGTTACCCCCACCTACTATTAACACTGCCTTTCCTTTTAAATTAAGCATCACTGGATACATTATCGTTCACCACTTTTAACCTGCTTATCTAGCTTATCGTTAGTTTAGCATATTTTTGGAAGCTGACCTTAGCCGTTAGTTGCCCGCCATAAAGCCAAAGCCAACTCCTTTTTAGTACTTTTTAGTTGCTCACTGCCGCAGCCAGTTGGTAAGCGTCGTTAATAATGCCGCATAACTAGGCTGACTAGTATAAACACGCTGAACGCCTTGAGCTAACAATGCTGCTGTCACTTGCTCGCCAAATGCAAAACTAGGCAAGTCCCGTAATTGCTGACGCTGGCTGGGAGCAACACTATTAAATAAATCATTCACCGCTTGGGTACTGGTAAAAATAGCGACCTGATATTGGCGCGGCCGAAGCTGATTTTGCCGTAGTAATACGTGGCGATACAACGATAACCAGGTAGCGCCGTCAACCGCAAGTGCCGGCTTGGTATCGGCCGCTCCTAAAAATAAGGCACCCGGATCCGTTAACGCCAATTCGATTTGCCTGATCTGCGCATCAACTAGCAAGCCTAAATGCCGTAAACCAACCGCCACACGCTGGGTGGTTACCACTAATCGTAACGCCGCCAATACCCGTAAATCTAATTTAGCCGCCAATAACTGTGCTTTGAATTGTGTAAAAGCTACCATATCCGTCACAACTAAAGTTTGATACCGCTGAAGATTCGGTAAGACAATGGGTAAAAATTGTACCGTGCTGCGATTAAAATGATCAACAAAGGCCCCTTGATCCCGTAATAACGTCGTCAAAGTCGTGGACTGCGCTGCCGGAATCAAAAGATGCTTACCCGTCAGTGGCGTGTTTGGCGGCTGTAATGCTGATCGCAGTTTAACCACAGCTCCGACCACGATCAAACTTGGTGCGCCTAGCTTTTGCTGCCGGACAACATTAATGATCGTAGCTAAAGTCGCCGTTACCACCCGCTGGTTCCACTGGGTTGCCCACTGGATAACTGCAACAGGTGTCGTGGCGGCTTTGCCATGTTGGCGTAATTTTGCCACGATCTGGTGCAACTGGCTCATTCCCATTAGAAAAACTAAGGTTCCTTCTTGTGCCGCAATATTGGCCCAATCTAAGGCGGTGTTGCCACTTTGGCGGTGGCCAGTGATCACATGAAAACTAGCGGCATAATCACGGTGAGTGATCGGAATTCCGGCAGCAGCTAAGCCAGCCAACGCGCTGGTCAGTCCGGGAACAACTTCAAAGGTGATTCCGGCAGCAGCTAAGTGTTGTCCTTCTTCACCACCACGACCAAAAACATACGGATCACCAGCCTTCAGACGGACGACGCGCTTATTTTGTTGGGCGTAGTCGATCAATAACTGCTCGATCTGCCCTTGTTTGACTTTATGAAAATAAGGCAGCTTACCAACATCGATCAATTGTGCCTGACTGGCTAACCGCAATAATTCCGGTGCAACTAAGCGATCATAAAAAACAACGTCGGCTTCTTTTAAGCGCCGCTCGCCTAATCGCGTCAAATACTCTGGATCACCTGGACCAGCGCCCACTAATGAAACCAAGCCGCTCATATTCATCATCGCCTTATCTTTTTCAAACTAAATACAGTTGGCCTACTTGAATTTGCAGCTAACTGATACTTAAACCGACATATCGACTGCCATTAAACGTTCTAAGATGCCGTGTTTAACTGCCCCTTGATTTTCCAAGGTTGGTAAGAAAATAGCCGTTGGTACTTGTTGTTGGACCGCCTGTTTAATTTTACCGGCGATTCGTCCATCGGTTAAAAATAAGCGTTGTACGATCAACGGCCCAACATCTGCGGTTAAATAGTCAGTAAACCGGTGGTGCCCAATATAACTAGCGGCCGTAACCTTTACTTGCAATTCATTTTGTAAACGTCCAGCTAATGCTTGCAGCTGTTGATAAGGTTCCGCAAAATGCGGTGTCCCGTGAGCGATCAATAAAATCGACCGCCCCGGATTAGCATTGATCGCCCCAGTCAACTGGTGTTGTAGAAAAGTATAAACGGCCGCCGTAGTTGCCAGCGGCTTAACGACCGTCAGCGTCACTTCCGGTTGCTTAATTACTTGCAAGCGCTGCGGAATATCTTGGCGCACATGGGTCGCCGCAAATAATAAAACCGGCACCACGATCACTTGTTGTACCTGTTGTTGGAGGCTGACAAAGCTAGCCTCCAATGTTTGTTGCTGACCTTCTAAAAAGCCAACTGCCTGGGGCTGTGCCAAAGTCTGCATTAATTCACGTAATAAATTTAAATTTGCCTGTGGTACTTTATTTCGTCGTCCGTGTAACACATATAAAATTCCCTGAGTCAAAATGGCACCACCTTTTTTAGCATTTAAATAATTCAGTAGTCGCCTAAGCCGCTATTTGCTGGGTCAATTGGCGAGCAAAGCGTTTAATTTCTTGTGTTGCTGCAGCATCCGGTGCCAATTCAATTTTTAAACTGGGAACTGCTAATTGTGCACCATCTTCCTGGCACTGATCAGTTAAAACATCGACAGCACGACAAAAATCGGCGTAAGTTGTGTCACCAGTCCCTAAAACCGCTACTGGTATATCAGTAAGATCAAAATCGGTAAGGTCGTCATAAAAATCTAAAATACCGTCAGGCAACTGGCCATCCTCATCCGTAAAGCTGGCTAACACATAAGCATCGGCGTCATTGAAAAAATCAGCTACTTCAATACCATCCTCACTGTCAAAAACTTCAACTTGTGCGGCGAGCGCCGTTAAAGCGGCGCTTAAAACCGCCACTGCCTCCTGAGTATTACCAGTCAAACTAGTATAAATTATTTTAATTTTCATTTTAAGGCTCCTTTATTTTACACACTTTGCGCCAAGTAATGATCTAAAATTGCTTGAAAATGGGCAACCCCAAGCCGCTGAAAATAGGCATAGTAAGTTTCTGCTTTTAATTGTTGGTCTTGATAATCAACTAATAAAGCCGCTAAAGCGCCATACAGTTGATCGGTAAAAATGTGACCTTTTAAAGTCTCAGTAAAATGACCACCAGCTAACAGGCTCCCACCGACAGCGATTTTGAAGGCTTCCGCTCGCTGCCCGGTTTTAGTTTTGGCCGCAGTTCCTTCGATACCGATATCAGCAATGCTTCGATGCGCACAACCGTTGCCACAGCCAGTTAACGTAATATGTACTGGCTGGCTAAAACTAAATTGCTTATCCAGGCGTTTAAGCAACGGGGCAAAAATTTCTTTCGTATGGGTGTAAGCTAAATTACAATATTCGGCACCGGTACAAGTCGTCCCAAAGTCCACTAAATTATGGGGCCGGTAAGAAAACTTTTTAAAGATTGGCGCTGCTTTAACAGCGGCTAAGTCAGCGGTAGCAACATAAGGGATGATCAAATTTTGGCCATGATCAAAGCGAAGCTCGTCACGCCCGTATTGCGCAGCTAGATCAATAAAGGCACTAAAATCAGTACCACTTAAGCGACCTGCGGGAATGCTGACGCCAACATAGTAATAGCCGGATTGACGTTGCTTATGAATGCCTAAGGCTGTACCATTCGACCAACCGATCACCGCACTTTCACCAGCAGTGGCTAAATTAGGTACTTTTTCCCGTAATTTAGTTTCAAATTCAGCGACACCCCAATCTTGAATCAAAAACTTAAGCCGTGCTTTCGTTCGGCTACGACGATAGCCATTATCCCGGTACAATTGAACCACCGCTTCGGCCACCTGCACAACTTGGGAACGGGTGACAAAAACATTCAGTCCCAATCCTAGATACGGGCGCATGCCCAGACCACCACCGACCTTAAGATTAAAGCCCTTGATCTTGCGACCATTAACTCTTTTGATTGCTGGAATAAAGGCTAGATCATTGATTTCAGCGTTACCAGCATTATAAATATTACTGTTGATCGAGATCTTGAATTTGCGCGGTAAATTCGAATAATCACGATTACCTTGAAATAGTCGATGGACGCGCCGAACCGCGGGCCGGGTGTCGAATAGTTCATCGGGATCAATACCGGCCAGCGGATTAGCGATCACATTCCGTGTGATATCGCCTTCTGCTCCTTGGGTAGTCAGGCCAACCGCATTGATACCAGCAAAAATTTGCGGTAATTTGTCAAAGGGAATCCAGTGGTACTGCACTGCCTGGCGCGTCGTTAAATCAAGATAGCCGTGCCCATATTCTTCAGCAATCGTCGCTAAATGGCGTGCTTGTTGCAGATTGATAATGCCACCAGGAATTTTGACCCGCATCATAAAGTTGCCTTGTTCTTGCGGCTTTTGTACAGTCAGACCGGCAAACTTGAAGTACATATAATAACTTTTATCGATCGCAGCAAAAGGCTGCTTGATCAACTCAGGTAAATCACGAAAAACATCTAATCCATCTTCTTTTAATTTACTTTGTTCATTTTTATTGAGTTTAGCTGCCGCCCACGTTACTTGATAACTCATAATTAAGCCCCCTAGATATCTTCGATCACAATTTGATGGTAGGCATTAAAGTCCAGCCATTTCTGATAGAATGTTGTTTTCGTTTTATCGTTTAAACTCTCTCGCTCCGTTAAATACGCCTTTAGATCCGCCGGTGCAGTTAAATTAAGTTGTGCCCCGCGTGAATCTACCACTGGAAGTTGCACGCGAAAATCAGTCAGCGCCTGACTTCCAGAAAAACGACCAGCTTTAACGGTCAAAACCCGATCCTGCTCGGCCAATAAAATTGCAAAATCAGTGGGATAAGCATAGCCAGATCCTTTAAGGGGTAATTCAGCGCCAATTTGATAATGACCTTGATACTCGTGGGTCACCACTTGACCACCGGCGGTTAAGCAATACTGATCAAACAAATTAAGTTGATAATCTTGCCCATCCGTACTGAAAATTGCCCCATCTAGCTGGGTATCGCCCTGATAATGCTCGGTGATCGTCCCACCACCAGCTACGTCATAGCCATCAACGATCACGAAACGTCCAGTAACTTGTTGCTGCGTAAATAAATCATAGACTAGCGGCGTTTCAGTTTGAAAAACAACTTCAGCAACATCATTTAATTGAACTTTAGTTGCGTCCTCCCGGGTAGCTAACGTGCTGGAATCAGTCACCTTCAAAACTTTTAGTACCCGGGCGATCACTTGTTGCGTCGCGATTTTTAATTTATACCGTTGGCCGGTGACTAGCGGTGCTTGGCCCATCCAAAATAAATTGGTTTGAACAACGTTAGTCACCGTTGGCTGCTGTTGATCGCTACTGCGCGTGATGATCTCCCCGCGTTGGTTAAAAAATTCATCCTGTAATTGAATCCCCACCGATTGGCCAACACTCGCTTCAACCTTCGCGTCCCGGGACGCCCAATTGGCAAATTCAGTGACCACTGTTTCACGACCACTGGGATAAAGCTTGATCTTATCATCAACTTGCAGCTCACCAGCTTCGATTCGCCCAGCAATAATCCGCCGTTGATCAAATTTAAAGACGTCTTGAATCGGCAAGCGTAGCGGTTGATCACTGGATGTTGGCTTAGCCTTAATACTATCTAAAGTGGCAATAAAGCTTTTACCGGTATACCAAGGCATTTTTGCGGAATGTTGTACCAAATTTTCACCGTAATAAGCCGAAACTGGCAAAAAACCTGCAGCTTGTAACTGCAATGTGGCCAAGAAAGCAGCAACTTCCGCCTTTACAGCCACAAAACGTGTTTGTTCGTAATCCACCAGATCCATCTTATTAATCAAAACATAAATTTGCCGGATTCCTAATAAGCGTAAAATATAAGCATGACGTTTAGTTTGTTCCTCTACTCCCCGCGCAGCATCCACGATCAAAAATGCCACCTCAGCATCTGAGGCACCAGAAATCATATTTTTTAAGAACTCTTTATGCCCTGGTGCATCAATGATCACGTACTCCCGGCTGGCCGTGTGGAATTTTAGTTGGGTCGTATCAATGGTGATGCCCTGTTTTTGTTCTTCTTCAAACGCATCAAGTAAATAGGCATATTCAAACGGTTTGCCAGTTTCTTGAGCGATCCGTTTGACCTTATCAACGGTCCCTTCTGGTAAAGCCTTGGTGTCATAAAGTAAGCGGCCAATAACGGTTGATTTACCATGATCAACATGACCAACCATGACAATGTGTAATTCTGAATTTTCCATAAGATCCTCCTTGTAAGTTACTTATGCTACTGGCATGGTGCTTATTTAGGCACAGTTTACATGTAGCCAGACTGCCGTAACTTTTGCATTGCGTAGGCATCTTCCTGATCTTGTGCCCGCCCGGCTCGTTCACTGATCTTAGTTTGTTTCAACTCAGCAATGATCTCACTAACAGTACTAGCATCAGAGTCAATGGTTCCGGTGCAAGGGGCACATCCTAAACTGCGGTAACGGTGATGATTTTTAGCAAAATATAGATCAATGATCGGAATCCCTTCGCGTTGGATATATTCCCAAATATCTAATTCCGTCCAGTGCAATAATGGATGCACCCGAATGTGGTTACCCTTAGGAAAATCAGTTTTAAATTCATCCCATAATTCTGGTGGTTGATTCGTATAATCCCATTTATCTTGTTGGTTACGCTCAGAGAAGATCCGTTCCTTGGAGCGGGAACCTTCTTCGTCTTGGCGCACGCCAACGATCAAACCATCAAAACTGTATTTTTTCACCACTTGGTTCAAAGCTACGGTTTTTAGTGCGCCACAGCACATTAAACGGCCTAACTTGGGATTCATACCCTGATCAACAGCATCTTGGTTGGTATAAACAATTAAATCCAAACCTAATTCAGCAGCTACCCGATCGCGATAGGCCAAAACCTCTGGCATTTCAAAACTAGTATCCACGTGAATAAACGGAAATGGTGTATGCCCATAAAAGGCTTTGCGCACCAACCACAATAAAACTGTTGAATCTTTGCCGATCGACCATAAGAGGCCTAATTTACCGAGATTTTTATATGCTTCGCGAAAAATATAAATGCTTTCAGCTTCTAATTCATCTAAATGATCCATAGCTTTTTAACTCCTTCTTTATTTTCTAGAGCGGGTCTTAAAATAGATTTTGAACACTAATATAATAGACACGAGTTGCTTAATATTTATTGGCGTTACGCCGATCAATATCAATTTCCTGGGTGATACGGTCTTGATCGTAAATTGACCAGTGAATCACTGCCCGCTCTGGCTTAGCCACTAAGGCGCCACCATTGCCCCCAATATCAGCGCCTAAATAAAACTTAATTGCTTGAACGGGACACACTTTGATACAAGAAATGCAACCCCAGCATTCATCGGGATACTTCATTTCAGCTTTACGATTCTTGCCTTCACCCACCATTTGAATCAAGTTACCGGGACAAATATCGACACAGCGCCCACAACCAATACACAGATCACGATCAATTTTGATGCTCATAGCGCTGCCTCCTTTTAACCAACTCACGGAAAATAATTTGAATCTTGCCAGCGCGATAAATTGAATTAACATATTTATCAAATCGCGGATCCTGTTGAGGATAATCTAAGTTCTCGGCAAAACTATGCCACCTAGTCTCTTTACGCGCTGCTAAGTGAGCGATCACACATTGACAAATCAGCAAGCGTTCACGCACTTCGTACAAGCTCATCAGTTCGTGCATATCATTGGCCGCCATTTGTTCGCTCAACTGTTGCAACTGCGCGATTTTTTGTTGCGCCAAAACTAATTGCTGGCCGTTATATTCATAATGTGTTGTGATCCCACCCGCATAACTATCCATCACTTTTTGCATAGCCTCTTCAAGTTCACGAACTTTATAGATGCTGTTGTCGCGCTGTAAATAACGCTGCGCTTGTTGTAAAATAACCGCGATCTGTGTGGCAATCACTGGTGGCTCTGATATATTAATCTGCTGCAATCGTTTGACTGCCGCTTCAGCAGCAATCTCACCTTCAGCTAAAGCGCCAGTAACGTATTTTTGCGGTGCACCACCGGCCACATCCCCAGCCGCAAACAGTCCATGAATCGTGGTTTCACGCTCAGTACTGACCCAGTAACCACTAGCCGCGTGCCCACCGACAATATACGGTTCAGTGCCTTCGATCTCCACATTTTGCTGACGCGGTCCCCGTTTAGCTTCCAACCACTTCAAGGTTTGTGCTGGCGCCATATTTAGATAAGCATGATATAGATCTTGCTCTTGCGCCGGCGTGATCTGATCAGTTTGCAAATAACACGGCCCGCGACCAGCTTGCATTTCTTGAACGGTGCCGTAAACGCGTTCCGCTGTGCGTAGGCCATATTTTTGTTCATAAACTTCACCTAGAGCATTGATCTGCTTGGCACCGACACCTTGAGCAATAGTGCCAACAGGCGCGATCGTGTCCTTACACCGCAACGCGATAAACCGCATTTCAAACGTAGTCATTTCCGCACCAGCCCGCAACCCCATAGCGTAACCAGCACCGGTATTAAATGGTGGGTACCACATTTTATGTTTAGAAAAGCCAGGATTGTTAGGCCGATATAGGCCACTGGCACCGCCAGTAGCAATAATAACGGCATTAGCGTGAAATACATACGCTTCCGCTGCAGTGGTGCTGAACCCAACTGCACCATAAATCTGTTGGCCGGCCACTAAGTAATCAACGACATTAACGTGGTTGATTACCTTAATTTGGTGGTGTTTACGCACGGCACGAGCCAATAGTGGCTTAATATTTTCACCGTTGATTTTAAGGTTACGATCACCGCGGGTTACATAATCCCCATTGGCATCTTTTAAGATCACTAATCCCATTTTCTCTAACTCGGCGGTCACGTGATTCAACCGTTGACTCAAGGTCAACAACAAATCCTCCCGGACGATCCCAGCGGCATCATTTTTAGCATAATCAACATAAAAATCTGGCGTTTTGCCTTTGGTAATGTACGCATTTAAAGCATTGACGCCGGCCGCTAAACACCCACTGCGCCGAATATCAGCTTTTTCAACGACTGTGATCCGCAAATTAGGGTCAAGTTGCGCGGCGTGCCAAGCGGCATAACAACCTGCAGTGCCACCACCAATCACCAGTAGATCAGTTGTAATTACTTTTTGTTCCACAATTGTCATCTCCAGTTATAAGGCATACGCCGCGGCTAATTGCTGATTACGCTGTAACTCGCTACACTCAGTTGTAAAAATCAAGGCTTGTTGAATAAAAAGAACAACCTTTTCGCCATTAAATAACGGTGGTTGTGCCGGTGAACGATTAGCCAATAACGTTTGTGCATGCCATTTTAATTTGACACTAACTACGGCGCCACTAAAGGTGGAACTGATCACCGTTGCTTGTTCCAGAGCCACAGCCAGCGGTTGGCTTTCGTTGCGTTTAAAAACCTGAACTTGTTCGGGACGAATATAGGCGCGAAAATCTTGCTGCGCTGGCAAGGCAAACCCTTGTAAATGAGGTGCCTGTAACATACTGGATTGCCCAATAAATTGAGCAACAAAGCGGCTAGTCGGTTGATTATAGATCGTCATCGGTGTCCCAATCTGTTCGATGCGGCCTTGATTGATCACCACAATTTCATCCGCCGTTTCCATGGCCTCTTCATGATCATGGGTCACAAAAATACTGGTGATTCCAACTCGGTGGATCAATTGCTTCAACCAAACACGCAATTCACGGCGAATCTGCGTATCTAGCGCTGCAAAAGGTTCATCCAGTAATAAAACCTTCGGATTAGGCGCGATCGCACGGGCAAAAGCAACGCGTTGTTTTTGCCCACCAGATAGTTGTTCTGGGTATTGCTGCGCCAAAGCCGTTAAATCAGTTAACTGCAACAATTCAGCAACACGCTGTTTAATTTGGCGCAGTGACCAATGCTGGGTACGCAAACCAAAAGCAATGTTATCGTAGACAGTTAAGTAACGAAATAAAGCATAATTTTGAAAAACAAAACCAATTCCGCGGGCTTGCGGAGTCAATTCATCAACCACCTGCCCCGCCACAGCAACAGAGCCACTAGTCGCCGGCTCTAAACCAGCTAGAATACGCAAGATCGTAGTTTTACCACTACCACTAGGTCCAAGTAAGGCCGTCAAACTACCTTCCTTGACCCCAAAATTGATCTGGTGTAAAATCTGCCGGCGCTGAAAACTTTTTGAAATATCTTTTAATTGGATATACATTGTCTTCCTCCTTAGGTAAAATACACTAGCCATCGTGCTGTTAATTCATTCGCGTAATAAGCGGCGTTTTAAAATAACAACTGCCAATGTCGAACCTAGTAAAATCGTTGCCACCACAAATGCTTGTTTAAACTTAAAATTGTTATATAAAGTTTGTACCAGTAACGAAAGCGTCAAGGTCTTACCCCGAATGCTTCCAGAGACTACAGCGACGGCCCCAAATTCACCTAAGGCCCGAGCCGTCGCTAAAACCAGGCCAGTGGCTAGTGGCGCCTTAAGTGCCGGAAACGTGATTTGGCGCAGGATTTGCCAAGCGCTGGCGCCCAATAAGGCGGCTGTTTGTTCTTCTTCACGCCCTTTAGCCGCCAACACGGGAATTAATTCCCGAGCGACAAAGGGAAAAGTAACAAAGATCGTGGTCAAAAAAATCGCTGGCGGTGCAAAAATAATCTGTACTTTGATGGTCGTAAATAACGGCGCCAGCCACCCAGTTTGACCAAAAGTTAAAACAAAGATCAGGCCAACGATCACTGGTGATACCGAAAAAGGAAGGTCGATCAACGCATTTAACAAGTGTTTACCGGGAAAATCATAAAATGTAAGCAACCATGCCGCACTGATACCAAATACTAAGTTGAACAACAATGAAATCACAGTGGCAGCAACCGTTAAATTCACCGCTTGCAGCGTTACTAAGCTACTGATGGTCGTCAAGTAAGTGCGCCAGCCTAACGCCAAGGCCTGCATGACAACCAAGGCCAGTGGCAAAATCAAAATCCCAAAAATAAACAACCAGGCTATGGCTAACAATAACCATTTGACTTTTTTTGCTTGTAAAAGCTGCATACCTTCACCCCTTTCGCCGCAATAAATGGCGCTGCCAATTATGAATAATGAAATTAAAAATGAAGGAAAAGACCAACATTACTAACGCTAAAACGGTGGCGCCCTGATACGAATGTTCTTCTAGCTTAAACATGATCAATAACGGCGTGATCTCAGTACGGTAAGGCTGATTACCAGCAATAAAAACAATACTGCCATACTCACCTAAACAACGCGTGAACACTAACCCAAATCCGGCCACTAACGCTGGTAAAATTTCTGGTAGAACGACCAAGCGTAAAATCGTGAAGGTACTTCCCCCTAAGGTGTGCGCAGCTTCTTGGACACTGGGATCCAACTTTGCCAACACCGGTTGCACTTCACGAACCACGAAGGGTAACGTCACAAAGATCATGGCCACCACGATCCCATTAAACGTGTAAGAAACCTGCCAACCCAATGGTGCCACTAATCGCCCTAACCAACCTCGATCCGAAAAAAGATAGGCTAAGGCGATTCCAGCCACTGCCGTCGGTAAAGCAAATGGTAGATCTAACAAACTATCCAGTAACCATTTGCCAGGAAAAGTGTACTGGGTCAAAACCCAGGCCAACAATAAGCCAAAAATTGTATTGACCGACGCAGCAATGGCGGCACCTTTGATACTGATCAAATAACTAGCCAGCACACGCTGTTGGGTAGCCTCATGCCAAAAGCGGGGCGCACCCACCTGCCAACCGGAGATCAATAAAGCGGTCAAAGGTAATACGACGATCAGGCCTAAACCGAGTAAGGTCAGGGTCAAGCTAAAATAGTAGCCGGGGATCACTCGTTGCCATTTTTGCTGCATATGTTTCAGCCTCCCCCATAAATTTGATCAAAAATACCGCCAGTAGCGAAATGCTTTTTTTCTGTTTTGGCCCAGCCACCAAACATGGGATCGTCGATCGTCACTAATTGTAGCTTGGGAAAATCCTTGCGGTAGGCGTGAACCACACTTTGATCAGTCGGGCGGTAAAAGTTTTGTGCGGCCAGGCGCTGCGCTTTAAGTGAGTACAAATATTTAATATAGGCACGGGCGACTTTTGTTGTACCACGCTGCGCTGCAACAGAATCTACCACCGCCACACTGGGCTCGGCCTTAATACTGATACTCGGCGTGATGATCTGATATTTACCAGGATGTTGTTGACAAACTAGCTTAGCTTCATTTTCCCAAGTCACTAGCACATTACCCTGCCCATTCTCTACAAAAGTAGTGGTGGCGTCACGTGCACCGGAATCTAAAACCGTCACATTTTGATACATAGCCTTAACAAATTGACGGGCCTTTTTGGGGCTGTGGTACCGCTTGATGGCATAAGCCCAAGCCGCCAGATAATTCCAGCGGGCACCACCGGAAGTCTTAGGACTGGCAGTCACGATTTTGACCGTTGCCTTCAACAGATCCGCCCAACCGCTGATCTGCTGGGGATTACCTTTACGTACTAGAAACACCACTGTTGACGTATAGGGCGCTGAATTAGCGGGATAACGCTGCTGCCAACCTTTATTCAGTAGGCCGGCTTTTTGAATGCTCGTAATATCTGGTGCTAAGGCCAAAGTGACCACGTCGGCTTGGTTACCGTCAATCACAGTGTTAGCCTGCTTACCACTACCACCATTGGAGACAGCAACGGTCACTTTCTTACCACTTTTGTGCTGCCAATATTTAGTAAAAACCCGGTCATAGGCTTGATAAAACTCACGGGTTGAATCATAGGAAACATTGGTTAAGGTCACCGTTGCTCCTGTACTGTTGGCGCCGGCCTGAGCTAGACGCCATTGGTATAACACGCCATAAGCACTGAGTAATACAAGGACCAAGCCCAACCGCCACCACCAGTTATACTTTTGCCAGTGCATTGATTCACCTCCGTTATTTGCAAATGGGTCCTACTGAGTTTGCAGCGACTTTATAGCTTAAATAAAAATAAAAAAACGCCCTTCTCCAAACGGAAAAGGACGTTTTGACGTGATACCACCTTAATTTGTTCTAGCCTCACAGCTAAAACCTCATACAGAATGCTTGTTCACACTCTGCTACAAAATAACGGTTGCTACCGTTGCCTGCTAACCAAAAGGCTCACAAACAAATATTAAGTAAGACCATCTTCCAACTAACCATCGGCTCCCTTTCACCACACGGAACTCGCTTAACGATGTTATAGCTGTACTCATCTTGCCTTGGTTTAACGATTTGATTACTAGTCATCCTAATCAACTTCTGCTGCATAGTCAAAGCCTTGCTAATAGTTAAATTTTATATCAGTCAGTAAAAGTGTCGTTAAATAGTGATCAAAGTCAGACTATACGACTACGATCAGTGTCTTTACGAGCAGATAGTTATTTTCTATCACCATGAATTTATTTAAAGAGGCCTGAATGTTGTGTCGCAAAATAAGCCCGTAACGCAGTGACAAAATACTGGCCGATTTCCGATAATTCATGTTCTTTGCGCCGTAAAATAATCATGCGGTTACGTGGCGAATGTAGCAATGGTCGCATGATCAACCCTTGCTCACCAGGTGCCTCTAAAATACCAGAACCAGAGCCATAAGCATCCGTTCGCGCAACGATCCGGCTCATCGTCGCCCGATCACTTACAGCGATCATGGCACTAGTTACTGGTGGTTCCAACGGATCTTCCGCTAAATCTGGATATGAAGCTTCCTGAGTAAAACGTACCTGCGGATAAGGGGCAAGATCAGCTAAACTGATTTTAGTTTTGTAGGCCAAAGGATGCTGCGTTCGCATAAAAATGTGGGTCTGAAATAAACCTAATTCTTCATAGGTCAGCTCATCCTGTTCAAACAAGCGTAATAACGAAGATTGATTATAGTCATTTAAAAATAAGATTCCCAATTCACTATGGCCTTGCGCCACATCCTTGATGACTTCAAGCGCCGTACTTTCAAAAACCCGAATGTAGCGATAATCATTATACTGAGCCAACACTTGACACAACGCGACCGCAATAAAATCGTAGTGTTGCCCAGCCACAGAAAAATAATGCCGTTTGGCGTCGGCTGTGGCAAAATGCTGTTGCAAATGATCGACTTGCTGAATGATTTTCTCGGCACTTAAAACAAATTCTTGACCAGCAGTGGTTAAGCGGGTCCCTTGGTGGGTACGGGCAAAAAGTGGTGCCTCCAATTCTTGTTCCAGTTGTTTAATACTGTGGGATAAACTAGGTTGTGAAATATACAGGACCTTAGCGGCTTCCCGAAAACTACCATTAGCGGCCACTGCCAAGACATAACGCATTTGTTGTAAATTCATGATTACTCGCTCTCCTTTTCAACGCAAAAACGTCCCTTCATGAATCATTTATTCACAAAGGGACGTGATCACGCGTTACCACCCTATTTTGTGGCGAACTTGTGCTCACCACCTCAGTCAGTATCAATCAATACCTAGCAAAATAACGGTTGCTCCCGATCACTTAGCGTTAACCTAGTGATGACTCCCAGTCCATTTTCATTGCTGCTGACAAGCCCTTTTTTCACTGGTAAGGGTCGCTGTTCTTGTTGCACTGCAATTACTCTTCTGTTCAGTGTCTGCTAACTTAATTAAGCGTTAGCATACGGTAAGCACCGCTGCTTGTCAAGTAGTGATCAGATCAGCCGCCGTAAAAAAATTAATTAAAAATATTTTTAAAATTCCTTTTTCTTCCATGAGAAGAACAGCAAAATGGTAGTATTAGTTACACAATAATAAATTAGTTAAAATCGTTGTTATATCAGCATTTACATCTACTTAGCATTAAACTAGCTAGGCTAGCTATTTTAAAAATGAGCTTGACATTAAAAAAATATGATGCTAGTTTAAGACCAAGTTAATATTCATGGCAACGAAAAGAAGAGTAATCTAACTGTGGATTTACAGTGAGTTTCAGTTGGTGGAAAGAAACAACCGACAGTAGATGAAGATGATCTTGGAGCCAGTGCATTGCACCGTGGGCAAGCGATATATTGCGGAGTATATAACTGTACTTTTTAAGGTATTGATCCGTGAGGTCAATATAAATTTGGGTGGTAACGCGATAACCGTCGTCCCTTGTGCTGATCCAGCACTGGGACGGCGGTTTTTATTTACGCAAGTAAAAAAGGGGGCGGCGTAACTAGCTTTTGAGAATTAGGTGCCATAATTTTTAAAATAAACTGGGAGGCTTTATCATGACAAAAAAATTAAACTTTGAAACACTGCAAGTTACGGCTGGTCAAACGGTTGACGAAACTGGTGCCCGTGCGGTACCGATCTATCAAACGACTTCCTACGTCTTTAAAGACGCCGCACAAGCAGCCGGCCGTTTTGCCTTGACCGACGCCGGCAATATCTACACGCGTCTGACCAACCCGACCACCGACGTTTTTGAAAAGCGGGTCGCCGCTTTGGAAAATGGTACGGCCGGCGTCGCTTTGGCAACTGGCTCCGCGGCGATCACCGCCGCCATTCTCAACGTGGCGGATGCTGGTGACGAGATCGTTTCGGCAAGCACCCTTTACGGTGGCACCTACGATCTGTTCAGCGTCACGTTGAAGAAATTAGGTATCACCACTCATTTTGTATCGCCTGATGACCCCACTAACTTTGAAACGGCGATCAACGAACATACCAAGGCCTTATACATCGAAACCATCGGTAACCCTGGCATCAATTTGATCGACATTGAGGCCGTTGCAGCGATCGCCCATAAACATGGGCTGATCCTGATCGCCGACAATACATTTGGAACCCCATATTTGATTCAACCATTAGATCATGGCGTCGACGTTGTGGTACATTCCGCAACTAAATTCATCGGCGGCCACGGCACGACCATGGGTGGGGTGATCGTTGAAAATGGTCAGTTTGACTATGCGGCTAGTGGCCGTTATCCAAGTTTCACCACGCCTGATCCCCAATATAACGGGTTGGTCTGGAATGAAGTGGCCCCCGCTGCTTTCACCACTAAAGTGCGGGCCCAATCCTTACGCGATCTCGGTGGGACCATCAGCCCCTTCAACTCCTTCCTGTTGATCCAAGGCCTTGAAAGCTTGTCCTTGCGAGTTGAACGCCATGTCAGTAACACCCGCAAGATCGTCAACTATTTAAAAGAACATCCGAAGGTGGCCTGGGTCAACTATCCAGAACTGGCCGACAGTCCTTATCATGCTTTAGCCGATAAATACTTCCCTAAAGGCGCCGGTTCGATCTTCACCATTGGCTTAAAAGGCGGCGAAGCAGCAGGCAAGGCCTTGATCGAACACCTGGAACTGTTCTCGTTGCTAGCCAACGTTGGTGACGCGCATTCGTTGATCATTCATCCTGCATCAACGACCCATGCCCAGTTAAATGCCGAAGAACTGAAACAAACGGGGATCACCCCTGATTTGATTCGGTTGTCAATCGGGATCGAGAACGTGGATGACCTGATCGCTGACCTTGATCAAGCTTTACAACAAATTTAGTCAGGAGGCCACTATATGCAGCAAGATAACCATCTCTATGATCTAACGGTGATCGGTGGCGGTCCCAGTGGTATGTTTGCCGCTTTTTACGCTGGTTTACGGGAATTGGATACACAATTGATCGAAAGTCTACCACAACTAGGTGGTCAAGTGGCCGCGTTGTATCCCGAAAAGATTATTCGTGATGTTGCTGGCTTGCCACACATTAAGGGCCGCGACTTAGTTCATAACTTACAAGCACAAATGTTGCAATTTAACGATTTTAAACCGCACATCTTTTGCGATGAAGAAGTTTTAAGTCTAGAAAAGCACGCCACAGAATTCGTTTTGACAACCACCAAACGAATTACCCACACCCGCCAGGTTCTTGTTGCTATTGGTGGCGGGGCTTTCTCCCCGCGCCCATTGGCTATAAAGTATGATCCACAACTAAACGGCCAAAACGTCTTTTATTTTGTAAAAGATTTAGCTGATTTTGCCGGACAAACGGTGGCAATTGCCGGCGGTGGTGATTCGGCCATTGATTGGGCATTGACCTTGGAAAACGTAGCTAACCAAGTCTATTTGATTCATCGGCGACCACAATTTCGTGGCTTAGAGGCTAACGTTAAACGCTTGGAATCCTCCAGCGTTCAACTAGTAACCCCCTTTAACATTCAGCAATTAACTAACACAACCCCTGGCCTGGAAATACAATTAAAACAGGCCAAAGGTTCCCTAGTGCGAACACTGACCGTCGATTCACTACTTGTCAATTACGGTTTCACTGCCGACAACCATGTTCTGCGCGACTGGGGTTTACCCTTGGACCACCGAGCACTACCAGTCGATCAAAATATGGCGACCACTATCGCCGGTATTTATGGTATTGGCGATAGCGTGACCTATGCTGGTAAAACTAAATTGATCGCCGCTGGCTTTGGTGAAGCGCCAACCGCCATCAATCATATTGCCGAAACACTTTATCCTGAGCGCAAGCAACCGTTGCACAGCACTTCGATTGCCTGAATAACCAACATTCGGCTTACGAATTAAAAATAGAGTTGTCCCATAGCACATGATTATGGTTCAGCTTTATTTTTTAGCTAACGGCTGTCAAGACAATTAAATCAGTTACGTTTAAAAAATAACAGGCCACTTATTCAGGAGGTTCGTATATGCAAACTAATCAATTGGCGCACCGGATCGTTTTACCCGCACTTTTAATTGCTTTAAACGTGACGATCGCCCGAGTTTTTATCATCCCAGTACCGTTGACCCACGGTAATATTAATCTTTGCGATGCCGGTATTTTTATTGCGGCCTTACTTTACGGTCGCCGCACCGGCGCGATCGTGGGTGGTTTAAGTGGCCTATTACTGGACTTGATCTCTGACTATTCTCAATACATACTTTTTTCATTAGTCGTGCATGGTTTTGAAGGTTTGGTCGTCGGTTGGCTTGGTTACCAGGCCGGCCGCAAAGTCCAGTTGTGGGCTTTACTGGTCGGTGGTCTGATCGTCATTATTGGCTATTTTTTCACTGATACTTTACTCTATTCACTGACTCCAGGCCTAGTTGGTATTCCGACTAATGCGGTTCAGATTCTAGCCGGTGCAGTCATTGCTTTACCGTTGGCAGTCAAATTACGTTAACCGTTAAAATTATGAACGCTAACAAACTAGTCCGACCATTGATCGTCGCTCAAGATCTATCAGCGATCGGGAGTTTATCGCAGCAAGTTGCGCTACCGATTTTGGCAGCATTCAATTTACCACAAGCTATGCTACCAACTAGCCTCTTATCCACTCAAACTGAAGGGTTCACAACGCCAGTCAAGGTTGAACTTAGTTCTTGGATCACGCAAACAAAACGACATTGGCAACAACAGCAGTTAGCCTTTAATGGCCTGTTATTAGGCTACTTAGGCACCGCTTCACTGGTCGCCAGCATGCAAAATCTATTACAAGATCTACCGTTATCTTTGGTAGTCATTGATCCAGTGATGGCGGATCGCAATCTACTTTATCCCGATTTATCAGCTGATTACCCGCGCCAATTGACCGCAGTTTTACCCTGGGCTACCGTGATCACGCCAAATTTAACCGAAGCCCAGTTGTTAACTGGCATAAAAGTACGGTCACGGCCAACTGAAACCGAACAATATCAATTATTAACCACCTTGGAGCAAAAATTACCACCGGCAGGTCATGCTGTGATCACCGGCATCACTAAGCAAAAGCAAAGTGGTTGTATTTGGTTAACTGCTAAGCGCGTTCAATTCTTTGGCCGTCAACAATTAGCAGGTCATTTTTATGGTAGTGGCGATGCATTTGCAGCCTTATTGACCGGCTTTTTAGCAACCGGTGAATCATTGACTAACGCAATTCACTACGCCGTCAGCGGCACTTACTGCGCCTTACGTCAAACTGCTGCTAGTCATCGTGAACGCCGTTTCGGCCTAGCCTTAGCAAATTTATTATTTATGCTAAGTGAATATAACCAAACTGGTAATTGGCCGCCTTATTTTCAACGCTAACTGACATATCAGAAGCAATCAACGAACAACAAAATAAATTTTTCACTTGACAATCAATCTCTTAGCCCGTATTCTGAAGGAGTAATCAATACGGACGAATAAATCAACTGTTAGGGAGGCACAATCTTATGTTTAACATTTTTATGACTAATGCTAGCGTATGTTGTTGTGTACCGCGTCTTTCGCGATACACTGATTGTGCTACCCAAAAATAAAACGGTTAGCAAGCCACAATTAATCAGTTGAATCGAGAAAGGCGCAGATTTGTTTAAACAAATCCGCGCCTTTTTTCTATTCTGCATTCCGCCCAAGAAAAGAGGAAACACCATGATATACCAAAATGTGAACCAACTGATCGGCAACACCCCCTTACTGGAACTTGATCTGCCCGTACCTAACGCGAGTCACATTTTTGCCAAATTAGAAATGTTCAATCCTGGTGGCAGCATCAAAGATCGCCTTGGTGTGGCGATGATCGAAACCGGGATTAAGCAGGGCCAGATCACCGCCGGTACAACGATCATTGAACCGACTGCCGGCAATACTGGTATCGGCGTCGCTTTAGCCGCTCAGCAACATCACCTACCAGTTATTTTAGTGGTGCCAGAAAAATTCAGTTTTGAAAAACAAACTTTGATGAAGGCCTTAGGCGCAAAATTGATCAACACACCAACGGAAGACGGCATTAAAGGCGCCATCGCAAAAGCCGAAGCGTTGGCGGCCGCCACTCCTAATAGTTTTGTGCCCATGCAGTTCAAAAATCCGGCTAATCCGCAAGCTTACTACGATACACTGGGGCCAGAATTGACCGCCGATCTCGGTACTCATATTGATGCCTTTATCGCTGGTGCAGGTAGTGGCGGAACCTTTGCCGGTGTCGCTAAATACTTACAGGAGCAATTACCACAGGTCAAAGCCTATACAGTAGAACCTGAAGGCTCGATCCTAAATGGTGGGCCAGAACATAGCCACCGCACCGAAGGCATCGGCGTCGAATTTGTTCCCCCATTTTTCCAAACAGTCCAGATCGACAAAATTTATACGATCAGTGATGCTGACGCGTTTGCCAACGTGAAAATGCTGGCACGTGAGCACGGTTTATTGGTTGGTAGTTCCAGTGGTGCGGCATTAGCTGCCAGTCTACAAGTGGCCGCAAGCCTACCTGCTGGCAGTAACATCGTCACCATTTTCCCTGATAGTAGTGAACGTTACCTCAGTGAAAATATTTACGCTTAAAAATCAAACTAATTCTTAGGAGGAATTTAACATGAAATTCGATACAACTTTGATCCATGGCGGCGTTAGCGAAGATAAAGAAACTGGTGCAGTCAGTGTACCAATCTACCAAAGTTCTACCTTTCATCAACACGTACTTGGTGGCGAACCTAAATGGGAATATGCGCGCACTGGTAACCCGACCCGAAATGCTGTTGAAAAATTAATTGCCGAACTAGAAGACGGCGTGGCCGGCTTTGCGTTTGCTTCCGGTTCTGCTGCGATCCACGCTGTTTTGTCGTTGTTTTCGCAGGGTGATCATTTAGTCGTTGGTAATGATGTTTATGGTGGTACTTTCCGCCTGTTAAACCAGGTCATGGTGCGGCAAGGCCTAACTTTTACGGCCGTGGACACACGGGACCTAGCCGCCGTTGAGGCCGCGATCCAAGACAACACCAAAGCCCTTTACTTGGAGACACCGACTAATCCATTACTGCACGTTTCGGATTTAAAAGCATTAAGTAACCTGGCTAAGCAACATGAGCTGTTAACGATCGTCGATAATACTTTTGCTACGCCGTACAATCAACGGCCATTAACATTAGGTGCGGATATCGTGGTACACAGCGCTTCAAAATATTTAGGTGGTCATAGTGACCTTGTCGCCGGCCTAGCCGTTACTAACGATGCTAGCCTAGGCGAACGGATCGGCTTCTTGCAAAATGCCATCGGTGCCATCCTCGGCCCTCAAGATAGTTGGCTGCTTCAACGGGGTATCAAAACCTTAGGTGTCCGGATGCGGGCTCATGAAGCTAATACCCAAGCTGTTTTCCATTATTTAGAAAAACAAGCCAAAGTTGCTAAAATTTATTATCCAGGCAAGCCAGGAACCAGCGATTACGAAACTGCTAAAACGCAAATGGACGGCTTTGGCGGTATGATCTCCTTTGAACTACAAGCCGGCTTAAGTGCAAAAACTTTTGTGGAAAGTCTGAAATTGATCAGCTTAGCAGAAAGCCTAGGCTCATTGGAAAGCTTGATCGAAGTTCCTGCAGTCATGACCCACGGTTCGATTCCGCGTAAGATTCGCTTAGCCAATGGTATTCAGGACGAATTGATTCGCTTATCCGTAGGTCTCGAAGATATTGCTGATTTGATCGGTGATTTGGACCAAGCTTTTACGGCATTGTAAATCTGCATGATGTGCACGCTAGACGTTTAATTTTAGTTAGCGTGCCCTTTAATCCTATAGCTAGCTTACCGGATAATTTTTAAGGAGGACCTTATTATGTTTGCCACTGCAAAAGCCATTCAACATCGCGACCCAGCAGCTCACAGCCTACTGGAAGTTTTGCTGACCTACTCTGGGTTACATGCGCTGGCGTGGCATCGTTTTTCCCACCAGTTGTATCAGCATCGCTTTTACCTGGCCGCTGGCATTAGCGCCCATTTAGCCAAAAAAATAACTGGGATCGAAATTCATCCCGGTGCTCGAATTGGTCGGCACTTGTTTATTGATCACGGAGCCGGCGTGGTCATCGGTGAAACCGCGATTGTTGGCGATAATGTCACCATTTTACACGGTGTCACGTTAGGCTCGCGGCACATCACCAAAGGCCGGCGCCACCCCATAGTGGGTAATAACGTGTTGATCGGTGCCAACGCGCAAATTCTCGGTCCGATCACGATCCACGATAATGCTAAAATCGGTGCCGGCGCAGTGGTCCTACATGATGTTGCGGCTGGTCACACTGCAGTCGGTGTGCCTGCACAGGCACAACCGCAGCAGCCCACTAAAATTGTTCAATTAGCTCAAAATTAATTGCCGCCTAATTTAAAAGATCGTCAGTTTTACTGGGGCGGGTAACAAAAATCGATTTTAGCTTTATATTTTGAAATAATTTTCAGAAATAATGAAAGGCCAGAACAAGATTCTGGCCTTTTTTAGTTCCATTTAAGCTTAGCTTGCTACGCTAAACAAAATAAAGCGAAAGGAAGTTCCGCTATGCTTACTTTGAAACCAAAAATGACGACCGACTTTGACAGCGCCGCCTTTACTGCCTTTGAACAACAACAACTTAGTAAATTACACCAAGTCCAAACCACCGATGTTACCACTGACCCCCAACACAATGATTTAGGCTGGTTACCGGTCACAAAATGGGCAAACGACGTGCAATTGCAGCATTTGCACAATCTGGCCGTCAAAATTCAAGCTACCGCAACAGTTTTAGTGATTGTTGGTGTCGGTGGCTCCAATAATGCGGCCCGCGCGGCGATCGAAGCTTTTGCCCAACAGCGGGGACAAATTAAAATCATTTACGCCGGAACTAATTTAGCGGCTACTTACTACCGGCGTTTATTGGCCGAACTAGCAGACGAAGAAGTTTATGTCGATGTGATCGCCAAAAACTTTGCGACTTTGGAACCAGGAATTGGTTTTCGCGTATTCAAACCATTTTTACAACAAAAATACGGGGCCGCCTACGCTGAACATTTGTTAGTCACAGGCACGCCAGACAGTAATCTGGCTCAGTTAGCACACAATGAAGGCTATCCATTTCTGACCTTTCCCACCGATATCGGCGGCCGCTTCTCTGTCTTTAGCGACGTGGGCTTATTGCCGATGGCGGTAGCCGGAATTGATATTGCTGCGCTGGTGGCCGGTGCAGTAACCATGCGCACTGACTTGCAGACCAAAATTAGTGCTGACAATCCAGCATTTCAATACGCGGTGCGCCGCAATTATTTGTTACAACAAGGTAAAAAAATTGAAATTTTAGGTCACTTTGAGCCACAACTAGATTATTTCGGCCGTTGGTGGACCCAGCTCTTCGCCGAAAGTGAAGGTAAACAAAATCGTGATCTGTTTCCTGTTGCGCTGACTTATTCCGAAGACTTGCATTCAGTCGGTCAGTATATTCAGCAAGGCCAGCGACAACTATTAGAAACTTTACTGATCGTAGACCATCCCCATCAAGATTTATCGCTACAGCCTAGCCAGGTTGCTGATGACTTTGATTATCTTAACGGCCAAACTTTAGACCAAATCAATCAGATCGCCGAAAAGGCAACCAGTGCTGCCCACCAAGCTAGCGGCGTGGCGGTATTAGAATTGCACGTTGACCAATTAGATGAGCGCACGCTTGGCGGTCTATTTTATTTCTTCGAATATGCAGTATTTATTTCCGGTTTGATCGGACAAGTTGATCCATTTGACCAACCAGGTGTGGAAGCTTATAAACAAATTATGTTTGCCGGTTTAGGCCGCAACTAAAAAAAGCGCAAAATGCGCTTTTTTTAGTGCAGTGCGCGATAAAGACGGCGAGTTTCCGCCGGTTCTTTAGCGGCAAAATAATAATCGCGCTGCTTTGTTCGCAATCGTAAAACCACACCAGTATTGCGCGCTACATAAAGTTTAGCTGCACGCTGATGAACTTGGAAATTGCCTACCGCAAAGTGTGTCGTACCAACGCCATTAACCCGAACAGCACTAGCCGGTAACTGCCGCAACAAGCGAACTTGTGTGATCTGCTGACGCGGTAAGTGCGTCGTTCTGGTTCCGGGTGCCCGTAAGATCACCTGTTGCGTGGTGGCACTAGCGCGAATACTATTGCCGCTAAAATCCAATGCCAACAAACTGCCAGTCACACCGATCAATAGACCAAGCACTAAGAGCATTATCACGCCACCCAGCCATTTACCGGCTGGGCGCCCAATATTTAGCGAGAGATTGACCCCCACTCGATCAGGCACAAATAGGCGGTGGTCAGTAGGATTATTGTACATGGCGTAACGCCAATAGCGGTCCTCATCGGTGGTGGTCGCCACCGCGAATTCACCGAGTAGTCGATCCTCAAAATTGCGTTCGCGGATCAGATCATACACCATATAAACACAAAAACCAACTAACAACAGCAAATAAAGGTAGATCACACCCGTCAATTGAGTGGTTAACCCTACAGCTAGAGGCATAGCACCAAGAAAATAACTTCCTAAAACCATTTGGCGTGACCAAGTTTGGCGATAACTGTCATTTAACAACCGATCATATTCCGGTTGCGCGGTCAACACTCGTACTGGTAATCCGGCAATAACTGAATATAATAGTAGAAACAGTAACCAGCACAATCCTAGTGCTAGTAAAAGTGGCCAACTAGTCGCCCAACCAAGCAACCGCCAACTGAGAAGCACACCCAGCAACAGCAGCACGCCACTACCGGCAAACCATTTTGACGACACTAGTTGCCGATTTTTAGTCAAAATAAGTTTGGTATCGACAACTTGTTCGGTAACAAGATTGGTGGCCCAACCTTGGCGGCGTTTCAAGCGATTCATTTTATGAATAAAACGAACTTCAGTACCATAAAAAACACCGATCAGTGCCCCGAGCAAAATGATAAAATACAATAATGCCAATGAGTCAAAATGAATAAACATGATCGGTAACCCGCCAATACTGAAGAAAAGGGCTAGCCAGGCCAACTGTATGCGATATTGATGCGTTAACGCCAAAATAGCCGGATGCTGCAATTGAGCAGTTGGCACCGTAGTTTCCAAAATCACATTTTTATGTGGTCTAGCTGGTAGCATGGTGGTTAACGCCATGGTCACCGCCACCAAGAGATTTAAAACGACAAAGATCCAATTAAGCATGTTGCTTTCCCCCAAACGCCTGATATTGTGCGGTGATCATTTGTTGTAACTCTGGTGCCGCAATGCCACGAATTTTGGCTGCGGCGATCAATAACCGTAACTGAGTTGCCAACTCCTGCTGAAAAACCGCATCGGCCTGAAAATCTGCGGCTACCCGTGTCCCTTGCCGCCGATCGCTGACCAAATAGCCTTCCGCTTTCAACAAATTATAACCTTTGGCGACGGTTAGCATATTTACATTCAATTCATCAGCTAATTGCCGTACCGCAGGTAAAGTTTCACCCGGCCGTAATCCCCCACCGGCCAAACCTAAAATGATCTGATCATGGATCTGCTGATAAAGCGGCACCGTACTGGCTGCATCAACACGTAATAACATTGAATTCACCTACTTTTTTGATTTATTTGTATTATATCATATATAACAAATAAGACAACAAAAAAACGTGGCGTTAAAACCACGTTTTTCATTATTAACATCAGGCTAACACGCGCCCACGCGTTTCTTCACCTAACAAAGCCACCGCTAAGATACCGACCACAATGGCGCCAGTAAAAATCGTGAAAATCACTGTAACACTGATCTGTGCGGTGAGCATATAACCGACTAACAGCGGACCAACAATTCCACCGATCCGCCCAAAAGCGGCCGCCATACCAGTGCCAGTCCCGCGGATCACCGCAGGATATTGCTCCGGTGAATAAGCGTACAATGCCCCCCACGCACCAAGATCAAAAAATGATAATAACGCGCCAAAAATTAATACACTAACTAGGCTACTAGCATTACCAAAAAAATAAGCACTGAGCGCAGTCCCTAGTAAATACACCACTAACACACGTTTACGACCCCATTTTTCGATCAACCAAGCAGCCGTAAAATAACCTGGTAATTGCGCTAAAGTCATTGCCAAAACATAACCAAAACTATTGAGCAGGCTATAACCTTTTAGTACCAGCACGCTAGGTAGCCACAAAAACATACCGTAATATGAGAAAACCACCGTAAACCATAATATCCACAGCATTAGGGTCGCTTTAGCATGTTGCGGCGCCCATACAGCACGTATATTCTGACCTAAAGTTGGCCGAGTAGTTTTGTCGTTGCGCACTGGTTCATGAATCTGCCAGCGAACATACAAAGCATAAACTCCGGTCAACGCTGTTCCTAAAGCGGCGACCCGCCAACCAAAATTTGGAATAACAAAGTATGCCACCAAGGCCGCAATGATCCAGCCACCGGCCCAGAAACTTTCCAGTAAAACCACGATCCGTCCGCGCTTCTCCGGTGCAACACTTTCAGAGACTAAGGTTGAAGCCACTGGTAGTTCACCACCTAAACCGGCACCAACAAAGAAGCGAATCAGAATAAAAAGACCGAATCTTGTAGCCAACACCGAAATCCCGCTGCCAACGGAAAATAGTAACAACGTTAATACTAAAACATCCCGCCGACCAATACGATCGGCCAAAATACCGAAGAATAAAGCCCCCACTGCCATACCGATAGAACTGACACTACCGATCCAACCCATTTGTACCGTGCTCAGCTGCCACTCATTTTTTAGTGCGGCAATAATAAATGATAGTAACCCAACATCCATGGCATCGAATAGCCAGGCAAAACCTGCTACCGTCAATAATTTTCCTTCACTCACCTGTGCCTGCTTCATTTTAACCCCTACTTTACTTTCGTTTTATGTGTCTTGTCACTTAGCAAGAACAGCATAGCACTTTTAGGTGTCTTGTCAACTAAACTTAAAAGTCAAATAGTTGGGCCAATACTTGTTTCGTGGTACACTAACGAAGCTCAATTAAGCGAGAATAATTCGCTGAAAACGACTTCTTAAAAAATAGTTTAAGGAGGCTCTATTATGGCAAAAAAATCGAAGATCGCCAAGGCAGCGAAAATTGCGGCCACAGTTGATCATTATGCTGCCCGACGCGCAGAGTTGAAAGCCGCTCACGATTACACCGCGCTCAGCCATTTACCGCGAAATGCGTCACCAACACGAATGCATAATCGTGATTTAATGGATGGTCGTCCCCACGGTTACATGCGCAAATTTGGATTGTCGCGGATTAATTTTCGGGAATACGCTCATCGCGGCCAAATTCCGGGAATCAAAAAAGCCAGCTGGTAGGCTGGCAAACCTTGCAACGATCAAGTTTACAAAAAAATAAAGAGCTACTCCATAAATCGAATATGGAGTAGCTCTTTATTTGGATTTTAGTCCGCCTGATACAAGATACCGGCGGCCTTTAATTTTGCTTTGATCACGGTAAATTGAGCGGCATCAGCACAGGCAAGTGTATGAATATGAACACCACCAGTTAATTCAGACAACAGATGGGCATTTTTAGTTTGATAATTATGCAAAAACCGGGTAATTTCAAGGTTGTTAGTCAAATTCAACTGACCGGTAAGTTCGCCATACAGTTCATGCGCTACCGTAATATCCAGTACTTGACCGCCATTAGCAATGATCAGGCGCAATTCAGTTTCCATTTGCGCTGGCGTGTGTTTACAGACTACCTTACCGGTAAAAATATTTTGCTCGTGCCGGTATAAATAACCATTAAAAGCAGCCGTAATTACCTCACCGCTAGCCCTTAATAGCGCAATATCCCCGACAATCGTCTGGCGACTCACCTTAAACTGGGCCGCAAAATGATTTGCGCTTAGCGGCTGATCCGTCGCCAGTAACTGTTCCTTAATCTGTGTTCGCCGTTCAACACCACTAAGCATGTTGTTCACTCTTTCTTTGCATTTTTTGCTGTAAATAAGGCAACAAGCGTGCCTTAGGCTGAAAGCCACTGACCCGCGCACTTGGCTCACCAGCTTGAAATAAAATTAAGGTTGGCAAACCTTGCACCTGTAGCTTTTTAGTCAATTGGGGATAATCATCAACATTAAGGCGTCCAACTTTTAAACCAGGTAGAGCCTGTTCACACGTCAATAAAATCGGCGTCATTTTTTGACAAGGAGCACACCATGCCGCCCAAAAATCTACCACGACCGTGCCAGATTTAACGAACGTGAAAAAATTGATATCATTTAATTCACTTGCGATCAAGGTCACCTTCTTTAAATCGCCGCACTTTTTTCACCATTGGTAGCGGCATCTACGTTATAATGAGTATAATCATTATATTTCCTCGACGCAATAGGTGCAAGTCTGTATTTAAGACAACAAAGGCCCGATAAGTCAGGGCAGCTACCCAAACAGCGTAAACCAATCAGCAATCGTGTAGATCAATGACTTAAATCTAACACACTAAGTCAAATATTGTAGTGACACAATATTTTCTACACTTAAGAAAGCAATCGACTATGACTATTTTTTGGTGGATCTTAAACGTACTGGTACTAGCCAGTGCAGCCGTATCAATTTACTGGCAATCGCAGATCACTTTACGGGCAAAATACAACTATTGGTCCCTCGGCTACGGAGTTGTTTTTGGTGTCTTGTTAACTGCCAACGGGGCAACGGATTGGTCGTACATTGTCTTCACTGCTGCATTTATTTTGATCAATATTATTTCTGGTATTGGTGGCCTGACCCCACAGCGAATCATCACCAACGGAATTTTCTATGCAACAGCAGTACGTTTCACCGATCTACAGGCGATCACCTTAACTCAACAACCACTACCAGGTAACCGCAGCCGCGTGATCGCAATTTTTAAAACAAAACGCAACCGCCATATCAGCCTAGTATTTACCCAAACCACAGAAACCTTACTGACCCAATTACGTAAAGTTTTACCTAACGATGTCGCTTTAGAAATTCGCTAAAAATAGGCGTTGTGCTCAGAGTATTCTGGGCGCAGCGCCTATTAATTTTGCTCAAGGCAGTTGTAGCCGCAAATTTTCACCATCAATTCCAGGATAGGCGCCTTGCGCCACAAATTTTTGATTGGTGGGATGAGCAAGCAACCACTTACCGCGTCTGAACAAGGTTCCCTGTGGTAAGGTCGCTAGTTCACTGTTCACACCTTTTAGCAGGCCGACTAAACATTTAAAACCAGCAGCACTGGTCTGCCAAGGTGCAAAATGCAGCGTTGTTCCATAAAGCATGATCAACGTTCCTGCTGGAACAAAGAAGGCCTGTAGGTGTCTGCTGTGATAGTGATCGGCATGAACATCTGTGAGCTGACCCAATGCTAAAACAATATCAGTGGTTGCCAAATTAATTTCCGGTGAATGATGCCATTCTAGACAATTCAATTGTTGGCCGTGACCGTTACAATAGCCAAGTTGTATTGGTAAAGCGCCAAAAATTGACTGCAGCTGTGAGCCAACTGGTAATGCTTCTAACGCTGAATCACTAAGAACATACTGGTTACCCGTAGTTGGTATATTCTTAGTGGCCAAGGTCGTTAGCAACGTAGCAATAGCAGGTGTAGATAATACCCGCCCGTACCTTTGAAATATTGGATCACTCACTTTAAATAGCGCCAATTGCGGATTAGCTTTTTGCAATTCAGTAAACATTCGGTCACCTACTTTCGCCTTTCTACTATAAAGTAGGTAGCTTAAATAGAAATTAAAATAACTTTACACCTATATTTGCTAAAACCCTAGCACAGCATAAAAAGCCTGCACTTTATAAATCAAGTGCAGACTTTTTATGGCTCTATACTTTTTCCTGTTGATAATTTACAAAGTGGTAAGCTATTAACAGGATTTTTTGCGCAAAAAAGAGCCCACAGCTCCCATCCAAAAAATCCACCCACAACAGTATCATTTAAAAGGATATGAGAAAACCGTGAACCCTATAGACCATCATATAAAATTTGCGCTCAATATTAAA
>NZ_BJDN01000021.1 GCF_005405165.1 Loigolactobacillus binensis
AACACAGTTATTACTCCTTTTAAGTTTTGTCACTTATGAGTCTAACTGGGTTGGACTTTTTTGTTAAATTTCTAAATGTTACAAACTAGCACCACACGTATTGCCTTAAATTTAGGTAGGGATAAAATGTGTCCAAAAAATATGTTTTTCATCTGACCGATTTACTTATTTTTTTGAAGACACGTTTTGATTAAACTAATTTTTCCGTATATCCGGTTTCTTCATAATCCGCCTTTCATTAAATAATGATAAAAAAAAATCACCCCTACGTAAAAATTACGTAGGGACGATTTATCGTGGTACCACCCTTATTTACTATAAAAATATAGCCTCAACAACACAAAACAAACTATGTCTGGGACTATATCGTATCCTCACGAGTACCTAGCTTTCACCAGTCACCACTGCTCAGAGCTCATATTCAGTCTTATATAATCTCTGCCCTTTCACTGACGACAGTCGCTGTGTGATTATGCTAAGACTTACTCTTCTCATCATCGCTAATATTATTAAATTTATTCTTATTAAAACTTAGTGATAATAATAGCTTAGTTATAATTATAAATCAAGGAGAAATTTAATTATCTTTTCATAAACATAAGACAGTGAGTTGGAATCGCTGCAGTTAACATATTATTCGCCACTTTAGCTACTAGCCTATTTTTGAGAATTCAAAATGAGCTGCTTTTATAAAAAAATGTTTTTTCAGAAACTGTATAAAAATAGCTGCTAATTTCCTTCTTCTGTATTTTACAGAAAAGAAAATTAACAACTACCACTTAAGTCCTACTCCACTACTTATTGTTTAACGTACCACACTTTTAAATCTGTGGCCGCCGCCGATACACGATGAACCGCCGGTAAACATACTGCCATGGCAAGGCTAAGGCGTGTACCAAACGTGTATACGGGAAAGCACCGAAGATCATAAAGCCGAAGATCACGTGGCACTTATACAGCAATGGCGTTTGCAGCATCAGCCGAAAATCAGGATGGAACATGAAGATCTGCCGCGCCCAAACCGCCAATGTATCCCGGTAATTAAAGCTAGGATTCAACGGTCCCGAAACAAAGGACGATAGCATCCCCAACGTGATCTCCGCCGTCAAGGCGACGATCACAAGTAGATCACCGGTCGAGCTAGCATGGAATACCCGATGATCATGGAAGCGGCGGAAGCAAAGAATATAAACGCCGACGGTAGCTAGAATACCGAAAAACGCACCGGCCGGAACGGCGATCACATGGTGGTAAAATTCATCAGTGATCCCCAGTGCCGCGGTCCACGATTTAGGGATCAGCACCCCCATAATGTGACCAAAGAACACGCCGATAATGCCGACATGAAACATAATACTACCGATCATCAAGGTCTTTTTTTCCAACAATTCACTGGATTTAGCGGTGACCGTTGGGTGGAAAAAGGCAAAGCGGATGATCGTGCCGAAGACAAACGACCCCAGCATCAGATAAGGATAAACACTCCACAAGAAAAATTGAAACGGATGGCTCGCAATCATCTATGACACCTCCTGTTGTGCGACGATGCAGGATCTGAATTCTTGCCGGAGTAGGCGAATCAATTCCAGATAAGCTTCCCCAGCATATTCAGCTTCATTTTTCAATAGGTTGTAGGTGCCGTCTTCAATAACTTGGAACACCAAACCGATATCTTGCTGTCGAGCATCTTGATCCCACTTACCATAGGTCAAGAATTCCAACATCAACGGAAAATAATCAGCTAGTTCGTCACTATCAACAGCGACGCCAAACATTTCGTACAACATCTTCAGTTTTGCTAACAGTTGGCCACGTTCCCGTGAATCCTGATAGCGGTAGTAGCTTAAATATAGTGTAAAGCGTTTATTTAAGTCGAAAAGATTGGAATATTCTTGCTGTAAGTCAAATAATGATTTTTGCTGTAATTGCTTGATCCAGGCAACCAGTGCCGCTTTATGCGGTGTTTTCGGATAATCGCGGGTAAAATCAGCGACTAACGTTGGCTGTAATAATTCAGCGCTGGGATAATCTAGCCAGTGCGAAAAGTAAACGAAGCCGGGCCGCAATTGGTCCACGCGTTCAATATTAATCACGCCAGATCCCCCCATAGAATGTTTCAGCATAAATTTCTGCCGTTGATTTACCGGCTTCTGCCTTGCGGAACATGCTGCTGTGCTGTGGTGCTAGGCTGCAGCCTTGGCATTCATCGTAGCCTAATGTCCCTTGTTCATCATAACCATCTTCAACTTGTTCCTTATGGTTAGTCGGAATTACGAAGCGATCTTCATATTTAGCGATCGCCAACAGCCGGTATAGGGACGTAGCACTGCGTTCAGTCAAATCAACCCGCGCTAATTTTTCTACATCAAAATCTTTACCGCTGGTGCGAGCCCGCATATACAGCCGCATCATCGCTAATTTGTACAACGCCGACTTGATCGCGATCCGATTACCACCGGTCAACAGGCTAGCTAAATAATCAACTGGGATTCGCATTTCATCGATCCCAGGGAAAATCATTTCTGGATCCTTGATCGAATCGCGGCCTTCAAAGTAGTTCATGATCGGTGACAACGGTGGCACATACCAAACCATTGGCATGGTCCGGTATTCAGGATGTAACGGAAAGGCAATTTTTTCTTTGACTGCCATCCGGTAGATCGGTGAGTTTTGCGCCGCAGTGATCATTTCATCACTGATACCATCAGCGTAAGCTTGGTCAATAATTTTCGGATCGTTAGGGTCTAAGAACAAACTGAGTTGACTTTCGTATAATTTAGAATCATCAGGTTCTTCAGCGGCCTCTGCTACGCGATCAGCATCGTATAACATCACACCAATATAGCGAATCCGGCCAACACAAGTTTCCGCACAAACGGTCGGCATCCCTTCTTCGATCCGCGGATAACAGAAGGTACATTTTTCGGCTTTATTAGTCCGCCAGTTGAAGTAAACCTTCTTATACGGGCAGCCGGTCATGCAAAAACGCCAACCACGACAACGTTCTTGATCGACTAAGACGATACCATCTTCATCCCGTTTATACATGGCGCCAGATGGGCACGAAGCGACACAAGGTGCGTTTAAACAATGTTCACATAAACGTGGTAAGTACATCATGAAGGCTTGTTCAAAGTTAGCCTTAATATCCGTTTCAATTTTTTGCATATTAGGGTCTTGATCAAATGTGTTTGGTGAACCTGCCAAATCATCATCCCAGTTGGGGCCGTTTTTTAGGTCCATATATTCACCAGTGATCTGTGATTTAGCGCGTGCTACTGGCTGATGTTTCTTTTCCGGGCCAAATAGCGTTTGGTAATCATAGGTCCAAGGTTCATAATAATCATCTAATTCTGGCATGTCGGGATTGTAAAAGATCTTACCTAAAGCAATTTTGTTTAATTTGTTGCCGGCCTTTAATTGTAATTTGCCTTTGCTGTTAAGTTCCCAGCCACCATGATAGTGGCTCTCGTCTTCCCAACGTTTCGGGTAACCAACCCCAGGTTTAGTTTCAACATTGTTAAACCACATATATTCGGCACCAGGGCGGTTGGTCCAAGTATTTTTACACGTGACCGAACAGGTATGGCAGCCGATACATTTATCAAGGTTTAATACCATGCCGATTTGCGCTTTAATCCTCATTCCAGTTCACCTTCTTTAATTTTCTGACGTTAACGTAAAGATCACGTTGGTTCCCGATCGGGCCATAATAATTAAACCCGTAACTCAATTGCGCATAGCCTCCCACCATTTGTGTTGGCTTAATGTGGATCTGCGTTGGCGCGTTATGGCTACCGCCGCGATTGCCGGTAATGATCGACAAAGGTTCCTGAATTTCCATGTCTTGTGCATGGTACATATACATCGAGCCTTCTGGCATCCGGTGACTGACCACCGCTCGCGCAGTAACAACGCCGTTACGATTGTAAAGTTCCAACCAATCGTTATCTTTAATGCCGATCTTATCAGCATCTAGCGGGCTCAGCCAAACATTTGGACCGCCACGGAATAACGTTAACATTTCTAAGTTATCGTAGTACATCGTGTGAATATTCCACTTACCATGCGGTGTCATGTAACGTAAGGTCAACTCATTGGCATCCGGCGTGATCTTGGTATCTTTAGGTCCCATCACTGTCGGTGGCAGGGTCGGTTTATACGTTGCTAATTCTTCGCCATACTCCTGGAAGGTTTCATGATCCAAATAGAATTGTTGCCGGCCGGTCAAAGTCCGAAACGGCACTAACCGTTCAATATTCAAGGTAAATGGTGAATAACGATCACCATCATGCTTCGAGCTACTGAAAACAGGGGTTGGGATCGCCTCCCGCGGTTCGGTGGTGATTGCCTTAAAGGTGATCTTTTCTTCCGCTCGCCCTGCGCTAATATCTTGTAATTTGCGGCCAGTTTTAGCTTCTGCGTCCGCCCATGCACGTTGGGCCACGTGGCCATTGGTTGCACTGGACAACAGCAATACGGCTTCCGCAACTTTTTTATCTTGATCAAGTTTCGGACAATCAGCATTGATCCCATCATCCCAAACCGAATTACGATCACGCAATTCAGCATATTCTGGCTTAACGCTATACGAATAACCAGTTGCACCAACATTACCATCAGCGTGAGGCCCTAACGCCACATACTTGTTATAAACTTGCGTGTAATCACGTTTGACTAAGGACAAGCTTGGCATCGTCTTACCAGGAATTGGTTCGATCTCACCGTATTTCCAATCTTTGATCTCACCTAATGGCTGCGAAATTTCCGCCTTCGAGTCATGTCCTAATGGCTGCGTCTTCAAATCATAGACTGGTTCCGGCATGTATTTAGCCGCCATCGTTGAGAATTTACGGGCAATTGCGGCAAAGGTCTGCCAGTCACTCTTAGATTCCCATAATGGACTAACTGCGGCATTAAATGGATGGATAAAGGGATGCATATCCGTTGAAGACAAGTCTTCCTTTTCGTACCAAGTAGCGGCGGGCAACACCACGTCTGCATAAAGTGGTGTGGTGACCATCCGAAAATCTAACGAAACCAGCAAATCTAATTTACCTTCAACCGTTTGGTCATTCCATTTCATTTGCGTTGGTTTAAAGTTGTCGTTACTTTTAGCCAGCAAGCCATTTTCAGCACCAAGCAGGTGTTTCATGAAATATTCTTGACCTTTACCAGAGGAAGCAAATAAGTTAGACCGCCAAACAAACATCGCCTTTGGCTGATTTTGCGGCGCATCAGGATCTTCGGCCGCAAAATGCAAGTCACCCGACTTTAGCTCGCTGACCACTTTTTTACTGATGGTCGCAATATCGGTCGTGTTGTACTGTTCAGTGAAGCTTAACGAATTACGATCGAATTCTGGATAACCTGGCAACCAACCAAGCCGGATCGCCATTTGGTTATAGTCGGCGGGATGATCATAGCTGTGTTTCACCTTTTTAACGGGTGATTTCAGCGCTCGGTTATCTAGTTCATCGTACTTCCATTGATCACTGGCAAAGTAGAAGAAGGACGTACCGTTTTGTTGGCGCGCACCACCAGGTTGCCAGTCGTTGGCAAAGGCGATCGTGGCCCAGCCTTCCGCTGGCCGCAGTTTTTCTTGGCCAACATAATGGGCCCAGCCACCACCAGAAACACCTTCACAGCCGCACAAAAGCAACATGTTAATGATCGTCCGGTAATTCATATCACTATTGAACCAGTGATTGATGCCGGCGCCCATGATCACCATTGATTTACCACCTGTATCAATGGCGTTTTGGGCAAATTCACAGGCGATCTGAACAACTAAGCTTTGCTTAACGCCAGTGACGGCTTCCTGCCATGCTGGTGAATAAATACTAGCCGCATCATCGTAACCTTGCGCCGCTAAATCATCATCGGCGGTGCGCTTGATGCCGTATTGGCTCATCATTAGATCATAAACAGTGGTGACTAACTTTTGCTGGCCGTTAGCCAATGTAATCGAACGAACCGGTAAATGCCGCGGTAAGACGCCATTACCTTGCTGATCAAATACTGGAAAATCAACAACGACGTTCTCACTGTCGGCACCAACACTTAATTCAGGGTCGATTTTGTTGCCGGCATCATCCTTTAAGGTCAAATTCCACTGGCGATTATCTTCCCACCGTTGACCGACTGTTCCGTTTGGCACCACGATCTGTTGGGTATTTTGATCCCAGACCACCGGTTTCCATTCAGCGTTAGCGACTTCATCATTATTCAAATCGCTGATCCGCACAAAGCGGCCTGAAGTAAAGTGGCTGTCATTGGCCGCGCTAGGGTCTAAGAAAACTAAGAATGGTAGATCGGTAAATTGCTTGGCGTAATTAACAAATTGCGGTTCTTGCCGCTTTTGATAATATTCATTTAAAATAACGTGGGTCATCCCTTGCGCCAAAGCGGCGTCAGTACCAGGATGTGGCGCCAACCAGTTATCGGCAAATTTAACGTTTTCCGCATAATCGGGGCTGACGGCAACAATTTTAGCCCCATGATAACGGGCTTCAGTCATGAAATGAGCATCAGGTGTCCGGGTCAACGGTACGTTGGAGCCCCACATCATAATGTATTGGCTATTGTACCAATCACTGGATTCCGGCACGTCTGTTTGTTCACCCCAAACTTGTGGTGAAGCCGGCGGTAGATCGGCGTACCAATCGTAGAAGCTTAACATTTCCGATCCCAGTAAGGACAGGAAGCGGGCGCCGGAAGCGTAACTGATCATCGACATTGCTGGGATCGGTGAAAAACCAGCGATCCGATCAGGGCCGTATTTTTTCAGCGTATAAATTAGCATCGTGGAGATCAGTTCTAAGGCTTCATTCCAATGCACACGGACTAAGCCACCATGACCACGGGCGCTTTTATAATATTTTGTCTTTTCTTTATCCTCAACGATGCTTGCCCAAGCAGCAACAGGATCGCCGGTATTTTTCTTAGCTTCTGTCCACAATTGCCACAACTTGCCACGAATATAGGGATATTTGATCCGGACTGGGCTATACTCGTACCACGAAAAACTAGCGCCACGCGGACAGCCCCGTGGTTCAAATTCCGGCATATTCGGCCCACATGATGGGTAATCAGTTGCCTGATGTTCCCAAGTAATGATGCCCTGCTTGACGTAAACATTCCAACTACACGAGCCAGTACAGTTGACCCCATGAGTTGTGCGCACAACTTTATCATGTGCCCAGCGCTGCTTGTACAATTTTTCCCAGCGGCGATTATTTTCTTCCAGCTGTGTAAAACTGCCGTTAAATTTCTCGACTTGTTTAAAAAAGCGAGATTTCACGATACCTCACGTCCCTTCCAGAACTAGTGTGTTACAAAAAGCGCTTACCTTATGGAGTATCGCCTAATGTAGCTAGACGTTACGATCCGCTTTTGCAACACGTTTCACTAAATTTTTAATTTCAACTACTTTATGACCAAATATAATCAACACTTCAAACTAATTTCTTCGGCAAAAGTTGCGCATAAAACTAGGACTTTTCCCTAATATTCACAATATCATTTCTAATGCTATACTGCGATTAGGGAATTGCCCGAATTTTACGAAAATTATAGATGTTTTTACGAAAAATAAGAGTGCTGAAGCGTCTCGCTTCCAGTAGCGCTTTTAGGATCAGCAATAATCTAGTTTTAGTATTTTTTCATGAGTACGATCAATGGAAGGAGAATTTAGCGATGGAACGTTATGATCGGCAAATGCGGGTCAAACAAATTGGCGCCGCTGGTCAGGCCAAGATCAGCGCCAGCACGATTTTAGTCGTCGGTTGCGGTGCACTAGGCACTTACGCCGCGGAACAATTAGTACGCGCTGGCGTGGGCACGCTGTACCTAGTCGATCCCGATACCGTCAGCGTCACTAACTTACAGCGCCAAAGTTTGTTCACCGAAGCTGATGCCGCCAACAGCCGATTTAAAGTTGATGCTGCAGCGGCTAAGTTGCGGCGAATCAATCATCACGTGACCATCCAGGTTTTCCCCGTTGAATTACGACCAGAATTATTGGCACAAATGAAGCCGCTGACTTTAGCCTTGGACTGCAGCGATAATTTTAGCGTGCGCGATATGTTGAATCGGCTAGCGCTGAATCAACAGTTCCCCTTTATTTTTGCGGCTTGTGCTGGGGTTTCCGGACAATTAATGTTGTTGGATCCTAGCAAAGGCCCGTGCTTAAATTGCGTTTTCCCCAACATCACCCAATTAAAGGAACGCGACTGCGATATTTTAGGTGTGGTGACCCCGCTGATCCCCTTAGTTTCCGGCTTGCAAATTGCTTTGGCGCTACATTACCTAGTTAGTGGCACTGGCCCCTTCGATCAGCTGACCACAGTCAGTTGTTGGCCGCCAAGCCAACACAACTTTCAAGTCAAAAAGCGGCCCACTTGTCCGGTATGCCAACATACACAAGTTAATATTTCCTTAAATGATAAAACGTTGTTGCGCCGTCTGTGTGGCAGTCAGGCTTGGTCAGTTTATTTACCACAAACGCGCAGCATCGCTGCTGTGACTGCTACCTTGGCCGCACAAAAAATTGCCTACCAGCAAACACCTAGTATGGTGACCTTTGCTTGGCAAGGGGCGCCTACTACTTATTTCAAAACCGGTAAAGTACAACTTTACCAACTGGAACAAGCACAGGCACAACTGCATTACCGCGCATTGTGGCAACTACTAAAAACCGCCCAGAAAGAAGGCCAGCTCAATTGACAACTGCGACTATTTTAACGATCAGTGACACGCGCACGTTGACCAGCGATAAAAGCGGTCAGACCATTGCGGCCACACTAGTTGCTGCTGGCCTAACGGTTAGTCAGCGTTTAGTCGTCCCTGACGATATTGTGGCTATCCAAAGCGCCTTTCTCCAACTGGAACAAACAGCTCCTGATCTGATCATCACCAATGGTGGTACTGGCATTGCACGCCGTGACGTGACTTTTAACGCCTTAGAACCCCTATTACCAGTGACCATCCCCGGTTTTGGTGAACAATTCCGCCAAATCAGCTTCGCGGAGATCGGCACCCACGCCTTAGCCTCCCGCGCCTTAGCTGGCTTCAATGTTCGCGAGCAACTCTGCTTCGTATTGCCTGGCTCGACCAATGCCTGTCAAACCGCGCTGCAGCAATTGATTTTACCTGAACTGAAACATTTGTTATTTGAAAGAAGAAAGTAGGTCATTAAATGTTAGAACGTCGCAAACCGATCACGTTAGAAGAAGCCCAAGCCAAATTAGCGGCCTTGGACCTGCCACAACAAGTTGAAACGATCCCCCTCGCCAACGCTAATCACCGCGTACTGGCGGAAAATATCACTGCGGCATACGATTACCCGAATTTTCGTCGTTCTGGTTACGATGGTTACGCTATTCGTGCTGCTGACGATACAGATTTCCCCAAAGTATTCACCGTAGCTGGTGAGATCCAAGCAGGCGCCACCTTCGACCGGGACCTAACGGAAAATGAAACTGCCCGGATCATGACGGGGGCCTTTGTCCCGGCCAATGCCGCCAAAGTGATCATGTTGGAACAAACACGTGTAGTACCTGGTCACCCTGATCAAGTTAAAATTATGGTCAGCGCCAAGCGTGATAACATTACCCCAGTTGGTTCTGAATTCAAAGCTGGTGATTTACTGATCGCCGCTGGTACCGAGCTTAATCCAGGCGGCCTTAGTTTGCTCGCCGCGTTTGGTGCCACTGAAGTCAAGGTTTACCGCCAACCGCGGGTCGCGATCATCACCACCGGCACCGAATTACTGCAAGCTGGTGCCCAGCCGCAACCAGGCAAGATTTTCAATAGTAATGGCCCATTAATTGCTAATTTAGTGGCCGAAAGTGGCGCCGTTGTCACCGAAACCATCCAATTAATCGATGATTACAAGTTATTGCAAGCTAACTTGGAACGCTTGCAGCGCAGCAATGATCTTGTGATCACCGATGGCGGTGTTTCCGTTGGCGATTTTGATTATCTGGCCACAGCCGCCCGCGATTCTGATCAATTGCTATTTAATAAACTTAAAATGCGGCCAGGTAGTGTCACGACCGCCTTTGTCGATCATGACACCTTAATCATTGCCTTGTCTGGTAACCCTGGCGCCTGCTATACTGGTTTTTATTTATTCGCTGAACCAATCCTACGGCGCTTCGTCGGTCGCCCTTCTCGGTGTCAAAAGGTAACCGCAACCCTAAGTGTGATCTACCCTAAAACCAACGGGTACGATAAAGTCCTACGCGGTCATTACGAACAAAGCGCTGGCGGCTATCAGGTCCATTTAAACGGCAGTGATGTTTCCGGGGCTTTAGGCAATCTGCAATCCACAACTTGTCTATTTAAAATTCCGCATAGTCACGATCCCTTGCCGCTTAATGCTGAGGTGGAAACATGGTTGCTCCCCTTCAAGTAGTCGGATTTAAGAAAAGTGGTAAAACCACAACGTTACGCGATTTTTTAGCTGTCCTTCAACAACGTAAGCAGCCCGTGTGTGTACTTAAACATGACGCCCATCACGCCCAAATGGATCAACTAGGTACGGATACCGCCGCATTTAGCGCCGCTGGTGCGCAAACTGTTTTACTGGCCACCGATCAGGCCGTTATGGTGCATCAACAGTTGCCGCAGCTGCCTAGTGCCCAACAATTGATCGCTACTTACGCCCAACCGGGTCAATTTTGCCTGCTGGAAGGGTTCAAAACTGCAGCTTATCCGAAACTGATCTTATTGCGCCCCGGTGAACGCCCGGCTGATTTTGCAACCTTGACCCAGATCAGTGCTTACGCCAGCTTACACACACCAGAATTCAGTGGTTGCCTAGATTTTCGCACTGCGGCTCAGCGCCAAGCTTGGTTTACCGCTTATTTACAGAAAGTAGGGATCTAATGGCTGAACTCACTCATTTTAACGATCAAAATCGGGCGCGGATGGTGGATGTCACCGCTAAAGCCGTCACCGCCCGTACTGCTAAAGCCACCGGGCAGATCACCATGCACCCAGCAACTTTGGCGCGCATCCACGCCGGTACTATGAAAAAAGGCGATGTACTGGCCGTGGCTCAGGTGGCCGGCATCATGGCCGCTAAGCAAACTAGCAATTTAGTTCCAATGTGCCATCTGATTCCGTTAACTGGCGTCGATATTCATTTTAGCGACAACGATCAGGATACGATCACGGCGGTGGTCACTGTTAAAACCAAGCACGTCACTGGCGTGGAGATCGAGGCGCTGACGGCTTGTCAGATCAGCTTATTGACGATCTACGACATGTGCAAAGCGATTGATCGCGGCATGGTCATCAACAATGTCCATTTATTGGAAAAAGATGGCGGTAAAAGCGGCCATTTTACTTACCATGGTGAAAACTAAACCGCTCGGGATTGTTTTGGCCGGCGGCCGTTCGCGCCGTTTCGGTCACGATAAGGCCTTAACACAATTACCTGATCAACCGCGATCTAACGCCGTTTTAGCGGTTCAAAAACTATTACCGCTGACAGCTACTGTTTTTGTAGCGGCCAACCTGACAAATGCTGCGGCGTTACGCCAACTATTTGCAGCTGAGCAGCGGGTCCATATTTGTGTTGATCAACCCCCTTTTCGTGATTGCGGACCTTTAGGTGGGCTCTTTGCGGTTACTGCGCAGCAGCCACAACAACACGACTACCTTTTGTTAGCCACCGATTATCCATATTTGACCGGCACCTTATTAAGACAGTTAGCACAGCGACCGCAATGTTTCCTTGCTACTGCCACCCAGGCCCACTATACCTTGGCCCATTTTACGACTACGCAGGTTGCCGTGCGGCAATTTTTAACCAGCGGTCAGCGCCGGTTGCAAACTTTTATCGTTGCTGTTGCCGGTTGTCAGCCGTTACTAGTGGCGCCCACCACCGCGTTGACCAATTTGAACCAACTAAAATAATCAAGGACGTGAACTTATGCTCAGTAAAGATGATATGGCTCCAGCCGATTTTCAGAAACTGCTTAATATTGCTTTGATGGACCTCCGCATTCGCCGAACGCTTTTAGAAAATGAAATTGCGGATCAACGTGCCGACTTACGGACTTTGGAGCAGGATGAAGCCATTGAAAAGTTAGAACAACAAATTCAACCTGTTCGTGAAGATTACGATCACTATAAACAATTTTTAGAAACAAAAAAATAACTTATTTTATAAAAAAATCCAGCTTTTTTTGACATTTTAGTAATTTAAATCTAACTCTAGCGTAAATTCATGACCAGATTATGCTATACTCAGAGAGGAGTGACACTGTTATGGGTGACAAAAAACTCGCCGCCGACTTGGCTTACCAAGAACTTGTGCGGACGATCTACCAGCAGGAAGATTTCGATTTTGTCGGCATCGCTTTGCAAGATACCACGAGCTGGCGCAAAATCCATTGGCGTTATGCGGCTGGCAATACTAGCCAACGCTTTCGAAAAATCATTTTGCGCAGCGGGATCGGGATCGCCGGTTTAGTCATACGTACTGGCGAACCGTTTTTGGAAAATGATCTTGCGCATCATCAGTACGCAGGTTATATGTCGCAACCGATCACGCTGATCGAACAGCTGACTAGTGCGGTTGCAGTACCGATCTTTGATCAAGATCATCTCGTTAGCGGCGTTTTGCTGGCTGGTTACCGGCAGCAACAAAGAGTCACTGCTCACTCCGGTCACGTGCTGCAGGAATATTTACAACCATTCCAGTAAATCACGATTCATCACGTGACAAGGAGCTCCTTGTCACTTTTTTTATACCATCTTTTTGTTATGACCCAAGGTGCCGGTGCGGAGCAAAGAAGCTGAAAGCGCTTCGCCAATCTGGTATGATAGTAACTGTTAAGTTTCGAGGTGATAGCCATGTTAGAATCTGTTAGTTGGGTCGAAAAGAATTTCAATGAAGCCCCAGATGCGATCTTCATTTTTCGCGATGATCAACTGCTAGTGAGCAATTATGCCGCCCGGACGCTGCAAGCTGACTATGCGTTGAGCACTGCCTATATTACTAAATTAATGAACAGCGTTGTCCAGCAACAAAGCTCCCGTACGGATGATTGCTTTAATTGTGCCGCGTTAGATCAAGCCAAACCGGCGATTCCCTTTACCTTACCGGTCAAAGACGGACACCCGCTATCTTTTTTCTTAGTCTATTCTGAACTGGATGCTGCTAAAAAAGTCTATTCGTTGACGTTGAAAAGCAATGACTTACTACAACGAGTTGATCAATTAGCCCAGCAACGCAAACTAGTACAATACGTCAACCGGGCGCACGAAGAAGAACGTAAACGCTTGTCGCAGGATCTGCACGATAGTATTGCCCAAGGCGTTTATTCGTCGATCATGGGTGTCCGCCATTTAGAATCAACAATGGCGCAAGCGGACCCGACTGCTTTTGCGCACCAAACCAAGTTGATCGAAAGTCAACTTTACGCGACCTTACAAGAAATCAAAGGAATGGCCCTAGATATCCGGCCATCTGTGCTTGATAGTTTTGGCTTACCGGCGGCCTTAAAGGCGTTGGCTAAACGTTTAGAAGAAAATACCGGGATCGAGATCATTGTCGTGGCACACGATATTGCTGAGTTGAAACTGTCCGAAGACGTACAAACCGTTCTTTACCGCATTGCTCAGGAAGCCATGACTAATGCGATCAAACATGCGGAGGCTAACGAGATCAATCTGATTTTAGTTGCCCATGAACACGAGATCAGCTTAGAGATCATCGACGATGGTACCGGCTTTAACGTTAAAGAACATGTCAGCTTTAATGGCCACTCACTTGGTTTATTGAATATGAATGAACGAGTCAAGTCACTGCACGGTACCTTTCAGATCAAATCAGAAAAAGGTAGCGGCACCACCGTGACGGCTAGTTTTCCGATCGCCTAACGGGCCATGCACTGAACCGTGCACCAAAACTTTATTCTATATTATGAACAGGAGCCTCTCCGACTTGTCGCGCCCAGCGCGACTTAGCGAGGAAGGTCATCCGTCGAGAAAATCTAAGTTTCGGTACGAAACTTTATCCTATATTATGAACAGGGGGGACCGCGCTTGTATAAAGTCTTGATCGCCGATGACCACGCCATCGTGCGCAGCGGTCTGTCATTCCTCATCAATCAGCAGCCCAACTTTCAAGTTGTTGCCCAAGCGGCTAGTGGCAATGAAGCCTTCTTTGAAGTTGAGCGCGCTGGTGTTGACTTGATCGTGCTGGATTTAAATATGCCACCTGGTGAGAATGGTTTGATCACTACGCAACGGATCCACGACCGCTTTCCAAAAGTCGGTATCGTTATTCTGTCAATGCACGAAGAGCAAGACTACATCGATCGGGCCATGCAAAACGGCGCGGATTCTTATGTCTTAAAAAGTTCACCTGATACTGAACTACTCAGTGCATTAAAGGCGGTCGCTAACCACCAAACCTATGTGGATCAGAACATTATTTTGACTAAAAATGATGTTGCCGAAATTAATTCAAAAGATAACGACGTCAACGTTAAGATCGAGGGTTATTCAGACTTATCTGGCCGTGAACGTGAAGTTTTACCACTGATCGCGCTCGGCTATTCAAATAAAGAAATTGCTAAAAAGCTCTATATTTCGATCAAAACAGTTGAAGCACACAAGGCAAGCATCAACCGCAAACTTGGTTTTAAAAATCGGGTTGATCTAGTTCACTATGCTCTTCACCACGGTTTAGTCGATTTTTGATCACTTTTGGGGTAAAACCCTAATGGTAGCCGGACCACATCATTATTATCATAGAAATTAGCGGGTCGTGCCCCCAACAATTGGCAGACACGGCACACTTTAACGCCAATATTCGGAAGAATAAACAAGGAACCGCGACATAATTGACTTACGTCTCAGTCCCTTTTACATAATTTAAGGCATCATTTGGCAGTGAATAACGCCAACTGATGCGCAGGAGGAACACATTCACCGTGAAAGTTTTAGGGATACTAGGCGCCCATAAGCGTGACGGTTTAACCGCACAGTATTTGGCTGCCACTGCCAAAGGCTTACCAACCGCGGTTGACTACGAGTTACTCTACCTAGCCGACTACGCTATTGAACCGGATACCGGCCAACCTAATCCAGTTTTGGATCAGCTAGAAGCTAAATTACAGGCTAGTGATCTTTGGATCATCGCAGCACCGACTTATTGGGGTGCTTTAGCAGGCACTATGAAAAACTTCTTTGATTGTATGCGGCCACGAATGGTTCGCATGACTAAGGCCGCTGACACATTACCCGGCCAATTTAAAAATAAGCATTATTTAGCCCTTACCACCTGTTTTCAATCTAGTTTAGAAAACTTTTTTGTCGGTATCACTGATGATACGTTTAAAACGATCGACCGGGTGCTGACCGGCGCAGGATTGATCAAAGTCGGTGAAATCGTGGGTACCGGAACTTGGCAACAGCATCAACCTAATCCCCAAAAATTAGCTTTGTGTACCCGTTGGGGTGCTAAATTGGCCACTAAACAAAAAAAGGATGACAACACCGTGAAACGATACATACAATTATTTGGCATGATCGCCGTAATGGCTTTAGTGACGATGGGTTTACAACAATTGCTCTTCAACGTTTTCGCCAACGGTCAATTTTGGATCACCTACGCCACTTTCGTGATTATTTTCTACGTTTTACTAGCTAGTTTACTTCATTTTTTCACTTTTTTGCGTCATCGTCGTCGTTGATCTAATATAGAAAGTAGGTAAAATTCATGGCTCACAATGTTAGTCGCACTGAAGAACTGATCGGTATTTTAACGGATGTTTCCCATCATCGCTTTCGTGAAGCGCGTAGTATCAATCCAGAATCAATGTTGTACCAAACCACTCATTACGCAGTCCAAGAAAAATTATTAGCGGATGCCTTCGTCGAAGATAGCACCAACCGGCCTGTGGCTAGTATTGATCTCCGCCACGCTAGCTTAACCAAAGCCGGTGAAGAATTTTTAACGGCGCATCAACAAACCGAAGCATAATTTAGACTTGTCAGCCGGTGCGCTGACTGGTACCCTACAGAAGGACTGATTAGATGGACATTCAAGAGAAATTAAAAGCAAAATACGAAAATACGCCAATTTATACATCGGCTTTCTACGCTGATCCTGAAGATACCCTTAAAAATCGAGCAACGCTGCTCTCATCACTTAAAGCCTTTACCAAAAACCAGGACGCGGCGACACCATTTGCTTTGCAGATCATGGCGACTAACGCTGAATTGGCGATCGCGCCTTTAGGATTGCTTGATCTGCAGGAACTCCAGGATTACACCGCCCAACAGCGCAAAAACGATGGCGCGATCGCCGATGATGAGACGTTTGCCTTACCGTTGGTGGTTCAATTTGAAGCCCATACCGAAAAAGCTAGTGTGGAAAAGGAACAAGTGACCACTGTTGACGCCTTATTTAATGATTTCACCTCTGCTTTTGAAAAAGTTTGGGCGCAAGTCAAAATTTATTTGGCAAAAAATCAGGCCTTATTGGAAGAAACCGTCGCTGATCTGATCACCGACAGCCAAAAGATCGCACCTAAATTTGTCAGTCAATTAAGCGCAATGTCCGCAGCCGAACGTGAAAAAACTATTGGTTTCAAACTGCCTGACGCAGAGCTAGAACGGTTCAGTGGCTATTTAGCTGACAATCACGAGGTCCGCGCAGTAATTTCTTCCGCCGCTGCTTTTGCAACCAATGAAATTATCGGCGATAGCTTTTTTGGTCAGGCCATGAATGAACGCATTCTACGGAATACTTTCTTCTGGGATCTGGATAACACTTTCCATGATATTTTCTATTATTTTTTGCGTAAGTATGCTGCAACTGATGCTAAACTAGCGAAACACCTTAACCACATTAAACCTGGCTTATTATCAAAAATGCGCAAAGACGCGTGGGAAAAATCCGACGAGCTTGCCCATGATGCTAAAACCACCCAAAAAGATCTCGATCGTATGTTTACAGCAGTTTTCATGCCATTATCAGAACAATTGGCAGCTGCGATCGCCAAATTCAATCATTAGAACAAGAGGTAGCCTATGACGCTTCAAATTTGGGATGACTTCCCCCACATTCAAAAAGAATTAGTACCACTCACGCCTTATTTGCTTAAGGCTGCACAAATCAAGCAATCCGCCGTTAATCAGCGGGTCCAAGCCTTGATTCAAAATGGGGGTAAATTAGTCCGCGCCGGGCTATTTTATCTATTTAGCGAATTCGGTACCAAATCCGATCAAGCGCGCTTACAAGCTGGTGCGGCTGCGATCGAACTGCTGCATTTAGCGACTTTGATCCACGATGATGTTATTGATCAGGCCGCTGAACGCCGCCACACCGCCACGGTTCAAACTAGTGTTGGTAATCGCAACGCAGTTTATGCCGGTGATCTATTATTCACATTATATTTTGATCAGGTATTACGTTCAGCAGAAACATTTGCGGATATTGATACTAATGTGAAAGCCATGCACGGCATTTTAGCCGGTGAACTTGACCAATATGATCTAAATTATCAATTAAACGAAACGGTGGCCCAATATTTACGGGAGATCGAAGGCAAAACAGCGAAGTTATTTGCTTTGGCCTGCGCGCAAGGCGCTAAATTAGCCCATGCGGATGAGATCATCGTGGAAACTGGCGAACAAATTGGGCGTTCTTTAGGTTTGGCCTACCAGATCTTAGACGACATTCTCGATTATACTGGTAGCGAAGCCAGTATTCGCAAACCGATTTTGCAGGATATTCAAAATGGGATCTATACGCTACCTTTGCTATTTACGTTAGAGGCACAGCCGGAAGCAACGCGGGCATTTCTCAGCAAAAAAACGCGCTTAACAACGGCCGAGTTACACGAGCTACAGCAACTTGTGATCGCCAGCGGCGGTGTCGCTCAGGCCCAAACCATGGCTAACGAGTTGACTGATCAGGCCTTACTTGATATCCAAACCCTGCCTGAATCGCGAGCACGAGCTGACCTGGAAAAATTAACGCGGCGCTTGTTAAAGCGACAAAAATAAAAGGAGTTGTGACATAAGTAATTTATGTCCAACTCCTTCTTTGTACTTCCGAACAATATAGCCAAAACGTGTGCCATAAGGCAACTTTTTCCGCTTAGCTACGATCGTCAAATAATCCACTACGTGAATTATTCGCCGCTCTAGGCTAATGCTCAAAAGCTGGGCGCCTTATGTCACACTCTCTTTTTTGATCACAATCGTTTTTCACCGTCTAATTGTTGAATCTCGGTAATATCTTGGGAAACTTCCAAGCAGCCCAAGTAATCCCCTTGTGAATTATGCATGGCAAAATAACGAATGTACACCTTTTTAGTGCCATGTAGATCGATCCAGAAATCAGCATGACTTTGCGCACCACTGCGAAAATCATCTAAGATCTTCTGGACCTTATCCATGCTCTTCGGTGGGTGACAATTAACTACGGCCCGACCGATCACTGCCCGGGTCCGCGGAAAAATACGGTCACCATTGTCGGAGAACCACCGCACAATATCATTGGCATCCACAAAGGTAACGTCCACCGGCAAAACATTGAATACCGCGGTTAGTTGTTGCAGATCCAGATCACCAGTTGGTAAAACCACTGTAGCGTGATTGTCGGCACCAATTTCTAAATGAGATTCAGTAAGCTTAGGCCGCCGTTTACGGGTAGGTTTACTGTCCTCATCGGCTAACATTTGCTTCACAAATTCCGGCATAGCCGCTGTGTCCGCCTTTGGTTTAGCCGGTTTAGCCGCTGGTTGCTGGCTAATATTAACGTTGATCTGGGCCCGCGCATCCTCTTTAGCAGGCTTTTGCGTTTGAACTTGCCCCATTTCAGCACGTAAATGTAACGGTAACGCATTAAGTGCGGTTGGATCATCTTGTTTAGCCTTTAAATCATCGGGGATCAGCGGTGCCGCATCGCTGGAGGCCGGTTGCGGTGTCTGGGCATGATCTTTAGCCTCCAAGCCTTGCCCATCGGCCATTGATTGTGCCATAGCATTTAATTCTTGTGCCATTTTAGACGGTTTGCGTTTCGCAGCTTCCGCATAATCGCGTTCTGACGGTTGCCATGGCAGTGGTTCAGGGATCAACGTGTAGCCAATATCGTCACTTTCACTTTGGATCAACGCCCAGTCATCGGGTGTAAAAACTTCAGAAACCATCGGTAGCAGAATCTGTTCTTCTTTGAAGATCATTTCTTCAATATCTTTTTGCGCCTTTTCGATCGCCTGTTCAATGTCATATTTAGGTGGTGTGGGCACGGTGTTGACTAACCGAATAGCGTCTTTGATCCAGCCCCGAATATCATCGTCAACGCCCCACATTACTTTAGGCGGTGCTGTGATACCGTATTTATCCATTAACGGAAATAACAAGTTCTCCTTACGCGCATAGTGTTTATCAATGGTCCGTAAATCATTTAAGGCGGTTTTCATTCGCGCCAAATAAGCTTGATCCTGAGCTGACGGTTCGGCGGCGTTGCTGGATTGTTGCCATTTTTTCAGCACAGGTAATAGTTCATCATCGAGCAGTGACGTTAAAACTGTATTTTCCAGCTTGATCACCGCCACTGGGTGCCCCGGCACTTCCTCCACACTATCGCCAGCTCCAGGATTGATCGCCCCTTTAAAAACAGCGGCGTGTACGTTACACAGCCGCTGAATCTCCATTGGATTCAGGCCACTACCGATCAATTCACGCTCTGCCGAAGTGATCTCCGAAACATCGACACTGGAAAACGTACTGTCGAAGATTCGTTTAGCTTCATCAAAGCTACCACCTGCGTGAAGCATTTTCAGGATCTCGACGATCTTTTTTTGGCGGTAAACACTATTTTGTTCAGTTTCCGGCATCATTGATCACCTCAAATCCTTTAGCCTCCAACTTCGCCACGATCTGCGCCAGCGGTACTTTTTTCATCGCTGCGCCTTTAGGAATGGTCATGAAGCGCCCCATTGTATTGAGGATCGCCGGATTTTTAATATCCTTTAATCCAATTTCATATAAAACATCGGCCACTTCTGGGTGCGCCGTTACTAATTCATAAACTGTTTGTTGCAAATCAAGTGTCGCCATGTGTCGATCCCCTTTCAGAAACGTGGTTACCTTAGCACGACTAAAGAAACTTTTACGCGCCACTACACTAAGTTAGCGGAAAAATCAACGCAGGTCGTGCTTTTTAAAATTAGCTTCATTATAACAGGTAACCACCGTATTGAGAACGATTCTCAATAAAAATTAGGGTCAGCCCTTAGAAAAATGACCACCAGCCCGCAATTCAGACGGACTAAACACAGTCGTGGTACCATTAAACTAATCATATAACGCCGGCATCAGCAATTGGTCTAATAACCATGACCCTTTTGCTTTGATGTGGCGCAAAGGAGGGACCCTACGTGCAGGAAATTTTATTGTCACCAGTGGAATTACGTTTTTCATTTCTGATCCTTTATTTTTTTGCCTATGCTTTGATCGGTTGGTTGTGGGAAAGTGCGTATGTGAGTGTGCGCAAAAAACAGCTAACCAATTCTGGTTTTCTGATCGGCCCGATTATCCCGGTTTACGGCTTCAGCGTGATCATTGTACTAGCAGTGCTGGAACCGTTCAAAAATAACATCGGCGAATTATTTGTTCTCAGTGCGCTACTGGTCACCTTGATCGAATATCTAACCAGTTGGCTGATGGAAAGGCTTTTTCAAGCGCGCTGGTGGGATTATAGCGACCTGCCCTTCAATCTCAACGGCCGGGTAGCTTTACCGATCTCCCTTTTCTGGGGTTTTGGCGTGGTCGTCATCGTCAAGTTGGTGCACCCATTTGTCAGCCAATTCATTCTAAATTTGTCGAGCTTCACCGCCATTGTCGCTAGTATTGTTTTAACTGATCTGCTCATGTTCGACCTTGGCTTTACGATCGCCAACGTGATCGGTTTTGGAGCGGCAACTCAGCGGATCGGCAATACGGTTGAAACCTTAAAGGCTGAACTGAAAAATCAAGTCACAACGGACACTAAATTAAGCAAGCCACTTGCTTGGTTTGAAAATTTCCGCACTAACGTTAAATTAATGGATCAACAGCCAAAATTAAACTACGTGCAGCGCCGGCTGTTACACGCCTTTCCGAATATCAAATTTAAACGCACCACCACTTCAATTAAAGATATTACCCGGATCACGGATTTTCTACGGCAAAAGCGCCGCTAAATCAATTTAAAAACAGTCACGGACCAGCTTAAAGTAATAAGCTGAGCGGTGACTGTTTTTCATTTACCGAAAGCGGCCTTAAATCCCCAAAACTGCTTGCCTTTATAGGTTTGCTGCTTCAAGGCCCCTGTGGCGGTATAGGTCTTACCGTACTTGCTGGTGGCCTCGAAAGTGATTGTGGCGCCTTGCAATAGCTTACGGCGTTCCTCTGCACTAAATTTATGGCCACTCCAAGTTGCGTTAAATTCCACTGTCTGACCATCACAATATTGACCCTTTACTTTAGGCTTGGCCTTATATTTTTTAGTGGTTCGCGTTGGTGCGGGCTTACCTACAAATTGAGCCAACGCTTGACTGTTATTTAAGATCAGCGGTAAGTCATGGGCAACTACTTTAGTGGCTGAATTGACCACGACCGCCGGTGATTCATTTAATTGGCCAACAGCATCCATATGATCAAAAAGTTGCTTGGTAATTTGCGGTGAGCCGATCCAGGTATCGCGGACTAACACTGCTGCGATCGTGCCTGGTTGGGTCAGCGTATAGAAACCGCGCTTTTCGTTAATAAAGGCATTTTTGCCGCTGGTCAGCTGCGCTTGTACGCTTAATCGGGTGGCCCCAGTGCCGATATTATGCTTTTCCAGAAATTTGCCGATCCAATCAGCGCTGGGCCGGGTCGGTTTCGGATTAGCACCTTGATACATAAAAGGGACTGCCTCCGGGCCAACAACCGTACTAAGCGGCTTAGTTTTAGCCAACACCTGCTCAGCATCATCAAAAATCGCCTTATAGTTCAATTTTACAGGCACATTAAAGCCGGTTTTAAAGGTTGGGTATAATTGTAATTGCGCGGTGACGCGATCGAATTCATAATCTTCACCTAAAATCGCTAAGTAGTTGGCCGCTAAGGTTTTGTAGATCGCTTGTGCGCTAGGACCATATTTAGCCAATTCGGTCAATGACTGCGGCACCTTAATTCCCGGTCGGTTGGCCCCATGGGCCGCTGCGCTGGCACAATGCTTACTGCGCAAGGTGCGGTGCGTCAACAATCGCTGGTCAACGCCGATCACAGCAGCAATGCTGTCCACCACCGGCAAAAGTTCGTTGTACTGCTCCTGCGTAATTTTGCGATCTTCCGTCCGCGGATAGGACACGATCTCCGCCTCGTACATTTTCTGATAAGTTGCCAGCACTTCCTTAGGGTTAAAGCCTTGGCGGGCTAAAAGTGACCCTAATTTAGCCAGATCCAGCAGAGCCCCTGGCGCCTGTGTTTTGCGCACCCGTTTAATATTGGTCACTGGACTTTTGGTGTAGCGTGCTGTAGCGGTTTGCCCACTTTTTTCATCGGCAAAACGGGCGGCTTGTTTTTGCGCATCCGTTTTAAGTTCCCGTGCAAAAATATGGCCGGCTGGATCCTTGAATTTGGCCTCAAAATAAGGTGTTTTAACGTAATTGTCGATCAGTTGTTGCTGCTGCCAGATCTTCAAAACGATCACTGATTTTAGCCGCCCTTGATTGATCACTTTGACCCGGTAACCAGCCTGCCGGGCAGCATAGGTGGAAATACGCGTCAATTGCATTGACAGAAAGTCCCACTTGCTGCGCGCATCTGATTTAAGGTATTCACCTTGCTTAAATTGATCCGTGATCGCAACCATTTGGTGTAGCGCCTTGTTCAAGGATTTAGGCGTTTCGTCAGCAAAGCGGATCCGGTAAACGGGCTTGTGCCACTTAATGGCGTTGATGATCTCCCAACCTAGCAGATCACCTTCACCAGAAGGATCATTATCAGTGGCCATCAAAATCGCCTGAGCGTTGGCCGCCTCGGCCTTGATCGCCGTGATATCGGCACGAGTCGATTTGGATTTTTTTGTATAAGCATTGTAAGCCTTCGTATAAGTTTTCGCCCAAGAAAAATCAGCTTGATCCCAGGGCATCGTCTGCATATCCGTCCACGAACTGTAACGCTGTTTGGCCGCTGCGGTGGTCACCATTTTGTCGGGGTCTTTGAAGGCCATTAAGTGACCGTGCGCGTGCACGATTTTATATGTTTTACCGGCCATGCGCCCAGTCGTACCGCCAAAAGCCTTGGCCATGTGCTTAGCAGCGCTAGCCTTTTCAGCTAAAATCAACAGGTCGATCATGCAGTCACCCTCCTTTATCACCGCGCTAGATTCTCATTTTACATTGCGCGATCCACCTCATTTTATCCTACTTAAGCCAATTAAAAAACACCAAGCTAAAGGCAATTTAGTGATTAACCAAACTACCACTTAGCTTGATGTTCATTTCAAACCCTATGTTTAAGCAAGCGCTTCGTATTATTGCACAATATGTGAGCCCCCGCGAATAAATTCGCGGTAAAGCACAAACCAACAAACAACGGCAAAAACCGCTAGCAGCCAGAAGCCCCAAGTATAGCTACCCGTTGCTTGTTTTAAGCTACCAAGTAAAATAGGTGGGAAATATCCCCCTAAGCTGCCGATCGCGCCGACAAAGCCAGTGACGGCACCTGTATTACCTTTAGAAACGTAAGGTACCATTTTGAAGATGATCCCGTTACCTAAGCCAGCAAAAACGCCGATCAACACGAGCCCACTGACAAATGGCGTAATGCCACTTAAAGTGAGCCCCATTTCAATGGCGAAAATACCGATCCCAACCAAGATCCATTGCAATAATTGCATCGGCCGTAAATGATCAGATAAAACACCACCAACTGGCCGCACTAAGGTACACAAAGCCCCAAAGGCAGCGGCCCACATTCCTGCATTAACTGGATTCATGTGAAATAGCGCGTCTAACAAAGTAGGCGTTAAATTACTAAAGGACATGAATAAACCAAAGGTCAAGGCATAGAACAAGGATAAGTACCAAGTATTAGCGTCTTTGGCCACTGCTAAGGAATCCTTTAACGACTTGGTTTTATCGACAGGCATTTCTTTACATAACACAATAAATAAAATGATCAACACGATCAATAAACCGATCAGCACATTGTAAACCATACTGAAATCCCATTTAGCAGCGATCCGCGGTAAGGTCAACGCTGAAATTGCGTTACCAATATTACCAAGACTAGCGATCCCGAGCACCAAACCTTGACGTTCAGGTGGGAACCAAACGGAAACATAAGAGATCCCGACGGCAAATGAGGTGCCGCTCATCCCTAATAATAAAGCAACAAATAATAGCATACCAAATGAATGGACCCGCGGAACTAAGAACAGCGGGATCAAAACAAAGATCATTAAGGCAATGTAAACTTTCTTACCGCCATAACGGTCACTAAGAATACCAACGGGAATCCGCATGATCGAACCTAGTAAAACCGGCGTTGCTAATAATAACGTCCGCTGCGATACGGATAACCCAAAGGTCTTAGTAATTTGGGCGGCTAATGGTGCAAAACTCGACCACGCCATAAAACAGCCAGCCATTGCCAAGGTACTCATAATCAGGGCGATCACCGCACTAGATTTGGAACCTGCTTCTTTCTGCATAACTTTCAACCTCCAATTTGACTCATGTGACGCCATGTTGGGGCTTTGTTGACGACCTTATCGGCATCAGCCATCGCCATTTCGTGGTTCAACGGCTTATTATCCAAAGCTTTTTGGATCAAGCGCTGAAATTCCTCCTTGTCCGGAATGGCTTGCCGAATATTGATTTCTTCATCCCAATACAGGCAAGCTTTCAAATAACCGTCTGGTGTGACCCGCAGGCGATTGCAGGTCTCGCAGAATTTATTACTAATAGGGTGGATCAAACCAAAACTCCCTACAGCGTCCTTAATTTTGAAGTTCTCTGACGGGCCATTACCAGTCAGTTCAATTGGATCATACGCTAGGCCGTTTTCTTCACAAACTTCGAAGACACTTTTTAGGCCAACGTACTCTTTTTGCCAAGTTTTCAGTGGATTGCCGATTGGCATAAATTCAATAAAACGAATATTAACGTTATGGGTACGCGTGTAATTCAAAAATTCAAGAATTTCATCATCATTTTGCCCTTTGATCACCACAACGTTAAGTTTGATCATAAAACCAAGATCACTGGCCACCTGAATACCTTGGAGAACCTGCTTAATGTTACCACCACGCGTGATTTTTTTGTAGCGTTCCGCATCGAAGGTATCCAAACTAATATTCAGCCGTTGTAGACCAGCTTCCTTCAAGGCCTTCGCTTTACGCGCTAAATACAAGCCATTGGTAGTCGCGGAAATATCGTCAATGCCTGGGATCGCGTGGACACGCTTAACGATTTCAACAACATCACTGCGCAACAAAGGCTCACCACCAGTGAACCGTACTTTGGAAATACCCATTTCCGCAAAGTTTTCCACCATTTGTACGATCTCATCCTGCGACAAAACACGCTCGCTAGGGAAAAATGGCAGGCCTTCTTTAGGCATACAATAAACGCAACGTAGCGGACAACGATCAGTAATCGAGATCCGAATATAATTATGCAAACGATCGTAGCGGTCGTATAATTGTTTCATGAAAATTCCTCCTAAAATTCGCCAATGCTAACCGCGCACCGACTAATATTAACCACCACTAACTGGTGGTATTAAGGCTAATTCAGTTACTTCGCTAGGCGCAAATTCTTCCTGATCAATAAAGGTTTGGTTGACGGCAACAAGACAGTCAGCTAAAACACTGCTGGTTTGAGGAAAGGCGGCCTGCATCGCAGCTTTAACAGCGCCAGCCGTGATCGGAGTCGGTAGTTGCAGCTGAACTTCAGCCTGCCCGACTTGCTCGGCTAAAATCGCAAATAGCTTAACCGTATACATCACTCCAGCCCTCCCCAACGGATCTTGTCCGTATCAAATTCTTTCTTCCAAATCGGTACCTGTTGCTTAACCGCATTGATCAGGTATTCGCACCATTTAAAGGCGTCCCCGCGGTGTGCCGCCGCCACGCCAACAAAAACCGCCTCATCAGTCAACGCCAAATGGCCGACCCGATGCACGATCACCACATTAGCACCCTGGGCCTCGATCGTCGTGGCCAATTTAGTCAGCTCCTTTAGCGCCATCTCTGTATAGGCGGTGTACTCAATGGCGTGGGTCTCCACATCGGCAGTCCATTGACGCACAGTGCCTACAAAGGTGACGATCCCACCAAATTGCGGCGCTTTCAATTTTTCGTACAGCGCTTGAACATCCAGTGGTTGCGCTGCTATGGCAACATAATGCACGGCGTTTTCCCTCACTTTTACCATTCCAACAAGAATGTGCGAATTTTATCATTGATTAGTTTTAGTATGGCAGAGCCACATCCGAAATGAAATTAGTCAATTCCCTAATAAATGTGACCGCTGCTACATGCTATACTTAGGTAGTTATTAGGCTAGCGGACAACTTTGTGCTGACCATGTTTTGGCTTCGAGAAAGTGGGTGATCTTATTCAAAAAAAACCTTTATTGAATAATCGGCAATTATTAGGCGTTAGTAGTTTGCTGCTCATTATCGTAGCTTTGGTCGCATTAAGTGTCGGCCGCTACCCTTTATCAGCGACAACTATTACGCGTTTTTTATTGCACCCACTCCATTTGGCACCAGCGGTCAACGCCACTGATCAACAAGTTTTATTTGCACTAAGACTGCCGCGAGTTATTGCAGCCGCGGCGATCGGCGCGGCCTTGGCGATTTCTGGAACTGCCTTTCAGGCGATCTTCAACAATCCACTAGTTTCGCCGGATCTGTTAGGCGTTTCTAACGGTGCCGCAGCGGGGGCGGCCTTAGCGATCATCCTAGGTTACCATTCCGCTGGGATTCAGCTTAGCGCCTTTATTGGTGGTCTGGTGGCAGTCACCGCCGCCATCACCATCCAACGCTTATTGCGCACCCGCGGGAGCCTGACTTTAGTGTTGGCTGGGATCATTATCAGTGGCTTTATGCAGGCGATCATCGGCTTGCTAAAATACGTCGCCGATCCTGATCAGCAGTTACCAAGCATCACTTATTGGCAATTAGGCAGCTTGGAAAAAGTTACCTTGGCGAACCTAGGCCTGAACCTACCAGCTTTACTGATCGCCGGCGTGGTTTTATACGCTTTGCGCTGGCGGCTGAATTTATTAAGCTTAGATTCACTGGAGGCGACTACCCTAGGTGCCAATCTGCGCCTTGAACAAGGTATCGTCATTTTGTGTGCCACCGTACTAACGGCCAGCGCAGTCTGTTTAAGCGGCACTATCGGTTGGATCGGCCTGGTCATTCCCCATGCCGCTCGTTTAGTTGCTGGACAAAACAATGCTAAGTCATTACCTTTAGCGGCCATTTTCGGGGCGATCTTTTTATTGCTGCTAGATAGCTTAGCCCGTACAGTCAGCGCAGGTGAAATTCCGTTAGGTATTTTAACCGGCTTTATTGGTACGCCCTTGTTTGTTTGGTTATTATTGAAAAAGCGGGTGACCTTAGCATGACGGATTTAATGGCCCACGATTTAAGTTTTGCTTACCACACGACAACCGTTTTTACTCAGATCAATTTTGAACTGCATAGTGGTCAGATTCACTGTATTCTTGGCCCGAATGGTGTCGGTAAATCAACGCTACTGAACTGCTTGGCCGGTGTTTATCAGCCCACTGCTGGCCAGATCACGCTCGATCAACAGCCGCTAGCACAGATTACTGCGGCGCAACGCGCGCGTAAAATTGCTTACGTGCCGCAAATGAGTAATGAACGTACGCCGATCAATTTCAGTTTGCGTGATTACGTTTTGTTAGGCCGCGCCCCTTATTTAGGCTTACTGGCAGCCCCTAGTGCTAAGGATATCGCTCATGCTGATGCACTATTGGCGCAATTTGGGCTCGCCCAACGCGCCAATAATCGCTATTCCGCAGTTAGCGGCGGGCAACAACAATTGGCCAGTATTGTGCGGGCGCTACTTCAAGAACCTGATCTGATCATCTTTGACGAGCCAACCTCGGCTTTGGACGTCGCCAACCAAGTGCGCATTCTTCAGCTGATCCGCCAATTAGCCGCCGATGGTTACGGTATTGTTTTAACCACCCATGATCCCAACCAGGCCCTTTTGCTCAATGATCAAGTGAGTACCTTAGCGCAAAATGGTCAGTGGCGTAGCGGCAGTGCCAGCAAGATTCTAACCAGCGCCAACCTGACCCAAGTTTACCAGCTCCCTTTAAAGGTCGTAACTTTACCGGATAATCAACAAAAAACTTGTATCGTCGATCAAAATCAAATTACTTCTTAAAGGAGAATTTTCATGAAAGTTTGGAAAAAAATTGCGTTAGTAGCCGGGTTATTGTTAGCCACCGCTGCTAACCCAGCCCCCAGTCAAGCTGCAAGTACGCGCACCGTCACCGATCTCACAGGAACCAAAGTGACGGTACCCACCAAGGTCAACCGGGTTGCCGACCTATGGCACGCCAATAATCAAGTGGTGTTGTTACTCGGCGGACAGAAGAAAATCGTCGCCACCACCGATACGATCAAACAAATGCCTTGGTTCACCACCGTTTTCCCAGGTATCAAAAACGTAACCGCGCCCTTTAGTGGTGATGATCTCCAAACCGAAGAGTTGTTAAAGCTTAAGCCAGACGTAGTGCTGACTGCAGATGCTGCCCAAGCCGAACAAGCCACTAAACTAGGCATTCCAGCGGTGAACTTAATGTACCAAGATTTTGCTGGTTTGAAGAAATCTGTCAAGGTAACTGCGCAAGTCCTTGGCGGTAAGGCTCCTAGTGTTGCCGCGGCCTACACTAAGGAATTAAATGGCAATATTAAATACGTTGCCAGTCATTTAGCTAAGAACACCAAAAAAACCAAAGTCTTGCACATCGTCAATTCGCAGGATCTGTTGAAAGTTGATGGTCGCGATACGATCGTCGATGAATGGATCAAGTTAAGCGGTGGCCAAAACGCGTTGCAGCTTAAAGGTAATATGCGGGAAGTCACGGCAGAGCAGATCATTAAGTCAAATCCTGACGTGATCATTGTCGGTAGCACCACCAGTAAGGTTGCTTTAAAAACCCTACGCGCTGATTCACGTTTTGCTGGCTTGAAAGCGGTCAAAGCAGGTCGCGTTTACGGTAATCCGCAGGGGACCTTTGCTTGGGATCGCTATAGTGCGGAAGAAGCGCTGCAGGTTTTATGGTCCGCTAAAAAGCTGCACCCAACGCAGTTTAAACATTTAAATATGGTCAAGAAAACCCAGCAATTCTACAACAAGTATTACAACTATAACTTAAGCAAAGCGGCCGCTAAACGGATCTTAGCCGGCGAAGCACCCGCCTAAAGTTTACGGTAAAAACGGGTAATAGCGCCTTGGGCACGCGTTTCAACTATATTATTGGCAAAGCTAAAAAGAGTCGCGGCATAATTTTTTATGTCGCAACTCTTTTTTAAACGCTAGTATAGGGATGCGCTTTGACAAAATCGGCAGTCATTCGTGCAATTGCATATTGGCCAGCATCACTGGGATGTAATGTATCTAGGCTGTAACGCGTCGCCAGCTCCGGATCAACAAAGTTCAGCCAGCTATGGTACAGGCTCAAATGCGGAATACCGTAAACCTTGGTCACCTGCTCAATAGCTTCCTCATACGCACTTTGCTGCAAACCAAACGCGTTGGCGACAGGAAAAAAAGCGTGGCCGATGTGAACATGTGAAATAAAATAAACTGCTGTTTGTGGATGTTCACGCAACACCCGCGCCAATAACTGATCCAGTGCTCCATAAAAAGTTGTATTCAGCGAATCACCTAAGCGGCCCAACGGTTGGCTGCGGCCAAAATCGTTGATTCCCCCATAGATCGTTAATAAATCGCAAGTATCGGGAATCATCCGCGCGCGTTCCGCCATTGAATCAAATTCGGAACTGATCGTTGAGCCAGATACAGCCAACAAACTGGTTTTAGTTGGTTGCCACCATTCATCAAGCCAGTCAGTATACCATTTGTCCACCAAATGATTGCGGTGATCGGTAATGCTGTCACCAAGCGCACAGTAATGTTGAATTTGCAAAATTACTCCCTCCAGAACTTAAAACGTGACGCAGGATCCGCGCCACGTTTTTACTAAAGCACCGCTAATGGCGCTTTAAATCTATCTTAGTTATACCATAATTTATTTGCGCTGAAAACGGTTCATTTATGCTTCTGTACGCGGAAGCTAAAAATAGGCTGCCCAATAAAAAAGGTGTGTATTCCGGTAATTCAGAATACACGCCCTTTTCTAACGCTGCATGATCAATGCAGCGGTTTCCTCAACAGAACGTTCAGTCGTATCGATCGGTGTAATTTGTAATTTAGTAAATATCGCGTGGGCGTAATCAAGTTCTTTTTCGATCGACGTCACATCGGTATAGTAATTATCCGCGCTTAAGCCTAAGCCGACCATCCGTTTCTGCCGCACCTTCTGTAGCCGTTGCGGACTAATGGTCAAGCCAATCAATTTTTCTTTTGGTAATTGATAAACAGCTTCATCTAACGGATTATTCGGCAACAGCGGAATATTAGCGACTTTAATACGTTGCTCGGCTAAATAGAGGCTGACCGGCGTTTTTGACGTCCGGGAAACTCCTAGTATCACTAAATCAGCCTTGGCTAACGTTTGTAAACTCTGACCGTCATCATGTGCCACCGCAAAATCAAGCGCCGCCACTTTCTTAAAATAATCGGCATTGATCGTGTGTAACATCCCCGGCTGAGCAAGTGGTTTAGTTCCGGTTTGCGTCGTTAATGCTTGCATCAACGGCGACATATAATCAATCAGCTGTAACTGATGCTGCTGAGCAAACGCGGTTGCCCACGTCACCAATTTAGCCGCAACAAAAGTAACCGTCACGATAGCTTGTTCGGCAACTGCATCTTGCATGATCGGTGCCAATTCATCCACTGTGGTCACAAATGGATACGTGCGGATCACCGGTTTGAGTTCCGGATATTGCAGTAAGGTGGCCTGTACCACCCGCTGCGCCGTTTCGCCAACGGCATCCGAAATAATGTAAATAATCATGACGCCACTTCCTCTACTTCACAATTAAGGTTGTTTACTAGCCAACTGCGCTGTGCCCTTAATTATAACTGATTTTGTTCAATCGCTAAACCCTGTTCGATAAAATACGTCATCAACCGTGTTTTAGTAATTTTGCCAACGATTTTTTGGGTGTCCTCGGCCAATATTGGCAAAGAATCAACTTGGTGTTCCTTTAATAAATACCCCGCATCCAAAATTCGCGCATTGGGACTTGTTGTGATCACGTTAGGCATCCGCGTCATGATCAGCGAGGCGTAATTATGCTGGAGGTCGCCGCCACTGATCGTGCTCCGCAATAGATCCTTTCGTGAGATCACCCCAAGTAACTGCTGGTGTTCGTCCGCCACATAAAGCGAGCCCACATCGTTCATGAACAGACTAGTCACCGCATCTTGCACAGTCGTCGTTGGTTTGATCATTACCGGTGCCAGCATGATCGTCGCCACTGGCGCGGCATATAACGTTTCAAATGATAAATTGGTCAGGTGCTGGCCGGCGTAGAAATAGCCGACTTTCGGTTTAGCATCAAGCATACCCGTCATTGTTAGAATTGAAAGGTCATTACGCAAGGTCGGCCGCGTTAAATTAAGCTGCGCCGCTATTTTTGCGCCACTGATCGGCTGCTCATTTTTTACGATCGCAATGATCTCTCGTTGTCGCTTAGTAAACTCCACGCCCAGCGCCATCCTTCACATTTGAATAATTACCTTTAGTATAGCTGATTTTTAGCGTGCTTGCACGGCTGCCTTACTGGCTTGATAATCATGTTGTAAAGTCGCTTGCGCACTGGCAAGAACAGCACTTGGTACACGGAATGGTGAAACCGACACGTAATCAATGCCAATTTTTTCAAAGTAGCTGATCGAGGCCGGATCGCCACCTAATTCACCACAAACACCGATCGGTAATGAACGCCGTTCGTAACGGCCTTTATCAACGGCCATTTTCATTAACCGGCCAACCCCTTCAACGTCTAGGGTTTTAAATGGATCCGCCTTTAAAATACCGCGTTCGATGTACGTTGGTAAGAAGCTGCCAATATCATCACGCGAATAGCCGAAGGTCAATTGGGTCAGATCATTGGTCCCAAAGCTGAAGAATTCAGCTTCTTGCGCTAATTGATCGGCAACCAGACAAGCCCGGGGCATTTCCATCATGATCCCGATTTGGTAATGTAGCGGCGTACGTGCTGCGGCCAAAAGATCATTGATCTTGGCCACTAGGCGCGCTTTGACCCATTTTAATTCTGGTAACGTATCGATCAATGGAATCATGATGTGCGGTTTAACGGGAATGCCTTCACGCTTCAAACGCAAAGCAGCATTGACAATCGCAGTCACTTGCATTTCGTAAATATCTGGGTAAGTAACCGCTAGCCGACAGCCACGATGGCCGAGCATGGGGTTCGCTTCGTGTAAAACAGCGACCCGCTTTGCCAACGAGCTAACTGACATAGCTAAAGCTTCAGCCACCCGGGTCATTTCCTTAGTATCGTGGGGCAAGAATTCATGTAATGGTGGATCTAATAGCCGGATCGTCACGGTTTTACCTTGGGCTAAACGGTATAATTGATAGAAATCTTCCGTTTGTAATTCTTCTAATTCGGCCAAGGGCTCAACGCGATCAGCCGTCGTACCGGCAATGATCAAACGCCGCATTTTAAGTAACCGATCAGATTTGAAAAACATGTGCTCGGTACGTGTCAAGCCGATCCCCTTTGCCCCAAAATTTAGTGCTTGGGCAAAGTCCGCGGGAGTGTCAGCGTTGGCGTAAACATCGAGTTTACCGACCGATGCAGCCCACGTCAATAAGGTTTGCAAATTTTCATCTTGTGTGGCCTGTGTTGCTTCTAGTACACCAGCGTAAATTTGGCCTGAAGCGCCATCAACGGATAGTTCACTACCTTTAGCGAAGACTTGCCCGTTAATAACAACTTGCTGTTTTGCTTGATCGACCACCAAATTTTCGCAACCAACGACCCCGCATTTGCCCATCCCACGGGCAACCACGGCAGCGTGGGAAGTCATCCCGCCACGGGAAGTCACGATGGCCTCACTGACCACCATGCCTTCAATATCTTCCGGTGACGTATCCTGACGGACTAAAATGACTTTCTCGCCTGCCTCGTGTGCGGCTTTGGCACTAGGCGCAGTGAAATAGATCTTCCCACTGGCTGCACCAGGGCTAGCCGGCAAGCCTTTAGTCAACGGCTGCTGCGCGGCTAACGTTGCGGCCGCAAATTCAGGATGTAATAAATTGCTGATCTGCTCTGGATCGACCCGTAGCAACGCCGCATTCTGGTCGATCAAACCTTCATTGACTTGATCAACGGCAATTTTAACGGCGGCCTTAGCGGTGCGTTTACCATCACGGGTCTGTAAGAAATATAATTTACCGTGTTCCAAAGTGAACTCAACATCTTGCATATCATGATAGTGGGTTTCCAGTTTAGCGACTGCGGTGATAAATTGTTCGTAAGCTTGTGGCGCCATTGCTTTCATTGCCGGTAGCCCTTGTGGTGTCCGAACCCCAGAAACCACGTCCTCGCCTTGCGCATTTTGCAAGAATTCACCAAAAACTTTTTTCTCGCCAGTAACTGGATCACGCGTAAAAGCCACCCCGGTGCCACTATCAGCACCGCTATTACCGAAAACCATCGCCTGGACATTGACTGCAGTGCCGATGTGTTCATCAATATGATGTAACTTCCGGTAAACTTTGGCCCGTGGATTCTGCCATGATGTGAAAACCGCGGAAACGGCAAGTTCTAATTGTTCTTGTGGTGATTGCGGGAAGCTGCCGTGTTTAGATTCTAAGTAAATATTTTGAAAATCGGCGACGATCGCTTTCAGGTCCGCTGCGGTGAGATCAAGATCCGTACGGTAGCCATTACGGCGTTTATAGTCAGTTAAGACGCTTTCAAAAGTTTGTTCCGGCATATCGTAAACTACGTTACCAAACATTTGCAGCAGTCGCCGGTAACAATCCCACGCAAACCGCTCATTTTGTGTTTGCTCCGCCAAACCTAAAACGGTTTGATCATTTAGACCTAAGTTTAAAATAGTATCCATCATACCCGGCATGGAAATTGCGGCTCCACTACGAACGGAAACTAATAGCGGAGTAGCCATTGAATTAAATTTCTTTTCGGTAATACCCTCTAAACGTTGCAACGCAGTAGTGATTTCACTGCGCAACGTGGTTGGTAATTGATTTTGATTTTTTTCATATTCGTGACACGCAACTGTCGAAATGGTAAAGCCCTGTGGTACCGGTAACCCTAAATGCGTCATTTCAGCTAAATTGGCCCCTTTACCGCCAAGTAATGAACGCATATCCCGTCGACCTTCGTTGAAGAAATAAATTTGTTGCATACTGATAGCCACCTTTATCTTTTATTAGTACGTCATTAAATATATATGACGTACTAATAAAATGCAACCCTTTTCTTGACCATAATTACTGTCCCCGTAATTCGCAGCCTTTAGCTAAAACGCTTACATAAAGACCGCTAACTCGGCAATGCTATGTGGCGCTTAAACTTAGCGCTGATCTAGACCATTAGTGTTGCCGCGTAAATTTTAATGGTTAAAATTTTACATTTAACGGTGAACTTTCCTGAAGTCCACAAATATGTTACAACTATCAAGTTGTCTTAACCCTTATTTTCAAGCGTGCCAAAAACTGCCTGTTGTTGCGCCACGCTTTAACCTAAAACTGGAGGTGGGCCCATGCAACCTTATTTCAATCAAATGACGCAAAATGGCTATGATCAGATCACTGCGGAAATTGCCCAGTTAATGGCGGCCAAGCCAGAACGAATCAAAATTCTTCAGGCCGCCCGCGCCTTAGGTGATCTATCAGAAAATGCAGAATACAGCTCGGCTAAACGTGATCTGCGCCATTTAGAAAGTCGCCTACGTTACTTAAACAAACAATTACAATACGCACAAATCTTAGCTCCTAAAACGGATGGTACCGCAGATATTGGCAACACTGTGGTTGTCGAGTTTCTCGACGATCATGAACAAGTCACCTACCAATTAGTCGGTAAAGAAGAAGTGGATGTCAATGCTGGTAAAATCTCGGTGGCTTCCCCGCTGGGTCAAGCCTTGCGGGGTAAAAAAGCGCCAAGCACCGTCACGGTTTCCGCGCCGGCAACCACTTATCAAGTTAAAATTTTGACGATTCGCGTTTAATTTAACTAAACTTGACTTCTATCAATTCATCCACCGCACAAAGCGTTTATGCTAAAGCCATCAAGTTGAGTTACGAACCATTAAAAAAGGAGTGCGGAAAAATGAAATTTCAAAACTGGATCCAAAATCACATCAATCAAATCACGTTACTGACCGCCGTCTTGATTGTTTTAGGCTATGCTGGTAAATTTGCTGGCAGCTCGCTTACCTACAACATCGTATTAGCGGTGGCTTCGATCATCGCTGCTGTCCCGATCATGCTCCACGCTTACCAGGCCTTGCGGGTCAAGGTCATCAGTATTGAGTTGTTAGTCAGCATCGCCGTGATCGGCGCCTTCATCATCGGCGAATACAACGAATCCGCCATCGTCACCTTCCTATTCTTGTTCGGTAGTTATTTGGAAGCACGGACCTTATCTAAAACCCGTGAATCGATCAAATCATTGACGGAAATGGCGCCGACCACCGCCACTTTGGTCCACGATGATGGCACCACTGAAGAAGTTGACGTGGATGACGTCGAAGAAGACGATATCGTCTTAGTCAAAACTGGGGCCTCGATCCCTGTCGATGGCGTGATCGTTGACGGCCACGGCTACACCGACGAATCCGCCGTCACTGGTGAATCACGGGAGATCACTAAACAAGTTGATGATGATGTTTTCTCTGGCACCATGCTCAGCGATGGTTATTTAAAAGTCCGCGCCACTAAAGTCGGCGACGACACCACCTTCGCTAAGATTATCGAATTAGTTGAAGATGCCCAAGACACCAAGTCCCACGCTGAAAAATTTATTGATCGTTTCGCCCAATATTACACGCCGGCTGTTTTGGTCATCGCGCTACTGGTCTTCATTTTCTCCCGTGACTTCAAGCTGGCGATCACCGTCTTAGTTCTAGGTTGCCCTGGAGCCCTGGTTATCGGTGCCCCAGTTTCTAACGTGGCCGGCATCGGTAACGGCGCCAAACGCGGTATCTTGATCAAAGGTGGCGACGCAATGGACACTTTCGCCAAGGTCGATACCTTCGTCTTCGATAAAACGGGCACATTGACTAAAGGCAATACCTCCGTCGCGAAAGTCAATAACTACGACTTACCACTGGAACAAGCTTTTGCTTTAACTGCTAAGATCGAAAGTCTATCTGACCATCCCTTAGGCCGCGCCGTAGTCAATTACGCTGAACAAAAAGACTACAACTATCAAGCTTTGAACATTGCTGACAATCAAACCATTAAAGGGCAAGGCCTGTCCGCAACTATTGACGGCCATGCGGTTTTAGCCGGCAACCATAAATTACTCGCCGCTAATAACGTTCATTTAAGCGCCAGCCAGCAAGAAGACCTTGCTGAGTTGAAAACTACTGGCAGCTCGATCGTGTTAGTCGCCGTTGATGGTAAACTTGAATTAATGTTAGGTATCGCCGACATCATTCGCCCCGAAGTCGCTGCCGAATTACAACACTTACGGGAAAAAGGCGCCAAACATCTAGTTATGCTGACTGGTGACAACCAAGCCACTGCCGATTACGTGGCCCAACAAGTGGGGATCGATGAAGTCCACGCCGAATTAATGCCAGAACAAAAAGTCGAATTCGTTAAACAATTCCAGCAAGCCGGCCGCACCGTGGCTTTCGTCGGTGATGGTATCAACGACAGCCCCTCCCTTGCCACCGCTAACATCGGTATCGCCATGGGTAGTGGCACTGATGTCGCCATCGAAACTTCCGACGTTGTCCTAATGCAATCCAGCTTCCACGCTTTAGTCCATGCTTACGGCTTGGCCAAGAAGACCGTACTGAACACCAAAGAAAATATTGTGATCGCCATTGGTGTAGTTGCCTTCTTACTATTAGGATTGATCGCCGGCTTCATCTTCATGGCCAGCGGAATGTTCGTCCACGAAATCAGCATCTTGGTCGTGATCTTCAACGCAATGCGCTTGATCAATTACGGCCACGAAAAGGCTGCACCCACTGCTAAACTAGCCACCGCAAAATAAAAATCAGCGGGTAAGCTGCTGCTAAATCGACTTAGCGGCAGCTTTTCTTTTCTCGTTAAACTTAGGGTCAAGAATTCAGGTAAACTTGACTGCTGTCAATTTCCACCTGCGCCTGGCGCGGTACACTATAACCATCAAGTAAAGTTAAACAAAGGAGTTGCAGTCAATATGACGAAAAAAGCTGTTTTACAATTAGATGCATTAACTTGTCCTTCATGTATGCAAAAAATCGAAAACGCGGTCAAGAACCACGCCGGCGTAGAAAAGGTCAAAGTTTTATTCAACGCTGGCAAAGTCAAAGCCGATTTTAACGACGAGCAGACCAGCGCCGAAGACTTAGCTGCCGTTGTAACTAAATTAGGCTACACGGTTGAAAAAATTAAGGTCAAAGCTTAAGGATCATTTACACTTAGAAAATTAAATTTGGAGGGTTACACTATGAGTAAAGAAGAAATCGAAGCACGTTACCAAGCTGAAATCAAACAGGCCGACACAGATCACCACACTCCAACTGCCGGTGCCATGACGGGCCATATTTTAGCCAATCTACACGTTAACAATATTAAATTGCACCAAACTAGTTGGTTCTTAGAAGGCTTCGCCGCTGAAGCCCTACAGCCACTGTACACAGAATTGATCAGCGCCGGCCGCAAGAATTTCGACGCGCTAGCTAAAGTTTTGCTGGATGAAAATGAATTACCACCGTCAACTAGCGCCGAATACGCGAATTACGCAATGCTAGAAGAAGATGGCCGCAACAAATACCGTAGCAACGCTGAGCTAGTTGACATTACCGCGCACGATTACGCCACGCAAAACATGTTCATTGATCGCGCTATTGCTTTAGCAACTAAGGAAAACCGGCCAGCGATGGCTGCTTTCTTAACGAACTTACGTGGTCAAAACAATCAAGCCATTCGCCGCTTACAAGCCATTCTTGGCAAAACTGCGTGGGAAGGCTTAGTTGAAGAAGACGACGATGACGAAGATTAATCGCCACCACTCACATTATCTTGCAACTGCACATCATTAAATTGTTCGGTAGCACAAACAAGGCGCAGACATCAGTAATTGATGTCTGCGCCTTTGTTGTATTGCTGAACAAGATAGTCAAAACGTGTGCTATAAGGTAACGCGCTTTTATAGTGATCGCACCTTAAATCAGATGGTAATGTTGCAGCCCTTTGACGATCCCGTTATCCATATTGCTAGCGGTGACCCAAGCGGCTTTAGCCTTCATTTCCGGAACCGCATTGCCCATGGCGATCGGTGTTTTGACAACATCAAACATTGGTAGATCGTTGTAGAAATCGCCAAAGCCGTAAGTTGGTACGTTTTCCAGATCGGTGTGGTTTAATAAATATTCGATACCAGAGCGCTTAGAAACGCCGGCCTTGACCACATCAAGGCCCCGCCGATTATTCCGATAAAAGCTGAAGGTGCCAGCAAATTTCTGCCGATAAACATCATCCTGCTTATCGGTATCCGGACTAAATACAAAAAGCATGTTCACCTTAGTCGTCAAGTAGGCATCTGGTGCCACTGTGATCCGTTCCTGCAACTCATGATAATTAGCCCGCACCAATTTATTTTCGTGACTGACCACAAAACCATTGGGATTATAGTAAGAAACCGCCAGCTCCGTTTGTTGTGCGTACTCAGTGATTGCCGTAATATCAGCCGTTTTCAGATATTCAGTTTTCAGCGGCCGCCCGGCGACTTGAATGTAGCTGCCGTCCGCACAAACACAAGAATCGATGCCGGCTTGGGTCAAAGTGCCAGTAATTTCAAATAAACTACGGCCGGTGGCGATCACTGGCAAAATATTATTGGCCTTTAACTGGGCGATCGCCTTGATACTGGCCGGTGTGACTTGTTTGTCATTATCAAATAAAGTTCCATCTAAATCGAAAAAAACGACAGCTTTATACATGCAGAAGTCCTTCCTTTGTTTGAAATGAAAATTAACGTAGCGCAACTTTTAAGTGCTTGTCTGTCGGAGCAAAACGCGGCACCTTTTTTAAACACAGGTACGCTAAATTAGTCTAAAATACCAAATTAATATAACCAGACGTTATATTTAGCTATTCTTATTATACTACATATCTTATTAAATGCATTAATTCTGCAGTAGTGCCGCCAGCTTCAACGTTGTATTACGATTGCGGATCGTCACCGCCGGGTAGAGCGCCAACGGTGATAGCTTGGCGTATAAACTACGCGAATAATGTTGCTGCGCCGGCGCGGTCCAAAACAACGCGTGCTGGCCGTAATAGATCTGCTCGTAAGTCGTCACCTGCTGCCGTAACGGTATTAACAGCGACTCTGTAAAGGTGGGTAAAAAGAACAGCGCGTTATGCCGGAGCTCGCCGGCTTGACCCCACCAAGTTGGTACTTGCGCTACTTCAGTCAAGTAAGCCGCCTTTTCAATGACCACCGCTGCAATCGGAAAAGGGTATTGCGCCGCTAAAAGTGCGGTTACCGTGTTTTGCATTTCAATTAAGCTTTGGTCGCTATCAACCAGTAAGTTGCCGCTATTAATGTACGAGCGTACCTGTTTGCATCCCAGCGTCGTTAACTGTTGGCGCAGTTCGGCCATCACGACGCGGTGTTTGCCGCCAACATTGACGCCGCGCAACAAAATCAAATAGCGCATTGGCCCACCACCTTTTTTTATCTATTCTACCAAATCAGCTGCACAAATTCGCTGACTAATTTCCAAGCGTATAAAATGATCACGCCGCCACAAATCCGGTTCAGTAACAATAAAAATTTAGTGGTAAAACGATCACGCAACCAAGAGATCAGCAGGGTCAGGCCGGAAAACCAAATCGCCGAAGCCGTCATCACGCCGCCAATAAAAAAGTCAGCGGCTAGCGGGGCCAACGATGCCCGAAAGGCCCCTAACAGCAACGTGCCATCCAGTAATGCTTGGGGATTTAACCACGCGATGGCAAAAGCCGCCATAATCGCACGCCAATAACTAAAGGGTTGCGTACTACTTTTTTTCAGCTCCGGGGCCTGTGCGCGCAGTAAGCTGACGCCGATGTACAACACGATCAAGCTACCAACGCCCAGCACCACCAATTTTAACCAGGGCAACCAAGTCAACAACCGACCAACACCATAAAATGTCGCCAGCGCCAAACTGATATCGAAAAAGGTCACGATCACCGCAACTTTTAGTGCCCGGCGCCGCGGTTGGGCCAGTGCCGTATTGATCACAAATAAATTTTGCAACCCGATCGGTGCAATATAAGCAATGCCAAATAATAAACCTTGTAAATAATGAATCATACCAACCAACCTTTACGAAAACGGGGCTAAAAAGATGATTAGCTTGCAGCGTTTTTAGCTCCGTTTACATTAAATTTATTGAAAAGCACACCTTAGCTGCAGGCTGATTAAGCTTTTCTTTTCACTGTTAGTTGCCTATTATAGAGATGAAGCAACTGCTTGTCGCCAACCAAATCCGCAAAACTCACCCAACCATTATTGGGAACAGTCATCAAATAAGGACCAAACAGTGAAAGGAGTCTTCGCATGCAAATCAATTGGCGCCCCGATCCCAACGCAACCGTTCCCCTTTACCAACAGATCAGTACCTACTGCCGCCAACAAATCCAACAAGGAAATTGGTTGCTAGGGGAAAAATTACCGGCACAACGCCAGCTGGCCCAACAATTTGGCGTTAACCGTAGCACCATCGTCACTGCATTAAATGATCTGCAGGCCGCCGGTGTACTGACCAGTGCTTACGGCAACGGCACCCGCGTCGCCAGCAATACTTGGTCGCTGACGCTGGACTGGCATCACTATCTGAACGGTCAATTCAACGCCAACTTACCGACGATCCAAACGATCAACCGGCTGGAAAACGCCGATTATTTACGCTTAAGTACCGGTGAATTAGCGCCTGAACTTTTCCCGCAACGCTTGATCCAAACCAAATTAAAAACGATCACGCCGCAGATCACGCAAATGAATTATTTGGAACCATTAGGCGCGCTGAATTTACGCCAAGCATTGGTCAAACGACTGCACCGCTGGCAGATCAACGTCCAACCAGAAAATATTTTGATCACTTCCGGCTCGTTACAGGCATTAGAATTGATCTCAGTCGCTTTATTGCGGCCTGGTGCCACCGTTTACACTGAAGCTGCCACCTACCTTAAATCGCTGCAAGTCTTCCAGTCGGCCGCCGCCACTATAAAAGGCATACCTCAGGACGCCAGCGGCCTCTGCTATTGGCAAATTCCGCCGGCTACACAGCAACAATTGTTGTACACGATCCCCAGTTTCCAAAATCCCACTGGCAGCGTCATGACCTTGGCGCGGCGCCAAGCGCTACTGCAATTTGCCCAACAGCAGCAATTACCGCTTATCGAGGACACCGCCTATCAAGAGCTATGGCTGGAAACCCCGCCGCCACTACCGCTAAAAGCGCTGGATCACACCGGTAATGTGCTATATCTTGGCACGATCTCGAAAACCTTAGCGCCTGGCCTGCGTTTAGGTTGGCTAGTCGGCCCCACGGCAGTGATCCGGCGCCTAAGCGACGTGAAAATGCAAACCGATTAAGGCGCTAGTTCGCTGGCACAACAATTATTGGCGGCGCTATTGGCAGATACTGCGTATGATGATTACCTAACTGAACTCCGCCAGCAGTTACGTCAACGCCGCGACGCTGCGCTAGCCAGTTTACAACAGTACCTTAGCACCGCTGCCACTTGGCAAACGCCTAGCGGTGGCTTTTACATTTGGCTGCACCTGGCCCCGCAGATCAACATTGAGCGCTTGTTTCAAGCGGCGTTGCGTCACCATATTCTGTTTAATCCAGGCAGTGTTTATGGTGCGGAACACGCGATCCGTTTGTCCTACGCCTATGTTAGCCCCCAAAAATTCCAAGCCGGGATCAAGGTCTTAGCGCAACTTATCCAGCACGCGAAATGAAACGACAAAAAAGTGGCCCCATTGCTGGCGCCACTTTTTAGTATCACGCTGCTCTATTAGAAAACGCTGATCATTCAACGTTAAGCGCGCTTGATTTAGCCACTTAGTTAAAACAAATCTGCCTAGCACCAACGATCGTCACTAACCTTACTAATTTTTAAACGAATGGATCGGTGCAGGAATATGTCCGCCGCGAGCAATGAAATCCGCGGCTGAGGCTGTATTAACGGGCATCACCGGTGACCGCCCCAGTAAGCCGCCAAATTCCACGTTGTCACCAACCTTAGCGCCAACGGCCGGGATGACCCGCACCGCAGTGGTTTTGTTGTTGATCATCCCGATCGCGGCCTCATCTGCGATCATCGCGGCAATGGTGGTCGCCGGCGTATCACCCGGAATCGCGATCATGTCGAGCCCCACCGAACAAACCGCCGTCATCGCTTCTAATTTTTCCAAATTCAGCGCCCCACTGCTGGCTGCGGCGATCATCCCTTCATCTTCGGACACTGGAATAAATGCACCGGATAAGCCGCCGACTTGGTTACAGGCCATAACGCCGCCTTTTTTAACTGCATCATTGAGCATAGCTAAGGCGGCCGTGGTTCCGTGGGTGCCCACCGTTTCTAAACCGATCTCTTCTAGAATTCGGGCAACAGAATCGCCAACTTTCGGCGTCGGCGCCAACGATAAATCAACGATCCCAAAAGGTACGGCCAACCGTTGGGCCGCAATATGACCGACTAACTGACCGACGCGCGTGATCTTAAAGGCCGTTTTCTTGATCGTTTCGGCCACCACGTCAAACGGCTGCCCTTTAACCTTTTCCAGCGCACGCTTGACCACACCGGGACCGCTGACCCCAACGTTGATCACCACGTCCGCTTCACCAACACCGTGAAATGCACCTGCCATAAAGGGATTGTCTTCAACAGCATTGGCGAACACCACTAATTTTGCCGGCGCTAAAGGCGATAGTGCGGCGGCAGCCTTAACGGCCACCCCCATATCACGTACCGCATCCATATTGATCCCTGACTTGCTGGAACCCACATTGACCGACCCGCACACAAATTCAGTTTGGCTCAGTGCTTGGGGAAGTGAGTGAATTAAAATCTCATCCCCCTTTTGGTACCCTTTTTGAACTAAACCCGAAAAACCGCCAATAAAATTAACGCCGACTTGTTTAGCGGCGCGATCTAAGGCTTGGGCAAAGGGTAAATAGTCCGTTGCAGCAGTTGCCGCACCAATGATACTGATCGGTGTCACCGCGATCCGTTTGTGAATGATCGGCACCCCATATTCAGCTTCAATGGCATTGACCACTTCAACTAGGTGCGCTGCCTTAGTGGTGATCTTTTGATAAATTTTGCGGCAGGCCTGCTCAATATCTGGATCAATACAATCCAACAGTGAGATACCCATAGTGATCGTGCGAATATCTAAATTTTCCTCATCGATCATGCGAATCGTTTCCAGTATTTGGCTAGTTTCCAAGCTCCGGCACCTCCATTAAATTTTATGCATTGTGTCAAAAATTTCTTCACGCTGAATTCGGATCTGCACGCCTAATTGCTGCCCCAATTGGTTCAGTTGGGCGCGAATTGGCTCAAAGTCCACATCTGTAGCGGATAATTCGCACATTAGCATCATAGTAAAATTACCTTGCATAATAGTTTGGCTCATGTCGACAATGTTAAATTGTAATTGCGCCAATGTTTGGCTGACGCCCGCCACGATTCCAACTTTATCTCGTCCAACGACGGTTAAGACTGCACGCATAAATAACCCACCTTTTATATTTGATACGCTTAATTCTAATTGATTATTCATCAAATTGCCATTTTTTCTGAAAAATAAAAAATGATGCGGTGCCACTATTTAAAATAGTTGCTGTTAAATTCCAGTTAGTTTAAATGATCGCCCAAACAAAAAAGCCACCGCAGTGACTTTTCATTTAAAGATAGAGGCCAATCAACATTCCCACTAGCCAAAAACCGTTAAAGACAATTAGATTCTGAACCGCTGTACCAAATACAACGCGTTTTTCCTGACTCTTCTGTAATGCAAACCCATTACGTAACAAAGTTGGGCCACTCGCAAAAGCTAGCGCTGCTGGCCATGGATATAATTTCAGGCCAATCCCAACAATAATCACCACGTAACAACTATACGCACTAAGTTGATAAAGTTGAATGCCGCGCTTTTGACCAATGTAACTGATTAATGTGTGCCGCCCATTCTCTAAATCGACTGTGTAATCACAAATATTGTTCATTAACATCAAATTAGCAATCAGGAAGACAGTTGGTAAACTCGCCACAAACACCAAAATCACATTCAGCCAATTCAGTTGGAATAACATTAACGGCCCATCAAAGCGCAAATCGACCAACTGATCCGCCGGAACGTTGACATACACCGTCAAAAAGAAATTACCGAACCCTAATACCAGACTCGATAACAACTCACCCAGTGGTAATCGTGAAATTGGGAATGGGCCGTAAGTATATAAAATCCCGATTAAGATGAACAGAACACTGATGGCTAACACAATTAAATTTGTGCGCCAGACCAGAATCAGCCCCAGAACGGTTGCCGTACTTATAAAGCCGATCAACCAGCGTAAAGCAACCTTAGGGGCAATATCTTGTCGTCCTAATGCACTGGTTGATTGCTGGAGCGTTTCATTTTTAGCGAGGTGAAAGTCGTTGTAATTATTCCATCCCGTTGTGAAGACATCAATTAACACCAATGCACAGAAGTACAACACGGTATTGATCGGATCAATTTGGTGGAAATAATACAACGTAAAAAAGAACCCAGCCATAAAGGGAATCACGCTACCAACTTTAGTGCGTAATTCGATAAAATCTAAAAACGCCTTAACAGACATCTATTCCGCCTCCGATAACATTCAATAGTCCTATTCTAACAGAGAATGTCTAACAAATAAAAAAAGAGTCGGTTGGAACAAAAGTAACTTTTGCCCTAACCGACTCTTTCAACAGCCGAAATTTGATCATCTAACCATGTTCTATCTGAACAGATCGCATACGCTGTTTGATTCTATTTTGTTTTCAAATCTTCAATCGAATTAATATTCGTCATATACTTAGGTACAGCTAAACCGACCTTAGCACCCTCTAAGTTCGGACCTAAGTCTTCAATCTGACCTTTGTAATCCTTGTAGTATAAACCAGAGGTCTTCGGTAACCATGCGGAAACTTGTGCATCGGCTGCTTTAGTTGCGACTGACGCCCACATCGGTTGAATTTCCATAGCTTGAATCGTTGGTTGATAACCTTGTTGACGTAAAACTTCAGCCACCACGTTAGTTGACGCGATTTCTGAATCCCAAGCCACATAGGTTAACTTAATTTTCGTGCCATGAACCTTTTTAACACCCTTAGTCCACTCAGCAACTTTTTCTGGATTGTCTTGAATCCAATCGCGCGCCGCCTTTTCAGGTTCAACACCGTCATTGACTTTAAGCATTACGGTCGACATTTCCTTTGGCGTCCAATGGAATCGATCTAAGATGGTATATGCTTCTGGCATATCCTTCTTTAGCCCCTTACGAACAACCGTATTAATGTGTTCAGCTTGACCAAAAACATTTTTGGGGTCTTTTAAAAACTTGATTGGATATTTAGTAAACATCCAATGTGGTTGCCAACCAGTAATGACGATTGGGCGTTTATCCGCAATCGCTTTGTCTAACGTACTGGTCATTGCCGCAGTTGAGCTGGTTTGCAACTGCCAGTTCTGATCATTCAAATGATACTTGTTAATTGCAGTTTGTGTGGATGCCATAATCCCAGCACCCGCGTCAATTCCGGTAATCGTGTAATTAATTTGACCGCCTAATTTCTCATCGGTAGCGTACGGCTTAGTTTGCGAACTGCAGGCCGTTAGAAGTGTGACGAGCCCCACTAAGGTGAAAAAAGCTATTAATTTATTCTTCTTAATCACTGAATCCCTCCTTAATGTTTACGTTGCCGGTTCAAAGCTTGGGTTAAACGATCAATAATAATCGCTAAGATTACGATTGCCAAGCCGGCTGCAAAACCGCCCCCAGCATCATTCCGGCCAACAGCAAAGTAAACTCGTGTTCCTAAGCCCATTGCTCCAATCATTGACGCAATCACGACCATTGATAAGGCCAACATCATACTTTGGTTAACCCCAGCCATTAAGGTCGATTTCGCCAATGGTAATTGAACCTTAATTAACTTTTGCCATTCAGTTGAGCCATATGAATCAGAGGCTTCGATCAATTCGGTTGGCACTTGGCGAATCCCAAGGTTTGTCATACGAACCGTTGGTGGCATGGCAAAAATCACTGATGCGAAAACGCCCGGGACCATCCCGATACCAAAGAAGGCAACGGCTGGAATTAAGTAAACAAATGCCGGCATTGTCTGCATGAAATCTAAGATGGGTTTAAATATTGCCTGGACAATATCGCTTTTGGCCATCCAAATTCCAAGTGGCACCCCAATTACGAGGGAAATCAGACTCGAGGTTAACACTAACGTTAACGTTTGCGTCATATCCCGCCAGAAATCAAGGTTCCAAATCAAGAGTAGGCCGAGGACTTCAAAGATAATTAAACCCCATTTTTTGGTGTCGCGATTCGCTAAATAAGTGACGCCAGCGATAATCACGATGAATAACCAGATGGGGATTAAATCAAACACCCATTGGAAAGCGTTGATAATTCCGCCAATAAAATTCGTTAAACCATTAAAAAAGCCAGTAAATTGTGTCAGCCAATCGACAAAGTGATCCATCCAATTGGCAATTGGTAATTTAGTAATCGTCATTAAATTAAGCAAAATGGTTCACCTCGTTTCCTGCAAGTGCCCCTAAGACGGCCCCGCGAATAATAATCCCACGTAATTGTTGCTTATCATTTAAGACAGCAAACGGAATGCCCGTTTGCGAAATATCATCTAAGATATCAGCAATTGGTGTCTCTTCATCGGTTGTTGGAACTTCAGTATTCACGATTGATTGCAAATCACGACTTTCTTTGCGGACTAACTCAAGTACATCACGCGCATCAATAATCCCAACTAACTCACGTTTACTGTTGACAACGTAAGCATTAGAAACTTCATTTTCACGCATTCGTTTTAAGGCCAAACGAGGGCCATCTTTTTCAATATTAACAGTCGTTGGGCGAATCATAACGTTGCCGGCCGTGTAAACTTTACTACGATCAACGTTTTCGATGAATTTCTCTACATACTCGTCAGCAGGCCGTGTCAAGATATCTTCCGGTGTCCCGGTTTGAACGATTTCCCCATCCTTCATGATCATGATGTGGTCGCCGATTTTGAGCGCTTCATTTAAATCATGACTAATAAAGATAATTGTTTTGTGCATCGTTTCTTGCAAGTCGAGTAGTTGGTCTTGCATGTCAGAACGATTCAATGGATCAAGCGCAGAAAAAGCTTCGTCCATTAATAAAATCTCAGCATCATTCGCTAATGCACGCGCTAAACCAACCCGTTGTTGCATCCCACCAGATAATTGTGTCGGATACTGATCGCCATAACCATTTAAACCAACTAAATCGAGTGCTTCATTCGTTTTTTGTTCCCGTGTCGCCTTATCAATGCCTTGAATTTCAAGCCCATAGGCTGTATTTTCAAGAATCGTTCGATTTGGAAAGAGCCCAAAATTTTGGAATACCATGCTCATCTTTTTACGCCGGACTTCACGTAATGCCTTCTTATCAATCTGCATTAAATCCTCGCCATCGATTAATACACTACCTTCAGTAGGCTCAATCAACCGGTTGATCATCCGAACCAATGTTGATTTACCACTCCCAGATAGTCCCATAATGACAAAAATCTCGCCAGATTCTACTTCGAAGTTAGCCCGGTCGACACCGATTGTCGCACCTGTTTCCTTTAGAATCGCTGCTTTTGATTTTCCTTGTTTCAGTAATTCTTTGGCACGCGGCACGCGCTTACCAAATATTTTTGTTAGATTTTTAACTTGTAATTTGATAGTCATAGAATCCCCCTTTGATTTCATTTTCTGAAAACTATATCTAAAAAGTAGAGAGCGTAAAATATCTTGTGTAAATGCATAAAAGATTTCTGAATTGTATAGAAATAGGGAATGCCTTCCCTTATGATATTTAGTAATCACAGAAAACATCACAGGAGGCATTCCCCATGAATGAACTTACCACAGAAATTATCGCTGCACTAGCCCAAAAGCAAGATTTGGACGAAGTTTTTCGTCACCACCTCGAAATTGCGATTAACCAGCTGCTTCAAACCGAATTGGCAGAGTTTTTGGGTTACGAACGCTACTCATACGCCGGGATTAACACTGGTAATAACCGCAACGGCAGTTATGAGCGCTCGTTTGATACGAAGTACGGCCAACTTAACTTAACCATTCCTCGAGATCGCAATGGCCGGTTTGAAAATCATACCTTGCCAGCCTACGGTCGGCACAGTGATAATTTAGAAACAACGGTCATTCAGTTGTATACCAAGGGAATTACCACTGCTGAAATTGCCGAACTTATTGAGAAAATGTACGGTGCTCACTACTCCAAAGCCACGGTTTCCAACATGACTAAAGCCGTCAATGAACAGGTTCAAGCTTTCCAGCAACGTCGACTGGCTTCACAATATGCGGCCATCTTCTTAGATGCCACTTACTTGCCGTTAAAGCGGGATACCGTTCAAAAAGAAGCCGTTCATATTGCGATTGGCATTCGTCCAGATGGTACGAAAGAAGTGCTGAACTACCAAGTGGCGCCAACGGAATCGACTGGAATCTGGACTGAACTGCTGGGAACCTTGATCAAGCAGGGCGTTAAAGATGTGCTGTTGTTTGTGGCCGATGGGTTAGTTGGTTTGGATGAAGGCTTGAACCGGCATTTCCCTAAAGCCAAACGACAACGTTGCCTGGTTCATGTTGGGCGGAATCTGATGAACAAAGTTCGCGTAAAAGACCGCAAGGCCGTGATCAGTGACTTTAAACAAGTTCATCGGGCCGCCAACCGTGAAGCAGCCGAACTGAAACTGAATGAGTTCGCCAACAACTGGCATCAGACCTATCCCAAATTAATCAAAGATCTGCTTAAAATGCCGAATTTACTCACTTTCATGGACTTTCCACCAGCTATCCGGCAATCACTATACTCCACTAACCTGATTGAGAACTTTAATAAGCATCTCAAGCGCACCACCCACCACAAAGAACAATTTCCAACGGAAGATTCACTGGATCGCTTCCTGGTTTCTCAGTTTAATGTTTATAACGAGAAGTCTCTGAAGCGGATCCACCGAGGGTTCAAAGGACTCCAGGACACCTTGGAAGCATCATTTATTTAAGTTAGATACATATTATATGTACGAAGGCATTTCATTTACACAAGATTCTTGATGTTACCAAAAAGTATACAGGCTTATTGTGAAAGTTGCACACCGTCCACTTTTATTCTCATTTTATTCTAATGTGATAGTTAGGTAACCAACTTTCTTTAAAAATTAAAAAATCGCTAGATGGGGCTTTATGTTAGTCTTTAAAAATCAGATTAGTTCTAAAACGGAACCAATCTGAAAATGCAACTATTTTCCTTTGTACATTAAAATTAAATGAGAATTAATCCCTTTTAAAATTCACAAGCCCTTAATTAGGCCATCAAAAAAAACATGGTCGCAATAGGATTACCGGATCCCATTCAGGCCATGTTTTAGTTTATAAATTAAATTCAGTCAGCCATGTGTTTGTTAAGCTTAAACCCTAAAGTCCCGGGATCCAGCAGTGATTGCTTCCAAATTCTTGCTGACCACTTCCCGAATTCGTTCGTTGGGAATCTCTGGCACTTGTTCCCGAATGAGTCGTTCGCCGGCCGCCACAGTTTCGGGGCTGGCGTAATCCTGCATGTATTCCTTTAAAGTCATTAAGGCGTTAGGCAAACAACAATTTTGGATCTGACCACTTTTACATAGGGACATAAAACGATCCCCAGTTCGGCCAGCGCGGTAACAAGCAGTACAGAAGCTTGGCACATAGCCTAGATCCATCAGCCAATGGACAACTTCATCAACTGTGCGTTTATCGTTGGTATCAAATTGGTTGGATTCCAAACTGTCGCGATCAGTTCCGGCGTAGCCACCGACACTGGTACAAGATGCACCACTGATTTGCGAGATACCTAGATCTAGAACATTGCGGCGCGTAGCCATACTTTCACGTGTGGACATGATCATACCGGTATAAGGGACTGCGATCCGAATACAGGCAACAATTTTTTCAAAGGTTTCTTCACTGATCCCATTATCAAAGGTGGTGGGATCGATGTCGTCAGCCGGCCGGATCCGTGGGGCAGAAATGGTATGCGGGCCGACCCCAAAGGCCGCCTCTAAATGTTCTGCGTGCATCATCAAACCAGCAAATTCATACCGATATTTATCTAGACAGAATAAAACACCGATACCTACATCATCAATGCCGCCTTCTTGTGCTCGATCCATGGCTTCAGTATGGTAATCATAATCATGTTTAGGTCCCCAAGGATGTAACTGCAAATAACTTGCCTTGTGGTAGGTTTCTTGGAATAGGATGTATGTGCCAATGCCCGCTTCATGCAGCTTCCGGTAATTCTCAACTGTGGTCGCCGCAATATTGACATTGACCCGCCGAATGGCACCATTTTTATGTTTGATACTATAAATAGTATTGATGGATTCTAAAACATACTCGATGGGACAATTCCGCGGATCTTCACCGGTTTCCAGAGCTAGGCGTTTGTGGCCCATGTCCTGCAAAGCAATAACTTCTCGGCGGATCTCATCTTGAGTCAACTTTTTGCGCGGAATGTGGCGGTTCTGGTTATGATACGGACAGTAAACACACCCGTTGATACAATAATTGGAAAGGTAAAGCGGTGCGAATAACACGATCCGTTTGCCATAAAACGCTTCCTTGATGCCTTTAGCAATGCCGAGAATTTCTGCATTTTTATCCGGCAAAGTGCAGGCCAATAAAACGGAAGCTTCACGATGATCAAGCCCTTTATGGAGAGCTGCTTTCTTCAAAATCTGGTCGATCAAAGCTGCGTTGTCTTTATTCGCGTCAGCGTAGGCCAGAGTTTCTTGGATTTCATCATCATCGATGAACTCAGTGGCAATGTGAGATTTTGGATTATACATGGTAGTCCTTCCTTTCTTCAGGGTCAGAAAGCTCTTTCCCTATAGTACTGAAGTTGGTGCCAAATATATTAATAAATCAAACCATTGCTGGCTTGTTTTATCCCAATAAAAAACCTGTTCCATTGACCTTTCCGCTTCAATTAGTTGTGGGCCGATAGCGCACAGCAAATAAAGCGTGAAAGTGGGACTGATAGCGTTGAGACTTGTGGGGTAACATTTTTTCACAAGGTTGCGGGATCAGCTATCCAGTCAAAGGAACGGGTTGCCTCTGAATTTAAAATGATAGTTACTCCTGAATTATCCTGAATTATTCATAGTTCATAAAAATCCCGTCAGTTTTCGTATTTTTTCGAAAACTGACGGGTATGTCTTTATCTTTTGCTGAAATACGATGTTTATCAGTTCTAGCTAGTGAGATCTTTCAACTAACTCAGAATTGCTTTGAACTTTTGGATACACTTGTCCCTTGGTTGTACAGATTTTTTTAATTTTGC
>NZ_BJDN01000022.1 GCF_005405165.1 Loigolactobacillus binensis
GCAACAAATGCGGACCAAACCAAGTAAAAAAACAGCATTAGAAGTTAAGTAACTTCTAACACTGTAAAATTGACTATCAACAGGATTTGACAGAGAGCCACACTTTTTTCATTGTGCTAAAAATGTTAACAGTACCTGATTAAAAGCAGCCGGCTGCTCAGCCATCACAATATGGCCAGCAGCGGCGATCACTTGGGCCTGTCCTAATGGTGCTAATGCAGCGGCAGCCGAAGCAAATAATGGATCAAAATACGGGCTTTTAGCCCCTGCGACAAACAAAATAGGACATTGTAGATCAGCAACAACATCCCGCCAGTTTTGGGTAGCGTGATCGATCAAAAAAGGAACGTTTAATTTAGCATCGTAGGGATACTGTTGTTTGATCGGCCGCATTAATTGGTAGGTTTCATCGTCAATATGCTTAAAAGTCGAACGACCTAAAGGCTGCTGCACATACGGATAGAAATTATCCCAGGTTAACTGTTTAAAACCATAAGGCCAATCTGCAGTATTGATCATTTGCGGCGGTTGATCAACGTCGATGATCTTAGCAATGTGTTGACTGCCATATAACGAAGCGTACGCAAAAATCGTGGCCGCCCCCATAGAATTGCCTAGCAAGATCACGTTTTCTAATTGCAAAGCAGCAAGCAATTCAGCTAAATCTTGTGCATGCCGTGAAATCCGCAAGCCTTTGGCCGTGTGCTCTGACTGACCTTGATTACGGCAATCGAAATTAACGACCCGATAACCAGCAGTCAGTAACGCACTGATCTGTTGCCGCCATAACTCCTTAACGCCACCTAAACCAGTTAGGATCACAACTGGTTGGCCACTACCTTGATCCGTGTAATCTAAAGTGACTTGATCCTTTGTTGTAAATTTCATTTTGCGCCTGCTTTCCAAACTTGATGATTAAGCCTATTTTAGCACATTGCGGTTAGATAGGCTGTGGCTATTCAAGTTAGTGGAAATGCGGTATGATAGTGTTGGTTCGTATCTTCGCATGTAAAATCGAACAACGAAAGGAGCCAAATTATTTGGCATTTAAAAAATTTCAAAATAGCAACGAAATTCGGCGCCTGATCAATCGACAAAATTTGATTCAAAAGCGTGCCGTTGCTATGATCAATCGCGGCACAGATAAAGGTAATCTGTACCAGAAATTGAATCAACGTGTCGGTATTAAGCGGCAAATGTCGCAAGCTACTATTAATGTTATGATGGATATCTTCCGAAACGAGCGCATCACTTCCATCCCCGATAATAGTTTCGTCGTCTTCGCACGGACCACCTTAAACGTACACGACGGCGAACCACAAGAATTATTGTTACAACTGAACAAACTCGACTCTTATACCTTATTTTTAGCGCCGAAACAGTCCAGTGAAAAAATTTTCAATACACCAAAACGGGGTTGGCTGATGACTTTGCGCGATGATGGTTGGATCCTAATGTTACCTGGACAGAACCCGAATCAAGGTATTCAACTAGTTCTACCTGAGGCTAGTGAGAATGAAGCAACTACAACCACCAGCAATAATTCCAGTAGTACCAATAGTGCGGCTAATTCAAAGGCACCAACGGCTAGCCATGCCCCACACAGTAATAACAAATCCGCGGCTAGTGCTGCAGCACAAAGCACTGGTAACACAGCACCAGTTAGCCACGCCAAACGTAGCCCCAAAGTAAGTTCCAAGGCTAGCCCTAAAGTAAAAAAACCGGCTGCTAATAGTGCCGGCAATCACGTCAGCAGTAATCAAGCAACTGTGAAGTCAACAGTAACAGCTACCAGTCACGCAGCTGACAGTGCCGCGCCAAGTCAGGTTTCAATGCCAGCCTACAGTGCAACCAATCACATGGTTAGTTCGGCAGCCGCAACTAAGCCGTTACCTGGTCCACGCGAAGCCGACGATTTGATCAAGGCCTTGGTCGAGTCTGGCCACCGCTACCGGGTAGTCGGCTTGGATTACGGTAAAATCAATATGATCACGGCTACCGATGGCATGGATAATTCCTTGCAGATCCCTGGCTCGATCATTTCCAAGCATATTTTAGATTACCAACATGAAATTCGCCAGCTACAACGCCAGACACAGACCTTAGATGATGATGTTGAATTGACCCGACTTTCTTACATGTTAAAACGTTACGTGCTTAAATCTTGTCGGAAAATCGTTAACCAATTGATCGCCCACTATGGCAGTGATGTGATCTATGTTACTGAATTACATCCTAGCTTAGACGTTAACAAAACACCTAACATTATTTTAAGTCCTGACTACTTCTATAAGGCTTTATTTACAATTCTTTTTGAATTGGTAGGTCAAAATTCGGCGATCATCCAAGTACCGAATAACGAAACCTCAATTATTTGTCCAGTTTGCGGCTTTACAAGTGCTGGCAATCGCCAAAAAGAAGTGCACACCTTCAAGTGTCTAAATTGTGGCTTTGAAAGTAATGACGACCAAGCCGCCGCAACGAACATCCGCCAACGTGGTTTGCGCTATATTTCTAATTTAACGAAAAATATGAATTTTGCAGTCCCCACACCTGAAGTCACTAATGTGGTGGCTCCAGAGGAAGTTTAATTTTTCACAATAATTAGGGTAATCCCTGATTAGCTCAAGGTAAAAAGCCATGCTTTTTACCTTTTTTATTAGGCGAATTTTATCATAGCAATGCCGGACGTTAAAATTAACCTTTCGTGTATTATTTCTCATGAGCGAAAGCCTTTTCAATCAGAGTCAAAATGAATTATACTAATATTACGATCTTGATAATATTATCAAATGATAACTATTATCATTTAGAGATGAATGTTTATCAGTTCCTAATTGACGCGCACATTTCGATGCTGTAAAGGAGGCTTTTCTAATGAAGGTCAGCATATTTACAACTTGCATGATGGATCTAATATCTCCCCAAGTTGGTAAAGATATGGTTGAAGTACTTGAACGCCTAGGCTGCACAGTTGATGTCCCCGAAAAACAAATTTGTTGTGGCCAGCCTACATTTAACTCCGGTTACGTTGAAGCAAGTTGGCCAGTAATGCACAATCAAATTGACGCTTTGGCTGCCATTGATTGTGACTACATTGTTTGTTCGGCCGGCTCATGTACCGCAATTATGAAGGAATATCCCACCCTGTTAGCAGATGATCCCACCGATCCCAATGGCCAATATATGGCCCAAGCCAAAATTCTAGCCGCTAAAATGTATGAATTCTCGCAATTTATTTGGCGCGTACTGGGCATCGCTGACTGTGGTGCGGAACTAACTACCGTGGCGACTTACCACCGTTCTTGCCATATGACCCGCTTGCTCGGCGAACGCGAAACGCCATTTTGGCTGTTGGAAAACGTTAAGGGTTTAGAAGTACGTCAATTAGCAGGCATCCAATACTGCTGCGGTTTTGGCGGAACTTTTTCCGTTAAGGAGTCAGCTATTTCCGAGTTAATGGTTACTGCTAAAGTCAGCCATGCTGAGGCCACTGGCGCCGCAGTTTTAATTTCTTGCGACCCTGGTTGTTTAATGAATATTGGCGGACGCTTCAATCGACTGGGCAAACCGATCAAAATCATGCATTTAGCCGAAGTGCTTAATCAAAATGTAGATGAAAGGCGGATCAGAAAAGTAAGTGAAGTCCCAACACCAGCGCCGGCACCATTTCCCTGAGTAAATCAAACCGGCAACCGCCAAAACAAGCAAGTTAATAGCCTGACCTGACCGTATCTTTTCATGAAGTAGGAGGTTAAAACTATGGGGTTAAAAACTAGCACCTTACCTTTCAATGAACGTATCGCCGCTGCTGCTCAAGATCAATTTGCCCACGCTTCTATTGCCAAGGCCCAAGACACCCAGTACGATAAACGTGAGAAAGCGCGTGCCGAGCTTGGTCATTGGCAAGATTGGCGCAAACTAGGGCAGTCCATTCGGCAACACGTTCTGCAATACCTACCTGATTATCTTGAAGAATTCAGCGATAACGTAGAAAAACGTGGTGGTCATGTTTTCTTTGCTCAGACAACTGAAGAGGCTAATCATTTTATTTTAGATGTGATCAAGCAACAAAACGGCCACCACGTGGTCAAGTCAAAATCAATGGTCACTGCTGAATTGGATCTGGATAAAAAATTACAAGCTTTGCCTGATGTATCAGTTCTTGAAACCGATCTGGCTGAATTTATTCTCCAAGAAGACGACTGGGATGAACCGTCGCACATTGTTTTCCCGGCTATCCATAAAGATCGTAACCAAGTTCATACCATCTTCCAGAAGTTAGGTTACACCGGTGACAATGATCCTAAACACATGGCTCGCTTTGCACGTCAATATTTACGCGAACGTTTTTTAGAAGCAGATATCGGCATCACCGGTTGTAACTTTGCCATCGCCGATTCTGGGATTATCAATTTGGATACCAACGAAGGTAACGCCGATCTAGCCGATTCAATTCCCGCGACCCAAATCGTTGTTATGGGGATGGAACGGTTGGTACCTAGTATGAAAGAAGCCGAGATCATGGATAATTTGCTGGCCCGTTCGGCAGTTGGCCAGAAATTAACCACCTATGTGACCTTCGAAGGGCAACAAAGTGTCGGTGAAAGTGACGGTCCAGCGAATTTTTACGTGGTGATCCTAGATAATCAGCGTTCGCAGGCTTTAGGCACTGAATTTCAAGAAATTCTTCAATGTATTCGCTGTGGGGCCTGCCTCAATGTTTGTCCAGTTTATCGGCAAATTGGTGGTCATGGCTATGGCTCACTTTATCCCGGACCAGTTGGCGCCGTTCTTTCGCCGATCCTTGGCGGTTATGAACAATTTGGCGAACTTCCCTTTGCTTCGAGTTTATGCGCCGCCTGCACCGAAACCTGCCCTGTTTTGATTCCTTTACACAATTTATTGATCAAACATCGCGAAGTCGAAACCGACCGCCTAAAAATGATGCATGGTTTCACTGATCTACAAATGAAAATGGTCGGCAAAGGAACCGCATCACCGTTTATGTTTAACACTATTCTACGTTTCAAACACTTAGGCCTGGCCCCCTGGACACATCAACGGCCAATGTCCGTTACAAATTTCTTTGCCTATGGCGGTGCTATGATCACTAACGGTCCTGGTATGGTCAGTGGTTGGACGGATGTCCGCGATTTACCTGCCCCACCAAAACATCAGGATGATTTTCGCGTTTGGTTTAAACAACACAAACAGCAACGAGGTGATACTAAATGACAATTCAGAATCGCGAACCATTTTTAGATCGACTAGCGCAGCGTTTAGGTCAGCCACGCCATCAATTAAGTGAACATCCTTACCAACAATTAAATGATCTACCGCAGCAAACCTTAAGCACCAAAACACCAGCTGAATTACTGACTATTGCACGCAAAAATAGTGAGGCCCTGCCGGTAACCTTTCACGAAGTGAGTCTGGCGGCATTACCACAACTACTGACCGATTACGTCGCTTATCAAGGTGGCGGCCCGCTATTATTACCAACAACTGAACAGTTCGTAAATTATCAGTTGACCGCTTGGCAAACCGCAATCGCGGCAAAACAGCAAGTCAATTACTGGCGGCCAGATGCTGACCGGGCCACTAATTTAAAAGCGGCCGAAATTGCCAACATTAGTATCAGTTTTGCCGACTTTCTATTGGCCGAATCAGGTACCATTACTGTGAGCAGTCATCCTGGTCAAGGCCGCGCCCTGCACTTTTTACCGACCCATTATTTAAGTATCGTCCCTCGTTCCCGCATTGTTGCCCGTTCGACACAGGCAATTGCTTGGTATCAACAGGAACAAGCCGCCGACCGATTAACTAGTTCCGCAATTCACTTTATTACTGGACCATCTAATTCTGGTGATATCGAAATGCAATTAGTCACCGGTGTTCACGGTCCCTTAGACGTTACTTACGTCGTCGTTGCTGATTAATTTTGTCGCTTTGGCCGCTAATTTAATGCCGCCAAAGCTATTTTTTTTATTTTAATTTAACAATTGCCCTAAAATCAGGTAAACTTACGTTATATTTATTAGAAAATGAGGTTATCCAATGGCAACTCAAACATTAAGCCAATTAGCAGATTATTTAGAAGAACATAACGATAAAATCAAAATCGGCGAAGAAGCATTCGATCCCCAACCAATTTACACCGCACTGGACCAACTTGCTATCTTAGCTAAACCGGTTCAAGATTACTTTACAGTTAGCGAAGATACCTACTATGAGCAAGAATCTGATCATTTATTGACCTTGCAAGGCGGTCAACGGCCGCTTAGTGAACTTAAAGACCGTATCATCGTGACCCATACTGACGGTGAATTAAGTGCTGGTGATCTACGTTACAATTATGCTCACGAGGATGCTTATAGTGCTGGCTATGATGTGCAAACTGATTTACACATTTTGACCTATGGCCTAGAAGTGATCGGGGCAACTGACAATTTAGATCATGAACAAGTTCAAAAAACACTAGCTAAAGATGCTGTTTTAAGTTTAGCCTTGGCAGCTAAAGCAGTCACAGACTGGCAGGCAGCTAAGTAAGGGATGGCTCGTAAGCAGACCATCACAGGCCAACCATGCTAACATTTGACCACAATTAACCTACAATAACACCATCGCGTCAGCGAAAGTAGTGGACAAGCTACTCTTGCTGGCGCGATTTGCTTGGTAAGCTAAATTTAGGGGCACAAACATCGAAAAGCTCCAACCAAATTAACCTGCGCAACTGCTTTAGTCAGCAGCCCGTATTATCTAAGTCGCAATATTGCCTTCTTTTAAAACTGACAAAAAAGAGTTCTACCGCTAAACAGTAGAACTCTTTATGACTATACCCTAAGCTTGTGCCGCAGCCACTGCAGTGATCGACTGTGCAACGGCTTCAGCACATAAACGGCCTTCGCGGATCCCCCAGATCACCAGACTGGGACCACGACGGGCATCGCCGGCAACATAGACTTGATCCTCATTAGTATTATAACTATCATAAATCTCATGAACACCAAACTGATCAAAAACATCAGTGGCCGCACCTGTGAACCCTAAAGCCAACAAAACTAGATCGGCCGGCATTTCCTGTTCCGTTCCCGCAATGGGTTGGAATTTCTTCACTTTGCTGGTGGTGATACTAGTCAACTTACCCGCAGTGGCATTAAAAGCGGTGGCGGTGGTTTCATATTGCGTGATCACATCACCAAACAGTTCTTGTGCCTCAGCCTGACCATAACCGTATTTAGTAACGTGCGGCCATTCTGGCCATGGGTTGTCGGCGCTACGTTCAGTCGGAGCAGCCGCGGTGATCTCCAACTGTTTAACATCAGCAGCACCTTGCCGAACAGCGGTCGCGATACAATCATTACCAGTATCGCCGCCACCGATCACAATTACTTTTTTACCAGCCAAACGCTGGGTAGCAGCAGTACCGTTGGCAACCACAGCTTTAGTCGCTGTGGTCAAAAAATCAACGGCAAATTGCACACCCGCTAAGTCGCGACCAGGTGCCTTAAGATCACGCGCAATGCCAGCGCCGATTGCTAAAATAACGCGGGTAAACTTCTGGCGTAATTCGGTGGCACTAATATCCTGTCCAACAGTGGTATTGATCACGAACTTAATGCCTACCTCCTTCATCAAATTGATCCGCCGCGCCACGATTTCTTTAGGCAACTTCATGTTAGGAATACCGTACATCGCTAAGCCGCCTGGCCGATCATTCCGTTCAAAAACGGTGACGCTATACCCTAATTGGTTAAGCCGCCAAGCTGCCGCTAAGCCGGATGGTCCGCTGCCAACCACCGCGATTGCAATACCATTGCGCCGCACCGGTAAGCCACTTTCCTTGACCCAGCCATATTTAAAAGCTTGTTCAATAATAAAACGTTCATTATTCCGAATTGTGATCCCCTGACCATTTAACGCTTCGTTACAGGAAACCTCACACGGTGCCGGACAAACATTACCTGTGAAATCAGGTAGTGAATTAGTTAAAGTCAAGCGTTCAAAGGCCTTCTTATCCTCCGAACGGTAAATTAAATCATTCCATTCCGGAATTAAATTATCGTTGGGGCAACCGCCAACTGCACGACCGCCACCGTAGAAAAAGCCGGAATGACAATGAGGTACCCCACAGTTCATACACCGCGCGGCCTGCCGCCGCCGTTCATCTTCCGGTAACTTTTCTTCCAACGCCGCAAAATCATGGATCCGCTCATAAATTGGTCGGTAAACGTCATCGCGCCGGGGATATTTCATAAAACCAAATGGATCAGCCATTGAATTTCCTCCTTCAAAATTTCAGTTGCTTTTAGAACCTAAAAGCTTACTTTGTGGTCTAATTTCAACAACCAGCCGCCACTGTTAAAATTAACTTGCTTTTAGTCAACTAAAAGTCGCTATACATTTTCGCCAGTCGCAATGGCAAAAGCCTTTTCCGCCAACTCGGTTTGTGGCGTGCCCTTCGCGGCTAAGTCCGCCATGATCTCGTTCATATGCCGGAAATCTTGGGGATAAACCTTAATAAAATGCTGTTGCTGATTAGACCAATCAGCTAGAATAGCTTTGGCCTTAGGTGATTCAGTATAATAAACATGCTTCTCCAATAATTGTTTTAAAATACTATCGTCGCCAGTTTCGCCAAGATGGAAGAGTTCCACCATTTCTTGGTTACAATTAGCAGCAAACTGATCCGTTGGGTCATAAACATAGGCGACCCCACCGGACATCCCGGCACCAAAGTTGCGGCCTGTACTGCCTAAAACGACAACAGTGCCAGCTGTCATGTACTCACAACCATGATCGCCGATACCTTCAACGACCACCTCTGCACCAGAATTACGAACACAGAAACGTTCACCAGCGCGACCATTAAAGAAAGCCTCACCAGCAGTGGCACCAAAGCAAGCCACATTACCAACGATCGGCGTTTGACTATAAAGCCGTTGCGCTTTGGCTGGTGCCTGGACGATCAAACGACCGCCGCTTAATCCTTTACCAACATAATCGTTGGCTTCACCAGTTAATTTCAATTCCAAACCTTGGGTAATGAAGGCCCCGAAGCTTTGACCCGCAACGCCGGTGTATTGATAGGATAAACGTCCTGCTGGCAAAGTTTGATTACCAAAGCGCGCTGCGATCCAACCACCGATACTGCCACCAACTGTCCGCATCACATTATTGATTGGTGCGCTGATCGTCGTCGGTTTAACGTCTTGCAAGGCTTGAGCTGCAAAAGCATCCAATTCAGGCTGCTGATCTTGTACTGCAAACGGGTCATTAGCTTTACGCTCAATGCCGATCGAGGTACTTAAAATACGGCTAAAGTCGAGGGACTTGGCCTTCCCTTTTGCCACAAACTTAGGCTGCAAGTTTTCGGTATGGCCGACCATTTCGTCAACCGTCCGATAACCTAACGCCGCCATTTGTTCCCGCAGATCCTGTGCCAAATAGCGCATACAGTTCATCACGTGTTCTGGCTTGCCGGCAAAGAATTTACGCAAAGCTGGATTCTGCGTGGCGATCCCCGTCGGACAAGTATTTAAACTGCAGACCCGCATCATAATACAGCCGATCGAGGCTAGGGTCAGCTGAGCAAAACTGAACTCTTCCGCACCCAGCATAATGGCCACCGCAATATCGCGGCCCGTCATTAATTTTCCATCAGTTTCCAACGTTGCCCGCTGGCGTAAGCGATTCAACGCCAATGTTTGGTGCGCTTCAGATAGTCCCATTTCCCATGGTAATCCTGCATCACGCACAGAATTTCGGGGAGCTGCGCCTGTGCCGCCATCATAACCAGAAATAACCACTTTATCAGCGCCGGCCTTGACAACGCCTGTGGCGATCGTACCGACTCCAGTACTGGCCACTAATTTTACCGTCACTTTAGCGTGCGGGTTGACCTGCTTCAAATCAAAGATCAATTGTTTCAGGTCTTCGATCGAATAAATATCATGATGCGGTGGCGGTGAGATCAAGCGCACACCAGGCACTGACCCACGGATCGCCGCGACCCACGGATAATTTTTCAGTCCCGGTAACTGGCCACCTTCGCCTGGTTTTGCCCCTTGCGCCATTTTGATCTGAATCTCTTCAGCGCTCATTAAATATTCCGTGTTGACACCAAAACGGGCGGACGCTACTTGTTTGATCTTGCTATTTAAATTGCGACCATCAGCTTGCGGCTTGAAACGATCACGTTGCTCACCGCCTTCGCCAGAATTACTTTTGGCACCAAGGGCATTCATTGCCGTCGCAATCGTCTCGTGAGCTTCTTCGGAAAGTGACCCATAACTCATTGCCCCGGACTTAAAGCGTTTAACAATGGCGCTGACCGGCTCAACTTCACTAAGGGGTACCGCCGGTTTAGTTGAATTGATCGTCCACAATGAACGTAACGTGGTTGGCGTTGCCAATTCTTCTTCCCGCATTTCCTTAGCGTATTCTTTGTATAACTCGTAATTGCCGCCACGAACGGCTTGCTGGAATTTGTATAAGGTCATCGGGTTATACAAATGGTGCTCACCTTCTGCTCGGAACTTGAAGCTCCCACCAGAGGGTAATGGATCATGCGCTTTAGGACCGTACGCTCGCTGGTAACGCGCTAAATATTCCTGCTCGATCTGTTCAAGAGATAGACCACCGATCCGACTAGCAGTCCCGGTAAAGTAACGTTCAACCACCGCTTGTGATAAGCCAACCGCTTCAAATAATTGCGCACCTTGATAACCAGCAATCGTTGAGATCCCCATTCGGCTCATGATTTTGATAATACCCTTTTCACAGGCCTGCCGGAAAGTTTCTACATGATCAGCCAGACCATAAGCACCTAGAGTTGCGTACGCCCCATAAGGATGGATCGCTGAGGCACCGTAACCGATCAAAGCCGCAAAATGGTGTACTTCACAAGCCTCACCAGTATCGACAATGATCGAGGCCTGCCCACGTTTGCCCTTAGCAACTAGATAGTTATTCAAACCAGCCACTGCTAACAACACTGGAATGATCAGCTTATCCTCGGTTGCCCCACGATCAGTTAGAATCAATAGCGTTGTGCCGGTATCGACAGCCGTTTCCGCTGTCTGGAAAAAGCTTTCCAACGCTTGCTCCAAACGGTTTGGGCGTTCTTTTTTGTCGTAGCACAAAGAAATTTCAGTTGCTTTAAAATCAGGCATGTCCAAATGCCGCAATCGTTCAAAATCACTGGAGCTTAGCATCGGTGTCGCCAATTTAATTTTTTTAGCATTTGCCGCAACATCTGCAGTTACTTCCGCATCACGCCCGATGAATAATTCGGTTCCGATCACTAATTTTTCACGGATCGCGTCGATCGGGGGATTGGTGACCTGAGCAAATTGTTGCTTGAAATAAGTAAACAGTGACTGGGGGCGCTCCGACAAAATCGCTAACGGTGAATCAAAACCCATGGAAATAATCGGCTCTTCGCCATTTTTGGCCATGGGCAGGATTGCTTCCCGAATAATATCATCAGTGTAGCCGTGCCGCCGCCACAAAGTTCGCAGTGCTGTTGGCGCCAAATTTTCGGTCACATCCGCTTGAGGTAAGCTATCTAAAGTCAATTGATTGTCTTGCAACCATTGTTTATAAGGATGCTGCTGCGCATAATGTGCCTTCAATTCGGCAGTGTGGTAGAAACGACCGGCAGCCGTGTCGACTAAGATCATATCGGCAGGACCAAGGATCCCCTTTTCTGCAATTGCTTCAGGAGCAACATCAACTGTACCGGCCTCGGAAGCAACCACTAGCAAATTATCCTTAGTCAACAAATAACGGGACGGTCGTAAACCATTGCGGTCTAAAGCAGCGCCCACCTGAATGCCGTCGGTAAAACAAAGAGCAGCAGGGCCATCCCATGGCGCCACAAAGCTGGCATTATATTCATCAAAGGCCCGTTGATCAGCCGGCAATTGTACTGCATCGCCCCACGCTTCAGGCACCATCATCATCAACGCTTGGGGAATATCACGGCCATTGCGGTAAAGATATTCAAGACAGTTCTCCAGCTTGGCTGAATCAGAATCTTCTTCGTTATAAACTTCAACACCATGACTGGCCATCCAGTTTTCAGCACCCTTTAAGGTGTTGATCTCACCGTTATGGGCGAGAAAACGGAACGGCTGGGCACGTTCCCAACTAGGAAACGTGTTGGTAGAAAAACGGGAGTGGATCAAGGCAATATTGGTTTGCATTGCAGGGTCATGTAAATCAGGGTAGAAGAGGCCCACCTGATAGGCGTGTAACATCCCCTTATAGCAAAGCGTTTGGCTGGATAAACTGACAATAGCAAATTCATCCGCCGCAAATATTTTTTCAAGCCGGCGCCGTAACTGATACAGTGCGTCTTCAAAAGGCCGACCAGCAGGAATATCATGGGGCCGCGTCACAAGTACCTGGGCAAAGCCTGGCATTACACGTTGCGCCGTAGGACCACAATTTTCATAAACATAAGGAACTGCACGTGTGCCCAGCACATTAAAACCAGCGTGACCAATCTCCGTAGTCACGGCCGCTAATTCAGCTGCTTTATCGGCCGGCTGTTGTGGCAAAAAGAACATCCCAACTGCATAATCGCCTGCTGCCGGCAGACTGAGGGCCTGCTCTTCAGCATATTTACGGAAAAAGGTGTCCGGTAGTGCCATTAGAATACCGGCACCATCGCCAGTATCCGGTTCAGCACCAGTTCCGCCGCGATGATTCATTCGCGCCAACATAGTTAGCGCCTGTTCAACTAATTGATGGCTATGTTCACCAGTTACCTGGGTTATAAAGCCCATCCCACAAGCTGCGTGTTCATAACGCGGTTCATAGAGGGTCTGCTCACGATTTATCATGAAATCCCACCTCGGGTTTGACTAAGATTAGAATATTTTAATTTTTATCTCATTTTAGTAGTCATTTTTATATTAATCAAGCTTTTTCAGAAAAAAACTTGATTTACGTTAACCGTTATATCTTTACAACTCAAAGATAACCAGTATTGCGCCTAAAAACGTAAAAAGTGACTAAATGAAAATAATTCTCATTTAGCTATGCTACCGACATCTACTCAATTACTTTATTATGAATTTTTACGGCGAAACAGACATTGCATTCCAGAGCAATGCAATATAGCTGAGAAAGCATGGACATTACAGTATAATTTAATTGTGAAAGGAATAATGTCACTATGGAAAAACACTAATCCACATAAAATTGGCCAGCGCACAAAAGCGCTTCGTTGAGGCAATCTATCTCTTACTGGCTGGTAGCCGCTGCCCACAAAGTTTAGGGGTCATCAAATAAAAAGTCGCCGTGCTTTTCATTTCAAGGAGAACTTAGTGGTAGTTCAATATCGAATTATTGATGTCGGACCACAACAATCGCATTTTTAAAACATTCAGACAATTTAAACCTAAATGAATTGAATAATTTTCTAGCCAGTTACCGCTTTGGATAGCTGGTTTTTATTTCCGCCATTACACATCGATCAAAAAAATAATCTTTTCCCTTAGCTTTAGTGGATAGCCTTAACTACCCTTATACTGGTATACTTATGGCGAATTAAGTTTTTCTAAAGGGGGAAATGGCCCGTGCAATTGACGTTGCAGGATATTACTTTAGCTTATGAACGACAACCACCTATTTTTACTCACTTCAATTGCACCGTACCTGATGGTGAACTGGTGGCGCTACTCGGGCCTAGTGGTAGTGGCAAAACCACGATCCTAAACTTGATCGCTGGTCTATTGACGCCAACTGCTGGGCAAGTGTTATTTGCCAACACCGATGTGACTAAGCAGAATGTGCGGACGCGTAATATCGGCATGGTCTTTCAGGACTACGCCTTGTACCCACATTTTAACGTACTGGACAACATCGCCTTTCCGCTTAAAATGGCCCACGTCAAAAAGGCCCGCCGGCAACAGCGGGTCCGTGAACTAGCACAGTTAGTTCACGTTACTGAGCTAGTGGACAAATTCCCTAGTATGTTGTCTGGTGGGCAGCAACAACGGGTGGCGATCGCACGGGCGTTGGCGAAGAATCCGGCGATTTTATTGTTGGACGAACCCTTGTCCAACTTGGACGCAGCGTTACGGAACGAATTACGGGATGAGATTCGCCGCATTCAGCAGGCCATTGGGATCACCACGCTATTCGTCACCCATGACCAAGCGGATGCATTGCGGATCGCGGATAAGATCATTGTTTTAGCCAATGGCCAATTGCAACAAAGTGGTACCGGTACTGACTTATATCGCCGGCCGCGGAATCTTTTCGTTGCGCAATTTATCGGCACACCGCAGATCAATACATTACCAATTGCCGCGCTACTACCTTACATCACTACGGCAGTTCCTACTACTATATTGGCACAAACTGCTATGGTCGGTATCCGTAGTGAAGCTATTTCACTTACACCAACCGACAAAATCGTATTGACCAAATTGCCAGTGACGGTGACCAAGCAGGAACAACTGGGTCGTGAAGTACAAACATACAGTCGCTACCAAAAATATGATCTGATCAGCACTGCAATTCCAGTGCTTACACCCCTACCGCAAAGCGCACCACTTTACATAACGGCAAAAGGTTGCTACTTATTTGCCAGCGACGGCACTTGTATTTGGGCAGGTGGTGACGCATGATCAACGCAAAACCGACGCTGAGGTCAACCTTGCACGCGCTACTTTATTTAGCGCCGCTGTTGCTTATCACCGCCACCTTCACTATCTGGCCAGTGATCAATTCATTTCTGATGAGTTGCTACACAAAATACAATTACTTCACTGATCACGTTGGGGCGCTTGGCGGCGCTGACTTTGTTTATCTGTGGCACGACCCTGACTTTCACTTAGCGGTGCGCAACACGTTGATCTTAGTCGGTGGCGTGGTGCCGCTGACGGTACTGTTAGCTTTAGGGGCCGCGCTACTGCTTAATCGGATCAACTGGTTAGCCGGCTTTTTTCAGGCGCTTTACTTTCTGCCGTTTGTCACGTCAACGGTGGCGCTGGCTTTGGTCTGGAATTGGATCTTTCACCGCGATAACGGCCTGCTTAATTTGCTTTTAAGTTGGCTGGGTATTGCCCCAATCGATTGGCTGAACGATCCGCGCTATTCCTTGCTGGCATTGATCATCGTCTGTATTTGGCGCGGCCTTGGTTTCAGCGTGATCTTGTTTCTGGCTGGCCTAAATAACATTGACCAGCGTTACTATCAAGCAGCCAGTATTGATGGCGCCAGCTCCGGTCAGATATTGCGCCAGATCACCCTGCCGCTGTTGACGCCGACCACCGTTTTGATCACGATCAACGCGATCATTGCTAATTTCAAAGTTTTCGATCAAGTCTACGCGCTGTTTCATGGTAGCGCCGGCCCAGCCAACGCCGATCTGACGATGATGTATTACCTTTACCAGAAGTTTTACATTGAGCATCAATATCCAGTGGCCGCCGCCAGTGGCGTGATTTTATTCGGCCTGATCGTTAGCCTGACCGCCCTATCATTCTGGTATTTCCACCGGCGCAGCTTGCGTTTAGGGGGTGGCCGCTGATGAAACAATTCGTTAAAAATGGAATCAGCTACTTACTGCTGACACTAGGGGCATTGATGCTAATATTGCCCTTTATCTGGATGTTGGTCACTAGCGTGCAGACGCCAGCAGCGGCACTGGCGGTGCCACCCGTGTGGTTGCCGCGCTCATTACAATGGACTAACTATATTCAAGCATGGCACGCTGCACCCTTTACCCGCTATCTGCTTAACTCAGTGCTGGTCACCGGCACGACCACGATTGGCCAGTTAGTGACTAGTATTCTCGCGGCCTTTGCTTTTACCCACCTGCAGTTTTACGGTCGCCGCATCTTGTTTGCGCTTTTGATCAGCACAATGATGGTGCCCGGTGAGTTACTGCTCATACCTAACTTCGTCACGTTAGCGCATTTACATTGGCTCGATACTTACGCCGCGCTGATCATCCCGTGGTTGACTAGCGTTTTCGCGATGTTTGCGTTGCGCCAAGCTTTTGCCGCACAACCGCGCACAAGATACTACGCCGCCTGCATCGATGGCGCGAGCAATTGGCAGTATTTGTGGCAGATCTTGGTGCCGGCTAATCGGACGACGATCGCCGCCGTGGCGATCTTACAAACGATTGGCGCTTGGAACGCCTTTATGTGGCCGCTAATCGTCACTAATTCAGAACTGTTGTGGACCTTGCCGGTGGGACTGACCGCCTTTACCAGCGACGCCGGCACCAACTACCCACTATTAATGGCGGCCACCGTGCTGGTCATTCTGCCACTACTACTCGTGTACCTTTTGCTACAAAAATATATCATTACTGGGATCACCAAAGCTAAATTAAGTGCTGGTGCTGGCAGACAAACGCCAACGACCAGCACCATTAAAAGGGAGAACATCATATGAAACGATTACGTCAACTGCTGCTACTGGGACTTTGCCTACTGACCACCGCCACCTTACTTAGTGCCTGCGTGAACCACCAAAAAAGTAGCGCCAACCCGCGGGTCACGGTCACCTTCTGGCACGGCATGACCGGCGCCAATAAAACCACACTAAACAAACTGATCCACGACTTTAATCAGTCGCAAACTAAGTACAAAGTTGTCGGCCGCTCGCAAGGCAACTTCAGTAATCTGCAACAAAAGATCACCGCAGCCGCTAAGTCGAAAACGTTGCCGACGATCGCGCAAACCACTTACACCAATGTGCCGGACTACGTGGCCGGCGGCTTCGTCACTTCATTTGATCCCTACCTTAGCCAGTCGACGCTTAGCGATATTTACCCGGCGTTTCTGCAAGCCAATAAATATCACGGCAAGTACTACACCTTACCCTTCTCAAAATCAGCCCGGGTGCTGTTTTATAACCAAGACTTACTTAAACAGGAAGGCTTGAGCTTACCGCAAACTTGGGGTGACATTCAAAAAATGGGCCCAGCATTGAAGGCTAAAGGTCTGACCACCATGGTATTTGATCAAAGCTATGACGCTGAACTGGACGGTTTAGTCGCCCAAAGTGGTGGCCACTTATATCCGCTTAACGGTAAGGTCACCCTTGACCATAAGCAAACCGTAGCCGCCACCCACGTTATCTGGGACATGCTGCAAAACAAAACCGCAACCACCGCCGGCAATGACGGCTATGGCAGCACCAAGTTCTTCGCAGGAAAAACGCTATTCTACAGCGGTTCATCAGCCGGTATTTCCGTCATGCAAGCTAGCACACCCAAAGGCATGCACTGGGCCACGGCGCCACTACCTAGCTATCACGGCAAACAAGCCACGGCAATTTCCTGCAATGACATCGCGCTATTCAAATCAGCCTCAACCGCTCAACGCAAAGGCGGTGCCGCCTTCGTGAAATTCCTTATGCGTAAAAAGCAGACCATCTACTGGGCCGAAAAAACTGGCTACGTTCCCTTGGTCAAATCAGCGCAAAAAAATAAAGGCTACCACCAATACCTAGCCAAGAATCCTACGGCTAAAGCCGCCGTTGGCTCGCTGGACTTTGGTTTCCAAGACGCCACCTTCCCCGGTTACTATCAATCGCGGTTGGCGCTGTTAAAAACGATCGACGCCATGACCACCGAGCAAGTCAGTCCTGAAAAAGCATTGTCGCATTTACAAACACAAATGACCAAGATCATTAAAGCGGCCCAATAATAAATAAAACGAGCAGTAAGTCACCACGTCAAAATGGTGACTTACTGCTCGTTTTAATATCTAGCGCGTGGCGTTTCCCAAGTGCGCACGCTTAAATTTTTGGCCCTAACAGTTTTAAGCAAATTCGCTTAAACGCGGCGTTTCTTGCTATAAGCGCCTAAACCCAGTGTGCTTAACAATAACAGCCCGATCACCGTTAAATAACTTTGCTTGGCATCATTCGTTTGCGGCAAGGCTTGCCCGACAAGTTGTTGACTACGTGCGGTTTTAGCCAAATCAAAATTAATTGTCGTTGCAGCCACACCAGCAATTACTGTGCGGTTGCTGGTGTGACTTTCTTTGTTAATACAAAGAAGCCATTATCTTTGTCCTTACTAAAGGTAAACTTAGTAGATTCGCTTTGCTCCAGTAAAGAGTAGCTTTTAAGCGCATCCCGAATTATTTCCTTACGAATTGCTAATTCTTTATCATTTGGATAAAGTTTTGCATGTAATTCTCTTTCTCTTGGATTAATAACCACACCATCTGCGGAGTTGATCCAACTAAGTTCGTTTTCATTCTTCCAAAAGCGATACAGAAATGTTGCTGGTGTTTCCATATCAGCCACATATGCACCAACTTCAGCAACGATTCTTTTATTAATATCATGGTAATCAGTTAATGAAGAAAATAATTCTGTTAAGGCAGTTTTATCTCGAATTAGCTTTTCAGCAACTGCTAGCTGACTTAAGTTTTCAGCAAATGCAATCAATAACTTAACGACTTCATTTTTGTGTTGCTGAATTTGATCCCGATTTTCCTGCTGTAAATAATTGATCAGCGTTTTTAATTTTCGTCGTATGTTGGTTGCATTATTTAAGGTATTTCTTACATTAGCTTCATATTTATGTCGAAACAATATGGGTGACGCTAACGCGAGTTTACTCCACAGATCCTTCAAGTCACCACGAAACTCTTGCTCAAAACCAGTTATTTCTTGTTGCATATAGTTATAATCAATCCGTAATCTTTTACTCTCATCAATTTCATTCTGACTTTGTACAACCTTGTATCTAAATTCATCATCCAATAACAAATGGAATTCATCTGCTAAATTCAACATTTGTTCAATTGCTTCTAATGCTGTACTCCGTTTTATTTGATAATATCTAATGCCCGCAATTGCCAGTGAAACAACGACACCAATCGCTTGTATCCAGTCTGCCCATACTCCCACGATCCAATCACTCCTATATGATAGCGATTATTTTTACTAAAAATTATAAATACTATTTTTTGACACACTAACGTTATAATATCCAAATGAATTGTAGCCCAACTAATCGTCTGTATTTGAATCAGCAATTTTGTCAAAACCAGTCTGTAAGGTTTGATTTGCTGAACTAATAAAGTTGTAAACACGATGATTATCTTGTGAAACTAAAACATCTGGTTTCCCATTACGAAGAATATACAGATAGATAATCGTCTTCTTCATGCTTATACACCGCTACTGTCACTACTTGATTGTCTATTTACCATCCAGTCACGGCGCTAGATACCAATTAAAACATTGAAGAAAATTGACTAACTAAACTCTGACCAAAAATAGAAAACAGGATGAATAATACGATTTCAAGGACAATCATTGCAACCACAATCAGATAAACACTATCGAATCCAGTACGCGGCTGTGGAATCGCGATTGATTGCATAAAACCGATCACGAAAATACTTGCCCCCAGGCTAATTACCAATACAGATAATAATTGTACGAAGCCACCCATTAGACTGAAAAGCATCACGCAGATCACCAAAATTATATTCAAATTACAACGATGCATCAGGTCAGTAGTGTAATCAAAATAGCTAAGTGATTCTTTTTGAGCCCATTTACGAAATATAAATCCAACCAAACCTAAAGCCAGCATGCCAACAATTAACAATAAAAAGAATTTAAAATACACGGTTATGGCATTACTCTGAACCGTATTATTAACCGAATCAGCTGTACTACTGCCACCAAATATACCTAAGATGGAACTAGATGCATTCTCAACTGTATTAACACCGGCTTGAGCAGTTCTACCAACTGCGATACTTCCTATCAGTGCCCATGCTGCCATGGAAATGATACCAAACCACCGATTGAATTGACCCACAACTACTTGAGATGGCTTTTTCCACGAATCAACTAAATAATTCCAATAACCACGACTGGATTGCTTGAATTGCGCCACTTGTTCAGCTCGTAACTGTGCTTGAACCTGCCGCTGTCGTTCTACTTCCGCCTGAATCGCTGGATCAGCTTGCTCTTGTTGATTACTTTGTGACTGTGCCTCCGTCTGTGCGGATTCGGTTGTTTGTGAACGATTACCAGTTTGACCTTTAAGTGGTGTTCCACAAGTCGTACAGAATTTTGCAGCGGCGTCATTAGTTGCACCGCATTTTGGACAAGTTTGCATGAATAAAATCTCTCCCTTTTTTTACTTTCTCGTTGTTGCTATGTGCAGCTGACTACAGCATACAAAAGGCAACTGTCATAAAATGGCACTGAAAGTGTTTTAAATAAATTTTGCTAGTTAATCGTCGCTACTATCGGTATCACTATCACTGGTGCCACCGATATGCTCGTCAGATATCTTAGTACTTGGTGCGATCGACGTAATTTTATAGCCGGTTCCTGACTTTTCAACAATGGCCTTATACTCAAATACCTGAACATGCTGACCTGCATCACTATCATCATCGTTGGACTGATTATCAAAAGTAAACGTGACACGGTAGACGACAGTCGCCTGATTACGTTTATACGGATAGACGTGTTTCACGTCGGTATCATAACTGACACCAGTGATAGTATCATCCTTATAGTAACCTTTAGCCATTGCCACTAAGGCGTTATATTCCGTATTTGCAGCACCGCCGACAAAATAACTGGATAATGATTGATCATCTGCCCCATAATCCCCTGGTAGCTCACCGGTACTAGAGATCGTGTCCACACCATAAAAAATTGATTGAATCATACTGTCGGCATTCACATGACTGATCACACCAGGATAGGCGACCTTAACACTACTATCAGCATCAGCTTCAGTAATGTGGCGTACCTTAGATGTTAAAGTTCCCGCAGTCGATTTATAAGTTTCAGTTAGCCGCATATTACTAGACCAAGGAAGGTCAACCAAGCTTAGTTCACCAGCACTACCAATTACGCCTTCATTCTTACCATTGATCTGTACTGTAGCATCAGGATAGCCTAAAGCTTCAAAAGAAATTGTTTTGATCGGCAACGCAAAATTCCGATTATTCGAAGTAATATGATAAGTTCCAGCATTACTTAACTGCTGTTTATTAACAATTGCAGTGGCCTTCAGCTTATACGTACCAGGCACCAGTGGCCCTAGACTCTTGGCCGTCGTAGCATTAGCGGTATATGCTTTTTTGCCATTTAAATAGATGGCCGTATGATCACGATTGGTCGTCACTTTAGGATAAACAGCTTTAATTGCAATTTTGTAGCGATCAAAAACCAACCAAGCCTTACCGCTCTGCTTAAAAGTAAAATCACCATCATATGTAGTCGCCGAAACTGATCCTAACTGCGTTTTAAGATCCGCCAACGCCTCCTTGTTTTGCTGCATATAAGTCACCATAGGCTGTAACTTGGCATGATTTAATTTCAAGTTAACGTCACTAGTAGTAAAATAGTCCGCATCATCCTTACTATTCTTTCGAATTGCAGTGATTGCTCGATCCAGTTGTTTCTCTTTTGAATAATAGTTACTACCAAACATGTAGCCCCCAATTAATAGCACGGCTACTACAGCAACAACTCCTAATAGCCATTTATTAGCGGTCTTCATCGGTGGACGCTTAACTGCTGTTACAGCAGTTGCTTGAGTCGCTCTAGTTGCCGTTTTAGTATTTACTGGTTGTTGTTTAAAAGCATAACCACAATTGCCACAAAATTGTTCTCCGGCAGTAACAGGCTGTCCGCAATTGGGACAAAACCGTTTTTTGTTTTTATTATCCATATTTATTCACCTAATCATTTCCAAAAAATTACTTAAACCCCAAATCAGCTTACTTAGTTTCTTTCACTTTTTTGTTTCTCTGGATGTGTTGTTGTCACTCCCTCCAAAGTAATCTAATTACACTGTTCCTCTCCAAATAAGCTATTACAAATTGACCGCTACAGCAGACGGGTACATGTTGGAATTCAGCACACTATCCCCTTCGCAAAAGTAATGATGCGGTCACACTTGATATTTTATTTGGCCTGCAACGCGACGGAGGCATGAGTTGTTGTAAATTAGGTATGCCAGCAAATTGAAATTACTTGCCAGTGAGAATGCTTATCTTTGAACCGTTGCAGAAGATGGCCCATAAAATGATTGATCTTCAAGTAACGTAAATCCACCTTGAAGACTTCCGTATTGTGCAGTGATGAATACTGATCCATCTGAATGTGGTGTTAAAGTAAAGATATCTCTGCCTCTAGCACCTGGATAAGTATCCATTTCAAAGCCCCCACCGGCAGTTTGATGACTGCCACGTGAAGATTGCTTTGCTGAATCAGCATTAAAGTCAGTAAAGCCTCCCTTTTGAATCAGTGCAGAAGCTTCGTCAAAAGTTATCGGCCTGATTGATTCTGAACTGCTCGAAGCAGCATTGACGGCAGATGAACTAGTAGCAGTAGCGCCAGTACTATTTGCAGTAACTGAGCTGGAGCCTGCTGAATCAGAACTACTTGAAACCGTTTCTGCAGTGGAACTGGTTACCGAACTTGAAGTCGAAGCAGTTGAACTGGACACTTTGCTAGATGCTTTACTTGCTTTTTTAGCGGCCTTTTTCTTTTGGACAACACTACTCGTATCCTTTTTGGTTGTACTTGAATTTTTAGTCGTATTGCCACATGCCGCAAGTGACAGCGTCGTTAATAAAGTAATCCCAACGGTAAACATTTTTTTCATAATAGCTGCTCCCCCAAATTTTCTACCTTTAGCGTCATTAGCTTTCGAACTGATAACACTTATTACTTCCTCACCTGAAGTTACATTGCAAGCTTTAACAAGCAAGTTGTTTGGATTAAAGATTGTAGAAATCATTCATTCGTTGGCGCATCAACCATTCAGGCACATTGGCCAAGCGTGCCGCAGTTCTATCAAGAATGCTCAACCGCGGTGTATTGAAAATCATATTTTTATTATTGTGGGCATCAACAACATCAAGTAGCGCTGCATCTTGTTCTTCCGCTATTTGTGTGACGCGGTCAACTAAATCTGCCGGCAACAACAAATTAGCCGCCAACTTATCGACCGTCCACTTCGACATTGCGGCTTCATTTTGACTAAAGTCAGGCACATATTCGGCAATGTTTAAGATATAAGTGGCCAGCCCTTGACCTACCAACCACGCTTGTTCGGGGAAGGTGACTTTTTGATCAGCTACGATCAGCGTTGCCGCCACTGCACGCTGACCCTGGCCAAGTACTTCTTTTTGTGGGTATAGCGAAAATCCGACTTTTAACTCGCGACTATAATTGATCCGGACTTGTAATGCTTGAGCTAAACCCAATAGATCAACACAAGTCGCTTGATTAGACGCGCGTAAATGACCGAAATAATTCAACATTTCCGGAAAATCGCGCACGATATCACCATAGATATATTCACCAGAAGCATAGTTTTCTTCTACTGGCGCTTTTTTATCATCGTCAGTGGCAGCCGTTGCTAAATCAGGTTCTGTTACGGTTGCGGCCGCGCGAACGAACTCCGTTATTTTTTTCTGTTTCTTTTTTGAATTTTTCTTATGCTTTTTATCTTTACTCATTCTGCCTGTACTCCTTTGTTTAAACGATTAGTCTAATGGTAATTGCCGTAACCGTTCTGCGATCGCGGCCATTTTTTCATACGACAACATGCTGGCATAATGGTCGATTTCTTCACATTTAATGGTGCCTAAATTCAAGACACCTCGTTGCACCATAATTTTGACTAATTTCTCGGCTGCACGACCAAAAATAATCAAATATTGTGGTTGAACCAAATCAAGTTCTTCCTGTAACATAGCAGCACTTGCAGCAAATTTATCAGCATTTTCAGGTTCAGTGATTTCTTTCAGTGCAGTTGGGGCATTGGTTTCTGGAAAGTTCTTGATGGCATCAGTCATATAGCTACCCGCAAATGGTGTGTCCAACAACATTTTAGCCGCCTTATAATCTTGACTATTCGGCGTTATATCATGGAAATTGGCCCAATCGTCATCACTGCACGGCCCACGGTCTGACCAATTTAACGCCAGCGCAACGCCGACACTAGTTAAATACGTTTGCCGAAAAGTGGCATCGGCCAGTTGTGGTGCAAATGAATCAATCCCACAATCGACTGTGCGTAGTTTCTGTCCGGCTGCCGACTGCTGCCAAAGTGCCCAGCTACCGTATTTTCCGTATTTCGCCTGTAAAGCGGTATAAGTTGCGTCACTAATTTGATTATTATTCATTTTTTCTCCTCACTTACTTTGTTTGCTGTTCTATACAACTGATTACAGCGCTTTTTTTGATTAAAAATTGTAAACATCATTGATACGTTGACGCATCAACCATTCTGGTACGTTAGCCAAGCGGGCTGCGGTTTTATCAACAATACTTAAATGCGGTGTATTAAAACTTAAATGACGGTTATGCGCGTCAACGGTATCCAGCAACGCCGCATTCAATTTTTCGGCTAATTCAGTAGCTCGTACGACCAAATCTTCCGGCAATAGCAACTCACTGGCCAACTTATCAACGTTCCATTTGGTCATTGCGGCTTCATTTTCACTAAAGTCAGGCACATATTCGGCAACGTTTAAAATATAAGTTGCTAGTCCCTTACCAATCAACCACGCCTGTTCGGGGAAAGTCACTTGCTGGTCAGTCACGACTAAGGTAGCCGCTACAGCACGCCGGCCATGCCCCAGCACCTCTTTTTGCGGATAAAGTGAGAAGCCAACTTCCAGCTTGCTACTATAGTCAATGCGCACTTGCAGCGATTGCGCTAAGCCTAATAAATCAATACAAGTTACTTTAGTCGACAAAGCCAAATGACCTAAATAATCGGCCATTTCCGGAAAATCACGAATGATATCAACGTAGGCATATTCGGCAGAAATAAATTCACTTTCCTCCGGCGTTTCTTCGCTAGGCGCATCAGCAGTATCAGTTACTGTCAAATCAGGTTCTTCAACTGTCACCGCTGCACGAACAAATTCCGTTTCCTTTTTCTGCCGCTTCTTTGAATCTTTCTGGTGTTTTTTCGCTTTACTCATTCTGCGCACACTCCTTTAATAAAAATCGTGTCACTTACTATCCTTGATAACACAAGCTTAGCAAAGGGGCGCGTCACATATTGACAATTTCGTTAGTCGCACAACAAAATATTTTCATCGCTAGTTATAACGTTCAACGGCCGCCAGATGATGCGCTTTAATTTTTTTGATCAATGATGGCGGGGCGATTACTTGGACATCTGCACCTTGACTTAACAACCACATCAGTGCCCCTTTTTCCCGTGCTTGGGCCGTGATCACGACAACACCAGTTTTCGGATCGACTCTTGCTGTTGACCCGGGGAAACGCTCCAAGGCCGTTTGCGCCGCGATCCAACATTTAAAGCGAAATACGATCGGCTCACCCACCGCTAACAAATAAGTCTGCTGCCGGTACTCGCGCAAACGGAACTGCTGCTGCGGCGCCATGCCTGGCTTAACCTGATCGATGGCCGTGATCCGATCTAACCGAAACATCAGTACGTCCGCGTCCGGCGTCAACCGCATGACCACATAAAAATAATAATTATCAAAAAAAAAGGTCTCCGGCTGGGCCTCATGTTTTTTCGGCGTTCCTTCAGCGTTACGATACGCAAAAACCAAGCGTTGCTGCCGCGCAATCGCTTCTGTGATTTGGCGCAAATAATCCAGCAGCGGTGGTCGCCGCGGCGAAGTAACATAACTACCTTGATCACCAGCGATGGCTAATTTAAATTGTTCCTGTTCGTTTAACGCCAACGTATCCTGCAAAACGTGTACTAGTTGCGCCATTTCTGTCTTATTAAGTGCCCGACTAGCCAACACAATGTGGGCTAACGCGATCACCTGCGTCAATTTAGCCGCATCCGGTGTACTGACTAGCTGATAGATTTTTTCGTTAGCGGGCACATTAGGATCACGGTCAGGCCGCAGTAATTGTTTAGCGTAGCCTGTCTCACTAAGCTGCGCAGCAATATCTGCGATATCCCGCCAAAACGTACGGTCTTTCCCGTTCGCTTGCTTAGTCGTCTTCCCAGCAATCACCAACCACCGATTATAGGTGATTTTTTCGCCGTTTAATAAGCGCATGGTCAGTTCGATCACACGTTTAACACTCGCACGCTTATCGGACTTTTTCGACTGCTCTGTTTCCTCACTTGTTGCTTTTTGCTTAGTTGCCATTTACTTTCCCCTCCTTATTGGCATTATCCCAAACGGCCGCGACTCATTTTGGCATTGCGTCAAAATGGACCGAAAATTAATGTAGCGCTAACTTAGCCAAAACATAGTCACAAAAACGATTAAGCGCTGTCTACAGCATATAAAAAGTCACTGTCATATTTTGTCATTGCACCGCTTTGACGCAAAAAAAGTTAAAAAAAACACGCTTTTTTTCAAAAGCGTGTTGGGAAACCAATCTATTCTAAATATTGCGCCTGTGCGGCGATCAATTCTTGACGCATCTGTTTAACCAAAGATGTGGGTGCGATCACTTTTAAGCCCGACCCTTGACTTAATAACCAGCGAATGGCACCACCGATCTTAACGTAAGCCTCGATAACAACACTGCCATCAGCATTTTCCTTGATCACGCGCGAACCAGGAAAAGCGTCCAGCGCTGTCTGTGGATAGAAACGATAAATAAAACGAATCTGCATTAATTCTCCGTCATCAACTAAATAAGTATGGTGGCGGTGATCCTGCAATGAAAAGCGTTGCGCATAATCTAATTTTTCACCGGCTGTTTTAGTTAAAATAGTGTCGATCCGATCCAAACGGTACATCCAATAACCGCCGCGCTCCTGGCTAAGCATTGCCACATAAAAATAATGCACCTCAAAAAACAGGGCAACAGGCTGTGCATGATGAACTAATGGCCTTGGTTCTGTCGGCTGACTACTCAGATATGTAAACGTCAATCGTTGGTTATTGGCAATACAAATGGCCATTTCGTGTAATCGGCTGAGTAGTGCCTTCGGTTTAGATAATGGTACATAGCTACCGCGGGGAACCGTAAGTTGTTTATGCAACGCTGCTTGCATTGTCGGTGATAAATTTACGCTTAAAAAATCTAGCGTGGCATTCAATTCGGTTGGTGTCAGCGCCCTTGTCCCAAGCAAAATATTACTGGCAGCTAGGACGATCTCATAATTCAGCTGCTCACTTTTATGGGTGAGATGATACGTTCCCTGCTGCTCAATCAATTGACCAGTATCATACTCGGCTAGTGCTTTTCTGATGTAGGAAAGATCCCGTTGGCAGGTTCGCAAGCCAATCTGATATCTCTTTTGAATATCTGCTTGTGTTAACGTCGCGCCATTCATAAACTGCACGATCAATTCGGCGACCCGATAATTACTTTGCATTATTTCACACCCATTCATTCTGCCTAGTTCGCTACTCACAACAAAAATAGAGCCGCGACAAAATTAATTTTGCGGCAACTCATTTCTTCATGATTCACTTTGTACAAACTGTTTGGCACGAACGACCAACCGTTTGATCCGAATACAAAACTGTAGCACAAACGTTAGTATTGTGCCGCTACCGGTGATAATAAGCTCACCTAAGAAAATAATGATTGAAACAAAGCCAGCAAATAGTTGCGCTGCCGCCAGATAAATCAGTGCGGCAACGATCAATACACTGACAAGCACGAACATCGTCATGCTGATCCATCCCCAATACTAGAACTATTAAAATAGTCTGCTGAACGTCTTAATCATTTTAACATGTTTTCCACTTTTAGTATAACCTACATTTACAAGGCTTTAATTTTACCTCAGCTCTAACTTTGCTTATAATGAAAGCGAGAACAAAATTGTTGAAAGTAGGTGTACCATGCGATGAAACTTTATCAAGCTTTGACTCAAGTGACCTTGAATAATAAATTAGCCGGGCAAGTGTCCACCTTCCACACAACACTTGACACCACCAAGCCGCTATATCATGATCTACCAACACTGTATCACTATATCAACAGTGTCCTCAAGCCTGGTGCTAGCCACAAAGATAATAATTTAAAATACGTGACTGATCATATTTTTATTCTAGAAAATTTTGATTTTAGTGCACATGCCTTTACCCGTCACCTGACCCAGCCTGACACTCAGGCTACGTTTGCTTATAACTTAGTACAGGATCTAAACCGGCACCTGACGATCAATTTTGATTTACCAAAACAAGAGATCCAATTATTATTCGCTGATAGCTGAGTATAATTGGATAAAGGCCTGTGACCAATAATTGGTCACAGGCCTTTTTAATTTTATGCACGCATTTGCCGCGCCGCCGCATGTTTCAGTAAAAACGGCGCCGCCAGCGTGGTTAAAACGATGGCAATGATCGTGGCCGAATAATATTCTGGATCGATCAGTTTAGCCTGATAGCCGATCTGGGCGATGATCAACGCCATTTCCCCACGTGACACCATCCCGGCACCTACCGTATAGCCACTGGCCCAACTAAACCCAGCAATTCGTGCGCCTAAGCTGCCACCAATTAGTTTTGTCAGCACTGCCATGATCGTCAGCACAATGATAAACCACAAGGCAGCCCCCATTCCTTTAAAACTCATCTCCAAACCGATGCTCACAAAGAAAACCGGAATAAAAACCGCATACCCGATTGGCTCAACATTGTGGTCAATAGTGGCCTTATACGGTGTTTGTCCAACTGCGATCCCCGCAAAGAAGGAGCCTACCACTGCAGATAAGCCGACTAGATCGGCTAAATAAGCCATGCTCAAGCAGATCACTAAGGACATGATCGTCACAGAAGCCCCGATCAAGAAGCGTTCAGATACCCGCATTAAAAATGGGGCGATCCATTTGACCACAAAATAAATACCGATAAAATAGCCGATCTGTTCAATAAAACCGATCATTAAGCTAGGGGTATGGCCACCAGTATTTTCACCGCTAAGACTGACGAAAACACTTAAGATGATCACACTTAATACATCATCGACCACCGCGGCGGCCAGAATTGTGGTGCCTTCCTTACTATCCAGTAACTTTAATTCACGCAGCACTTCCACCGAGATCGAAACCGATGTTGCTGTAAAAATGACGCCCATAAAGACGGCCAATAATAAAGAAAAATGAAACCATAAACTCACTAAGGTCACTAGTCCTAGCGGAAAGATAACGCCGACCAAGGCTACTAAAATTCCTGGCCGTAAGTAGCGTTTTAATAAACTGATGTCACTTTCTAGACCAGCCATAAACATCAACAGGATCACACCAACTTCCGAAAAGTCATGCATAAAAGAACTGGGTTGAATCCAGTTTAACAATGCCGGCCCTAAAATGATCCCAACTAATAATTGGCCGATCACCGCCGGCACACCAATCTTTCGACTAAAATGTCCTGCTAAAAGTGTTGTCACTAAGATCAAACACAAAATCCCTAAAAACGCCATCTAAACTCCGCCTCATTTCTAAAAAAACAACAACTGCTTACTCAATAAAAAAAGCAGATGCCAAGTCACCCCTCCTCACCCTAGAAGGGACTGTCTTGAAAGCATCTGCTCCAACCGTCTAAACTATTTAATTTTTCCGTCGCCGACCCAACAAACTCAAGATCAAGCTGATGACCCCAACGATCATTAAAATATAACTTGGCAGCGCATAACTGTTTAACACTGCGTTACCTATGGCCGCCGCCGCAGTACCAAAGGACTTAGCACTAACTGCGGCCAATTCGACGATTCCTGCCGCCGATACACCAAAGTAACCGATAAAAATAATTAATCCGCTGATCAAAGTGATCCAGCCAAATTGTTTGGCAAAACGAAATACTTGATGATCCAACCATAACAAGGCGATCAAACAAATTAAGGCTAACACGGTCGTGCCCCAGAAAACACCGGTAACCAACTGCTTAACGGTTTTAACTTCTTTAGTGGCCTGCGTGACTTGACTCACATTAAGTTCAGCAGTTAAGCGTGTTTTTAACGTATCAGTCAAAATATTAACAATACTACTGGACTGACCTAATTTGCTGGTGAGTTGAGCCTTGGCGTGAGCCACAATATAGTTAACCGAGATCGGCTGACTTTGCCCGGCTAATAAATTACGAACTGTTTGGTCAAGATCTTGCTGTGCTGCTTTAGTGGTTACGATCTCAGTCACACCTGAACTGGTCAAACCACGATCAGTAACGACGTTGGTCAATTCTGCGTTAGCAACATCCGCCAATTGCTTAGCCGCATCGGTCTTATCCAACTCAGTGACTAAATAATCAGCGTTGAAAACTCGGTGCTGGATCACGCCGGTTCCCACGGCCAATAAAATACTTAAACAAGCAATAATGCTCAACAAAACGGCCAGCGGACCGTGCCGCTTAGTTGAATTAATAATTACATTTTGCTGTCGTCCTTGATTTCTACTTGGTAAACTCATGCATGCTACTCCTTACTAAATTTACTTAACTAATGGGGTTAAAACGGTTAACCGCTACTTCGTGAAATAATAGGTCGTCAATACAAGGTACTAATCATCTTGCCGCCACAAACATGCGGCACAAGCTGGTTAATTTTCAGTCTTGGTTCGACCAACGCACCCCTTACCATCATTATGCTACTAGTTTACCACGTTATCACTAATTTCAGAAAAAACTCGTATAATAAGACTAAACGAACTATTTTAGGGGGGGACTTTCATGTTACAAGCACTTTTCTTCGATCTCGATGGCACCTTAACTGATTCCCAAGTCGGGATCGTTAATTCAATCAAACATTCACTCCAACAACTACAATTACCGGCCTTAGATGAAGCCACATTGAAATTATTTATTGGCCCACCGTTACTGGCATCTTATCAAAAATATTGCGGGCTTAGCGCCGTAGCTGCACAACAAGCATTACTTGCTTATCGTGACTATTATACGCAGCGCGGTATTTTTGAAAACCAGGTTTATGCTGGTATTCCGGCAGCCTTAGCGCAGCTACAACAAAATTATCGGCTCTTTATCACCACATCTAAGCCAGAAAAATACGCGCAACAGATCAGTGACCATTTCGCGTTAAGTCAATACTTTACCGCTATTTATGGTGCTAGTATGGACGAGACCCGCGCCGGAAAAAGTGAGATCATTGCTTATGCTCAAGCTAATACTGGTTTGACCAGAGGCGAGCAGCTACTGATGGTCGGTGATCGGGAAAACGATATTAATGGTGCTCATGACCATGGTCTCCATAGCATTGCCGTCACTTATGGCTTCGGTTCGCAAGCAGAATTAGCCGCCGCGGCGCCGAATGCCTTTGTGGTGGCGCCCCAAGCTTTGCCACAAGTAGTTGCGCAGCTAGACCATTAAATTCTAGCGACTGCAACTCGTAAAATAGTCTTCAGTTTTTCTGGAGCCGTACGGCGAAAATCAGACAAATAGATTTCTTTATGTGCTTGGCTTGTTCGGCGATAACCCGCATTTGCTAAGTAACTGGCCAATTTAGCAAAACTTTCTGCTTCTGTGGCAAATGGCCCAACATGAAGCTGCATGGCAACTTGCCCTTCCGTTAAAGTTTCTAACTTTAGCTCCGTTAATAGGTCGGCAGGAAGCTTGGCTGCCGCCATTGCCTGTGCTTGGGCAAAAACTTCTGGGGTCACAAAATTAGGTTGCTTCAGCATAATTTTATACACCAATAAATGCTTTTGTGTTTGTATATCCCCACTAAAGTCTGCCGGTAAAGTCCAAAAAGCTTCCAGCGGGAAAACCGTATAGTCATAAGCGGCATTGAATTTGACTCCTTTTTTAGGCGCCATTTTGATGGTGTAACTGATTGCATATAAGGCAGCAACGCGGCGGGAAAATTCCGGTTGATTCGGATCACCATGACCGGTTAACGTGATGAAATTCTGGGGCCCTAGTGTAACGATCGTTGGTTGTTTACGATTAGGGTAAATTGCCTTTTCTTGTTTACGCCATTCATATTTTGCCATTGCTTGTCACCTCACTTAATTGATAATTTGATTATACCATAGCATCAAGAACATATGTTCGATTTTTTGAAAGGATGTTTTATTTTGACGATTAAATTAGAACGAATTTATACAAAACCTGTTGACCACTCTGGTTACCGAATTCTTGTTGACCGCTTATGGCCGCGGGGAATCAGCAAAGTAAATGCAGCGCTGGATGAATGGATCAAAGAAATTGCGCCCTCCAACGAGCTGCGTAAATGGTTTGGTCACGAACCCGCCAAATATCCAGAATTTCGGCAACGTTATTTAGCCGAATTAGACGCTAACCCAGCCGCTGCGGCCTTTGTAAAGTTAGTGGCTAGTCACCCCCAAGTTATTTTATTGTTTGGTGCTAAGGATGAGCAGCATAATCAGGCCGTCGTTTTAAAAGAATATTTAGCGCAACAAAATAACGCCTCGTAAAGGCGTTATTTTTGAATTGCACGAATAATTTGTTGTTCGATCAATTGTAGATCACGGGTTTCGTCAACCGGCAGTTGCGGCACCAACTGTTGTTGGAAGAAATAAGTCAGCAGCTGCCCGATCAGCGTGCGTGCCACCGTCATTAAATCCAGTTCGGGGCGAATTCCGACTTTCGCCCACGCCATCGAAAAGTGTTGCAGGATCATCGGCTGCGAAGCCTGAACCGCTTTGAAAAACAATTGCCGCACTGTATCATTAGTCAATAATTCGGTCAATACAATCACAAAAGCATCGGCATTTTCCTTAATAAATTGATAGCGATTAATCACAATAAAATGCACCATTTCCGTAACTGTCGTAAATCGATCTAATTGCGGTAAAAAATCATCGCGGTACAGTGGAAATAAGTTTTCGATAATGGGCTGAATGATCGCTAACAATAGATCCTGCTTAGTTTTAAAATATTTAAAAATCGTGGCCTGACTAACTGCTGCTTGCTGGGCGATCTGCGCAGTTGAAGTCCCATTATAACCTTGCTGTGCAAATAGATCCAAACCAGCTAATAAAACGGCGCGCTTACCTTTAGGCATTTTTTGTTCCTGTACCCACTGGCGATAATTATTAAAAATATTAGTCTGCATATCAATCCTCTTTCGTGGTTGAACTTTTCTTAGTTAAGCCTATTATTTTTAAGAAAAATAAGCAATCAAACTTTACGGTAACGGCGTAAGCCAAGGATATTTAAGCAAGTTAAACCGACTAAGAAGATCAGCAAAACTCCGATGTCTAAACCTAGGCTGCTTAAAGGAACACCTCGGGTAATAATCTGGGTAGCAGCATCGCCAGAATACTTGATCGGGATCACATATGAAATTGCTTTGACCCAATTTGCCATTGAATCCAGCGGAATGATCCCAGAAAAGAAAATCTGGGGAATTACTAGAATCGGAATAAACTGCATCATTTGAAATTCTGAATTGGCGAAAGTCGATAACAAAATACCAAACGCCAATGCCACCAGCGCCAATAGTAAATTGATCAGCACAACGTTAACAATACTACCGACGACTTCAACTCCAAGCAATAAAATCGTGACCATTACGATCAAAATAGTTTGGAAAATCGCTAAAATACCGTAACTCAACATATAGCCAAACACGATTTCGTAACGTTTGACCGGTGTAGCCAGCAGTCGATCCAAGGTTCCACTGGTTCGCTCCCCCAATAAGGCCATTCCTGAGATCAAAAAAACAAAGAAGAACACGAAGAAACCCATGAGAATTGGCAAGATCTTATCAAAAAAGCCAGTATTTGCATCCCCATAAACGTAATGGTTGGTCAACTTAGGCGCGGCCAGATTAGTTTGCTGCTGCGTGGCCGGTGCATTCGGCAACTGTTGACGCAATTTAGCTAACGCTGTTGTTGCTAGGGTCAGCCGCCCTTTCATTTGGGCTAAGGAGTTGGCTGATAAAGCGTTTTTAAAGGCCAACTTAGTTGCGGTAGTCTTACTAGCGTCTGTATTAGCGTAGGTTAAACTATAATTTTGCTTTTTTTGTTGAATGATCGCATCTATGTGATCATTTTTTAACGCCTTTTTCGCGGCGGTTTTATTGGCATAAGTTTTAACCGTGACGTGTTTAGTCTGGCCAAGTTCACGATTCAGTGACTGCGTGACCGTCACCGTCCCCACGGTAACATTGGTTGATTGACTGACTGAGAAAACAAAATTCAACAAGATCAAAATAAAGATCGGCGCTAAAAACATTAACGTCAGTGTGCGCTTATCCCGAACTAATTCTTTTAGTACCCGGGTCATAATGGCAAATGTTCTCATAATGTTACCCCTTCTGCCTTCAAAAAGACGTCTTCGATCGTCGCAACTTGATATTGTTGCTTCAACTGTGCCGGCGTGGCGAAGGCAATCACCTCGCCACCTAGTAATAACGCCACACGGTCAGTCAACTCCGCTTCATCCATCACGTGCGTGGTAATTAAAATACTGCTACCAGCATCGCGAACTTTATCCAATTCACGCCACACTTGACGCCGTAACGCCGGATCAATCCCCACTGTTGGTTCATCTAATATCAGTAATTCCGGCTTACCTAATAACGCGATCGCCAATGACAGACGTCGTTTCATCCCACCAGAATAGCCACTGACCCGTTTATTTAAATCTGCCGTTAGATCCACTACTGTGGCCACATGCGTGATCGCTGCAGTAATCGTTGTTTTAGTTAAGCCTTTCATTTTAGCAAAGAACACCAAATTTTCTTTGCCAGATAACGCTTCATATAAAGCATCTGTTTGGGCCATATAGCCAATCCGGGCTAAAAGCTGACGCTGCGGCATTTGTTGTCCAAAAACTGTGGCCTGACCACCGTCCGCTAGCTCCATACCTAAAGCGGTTTTGATCACCGTCGACTTTCCAGAACCTGAAGGGCCGATCAAACCCACGATTTCGCCTGGTTGCACAGTTAAATTAATATCTTTCAGAACCGTTTGCGGTCCAAATTTTTTAACCAAATGAGTTAACGTAATACTTGCGCTTGCCATCAGTACACCTCCATAAAATAATTAACCATTAAGTGAGTGATTACTTACTTACAATTATGATTATAACCGCGAATTTTAATTTGTCAATTGTTATTCTCCTTAACTTGACTGCACCCAAAAAGGCCGTGCCATCACTAGTATGATGGCACGGCCCCTTACGTTTTTCTGAACAATACAACTAGAATACGTTTGCTATAACCCTATTATTCGTTCTTAACAACGACTTTATGAAGTACTGCTCACTGATCCTTATTTGCAAAACATAACTTACTTCTCAGCAGCGTCACTAAATCACACAATCAAGCCTGTGGACTAACCGCAGTTAAGTTTTGATCACTATTGACCGTAGTCACAACGGTTTGCTGCGTCGCCAAGTTCTTATTGGCTGTCGCTAACATTAAACGAATCCGGTTCAACTGATTAACGATCGAAACACCTGGATCATAATCAATTGGCGCAATATTAGCTTGCGGATACTCATGGCGTAATTCCTTGACGACCCCTTTACCAACAACGTGATTAGGCAGGCAGCCAAATGGTTGCATACAGATAATGTTATCCACGCCACTCTTAAGTAGCTCGATCATTTCACCAGTCAAGAACCAGCCTTCACCCGTTTGATTACCTAACGATAACACCTTGCTGGCATCGTGCGCTAAGCTTTCAATAGCAGCGATACCTTCAAAACGGGCTGAAGCGGTCAATGCTTTTTGCAATGGCTTTTCACACCATTTGATCAACTTCAAGGCCATTTCGGCCAAAACTTCAGATTTCTTAGCAAAACCAAATTGCTGGTAACGATAAATTTGGTTGTATAATGAATAATTCATAAAGCCAACAATATCAGGTACAACGGCCTCAGCGCCTTCTTGTTCCAGTAAACGCACGATATTGTTGTTGGCGATCGGTGAGTATTTAACTAAAATTTCGCCAACGATTCCAACCTTAGGCTTATTGATCTGCCGCAACGGTACCGTGTCAAAATCTTGCACGATCTGTTGAACGTTACGTTTAAAGTCGCGGAAACTGCCTTTGATCACACTAGGTTTGACTAATTTCAACCATTGTGCATGCATTTTATCAATTTCACCAGGTGTTTTTTCGTACGGCCGGGTGCGGTAAACCACACGTTCAAATAAATCTCCATACAAGAAAGCTAAGGCGACCCGTTTAACCAGTGGTAACGTGAGCTTAAAGCCTGGTGTTTCTTCGACCCCTTGATTGCCCAGCGACATAGAAACAACGGGTACCTGAGCAAAGCCGGCATCTTTCAACGCCTTACGGATCAACGGAATATAGTTAGTTGCCCGACAACCACCACCGGTTTGGGTCATCATTACGGCAGTATGGTCAAGATCATACTGCCCACTTTGTAATGCTTCTAGCATTTGACCAATGGAGATAATGGCCGGGAAACACGCATCATTATTAACAAATTTTTGACCTTCGTCAATGGCGTGCCGGTCGTCAACAGGTAAATTAACAACGTTGTAACCGGAGGCCTGCAAGGCAACATCAACTAAACCTTGCTGATGGATCGGCGACATCATCGGCATCAACAGCGTGAACTTATCTTTGCGCATATCTTTGGTAAATTGCACTGGTTTGTCATCTTCGTGTAGCTTTTCTGGCATGATCGCCCGCCGACGGCGTTCAGCCACCGCTGCTTTTAGCGACCGTAGCCGGATCCGGACTGCTCCCATATTCGTGCCTTCATCAATCTTCAGGCATGTGTACAGTCGGTTATATTGCGTCATGATCTCCTCAACCTGATCAGTATCAATGGCATCTAGGCCGCAACCAAAGGAATTCAGTTGAACAAATTCCAATTGTGGATCCCGGGCGGCCACCCGGGCAGCTGCGTACAGCCGGGAATGATAAACCCATTGATTAACCACGCGTAAGCCTTTAACATCACCTAAATGCGCGATCGAATCTTCAGTCAGCACATGAAAACCTTCAGCAGTGATGATCTGCGCGATCCCGTGATTGATCTCAGGATCTAAGTGATAGGGCCGTCCGGCTAAGACGATTCCCCGTTCACCAGTTTGTTTCAACATCCGTAAAGTGTCTTCACCACGATTTTGGATTTCTTGTTTGAAATGAGCTAACTCAGCGTACCCAGCATCCAAAGCAACCTTCACTTCAGTCTCGGTTACACCGAAATCTTTAAAAGTCGCGTACAGATTACGGGCAGTGGATTCACGGTCACCTAGGTTTAAGAATGGATTACGATAATCAACTTGACCGGCGCGGATCTCATCCACATTGTTGCGAATTACATCAGGATAAGATTGCACGATCGGACAGTTAAAATGATTTTGCGCATCTTTGTTTTCTACACGTTCATAAACGATCCCCGGATAGAAAATGGTTTTAACGCCTTTGTTGATCAATGCTTGAATGTGGCCGTGGACCTGTTTGGCCGGATAACAAACAGTATCACTAGGAATCGTTTCGATCCCAGATTCAAATTGTTTTTTACTTCCGCGCGGTGATAACACAGCACGAATCCCTAATTTTGTGAAAAAAGTCTGCCATAATGGGTAGTCTTCGTACATATTCAGTACCCGGGGAATACCGATCACACCGCGGGCTTCCTTTTTGCGTAATGGCCGATAACCGAACAATAACTTATATTTTTCTTGAACTAAATTAACTTTGCCGTTGTCCTTCGGCACCCGTTGCTTCATTCCACGTGCTTCACCACGTTCACAACGATTACCAGTGACAAAACGGCGGCCATCACTGCAGATTGTGACCGTTAAGGCACAGTTATTCTCGCACAACCCACAATGCATAAATTCTTTTTTGAAGGTTAGATCTTGCATTGCTTGCGTATCAAGCAAAGTCGTTTCATCACCAGTAGCGTAAGCAGTTTCGGCAATCAAAGCCGCACCATAGGCACCCATTAAGCCGGCAATATTCGGGCGGATCACTTCGCGACCAGAGATTTGTTCAAATGCTCGCAAAACGGCTTCATTATAGAAAGTACCACCTTGGCAGACAATGTGTTTACCAAGATCTTCAGCGCGGCGCAATTTAATGACTTTAAACAAGGCGTTTTTGATCACGGACATCGATAGACCAGCTGAAATATCACCGATCGTGGCGCCTTCCTTTTGCACCTGCTTCACCTTTGAGTTCATGAAGACGGTACAACGAGAGCCTAGATCAGCAGGATGTTGCGCTAATAAGGCCGCTTGGGCAAAATCTTTAACGCTATATTTTAATGAAGTGGCAAAGGTTTCAATAAACGAACCACAACCAGATGAACAAGCTTCGTTTAATTTAATGGTGGTCAACGCATTATTTTTAACCGTCATGGCCTTCATATCCTGGCCACCGATGTCCAAAATAAAATCGACATCAGGCTGGAAGAAATGTGCGGCGCGATAATGCGCCACCGTCTCAACTTCACCTAGATCAACTTTCAACGCATTTTTGATCAAATGCTCACCATAGCCAGTAACGCAGGCCTTACCAATGGTGACATCTGCTGGTAATTTAGCGTATAGATCCGTTAGAATGGCCTCGGTTTTCTCTAGAGGTGCCCCATCATTATTATCGTAATAGGTATATAACAGCTTATGGTCGGTGCTCATCAAAGCGACTTTAGTCGTTGTTGACCCAGCATCAATACCGAGAAAAGCCACGCCATGATAGCTAGCTAAATCACGGGTATCGACCTTAGCCTCAGCGTGTCGTTTCCGGAATTCTTGTAATTCATCGTCATCTTTGAACAGCGGTGTTAACGAGCGCGATGGCCGCATTACTTTATCGTCACCGTTTTCCAAACGATCCAATAAAGTCACTAAATTAGTCGGCGTTTGTTTTTCCGCGTACAAGGCCGCTCCTTTAGCCACGAATAATTGCGGATCACTAGGGAAAACCACATCTGCCGGTGCTAAGTTTAAGGTATCAATAAAGCGCGCTCGTAGCTGATCCATAAAGTACAGCGGCCCACCTAAAAAGGCAACTTTCCCTTTAATTTTATGACCAGACGCCAAACCAGCGATCGTCTGATTGACCACCGCTTGAAAAATACTGGCCGCAATATCGGCCTTACGAGCCCCGTCATTGATCAGCGGTTGCACATCGGTTTTAGCGAAAACCCCGCACCGCGAAGCGATCGGATAAATCGTCTCGTAATCCTTCGCCATTTTATTCAAACCATTGGCATCGGTTTTTAACAACGTCGCCATTTGGTCGATGAAAGCGCCGGTTCCGCCAGCGCAACTACCGTTCATTCGTTGCTCCAAGGATGCCCCGAAGAAGGTGATCTTCGCGTCTTCACCGCCGAGTTCAATACTGACATCTGTTTGCGGAATCAATGTTTCCACTGTTTTCGTACACGCAATAACTTCCTGAACAAATTCCAATTGCAACAAGTTAGCTAGGCCCATCCCGCCAGAACCAGTGATCGTGAAAGCAATCGGTGTGGTCGGCGCGACCTCTTGGATCGCTTCCTCTAATATCCGCTTACTCGCTGCCTTAACATCCGAATAATGCCGCTCATAACGGGCAAAGATTGTCTGCCGCGCCGCATCCATAATGACTAATTTGACGGTTGTCGAACCGACATCGATGCCACCATAAAGTTTTTCCGTCATCGCGAATCCCCCTTTAAAATCAGAATGCTAAAAAAGACACTTAGATCATGAAACATAATCTAGCTTGGCAATAAGACACATAGTGGCTCATTTGTTAAGCGTAGTTATGTGGAATAAGCTATCTTTTTTAACACGTTTACGTTCAGCGTATTTGGAACAAAGCGCCCAGATTTTGAGCACCAGCCTAACTATTCCTCGAAAGTAGCGGGTTATGAGCAAAAAAAGCTAATAAGCTTTAACACTACAGACGTGGTCATTCTCGTGGCAAAGTTCGCGTCGCAAGAAGCAGTAAGACAATAAGCAGCACGCAATAATGCGTTTGCCTTACATAGTTAGGTACAGAAATCTGCTTTTTCAAACACGTTTACGCTCAATCAGCCTAAAACCATCTATATTAACCCAATACAGTCCACTTTAAAAAGCGAACACGTGTTGAATATCCAACAGATTGTCTGTTATACTATTCGTGTTTAGTTTACGACTTCACAAAAATATTTCAATCAGCAATTTTCGCGTTTTTGTGTGTTAAACAACGGATTAAAATAAAGTGTCGCCTAATTTTTAAAAAAATAGACCGATTACAAAACTAAACTAACGATATTTTTCACAATTGAGAATGATAATCAATTAGCTCGATGAAATGAGGAATTTAAAGATGGCTAAAAAAGTCGATTTGCGGGTATTACGCACTAAAAAAATGGTTTTTACCGCCTTTATGCAATTGGTTGAGAAAGAAGGCTTTGATGCCGTCACTATTCAGGAGATCGCCGACGCCGCTATGATCAACCGTACTACTTTTTACGCACATTTTAAGGACAAGCAGGATCTCTATGAACAAATTTTTACTGCCAGTATGGTTCCCTTTTTAAAGATTCTCGATACTGACAAAATTAGCGGCAACCAAATCAAGCTTAAAACGGTCACCCATTTATTGACTGAACTTTTTACTGAAATCAAAACTAACCGCCAATTTTACGCATTGGCTTTGGATGGTGCCAACGCAAATCGTTTATCCGATTTATTACACGATCTGTTGACCCAACGCTACGCAGAGATCTTCAGAAATTTATTGATCACCCACAACAAAAAAAAGATCCCCACTGATTTTATTATTTCCTATATGACATCAATTTTTATTGGCACCGTTAATTGGTGGGTTCATTCCGATAGCGACTTTTCTCCAGAACACATGGCTAAGTTAGTGATCCAATTGATTGCTAATGGTCATTTAACAGTATTAGGCATCGAAGTACTTGACGATTAGCCTGCTCGTCAGCAGCCAATACAGCTTTTAATGTCGGTTTGTGATAAGCTATCAGCATAAGGCTTTAATGAAAGGATTGGAATTGGATGACGACAGAAACAGCTAGTTTACAGGCACTACCGATCACCAGTGGCAGCAACTTTCGCGAATTAGGCGGTTACCAAAACAAGGCCGGCCAACACATTAAATATCACAAGGTCTTGCGTTCTGGTATGCTGGCCACATTAAATCAGGCGGACCTAACTTATTTAGATCAGTACGGCATGCGGATCGATGTGGATCTGCGTTCCGCCGATGAAGTGCAAAAATCGCCAGATAAATTACCGACTAACACTGTTTATAAGTATTTACCGGTATTTGACTACGATCAAACCCAAAACTCAGAAACACTTCACCAGCTAGAAGCTGAATACCAAGGCGATCCCCAACGTGGTCATCAGCGCATGCTTAAGGTTTATCACAATCTGATCGCCGATCAACACGCAAAACAGATCTATCACCAGTTCTTTGAGATTTTACTGGCCAACACCAATGATGGCGAAGCAACTTTGTTTCATTGTGCTGCTGGTAAGGATCGCACAGGAATGGCCGCCGTTTTCTTCATGACGGCATTAGGCATTGATCAACAAACGATCAAAACCGACTATTTACTGACCAATACAATTGCCGCACCCCATATTAATGCTCGTTTAGCTGAGCTGAAAGCTAATCAGGCCTCGGCCAATACGATCGCCAACATTCGCTCGCTACTCAGCGTCCACGCCGAATATTTGGCTACGGCATTGCAACAGATCAAGGCTGAAGCCGGTGATTTAAATAATTATCTACATGAAGGCCTGAAACTTAGCGACCATGATCTAAAGGAATTACGCCAAATTTATTTAACGGCTTAAATTAAGGCTGGTTAATTGTGGTAATTAATCTTGAAGGAAGCGGTATGATGATCAAAGACAAGGTAGTTGTAATTACAGGTGCTTCAAGTGGAATTGGCGCGGCCAGTGCCAAAGCATTAGCTGCAAAAGGTGCCCAAGTTGTGCTCGGTGCCCGGCGTGGCGATCGTTTAGATCAACTTGTGACTGAAATTAAGCAGGCTGGTGGGCAAGCGATCGCGTTACCCACTGATGTGACTAAACGGGAACAAGTTCAGGCGCTAGTCGATTTGGCGGTCAGTCATTTTGGTCGCCTAGATGTTTTATATAACAATGCTGGCGTCATGCCGATTTCAGAACTACATTTATTAAAAGTCAACGAATGGGATACAATGATCGACGTCAATATTAAAGGCGTTTTGTACGGTATTGCGGCCGCGCTACCGATCATGCACCAACAAGGTGGCGGCCAGATCATCACCACTGATTCTGTCGCCGGCCACGTGGTGCACGCCAACACCGCAGTATACGCCGGAACCAAATTTGCGGTACGCACTATCATGGAGGGCTTACGCCAAGAGGAAAGCAAGCACAATATTCGCGCCATGATCGTCTCTCCTGGCGTTGTCGAAACTGAATTATATTCGACGATCACCGATCAGCAGACCCGCGATAGTACTTACCATAATCAGCGTACCTGGGGTTTAAAAGCTAATGATGTTGCTAACGCCGTAGTTTACGCGATCGATCAACCAGCCAATGTTAATATTAACGAAATTCTATTACGGCCAACACCACAAGAACACTAAAAAAAGCAATTCCGTGTTAATACGGAATTGCTTTTTTTAACGTAAAAATTGTAAAATCACTTGTTGATAGATCGTGATCGCCGCCAGATAATCTTTGATCGCCACATATTCATCAACTTGATGGCTGCTGTTGTTCCCCGGGCCAAAAATAACTACTGGGAACTTCTGGGCTGCCCGAATAAATTCAGAAGCATCCGTAGCGCCACTATCGCCAACTACCGCAACTTGCTGGCCTAAAGTATGGCTAGCTACCCGCCGGAAAAGCTGAACAAATGGTGCCTGCGCGTTACCAGGTAGGGGACTTTCCGGATAATGATAGGTCAAAGTTAAATTATTTTCTGGCTGCTGATTGAGTTGTGCAACTAAGTCAGTCACCTCCGCCATCAATGGTTGGTTGGGGTATAACGGCGTTGTCCGAATATTACCGTATAGCCGCGCTCGTGCCGGAATTGAGTTGATCTGCTCGCCCCCAACAATTTGCGTCACATTATGTAATAAACTCCCCAACACTGGATCAATCTTAGTTTTAGATGCCATCAATTGCGTTATTGCCGTATAAAACCGGAATAATTGATCGATGGCGTTATTGCCGGCCTCGGGATTGGCGCTATGAGCCGCCTTACCTTCAGCAGCTAATTCATAATCGATCACCCCACGGTGCGTATATTCCACTTGTAGTTGACTGGGCTCACCGACGATCAAAGCATCCAATTCGTCCGCAAAACCTTGACGGGTCAACTGAGCCGCCCCATAATTGCCGGTTTCTTCACCAATCGTGGCAAATAACCGAATCGAACCAGTAAAGACACGCTTTTCAGCCAACAAATCCAGCAGCACATAGATCAATGCTGCCAAACCGCCCTTCATATCGCTGGCGCCCCGACCATAAACATTATCAGCATCCATTTCTCCTGCAAACGGTGGATGCCGCCACGCACTAACATCACCTGGTGACACCACATCTAAGTGACCGGCTAAGCCTAACGTTTTCCCTGACTGGTCACCGTGGATCGTGATCACCAAATTAGACCGCCCCGGCGCATAATTAACAACGGTCACTTGAGCAGCAGGATAGTCATCAAATAATAGCTTGATATAATCGGCCACTTGGGCTTCGTGGTTGTTCACCGATTTAATTTTTAATAGATCTTGTAATATCTTCAGTGCCTTACGCTTATCCATTAACTGGTAACCTCTTTCACCCGATTTAATCTTAATGATAGCAGAAAATCAACAAAAATGATGTTTAATCATAAAAAAAGCGTTGAACAGCATAAAATTATGCCGATCAACGCTAAAATCATTCTTGAAACGAACCTAATCAGCGCTTTATACCTATTTAGCATCTACCTCAAAGCGAGCCTTAAATAAGCCGTTGTTTAGCGGCCACCGCAATGGCCTGCGCCCGATTTGAAACTTGCAGAATCTCATAGATCTCGGTTAAATAGGCCTTGACAGTTCGATCCGTTACAAAAATTTCGGCCGCAATTTCCTTGTTAGTCAGTCCTTGGGCAACTTTTTTTAATAAGGCGATCTGTTTAGCGCTTAGCCGTTGCGTTGCCTGTCCCGCGCTTTTAGCCCGCATGACTTGGGCCACGACCGCATCACTCATCGCCAAATAATCATCATTGGTGGCAACTTTTTCGATAAACTGAATGATCTTAGTCGGCGGTTCGTCCTTTAAAATATAACCTTGAACGCCTAACGCTAGCATATTAGCGGCAACAGTAACATCCAGTTCAGTGGAAAGAATAATGATCTTTGCTGGCACTTTAAGTCGTTTAATCAGCTCAGTGCCATCCATTTTTGGCATTCGAATATCCACCAAGATCACATCAGGGGCCTGTGGTGATTTTTCTAGCGCGGCCAACGCTTCAACACCATTGGCGGCTGTAGCAACGACGGCCAACTCCGGCTGAATATTGATCACCATTTCTAAGCCCTCGCGTACGATCGGGTGATCATCAACGATCATGACATCAATCATTTTCATGCCCACAAATCTTAACTTCGATCATCACTGTCGTCCCTTCATCTGGTGTGCTCAATATTTTCAAGTCACCGCCATGTTGTTGGGCCCGCTCGCGCATCCCAATCAGACCATAATGACCACGACGATAACTTGGTGCATTAACAAAAACCTTACCGTTATTATACACCGCAATGACCAACCGATCATTAACAATGTGGGCACTGACCTTAGCCTGATCCGTGTCAGCATGTTTGATTACGTTCATTAAGGCCTCATTCACCATGCGAATAACGTCGATCAAAAGTTCACCACCTAATTTGATTTCTTCAGGTACAACTAATGTCGTTTGTAAATTGTATTTAGCCTGCAATAACTGAGTTTTCTCAAGTAGTTTATATTTAAGACTTGTCGTCATTTGCTGATCCGGGAGTTGCCGATATTTAGTGATTGTTTCCCGTGATTCAGTGATCGCCGTTTGCGTCATTTTTTGCACTAGGTCAAGCTTAGTTGTTGCCTGAGCCAATTGGTTACTGTCGAGATACATTTTCACTGCAGTAAGTTGTAAATTAATACCCACTAGATCTTGTGTGATCGTATCGTGAAGTTCACGCGCCATTTTTTGCCTAATCGCTTCAGCAGTTAGCCGGGCCACCTCATGATAAGCCTCATTCAACTCATTGTTGACTTGCTTCAACTGAATTGATTGAAAGATCCGCATGTACGTTGTGGTGTAATAATAACGCGCAATAAACCAGATCGCCACGATTGCTTCCAGTAATAAAAACAGATGACCGAGACTATGGTCAGTGATTCCTAGAATCAGTATCACTGTGGTGTACATTAAAAATAAAGGCGAGAAATGGCGTTCAATTTGACCACTTAACGCCATTTCTTCAATGATCAAAACGGGCACAAACCCAACTAACCAAGAAGACCTTGCTGTGTGATCAGTGATCATTAACGCCATCACGATCGTAGTCAGTATCTGTAGGGAAAAGAATAAGGTTCCTTGCTTAATGCGTACCAACCAGTTAGCAAATACCAACAAGAAGAGCTGGCCGAACATAAAAAAGCCGGCCATAAAACTGGAAAGTGCAATTTTTTTCATATTGGGCCCAGCAAGATAGAGCGAAAACATATAGACGATCACCAGCCACAGTAGAATCGCATACCGACTATGCTTAAAAAATTGCCGGCGAATCTTACCTTTTATTTCCGCATCCACAACTTTCACCCTTTCGTTTTAAAAAAGCAGATTAAGCGTACTTTGTTAAACGTTGATTGCACTACTAGCTTTGTTTGTATCATAATCCTTCTCCGATCCGCCTGACAAGTAAGATCGCAATAGCTAACACAGCATTTGACTCAAGCAATGAGACTTAGCAACCAGGTTTTGCCTACACATACCGGCGTAAATGCTTAAAAATTAAAGCGGTAGATCTTTTTTGGCAAAGAAGGCGGTGCCGACACCAAAAGTGGCCACTGCGATCCCACCAAGCACCGCTAGTTTAGGTAACCACTGGGATCCTTCGATCATAATATTCTTGTAGTCAAACAGCGAAACAATAGTAAGATCCTGTACGGTATCTAAAGCTTTCACGCCATAGTCAGCAAATGAACCGATAATCGCTAATAAGATGAATAAAATAACCAATAAACCACCGGTTCCCAGCGCAAACTTTGATAAATTAAAAATACCTGACGCCGCAAACACAATACCGGCAAAAGCTAGCGCAACCATAAAGGCACCTAAATTTAAATCGATCAACACTTGGCTTTTGAACCCAGCGTCAGCAATATTATTGGCCAATAAACTGGTTCCAACCATCAGGCCAAAGGTAACGATCAATGAACCGATCAGGTAGCCCATCTGGGTCAAGGCCACAGTAGTCCGTTTGATCGGCGCCGTTAGAATATACGCCATTGAACCTTGATCAACTTGACCAACCAAAACTTTATCACCACAAATAACGACAAATAGCGCAATAATCGTTGAAGCCAACATGCCGTAATACATCGGTCCAACCATTGTTGCCGTTTGCTTCATTAAGATCAATTGGGCCAAGATAGCGTTCATAACCAGTGTGACTAGGCTCCAAACAGCAAAATTTGCTTTGAAGGTTTGTTTTAATAGTGGAAAACTCATTTTAATTTACCTACTTTCTATGTCTGCTTTGTTTTAACGTAAGCTGTAAAACATGACTTACTTTTGCCGCACACCTGATTAGTGAGTGGCAAGTTCTTTTTCAAAGTAATTATCCAAGTTTTGAATACTAAAACTAATGTTTTGTAACTCAATCGTTTGTAATAAGTCCAATAAAGGTGCCGTTTGTTTTTCGTTAACGAGTAAAGTGACTGTATAACGTTCTGGTTCAGAGTCGACCAATTCAAAATTTGTTTGCATCAATCGATTGTAATCCTGTTCATCGGTACCTTGAATCATAACCCGTTGATATTGATGCAAGGCGGTCACCTTTTTCTGATCCAACTGATCAATGACCTGACCGTTTTTTAGAAATAAAATACGGTCACAGGTTCGCTCCAACTCATTAAACATATGACTACTTAAAAATACCGTTGTTCCCTTGGTCTTGACCTGTAAAAGCAGGTCAATAAAGGTTTCCCGCATGACTGGATCAAGTCCGGTTGTCGGTTCATCCAACAATAATAGTGGTGCTTGTGTCATGAAGGCGCACACTAACGCCGTTTTTTGCTTCATGCCTTTACTCATCCGTTTAATGTCAGCAGTTAAATCAATTTTGAATCGTTGAATTAATTCGTTAACGTAGACATCTTGCGACCTACGTAATAACTCCAGTTGCATTTTTAGAAAGGTTGCACCAGATTTGGTATCCGGAAAGGCAATCTCCCCAGGCACATAACCGATCAATGCTTTGGTTTTAGCCGCACTTTGCCAAGTATCCAAACCACTGATCTCGCTATGCCCGCTAGTCGGTTTGATAAATCCCATTAACATCCGCATCGTGGTCGTTTTGCCGGCTCCATTTTGACCAACGATACCAACGATTTCGCCAGGCCTGATTTGTAACTTCATGCCGAAAACACCGCGCTCTTGTTTATATGCTTTAGTTAACTTAGTCATTTCGATCATTGCTTGCATATTTTTTCCTCCTATTCAGCTAAATAGTTTTAAAAACCTTATCCGTTTGATAAAAAGCTAAGAAGTATTGTTCCAAATCGAATTTATGTTCAACTAATTTGGTCACATGGCGATCCTGTAATTGCTGCCGAAAAAAAGTGTTTAAATCGGCTAATTTAATTTTGACCGTTAAACTGTTGGACCCACATTTACCAGTAAGATCGTGTTTGGCCTGCTTTAAGTCGGCCTGACTGGCAAAAAATAATTCAAAAGTCTTTTCCCCTTTATTTTGTAACTTGTTGGCATCAACACTGGAGACAATTCGACCATCTTTAATAATGGCAATACGGTCACAAGTGGCCTCTACTTCAGGAAAAATATGGCTGGAAAGTAGGATCGTTTTATGCCGCCGCTTCTCCTTGACCATAAATTGAATAAATTTATCTTGCATTGCTGGATCAAGCCCACTTGTCGGTTCATCAAGGATCAAAATTTCGGGATCAGCTAAAAAGGCTGTGACAACAGCTAATTTTCGCTTTGTACCTAAACTCATCCGTTTAGTGCTGCCGCTGGGATCAAGCTCGAAAAAATCAAGTAATTCATTCAAGTAACGATCATCCGTTACATGGCGCATTTTTTGCATTGTTCGAATGAATTCCCAGCCACTAACACCTTCAGGTAACGCAATCTCCCCAGGTAAATAACCAACGTGCTGCATTACTTGATCGTACTGCGTGGTGCAGTCCAGACCTAATACACTGGCTGAACCTTTGCCTGGCTTAGTGAACCCCATAATATGCCGGATTGTCGTCGTTTTACCTGCCCCATTTGGCCCTAAAAAACCGAAGACCTCACCTGGTTCAATTGTAAAATTAACGTCAAAAATACCGCGACCATGGCCAAAATCTTTAGTTAGATGTTTTACTTTTAATGCTGCTTGTACCATTATTTTGCCCTCGCTTTACTTTTATGTCTTAGTTCAAATAACTTGATGTCTTTATTATCAAACTAACACGCCGCACTTTTAATGGACCATTGGGAACAAGTTGATTTCCCCAAAGGGAGGGCGCTATTAAAATGCTTACTGCATTAATAAAAAAGAACACTGCATGTTGACTTTAAATCAACATGTGCTATTATATAGTTGTTGTTAATAAAACAACATCAAACTTGAAAGGAAATTTCTACTTATGAAATACGCAATTACTGCTGCAACTGGTCATTTTGGTCAAACCGCCGTTAATGAACTTTTAAAACTAACTGATCGGCACAATGTGATCGCGATCGCACGCAATGTGGCTAAGGCTAAGGAATTATTACCGCAAGGAATTGAAATTCGCCAAGCTGATTATGCGGACGCAACCGCAATGACAACCGCACTGCAAGGTGTTGAACGCCTACTTTTCATTTCATCCCAACCAGGCGGCGCCGTTGCCCGGGATGTTCAGCACCAAAATGTCGTTAAAGCCTTAGCGGCAGCCAACGTTAAGTTTGTCGCCTACACCAGTTTTCCTAATGCTCAAAACGCAACTAGCGCTTTAGCTGGCGATCACAAGATCACAGAAAACGCTATTAAAAATACGGGCGTAGCACACGCGTTCTTACGCAACAACTGGTATTTGGAAAATGAAATTGGCTTTTTGCAAAATGGTGCCGCTGATCAAGTTGCCGCCTACTGGGCCAGTGGCAATGCCGGCTGGGCGCTGGAACGTGAATTTGCCGCAGCGGCCGCTAAAGTGTTAACATTAAGTGATCCGCAGGAAGTCTATGAATTTGCCGGTCCAGCTCACACTTATGCTGACTTAGGTGCTGCCTTAAAGCAGGCTACCGGTAATGATTTTACCGTCAAACAAGTTACTGCCGCCGAATACCAAGCCGGCTTGGAGGCCGCTGGTCTGGATACAAACACAGCGGCGTTGTTTACTTCTTTCCAGGCGCCGATCAATGATGGTTCGTTAAACGAACAGACCACTGACCTGCAAACGGTACTCGGTCATGATTTGACTGCCCTTCCCGATGCGATCCACGAAATTCTTAGTCGAAACTAGGTGTGATGAATGAAGTACTCCCACAAGTTAAGTGACGCGATCCATATTCTGGCGTATCTAATTATTTACAAAAATGATGATCTCTCTAGCAAAGCCATCGCTGCCAGCATCGAGGCCAATGCCAGTGTCGTTCGTAATCTCATGTCTGATCTGCGCAGAGCAGGCCTGATCAAAACCCAGCCGGGGATCGCTAGCACCACACTTAGTGTCGAGCCCGATCAAATCACGATCTTAGATGTTTATCAGGCGATCAATATGGATCATAATTTGTTACACATTGATCCTAAAACCAATCCGCGCTGTATCGTTGGCGGCAATATTCAGGATACATTAAACATGTATTACGCAGATATTGAAGCAACTGCTTTTCAACGGATGAAGGAAATCACGTTGCAGGCGATCACCGACGATATTTTAGCACGACAGCAAGCCAAATGAAGTGAGCCTAAATAAAAAAGGGTAGTGCCATAAGTAAATTTATGGCACTACCCTTTTTCACATTTTTAGACAATATAGTCAAAAGCAGTTCTATAAAACTATTTTTGCACACACACTTTTTACAATATTCAGGCAACTTTATGAATTCTGCTGAATCAAGCTTTTTGTTTCCGTGGTAACGCAAAGGTCAGAATAAGGCCGAGCACTGCTAAACCAACAGTCAAAGCAAAGCCAAAACGAGTGCCATTGGCAACTTTAACCGCACCGCTAGCGTTACTAGTTGCCTCACCAACACCTAATAAGCTAGTTGCTAGAGCCGTAGCAATTGCCCCACAGATCTGCTGTAATGTATTCATGATACTGCTACCATCAGCGGATAATTGTTGCGGTAACGCGTTTAACCCATGAGTTTGGGCGGGCGACATCGCTAATGGCGCGCCGATCATTAAGATCACATGCGCACAGACAACATACAAATAACTAGAATCAGCCTGGCCGAAGAATAACATCAAGGCACCTATGATCGAAACTAAAAAACCGAGCATTGCCGGAGTCCGTGCCCCTAAGTTATCGTATAAGCGGCCAGAAATTGATGAAACTACCGCGTTGATCACCCCACCAGGCAACATCAAGATCCCAGTTAAAGCCACGGGAACCAATAAACCTTTTTGCCAATAAATTGGTAGTAAGTACATTGAAGTCATGATGATCATAAAATCGATCATCACCAGACTAGTTCCCAATGAAAAGCCGCCGTGACTAAAAGCACGGACATTTAAAATTGGTTCTGGCAATTTTAGCTGCCGCCGAACGTAGAAAAATAACGCGCCGATCCCAATAAATAGTGCCCCTAAAACAATGACCGAAGTCCAACCTTTATCACTGGCTAAACTGATACCCAAAACAATCCCACCAAAGCCGATGGTAGATAAACAAATTGATAACCCATCAACGTGTGGCCGCGTGATCGGCATCACATTTTTCGAAAAGATGATCGCAGCGATCAAAGCGATCACTAGAAAAGGAATCATTGCCCAAAAAATATACTGCCAGGCTAAAGCCCCTAAAATCAAACCTGCAACAGTCGGTCCGATCGCCGGAGCAAACATGATAACTAGACCGATCAGCCCCATTGCTGCGCCCCGTTTTTCCAGCGGGTAGATCGCCAACGCCACCAAAAAGATCAAGGGCAACAAGATCCCGGTGCCAATTCCTTGGATCAATCGCCCAATAAGCAAAAACGGAAATGATGACGAGAGTGCAGCGACCAAGGCCCCGACAATGAAATCACATAAAGCAAAAATCAATAATTGCCGTGTTGTAAACCAACGGGTCAATAACCCTGATAAAGGTAATAAAATACCGACCATCAATAAGTAGCCAATAACCAACCACTGAATGGTACCAGTAGAGACACCTAACTTAGTGGTCAATGGTGCTAAAGCAATATTAAGTGCTGTTTCACTAAACATACCGATAAAGCCACCAATAAGTAAGCCCGCCATGATCGGCAATCGTTTAGTCTCCGTGAGATTTTTCATACTGAAAAATCGTCCCTTCTACATAAATTATGCCGTAAATCAAGTCTGATTTCTAAACACAATAGATTACTCTAGCAGAAAAAAATAGTTTTCGTAAGTAAAATTTGGTTTATTATTGGTGAATAAAAAAAGTACTAATAAATGGCAGTAGAACCAAATTTTAGTACTTCAGCACAGCAGACCTATAATTATGGCTCTATACTTTTTCCTGTTGATCGTTTACAAAGTGGTAAGCTATTAACAGGATTTTTTGTGCAAAAAAGAGCCCACAGCCCCCATCCAAAAAATCCACCCACAACAGTATCATTTAAAAGGATATGAGAAAACCGTGAACCCTATAGACCATCATATAAAATTTGCGCTCAATATTAAA
>NZ_BJDN01000023.1:0-1141 GCF_005405165.1 Loigolactobacillus binensis
AAGGATACACCTGTTCCCATGTCGAACACAGAAGTTAAGCTTCTTAACGCCGAGAGTAGTTGGGGGAGCACCCCCTGCGAGGGTAGGACGTTGCCACGCACTTTTTCATTTGGAGGTTTAGCTCAGCTGGGAGAGCACCTGCCTTACAAGCAGGGGGTCACAGGTTCGAACCCTGTAACCTCCATTTGAGCCGTTAGCTCAGTTGGTAGAGCATCTGACTTTTAATCAGAGGGTCGACAGTTCGAGCCTGTCACGGCTCATTGCCAGTTTTTAATATTTGCGGGTGTGGCGGAATTGGCAGACGCACTAGATTTAGGATCTAGCGCCGCAAGGCGTGGGGGTTCGAGTCCCTTCACCCGCAGTCGGGTTTTATGCCGACTTAGCTCAGTTGGTAGAGCATCTGATTTGTAATCAGAGGGTCGGGCGTTCGAATCGTCTAGTCGGCATTAATTGAATACTCATGCGGAAGTAGTTCAGTGGTAGAACATCACCTTGCCATGGTGGGGGTCGCGGGTTCGAATCCCGTCTTCCGCTTTAATAATATGCCGGGGTGGCGGAACTGGCAGACGCACAGGACTTAAAATCCTGCGGTGAGTGATCACCGTACCGGTTCGATTCCGGTCCTCGGCATTATTATTATGCACCCATAGCGCAACTGGATAGAGTGTCTGACTACGAATCAGAAGGTTGTAGGTTCGACTCCTACTGGGTGCATTGAGCAGCGATGTTCAATTTAAAAAAGTTTCGGGAAATAGCTCAGCTTGGTAGAGCACCTGGTTTGGGACCAGGGGGTCGCAGGTTCGAATCCTGTTTTCCCGATAGTTTCATTGTATCGCGGTGTAGCTCAGCAGGTTAGAGCGTCCGGTTCATACCCGGGAGGTCGGGGGTTCGATTCCCTTTGCCGCGATAGGTTTAAAGAGCTTGGACCTTTAGCTCAGTTGGTTAGAGCAAACGGCTCATAACCGTTCGGTCGTAGGTTCGAGTCCTACAAGGTCCATCTTCGATGGATGTTGATTTAAACCATCTATGTTTTATATTATATTATCGCGGGATGGAGCAGTCTGGTAGCTCGTCGGGCTCATAACCCGAAGGTCGCAGGTTCAAACCCTGCTCCCGCAATATGGTTCCATGGTCTATGGTT
>NZ_BJDN01000023.1:1233-48422 GCF_005405165.1 Loigolactobacillus binensis
TATTATATTATCGCGGGATGGAGCAGTCTGGTAGCTCGTCGGGCTCATAACCCGAAGGTCGCAGGTTCAAACCCTGCTCCCGCAATATGGTTCCATGGTCTAGTTGGTTAGGACGCCTGCCTGTCACGCAGGAGATCACGGGTTCGAGTCCCGTTGGGACCGTTTAAAAAAATGGCTCGGTAGCTCAGTCGGTAGAGCAATGGATTGAAGCTCCATGTGTCGGCAGTTCGATTCTGTCCCGCGCCATCATAGCCAGTTTTTCTATAGTATGCGGGTGTAGTTTAGTGGTAAAACCACAGCCTTCCAAGCTGTTGTCGCGAGTCCGATTCTCGTCACCCGCTTTACTATGGGCCTATAGCTCAGCTGGTTAGAGCGCACGCCTGATAAGCGTGAGGTCGATGGTTCAAGTCCATTTAGGCCCATTTTGGGGAAGTACTCAAGTGGCTGAAGAGGCGCCCCTGCTAAGGGTGTAGGCGGGTAATACCGCGCGAGAGTTCGAATCTCTCCTTCTCCGTTTTATATTTTTATGTTTTTGTATGGCCCGTTGGTCAAGTGGTTAAGACACCGCCCTTTCACGGCGGTAACATGGGTTCAAATCCCGTACGGGTCATTTTCAGCTTGGAGGATTACCCAAGTGGCTGAAGGGAACGGTCTTGAAAACCGTCAGATGTGTAAAAGCATGCGAGAGTTCGAATCTCTCATCCTCCTTTATATTATCGCGGGATGGAGCAGTCTGGTAGCTCGTCGGGCTCATAACCCGAAGGTCGCAGGTTCAAACCCTGCTCCCGCAATATGGTTCCATGGTCTAGTTGGTTAGGACGCCTGCCTGTCACGCAGGAGATCACGGGTTCGAGTCCCGTTGGGACCGTCGTACCGTGATCGGCGGTAAGACGGCAGTAAAAGCACAAAAGCTATTAGCTTTTGTGCTTTTTTTAATGAATCCTTTTAAAGCGTGGATCACTGTGCTAAACTAGTTGTTGGTTTATACTTAGGTTCCCGATAGGATTTGTAGCTAAACTACAAAGGTGCCTTGTAACCGATTATTTTAAGGGGGAATATTTTTCTTATGCGAGAAAGACATTTATTTACTTCGGAATCTGTTTCTGAAGGACATCCAGATAAGATTGCTGATCAAATTAGTGACGCAATCTTAGATGCTATGTTAGAACAAGATCCAAAAGCACGTGTGGCTGTTGAAACAACGGTTACAACTGGATTAGTATTAGTTGTTGGTGAAGTTTCGACTAGTGCGTATGTGGATATTCAAAAGACTGTCCGCGACACGATCAAAGGGATTGGCTATGATCATTCCAAATATGGTTTTGATGGCGATAACTGTGCGGTCATGGTTGCTTTAGACGAACAATCACCGGATATTGCTCAAGGGGTCGATGATTCACTTGAGGCACGTGAAGATGATCAAGATCCATTGGATAAAATTGGTGCCGGTGATCAAGGAATGATGTTTGGTTTTGCCATCGACGAAACACCAGAGCTGATGCCACTGCCAATTTCTTTAAGTCATCGTTTGATGCGTAAAGTAGCGGAATTACGTAAAAACGGCACAATCAAATACTTACGGCCTGATGCTAAGGCGCAGGTCACCGTGGAATATGATGATCAAGGTAAGCCAAGTCGTGTGGATACTGTAGTTATTAGTACGCAGCATGATCCTGACGCTACACTTGAACAGATTCGGAAAGATATGATTGAACAGGTCATTAAAGTGGTGGTACCTACTAACTTATTAGACGATCAAACTAAATACTTTATCAACCCCACTGGACGGTTTGTTTTAGGCGGACCACAAGGTGATGCCGGTTTGACTGGGCGTAAGATTATTGTTGATACCTACGGCGGCTATGCTAAGCATGGTGGTGGTGCATTCTCTGGTAAGGATGCAACTAAAGTTGATCGTTCCGCTAGTTATGCTGCTCGTTATATTGCCAAGAATATCGTTGCCGCTGGTTTTGCCACTCGGTGTGAAGTTCAGTTGGCCTACGCAATTGGGGTCGCTAAACCAGTTTCAATTTCAGTTGATACTCAGGGAACAAGCAAAGTTTCCGAAGCTGCTTTAGTAGCTGCAATCCGTAAGGTTTTTGATTTACGACCTGCTGGAATTATTAAAATGTTAGACTTACAACGGCCAATTTACAAACAAACGGCTGCTTATGGTCATTTTGGTCGTACAGATGTTGATTTGCCTTGGGAACACCTCGATAAAGTCGATGCGTTGCACCAAGAATTAGATTAGCGAGTACAAGAGGCGGCCCTTACCAATTTTATTTGGTGAGGGTCATTTTTTATGCCTTATGGGGAACAAACGAAGGGAAGAGATCATGCGTAAAAATAAAACAAATGTAACTGTGGTGACGATTGCGATTTTTATTGCGACTTTTATGTCAGCAATTGAAGGAACAATCGTGTCGACAGCGATGCCAACAATTGTTGGTGATTTACGAGGTTTGAACATGATGAATTGGATTTTTTCAATTTATTTATTGACTAATGCGATGTTGACACCGATTTATGGCAAGCTGGCCGATCGCGTTGGCCGCAAGCCGGTTTTTATGATCGGCTTAGCAATTTTTATTCTAGGGTCAGCCTTGTGTGGTCTGGCGCAGAATATGATGACGTTGATTATTTTTCGTGCACTACAGGGGATCGGTGCTGGTGCAATTATGCCAGTATCGTTTACGATCATCGCGGATATTTATCCGTTAAATAAACGTGCCAAAGTGTTAGGCTTCAATAGTTCGGCCTGGGGAATCGCCTCGGTGGTTGCGCCGTTACTGGGTGGTTTTATTGTAGAAAGATTAAGTTGGCACTGGATCTTCTTCTTGAATGTGCCTATCGGGATAATCACGATTTGGCTGATCTGGCGGTATTTAGATGAGGAACGCAAAGTGAATCATACGCCAATCGACTACTTAGGTAGCGTTTGGTTAATGCTGACTCTGTTGGCGGTAATGTACGCCTTTCAAGTGATGGAAAAGGGGTTCTCATTCTGGTTGATCCTTTTATTTGCTGGGGCGCTGTTAGGTTTTGGTTTGTTTATCCGTACGGAAAAACGGGTGGTCGATCCGATTATTTCGTTGGCATTGTTTAAGAACAGTACCTTCAATGTTCAAAATATTGTGGCGGCACTAGTTAGTGGTTTTTTGATGGGTTTTGAAGTTTATATGCCGATGTGGATGCAAGGTATCCTTGGTTTGCCGGCCTCTATGGGTGGTTTTGTGGTGACGCCAAGTTCGGTTATGTGGGTAGTGGCTTCCTTTGTTTCTGGTGGCCTGATTGCAAAGTACCGGCCACGATTGATTCTTTTTTGGAGTTTGCTATTGTTGACTTGTGGTAGCTTTGTACTGGCTTTAGTTCCCCAAACAACGCAATTTGCTACTTTTCTGTTTATTGCGGCCTTTCTCGGACTTGGTTTCGGGGTGACGATCACAACGACAACGGTAGTATCGCAAAATTCTGTGGCCAAGGATCAGATCGGTGTGGCGACGTCGTTTAACACATTGTGTCGCACTTTAGGCCAGACGCTGATGGTTTCAGTTTATGGCATTGTGATCAATGTTCATTTAGCTAGTGGGGTGCAACAAAATCGTGCTCATGGCGTCACCAGCGATATGATGAACCGCCTAGTTAATCCGCAAACTGCGGTTGATCTGCCCCGGCATTTGTTGCCAACGTTGCGGGGAATTTTGTACAGTGGCTTGCACGTGATTTTTTACGTATCAGCAGGTCTGATGGTGCTTGCTTTAGTGATCAATTTATTAACGGATCGACAAACAAAAAAGCAGTCCGTTTAAACGGACCGCCTTTCGGGCAACAAATGATTAAGCAAAAATAACCACCAGCAGAGGCTAAGGCCGGCTAAACTCCAGGTCCAGCCAGCAAGCACATCACTGGCATTATGTACGCCAACGTAGATTCGGCTTAAACCAATCAAAATAATCAGGCTGATCCAGAGGCTATAAAGGACGTACCGCTGTTTTGCTGCGGGAACTAAGTAATAGGTGATCACAATCAAGGTGCCAAAAAAGGCCATGCTGCCGGCACTGTGACCACTGGGAAAGCTAGTTCCCCCAGCGGCAACTAGGTGAGCTACAGCAGTCGGTCGGGGCCGCATAACTGCAAGTTTAAGCAAGTGATTGCCTAAGCCACCGATCAAAGCTACATTAAGTAGACTGAAAACGGCCAATTGGCGTTGCTGAAAACTGAGCAATACGACTAACAAAACTGCGTTCAGTAAAGTGCTGTTACCAGGGTTACCGAAATTAGTGATGGTGATCATAACTGAATTAAGACTAGGTGTACGCAGGCCGGTGAACCAGTGATTGACTTGTAGATCAATCTGTTGCAGCCAAGGGCCTTGTTGTAAGACTAAGTAAAGTAAAATGCCAAAAATAAAATAGGCAGCTAGACTTGTAAGCAATAGTTGTTGGTGTAAACGCTTTGCGGGCATGAATAAACTCCTTTAGCAGATTCGCAGTTAAGGCAATAAACTGCAGTAAATAAAGTTAGTGTACCATGTTCAGACAAAACAATCTTGAATTAAAAAATTCTTTTTGGTATGATTTGAGTATTAATAAGAAATGTTGATGAGGAGTAGTAGCTTTTTTGTGACTAGCCAGCAAGCGATTGGGCAATGGAAAATCGTAGCGCAAATAAGCGAACTCACCTTGGAATAATTGACTGAATGTAGTAGGTCGATTCGCGTGCTGCGTTATAGCAAAGAGTTGCGTTTTGCGCAAAATGTAGGTGGCACCGCGGTCCATTCGCCCTACAGGAATATTTCCTGTGGGGCTTTTTTCTTATAGTGAGTTAGTGGAGAAAGGGAGTTAATGCATGAGTTACAATCACAAAGTCGTTGAACGTAAATGGAATCAGTATTGGATGCAACACAATACATTCAAAACAACCGAAGACCCAAATAAAAAGAATTTTTATGCGCTGGATATGTTTCCTTATCCATCAGGGAAAGGACTCCATGTAGGCCATCCTGAAGGTTACACCGCTACGGATATTATTGCTCGGTTGAAGCGGATGCAAGGTTACAATGTTTTACATCCAATGGGTTGGGATGCATTTGGGCTACCAGCTGAACAATACGCGATCAATACTGGCCATTCACCGGCTAGCTTTACCCGTAAAAATATTGAAACTTTCCGTAAACAGATCAATTCGCTAGGTTTTTCTTATGATTGGGGCCGCGAAGTCAATACCACTGATCCTAATTTTTACAAATGGACGCAATGGATCTTCGAACAAATGTATAAAAAAGGGCTAGCCTATGAATCTAAAGTGTTAGTTAACTGGGCACCTGATCTATTGGGAGGAACCGTCGTTGCCAACGAAGAAGTAATTGATGGTAAAACCGAACGTGGTGGCTTTCCAGTTTATCGGGTACCTATGCGGCAGTGGATGCTGAAGATCACCGCCTATGCGGAGCGCTTATTGAAGGATCTGGATCTAGTTGATTGGCCGGAAAGCATTAAAGAAATGCAGCGTAACTGGATTGGTCGCTCTGAAGGCGCTAGTGTAACATTCAGTGTTGCCGGGCATAAGGATGCTAAAATCGAAGTCTTCACGACCCGGCCTGATACCTTGTTTGGTGCTTCCTATATGGTATTGGCACCCGAACATGAATTGGTCAAGCAATTAACGACGGCTGATCAAAAAGCGGCTATTGACGCTTATCAAGAAGAGATCTCACACAAAAGTGATTTGGAACGAACAGATCTAGCTAAAGAGAAAACCGGCGCCTTTACAGGTAGCTATGCCATTAACCCGGTTAATGGTGAGCAAATTCCGATCTGGATCGGCGATTACGTTTTGGCTTCGTACGGTACTGGTGCGATCATGGCGGTTCCTGCACATGATGATCGTGATTATGAGTTTGCGAAAACTTTTGATTTACCGATCAAACCAGTGATCGAAGGTGGCAATGTTGCTACGGCTGCCTTTACCGAAGACGGTCCCCACATCAATTCCGACTTTTTAAATGGTTTAAATAAAAAAGATGCCATTGCTAAAATGCTGGATTGGATCGAAGAAAAGGGGATCGGTAAGCGTAAAGTTAACTATCGGTTACGTGATTGGATCTTTTCTCGGCAACGTTATTGGGGTGAACCGATTCCGGTAATTCACTGGGAAGACGGTGAAACTACATTAGTACCAGAAGACCAATTACCACTGATCTTGCCCAAGACCGCTGACGTTAAGCCTTCTGGGAGTACTGAAAGTCCGCTGGCCAATGTGGAAGATTGGGTCAATGTTGTCGATGAAAATGGCCGTAAAGGTAAACGGGAAACTAACACCATGCCGCAATGGGCAGGTAGTTCATGGTACTTCCTACGGTTCGTCGATCCGCACAACAAGGAAAAATTAGCCGATTTTGATAAGTTAAAACAGTGGTTGCCCGTCGATCTTTATATTGGTGGTGCGGAACACGCAGTGCTGCATTTATTGTACGCTCGCTTCTGGCACAAGTTCTTATATGATATCGGTGTGGTACCGACGCCGGAACCATTCCAAAAATTATTTAATCAAGGGATGATTTTAGGTAATAATCATGAAAAGATGTCTAAATCTAAAGGCAATGTGATCAATCCAGATGATATTGTTGTTGAGTATGGTGCTGATACGCTTCGTTTGTACGAAATGTTTATGGGGCCATTGGATGCTTCGATCGCTTGGAGTGATGAAGGCTTAAATGGTAGCCGCAAATTCTTGGATCGGGTATGGCGTTTATTTATTGATGATGAAGACGAATTGCGCGACCGCGTGACCACCATCAGTGACGATACCTTAACTAAAATTTATAACCAAACCGTTAAAAAAGTTACCGAAGATTTTGAGCATTTACATTTTAATACCGCAATTTCACAATTAATGGTCTTCATCAATGAGGCCTATAAAGCGGAAATCCTGCCAGTGGCTTACGTGGAAGGGTTCATTAAAATGTTGAATCCGATCGCGCCACACATTACTGAAGAATTATGGCAGAAGTTAGGTCATGATGGCAGTATTACCTACGAACCATGGCCAACTTATGACGCTAGTCAATTGGTCGAGGATACAGTGGAAGTTGTTCTGCAGGTCAACGGTAAACTACGCTCAAAAATCCAGATCAGTAAGGATACTGCCAAGGATGAAATGGGAAAATTGGCATTAGCTGATGCTAAAGTTCAAGAATTTATTGCCGGTAAAACAGTGCGTAAAGTAATTGCGGTACCGCAAAAGTTAGTCAATATTGTTGCTAATTAAAGTGAATAAATTAAAAACAGGCTCTGAAATAAAACTCAGAACCTGTTTTTGTTGTTTCCTGGTATCTAATACGCGTTGAAAATGCTAAAATTAAATCTAGTCGAGTTTATTTAACAACGAAAACGTTGGCGGGGGCGTGCCGGATAATATAGCCGGCGGTCGCGCCAAGTTCGCCATCTTCAAACGCGTTATTGCCAGTGGCGCCAATAAAAATCAAGTCAGTAGGTTGATCATGACTGCAGGCGATAATTTGTTCCTTCGGGTAACCATATTGGATGACTTTTTTGGCAGCAACTTGCTGGTCTTGCGCTGTTTTGAGATAGGTATGAATCAATTCTTCAGCTAGTTGATGTTCGGCATCGATCAAGCGTAAATATTCGGCTTCAAAGCGTTGGCGGTCGTAGCCACGATCATTGATCACGTAGAGTATATTGATTTGAGCACCAGTAACTGTCGCCAGATCAATTGCGGCCTGAAATGCGCGTTCCGCATTTTTTGAGCCATCGACTGCGACTAAATATGTTGTTTGCTGCATAAGATCGCCACCTTTACTTATTTAACTCCATTTTCATTATAGAAGCTTCGGGCTTCAGGCGTCAAAGAAAAGGCGCGTAACAACAGTAAATTTGAGCTTTAGTTTGCGAGGGATATGAATATGGCGAAGCAGCCAGAAGAAAAAACAGCAACATCAAAAGAGAAAATGTTACGCGGTTCAGCCTGGATGACGGCTGGCAGCATGTTCTCACGTATTTTAGGTGCCTTGTACGTCATTCCGTGGATGATGTGGTTTGGTCATGAGCGTGGTCAAGCTAACGCATTGTTTGCGATTGGTTATAATATTTACAGTATTTTTCTAATTATTTCTACGGCCGGTATTCCAGGGGCAGTAGCCAAACAGGTATCGCATTATAATGCCATGAATGAATATAAAACGGGTCGTAAACTTTTCCGCAGTGGCTTGTATTTAATGGCGATCATGGGGGTCGTTTCGGCGGTGGCCTTGTACATATTGGCACCCTGGATCTCCACCGGTGATAAAGATGCGGTTCCAGTTATTCGTTCGTTAGCGTGGCCGTTGCTGGTGATCCCAGTAATGAGCCTATTTCGTGGCTTTTTTCAAGGTTATCAGGATATGGCGCCGTCTGCAGTGTCGCAATTTATTGAACAAGTGGCGCGAGTTGTTTATATGTTGGCGGCGACGTACTGGATCATGCAAGTGATCCACGGTAATTACGTGACCGCCGTTGCGCATTCAACGTTTGCGGCTTTCGTCGGTGCGGTGGCTAGCCTATTGGTTTTGGCGTGGTATTATTTACGCAAACGTAAGCAATGGGATGTTTTAGCCGAAAATAGTGCTACTGAGTTGGATATTTCAACGCGGGATATGCTCATGGAAATGGTTCGGCAGGCGATTCCATTTATTATTCTAGACGCTGGGATCACGATTTTTCAGTTAGTCGATCAATATACCTTCTTCAACATGATCGATGATTTTGTGGTTGGTACGCGGGCTACCTTCAACGGTTTGTACGCTTTGTTTGCTTTTAATGCCAACAAGTTGATCATGATCATCGTTTCCTTGGCTGCTTCGATGGCGATCACTTCGATTCCCTTGTTATCAGAGGCTTATACCAAACGTGATTTTCACGACGTTCGCGATCAAGTGGATAATACCATTGAACTTTTCTTTTTCATCATGATCCCGTCTGCGATTGGGATGGCAGCCGTTGCCAAGCCGTTGTACACCATTTTCTACGGGTACGATTTTACTGGCACCATGGTGTTAGAGTTCTCGTCTTATACGTCGATCGTGCTAGGGCTTTTTACAGTTTTAGCGGCTATGCTGCAAGGGTTGTATCAAAATCGTTTGGCCATTGCTTATTTCGTGGTTGGCTTAGTGGTCAAGGTTGCGATTCAGTACCCAATGATTTATTTATTTAAAGTTTTTGGGCCGCTGATGGCGACGGCAATCGGCTTTATGGTAGCTAGTTATTTAATGATGAACACGATGAATAATATGTTCCATTTGAAAGTAGCCGAGATCGTTAAATTTTTCTCGGAGACCCTGTTATTTGCATTGGTGATGTATGCGGTTTGTATCGGTTTGCAGCAGGGGCTGTATTTATTCTTGAATCCTGCTAGCCGCGTTCAAAGCATGTTGGTGATCGTAGTGGTTGCTGTGATCGGTGCAGCGTTATATGGTTATTTAGTTTTAAAGAGTCGGCTCGGTGATCAATTATTAGGTAGTCGGATCGCCGGATTACGGCGGCGTCTACGAATCAAGTGAGGTTAAGAATGCGTTTAGATAAATTTTTAGTGCACGCTGGTATTGGCAGTCGCAAAGAAGTCCAACAGTTGATTCGCAGTAAGCAGGTTCAGGTCAATACGGTGGTGGTTAGCAGCAATCGGACGGACATAACCCCGCTGACTGATCAAGTGCGTGTTGCTGGTGAGTTGGTTCATTATCAGCAATTCTATTATTATATGCTAAACAAGCCGGTTAATGTGCTATCTGCCACCACTGATGCACAGCAACGGACAGTACTTGATTTATTGGCAACTGGGGATGCGCGAACGGATCTATTTCCAGTAGGCCGTTTGGATAAAGATACTACTGGTTTATTACTTTTAACCAATGACGGCCAGTTGGCGCATCAATTATTGAGCCCCCGCCGGCAGGTTGCTAAAGTTTATCGCGCATTGATCGCTGGCGTGGTGACAGCTGCTGATCAGCGGCGCTTTGCGGCGGGGATCACGACCAAGGCCGGTAACACTTTTGCCCCCGCTGCGCTGCGGATCCTCGCAACGGATACAGCCCAGCAACAAAGTGATATTGAGGTCACTGTTTATGAAGGTAAATTTCATGAGGTTAAACGCTTATTCCAAGCCGTCGGTAAAGAAGTGCTGACCTTGCAACGAATTCAAATGGGCGGGCTACAACTGGACGCTACTTTAGCGGCAGGAGCATACCGGCCGTTAACGATGGCCGAAATCGCATTGTTGCGCAAAACAGTTTCTTAAAAGAAGTTGGTTTTATAATTCAATTTTAAGTGATCAATTGAGCAGTATTTTAGATACAAGCTAACCAGTAAGACTAACGGAAAACATAAAATGGTCATTGCTGCTCGAATTGAGTAGCAACGACCATTTTATGTTTTGAATAGCTTGACTGTGCTGCTAAACCGGCGCTGCGGACGTGGTTGGCAGTTTGCCGCTGAATTTAGGCCGAAGTATCGGCAAAATTGTCCTGAGTCTGCTTGCTATGCGCTCAGAAAATACAGGTTTAGGCCGCCATAATTAGGTTAAAGCTGAAGTTCGCTTAACGCATATAAGACAGCGTAACCGCTGAGTTTTACGCGTGACCCCTGATTTTCACAATAAAGGATACCGGTGCGCGGCGATGCTTGAAGCGCCGTTAATTTAGTTTTGTGCAATTTCTGTGCCCATAACGGGACAATATGGCAGTGGCCGCTACCGCAAACCGGATCTTCAGGTACGGCTAGTTTTGGGCCAAAGGAGCGTGAAACGCAATCAAACTCGCCGTTACCTACAGCGGTCACGTGTTGCAACAGCCCAGGTAGTTGTTCTAATTGTGCGAAATCGGGTGTTAACTGCTTGACTTGCTGCTCATTAGCTAGAACGCAAACTAAATCGCGGCCGTAATAAGCAGCCTGGGGCGTAACGCCTAAGGCCTGAGTCATTGCAGCGGTCACCGCTACCTTTTTTAAGGAGTAGGCAGGAAAATCCATTGTCAGCAAACCGCCAGCCTTACTGACAGTTAGCTGCCCACTTTTAGTGTTAAATTCAATTTTTTGTGCGGTTGGTACGTAAAAATGAAGTAAAACATAAGCCGCAGCCAAAGTGGCGTGGCCGCAAAGATCAATCTCGCCACCAGGGGTGAACCAGCGTAATTCATATTGAGCATTATTTTTAACGACGAAGGCGGTTTCCGATAACCTGTTTTCTTGTGCAATATTTTGCATTAGCTGCTCAGTGGGAAAGGCATTAACAATACACACAGCTGCTGGGTTACCTTTAAAAATTTCCTTAGTGAAGGCATCAACGAGATAATTTTTCATGGTGTCATTTCCTTTTTGATAGTTACTAATTAAATTATAGATGAAGGCCAGTAGGATGCAAACGTTTATTTAATAATTTTGTTTTCAAAATTATTTTATAAAGTGTAACATGAAGAGTAGAAAACCTTGGAGGAAGAAGCGAAACTTTTGTCAAAACGGAATATCTTTATTGTCACTTGTGCGTTATTATTGTCCAACGCTATGAGTGGTTTGGACAGCACAATTATTAACACAGCACTCCCGGCGATTATTTCTGATCTCCATGGGATCGAAATGATGGGGTGGATCGTAGCTGTGTTCTTACTGGGAACCGCAGTGAGTACGCCGTTATGGAGTAAATTAGGCGAGCATATCGGTAATAAACGTAGTTATCAGTTGGCCGCGCTGTTTTTTATTATTGGTTCATTGTTGCAAGGCTTAGCGCCAAACATTGTTTTTCTGATCATTGCGCGGACAATCGCCGGTATCGGCAACGGTGGTGTGGTGTCATTGCCATACATTATCTATGCGCAGATGTATGCCAATCCGCGTAAACGGATGCAAGTACTAGGTTTCGTGTCGGCTAGTTACAGTACCGCCACGATCATTGGCCCACTGGTCGGCGGTTTCATCGTCGACGCCTTTACTTGGCACTGGGTATTTTATTTAAATGTTCCGATCGGTTTGTTGTCCGCATTGCTAGTGCAAATTTACTATAAAACGGACCAAACAACGACCCAAACCAAGCCTGTAGATTATCTTGGATCTATTTTAATGACGATCGGCCTCACTAGTTTGTTAGCAGGAATTGAAATGATCGGCAGCGCTAATGCTGTTTTAGTTGCAGGGGCGCTGATCGTTGCTGTGATTTGCCTTGGGAGCATGATCCACTTTGAAAAAGGAGTAGCGGATCCAATCATTCCTAGCCGTTTATTTAAAAATCGTGCGTTGGTGATCGATTTTACGCTATTTACAATTATCTGGGGTGCTTTTGTCGGCTTTTTGATCTATAGTCCAATGTGGGCACAGGGCCTGCTGGGAACCACCGCACTGATCGGGGGTGCAACACAGATTCCTAGCTCGTTTACTAATTTTATCGGGTCAGGGTCAGTGGCGTCGTTACGCAAATACTTTACCCCGCAAAAAGTGTTGGCCCTAGGGATCGTGACCTTGACGATTTCATTTGTATTACTGCTAGGCGGCGTTAAAACACCTTATTGGCTGTTATTAATTGCTGGTGCTTTTGAAGGTCTTGGAAATGGGGCTTGTTTTAACGAGCTGCAAGTTAAAGTACAGCAAGACGCTGAACAACAGGACGTTCCGGTGGCAACATCATTTAGCTTTTTGATTCGGATGCTTAGTCAGACATTTACGGCCGCAATTTTTGGCTTGGTCATGAACCACGCTTTAAGTCGGGGGATTGCTAACTCTGGTGGAACAATCACGATGAAGATGATGAATAAATTAAGTGATGCGACTAATATTAATAGTTTGCCGGCACATTTAATTCCGCAGATGCGGTTGATTTTACATAATGGCTTACACAATATTATGTCATTGGCCTTGATTTTGATGTTGATCGCGTTGGCCATTAATATTTGGGCACAGCGTTTGGAAAAACAGGCCGTTAAAAACTAACAGAAACGTACGTACTTGGGAATAGAAAGTCATCAGGAAAGGAGGGAGTTGCCTTTGTCATTATGGTTAATGTCAATTATTCTTTTGGTTACCGGTGTATCTGCTGGTCTGATCTCGTCGATTGCTGGCTTAGCATCGTTGATCTCATACCCAGTTTTATTGCTACTAGGTTTGCCCCCAGTCAGCGCTAATACCACCAATACGGCGGCGTTAATCTTTACAGGTGCAGGTGCCAGTATTTCCTCATTAAAAGAATTACGGCATAATCGCCATACAATGTGGCAAGTCACGTTGTATGCGCTAGCCGGTGGAATCGTCGGTAGTATTTTGCTGGTGGTAGCGCCGGAAAAAACGTTTGAACGCATCGTTCCTTTTTTAGTTTTTGGTGCTGGTGTTTTAATGCTTTGGGATCAATTACGGCATAAGATTCCTCGGCCGGTTCAGGTGCAGCATTTAGGCGTGACCATTTTGAAAAATATTGCCATTTTTTTAGTTGGTATGTACATTGGTTATTTTGGTGCTTCTGCGGGGATGATTTTGTTGGCTATTTTAAGTGTGACCTTGAATAAATCATTTCCTGTGACCAATGCCATCAAAAATTTTGCTTCTTTTTTAACCAACATGCTTTCCTTGGTTATTTATGCTTTCACTACTAAAGTTTACTGGTGGATGGTGCTACCTTTGGGATTAGGTATGTTTGTGGGTGGCTTTTTAGGGCCGATCGTTGTCCGGCACGTGCCAGTGCGGCCACTGCGGATCCTGATTTGTTTTGCGGCGTTTGGCCTGGCCGGGTATTTGTTTTATACGGCATATTATTAACCTAATGCGATTTGTTGTACTAAGTTAGTCGCTTATTAACGTAGTAACCTTGCCAATTTTAAAAGTCAGTGGTTTATTTCAGACTATTGGCTTTTTTATTTTGGCCAATAAAAAGCCGCTATTACCTACGGCAATAGCGGGGTGTTGAGTGGATTAGAGGCTACCTTTAATTATTGTGACTCAAAAGACAACTCTAATTGAAGACAAAAAAATCAATAATATGCTTTAATCAAAAAGACCAACGTCCGCTAAACGTTGTTAGATCAGTGCTTCACGTGATTCAAACTAAAAAGTTGCATGTTTTAATAAAATAACGAGTTGTCGGGGGCGTGAAGCACACTTGCAAAGGTGTGCTATTTTTTTGCTTATAACCGGTTGTGATTAGGGATGCTATATCAATTTTTGTTGGTTCTTGATAGAATTAATAGCGGTAGCAGTTTAAAACTCAACTGGAGTCTGTTGCCGGTGAGAAACTATTTACTTTTCTTTCGGAACGGTTACGGTGGATATTATTGAAGCCGTGATCGTGAGTGTTGTTAGTACCACAGTGTTAGCCTTTGGCCGTTATTGCTTCGTGCGTTATGTACTTAGCCCGCTGGTTGGGAGACACTCAAAGTGTAAAGGTGGCAAGCATCAACGCCACTAGTCCTACTTGAAGCTTATCAGGCTTAGACCACCTGTTAAGCTTCTTTTAGTGCATAAAAAAACCGCTATCGTTGAGGATAGCGGCACCGGCTTTACTTGTTTGAGAGACCACTCAAACGGTGAAAACCATTTACTTTCTTTCGGTAGACTTAGTATAACATAATTTTAAATAAAGATAAACAAAGACCGCCATCAATAAAGATAGCGGCAGCGCCATGTTTACTGGCTGATAAGGCCAGTAGGGATAGCATCCCCAAGTATTACCTGATACAAAAGTATCTCATGATTTCAATTAATTACAAATAAAAACAGGATAGCGGCGCCGGCTCGCTTGAGAGGCCACTCAAGCAGTGATAATTATCTTTACTGTTTTCTACAATCACATTATAACATGTTCAAAAAATAATGCTAAGCAGTGGCAAGCAAAGCGGATAACGAGTAGATGAGATGCTGGGATAACGGCGTTTGATGCCGTTGCGTGCAGATAAGTGTGCAGATACTCAAACGATATTGCCATTAGCGGCAACGCCCTATATACTTAGTTCATGGTCAATTTAGGGAGTAGCTACTCTATTGCGGTTTAGTGAGCAGCACGTAAACGCCACACTATCCCACCAATTCTATACAAAAACGGTGGTGATGGCTGTATGTGCAATTTAGCTATTGTGTTAGGAGTTCAAGACGGTTTACGCCGTAGCGATTTTTATTATTTCTAAAGCCGCAATTAATTTTGCTAAGGCCTACGAGATAATAAAAAAAGCTAATCCCACTAAAAAGGATTAGCCAACTCTAAGCACGTGCTATACTCACGCTTAAGCGAACATCCTGCAACGGTGTTCGCTTTTTATATACCCATAATAGCAAAACTGCAGGAAAATGCAAGTAAGTGTGTTTTAACGCTAACTTGGGGCGTTGTATGGGACGACCTTTGTTCTTTTTCAGGTTTAAAGGCGTGATAAATCAGTATAGCGTGGCGCTTTGATTGTTGTTCTAGTTCGTTGTCCCAATCATTCAGATAAGAACTTTTGACCTGAGGTACCGTTTAAGTAGTTGAGAGTAAGAAACGTTCTAAAATAGGCGCAATCGTATCTTGTGGTGTAGTGGGTGATTCATATACTGGTTCATTTTCAAGGTACAAAAATACCACTATCGTTAAGGATAGTGGCACTGTTATCCTATTAAATTCGTGGTTCAGGAGGTGACCTCATGACTTCAATTTAAGACTAAGCCACTAATGTGATCTAGTCCCGTACATGTGATTGCTTTTACATTAAAATTCAATACAACTTTAGTCCTTTTCCAAATCAGCGCACAAAAAGACCAACGCCTTATAAACGTTGGTCTAACAAGCTTTATTCACTTAAGCGGGTGACGAGAATCGGACTCGCGACTTCAGCTTGGGAAGCTGATATTTTACCACTAAACTACACCCGCAATTTCAACTATTATAGTATAGCATATCTAGTTTAGTGTCGCCAGTCCTATTTGAATTTTCATGCATTTTTGTATTGAATGTACGCGACTTGCACCGGACCGCCGATTTTACCAATTTGAGGATTCTTTGCAATAAACTCGGTTAATTTGGTTTCCAGCATTTGGGCAAGTAACGGCAAAGGAAGATTATCGTTAAGTGTGAAAAAAACGGGATAAAATTTTTCAGCGGCATTTTTAGTGCCAATGGCGGTGTAGCTGAGGGAACTGACTTCATTGCGATTGATCAACCAGGTTTCACGTCCCACCGCCATGATAAAGTCATTATCATCTAAATTAGTGGTGATCATTTCTGCTTGTAGGGCCGTGGCCAAGGCTTGGTGTTGCCAAGCCGGGTGGCGTGCCACAAAATTGATTAAAAATTCTTTAACCGACAGCCATTGATTGTTCCATTTTAAATTATATTGGCCCGCTGTGGTGAATAAATAGTCGTTGATCCGAAAAATTTTCTGGGTCTGATCACTTTTGACGAATAGGCGGCGATTTAATTGCATGGTCAAACGTGAATCGGTGGCAATAATGCTGCCCTCACCGGTATTAAAGCCGATTGCAATAGTCATAGTTTACTCCTTATCTAAATGCTTATGCATATTTCTGTTGTTGGTTCGTTAAGATAACGTATACTAATATTATCAAAAGCGAAAGAGGTGCCTTATATGTATGAACGTATTTTAGTGCCGCTGGATGGTAGTCAAAATGCTGAACAAGCCTTAAAAGAAGCCATTGAACTCAGTAAAAAATTTGCTGCTAAGCTGTTTATTGCCTGTATTGTTGATGAACAACATTACATGGCCTACGGTTACGGCATGGCAGCACCGATTGATTTTTATGATGATCTCAAGCAACGCTCCCAACGAATCCTGAAAGATGCTGAAACAGTCGCTAAAGAAGCCGGCGTTCAGACAACCACAATTTTAGCTGATGGTATTCCGAAAAAAGCTATCGCCTTGGAATTACCGAAAAAGTATGCCATCGATTTGATCGTTATGGGTAAAAGTGGGGTCGACGCCTTATCTCGGATCATGTTAGGCTCGACAACTAGCTATGTGGTACGGCACAGTACGACTAAAGTATTGGTTGTTAACGATGCGGACGACGATCAAGAATAATTAACCTGCGCTTAGGTCGATGGACTTAGGCGTTTTTTAAAGCCATAAAAAAATAAAAACTAGCGTTGCGGGCAATAATTGTAGACCAAAGATTTTTTTAGTTGCCGTGAAACCGCCATAGGTGGCAACGATCATTACAAACAGCATTAATAATTTCAATAATGTCAGCAAAGTTGAACCGGAAAATAGCATTAAACTACTGAGGATCAGCAAGCCCAGTGCACCATTGTAAATTCCCTGGTTACCTAGGGCAATCTGGGCATTAGGTAACTTAACAAAATTAAGGGGCATTGCAAAAGCCTTGGCTTGAGTTTTAGGGTCAGCAAATATTTCTAGCAGCATAATACCTAAGTGTTCAAGACCAACTAATGCGGTTAAAATTAAGGTGAAACGTAGCATAATTTTACCTCCAAAAATGAACTGATAAGATAAGCATACTGCATTCTTTCAGTCGGTGCAATTAAGCGGTTTAAAGCCTGTTTTATGGCTAAGTTAGCTATCCAAAATGTGTGACAAAATGATATTAATTTTGTATTTAGGCTAATCAAAACAGCACTGTTGTACTAGGGTTTGCAGTGTTTATGTCCGATATAGTGGCAGTTTTCTAATAATCTGCATAATAAATCGTCTTTTTCCTACTTAACATTCGTGGGTTAGGGACGATTTATTTTTGTGTGCAGACTTTTAAAAAACTAGTCCTCTTTAATACAAAATAAAAATGCCACAATAACGTCAAAAGCCGTTATTATAGCATTCTTAAAAAGAAAATAGTGAACTAGTATGATTTTATATGCCGCTGGCAGGGGTCGAACCTGTACTTCCCGAAGGAAACAGCACCCTGAATGCTGCGCGTCTGCCAATTCCGCCACAGCGGCAATTATTGAGCACTTAAACAGTTTAGCATTTTCACCGGCAGTTGGTCAAGATGAAAATGCTATAATATGAGTAGTTATACAAATATTCGTAAAGGGAGTGCCGAGTATGCAACAGATTACGGAGACGCTGGTGCGGCAGGTTATTCAGCCACGGACGCAAGAAAGTCATAAGGGGAGTTTTGGGCGTGTATTGACGATTGGTGGTAACCGTAATTTTGGTGGTGCGATCATTATGAGTGCCAGCGCGGCAGTTTATAGTGGTGCGGGTTTAGTCACTTGTGCAACGGACCCACAGAATTTTGTAAGTTTACATGCGCGGTTGCCAGAGGCAATGGTAGTGGATTATCAGGATCAAGACTTACTGAGTACGCTGATTGCGCAAATGGATACCGTGGTCATCGGTCCAGGTCTAGGGACAGATGCTACTGCTTTAGAAATTCTCAAGTTTGTTTTTACGCAGGTTCGGCCGCAACAAGACTTGATCGTTGATGGTTCAGCAATCACGCTAATTGCGCAATATCATTTACCGTTACCGGTTGCGCAAATTGTTTTTACACCGCACCAAATGGAGTGGCAACGATTATCAGGTTTAAAAATTGCTGCACAAACTCCTGCTAATAACCAAGCTGTGCAACAAAAGTTAGGGGCTACGGTAATTGTTAAATCTCACCGAACCGAAGTTTACCTGGCGGCCCAATCAACCATTTGGCAAAATACGGTTGGCTCGGCGGCAATGGCCACTGGTGGAATGGGTGATTGTTTGACCGGTATTTTAGCTGGTTTTTTAGCTCAGTTTAGTGCCGATCGTGGTCGGACGATTTTGGCGGCGGTTTATACCCACAGTGCCATCAGCGATCAACTGGCGCGGACGCAATACGTCACGTTGCCGACCCAAATCATTGCGGCGTTACCAACTTTTATGGCACAGTTGGCTAGTTAACTTGCGGCTGATCAGGCTGGCGTGGTATACTACATGTAATTTATAAAACGAAATGAGGGATCCGTGCGTTGAGAAACTAAGTTATCTGATTAAACTGTTATGTTCTAGCTGTTTTTACAGGTGGAGTCTGCAGATTTTCAGGATTAGCTTAGTTACTCAAGGCGTGGGTCCTTTTTGTGTGCTCACTTTTTCAGCTAATTCTGAAAGCAAGTTGTGTTACTGGTGACGTTAGGTCACTAGCTTAATATGAGGTGAGTTTATGTCAAAAATTGAAATTAAAAACTTGACGTTCGGCTATGATGGTCAGGCGCGACCTTTATTTGAACAGGCTAATTTTTTACTGGATAGCCAGTGGAAATTAGGTTTAGTTGGGCGTAATGGTCGCGGTAAAACGACATTACTGCGTTTATTACAAGGTGAGTTACCTTATCAAGGCACCATTCAGCAGCATCAGCGTTTGTCTTATTTTCCGCAGCCGCTGAAGGATAAAAGTCAACTGACCTATTATGTGTTGGCAGAAATTAGTACAGCGGAACAGTGGCAAATTGAGCGGGAAATGAACCAACTCGGGCTGAGCACTGATTTATTGTGGCGTCCCTTTGCGACCTTATCTGGTGGTGAACAAACAAAAGTGTTGCTGGCAGTGTTATTTATTGAAGCAGGTGCATTTCCGTTGATTGACGAGCCAACCAATCATTTGGATCTGCAAGGTCGGCAGCAAGTGGCCGCTTATTTACAACGTAAGCGGCAAGGCTTTATTGTGGTCAGCCATGATCGTCATTTTCTCAATCAGGTTACCGATCATACTTTGGCCATCGAAAAAAATCAGATCAGTAGCTACCAAGGTAATTTTGCCACCTACGAGGCGCAGAAACAATTAAGCGATAATTTTGAGCAGGCGCAAAATAGTAAGTTAAAAAAAGATATTGGGCGGTTGAAACAAACTGCGGCAGAAAAGGCAAAGTGGTCGCAATCCCGTGAAGGCGATAAATATGGCGATCCGCGTAAAAAAGGTAGCGGTGCGGTTTACGATACTGGCTTTATTGGTGCGCGGGCAGCACGAACCATGAAACGGTCAAAACACTTGGCCAAGCGCATGGCGAATGAAATCGGTGAAAAGGAACAATTACTGAAAAATATTGAGCAGGTCGAGCCGTTGACCATGGCGTTTGAACCTAGCCACCATCAGCGGTTACTCACCGTGGAACAGCTGCAATTAGGCTACGAGCAACCGTTATTTCAACCATTGTCATTTGAATTGCAACAAGGGCAACGGTTAGCCTTAGTTGGGCCAAATGGTGCGGGTAAATCGACGATCGTTCGGCAATTATTAGGTCAATTCACCGGGACAGCCACTGGACATGTCCAGCGGCCCGCCCAGTTACGAATTAGTTATGTACGCCAGGATTACGAGGATAATCAGGGGTCATTAACTGATTTTGCCGAGGCGCAAGGGCTAGATTACACTGCTTTTTTAAACAATTTACACAAATTAGGGATGCCGCGACCTGTTTTTGATACGCGGATCGAGCTGATGAGTATGGGGCAGCGTAAGAAAGTGGAACTGGCCAAGTCATTATCATTACCAGCAGAATTGTATATTTGGGATGAACCGTTGAATTATTTAGATGTTTTCAATCAAGAACAGCTAGAGCAACTAATTTTAGCAGTGCAACCAACCATGCTGTTGATCGAACATGATCAGACCTTTATTGAACAAGTTGCGACGCAAGTAGTGACCTTAAAAAAGGCACGCAAATAATTTTGCGTGCCTTTTCTGTCGGCAAAAATGATATTGGCTAAATCTGCAGGCCTGTTTAGTTGGTCAGATGTTGTTCTCGGGACTGTAAAAAATTTTCAAGCGCGGTGTCTAGATCAATATGACTAGCATCAGCGATGGTACTGAGCCACCACATGCATTCGGCAATTTTATAGTCTAAAGTAGGTTCCGTTTGGTCCGTCGGCCAACTACCTTGATGGGCCATAACCAAACGACCGACCAAACCTGCATCAGTCAAAAAGGCCAAAGCGTCTTGTTCACTGGACCAAGGCTGGCCATTTTGTTTGCTTTCTAATTTGTGATAAGCAGTACGAATTTTTTTGGTACGTGCTACGAGTTCATTGATTTCCATAAATTTGACCTCACTTTAATTTGGTTGATTAAAAATAATGGTAACGCATCTGCGGATATTAATGATATAGTACACCAAATAAATTTTAATGAGGGATAGGATGAAACTTTGTACAGTGCAACGGCGTCTCGGTTTCCAAAAGAATACGTTTTACGCCTGGTTACAAGAACAGCAAATTATACAGCAAACAAGCATGGGGGAAGCGCTTGGTGTTAAGGCTTTACCGGGTATGAAAACCGAAATTCGCGAGTACGTTAAAGAAAATGATGAAATCGGCTTTAAAACTTGGGTTGATCTGGATGAGCAGGCGCAGGCTGAGATGACTCAACGCTGTGATTGTTTAATCTTGCCCAAGCGTCATACTAGTCGTAGACGTGTAAAAAAATATCAATGTGCAAGCCCTAATTCGCGAACAACTGATAGCAAACAGCTTAAACAATATATTAAAGTTTTAGAAAATCAAATTTTAAAGCTAAATGCGCAATTGGCGTGTTATAAGGAGCGCGATGCACGACGTAATGATACTTAACGGTCGGCCAGTGTATGTGCATGGCCGGTTGCTTCACCATGGTAAACAGCGGCAAATTGTTGAGCAAAATCCGTGAGTTTAACTTGACCAGTTTGTGGAAAATGAGTTAGCAGATCCGCATATGCTTTGCCAGGTTGGCGTTGTCCACGGCTCATGATCATCATTCCTTTTTTGTATGATTATGAATTTTCCCGCCACAGATCACTTAAAGCGAGTATAATAGAGATTAAAATAAATTAAGAAAGTAGGGAGTATTTTGCGGGAAGATTTTAATCAGGTTGTTAAAAAAATTGCGGTCTCAGATATTCGCCAGTTCGACAATGAAGTGAGTCAAGTGCCAGGAATGGTCAAATTAACGTTAGGGGAACCTGACTTTAATACGCCTGAGCATGTTAAACAGGCGGCCATCAAAGCAATCGAAGACAACCAATCACACTATACGCCAAATCCAGGGATTCCGGCTTTGCGGGAAGCCGCCGCCGCTTACTACAATGAAAAATTTAACTGGCACTACCAAGCTGAAAATGTGATCACCACTGTTGGTGCTACTGAAGGGATTGCCACGGCAATTCAAACGATCGTTAATCCTGACGACGTGGTCATTATTCCGACGCCGATTTTTCCAATTTATATTCCTGATACCTTATTAAATCATGGTCAAGTTGTTTTCATTGATACTAGTGCTGATGGATTTGTGCTTACTCCAGAGCGACTAGAGGCAACAATCAAGGCGCAAGGTGATAAAACGGTTAAGGCAATCGTTTTGAACTACCCGAATAATCCAACTGGGGTAACGTATAATCATACTGAATTAGCAGGACTAGCTCAGGTGATTAAGAAGTACCAATTGTGGGTGGTCAGTGATGAAGTCTATGCCGAATTGTCATATAGCGAACCCCATGAATCGTTGGCCAACTTCATTCCTGATCAAGTGATCGTTGTTAACGGATTGTCTAAATCGCACGCGATGACTGGCTGGCGGGTCGGCTTTTTGCTCGCACCTAAACAGGTTACTGATGAAATGACTAAGGCACATCAATACATGGTTACAGCGCCAACTACGATCGTGCAGTACGCGGCTTTGGAGGCAATGACTAACGGCAAGGCTGATAGCCAAGTTATGGCTAAAGAATATATTGCGCGACGCGATTACTTGATTAAGGAATTGCAGCCTTTAGGTTTTGAAATGGCTCGACCTGATGGGGCCTTCTATTTATTCGCTAAAATTCCCGCTAATTGTCCGCAAGATTCATGGACCTTTGTTCGTGAATTAGCGCAAACACAAAAGTTAGCATTGATTCCTGGTATTTCCTTTGGTGCCGGTGGGGAAGGCTATGTACGGATCAGTTATGCGGCCAGCATGGAAAATCTGCACAAAGCTGTTGAACGTTTAACCGCTTTTGTACAAGCGCATTAAAATCTAAAAAAGACGTTGTCCCAATTTTGGGGCAACGTCTTTTTTAGATGATGTGACTGAGAAACATACCGCCGTAAACTAAAGCGTAGCTATAAGCCAAAATGGTGGCCGGCTTACCGAGTAGAATAATTATTGTAAAGGTTTTAAGTGACATTTTAGTTAAACCGGCTAATAGACAGAGAACGTCATCTGGCGCAACCGGTAAGAAAATCGCAAGCGCAAATAGTTTGGTGAAACGATTTTGATTGTCTAGCCAGCCAATATAACGGTCATAAGTTTTTTGGCTGACCAAATGGTGAATCAGCGGTTTACCGAAGCGCCGGCCAAGGGAAAAGGCGATCACTGAACCAATGACGATCCCGATGTAATTATAGATGAAGCCCTCAATTGGGCCAAAAATCAGGACACCTGCTGCTAAACTGATACCACCAGGGATGATCGGAATAACAACTTGTATGATTTGTAAGCCAATAAATAGTAATGGGCCAAATATTGCCGCACGGCTAACTAAGGCTTGTAACGCTGTAGTATTTCTAAATACACCTAGATGGAAGCAATAAATCGTGAACCAGACTGAAATGATCAAGCCGGCTAAGGAAATCAAATTGAGCAGTCGACGCGAAGTTACAGTGCTCATACACAGGTCCTCCATTCACTAAATTACTAAAGGTTATACCATATTTTAACGAATTTGACGATTTAAACGCTTCGGCCAAAAGTCGGAAATTTGAATTGGCTTTGGACGGAGGTAGGCACGGTTAATGTATTGGCACGACTTAGTTCAGGTATAGTTTAAGAAAAATTAATAAATAGGGTTGACAGTTACCTAAAATAGATCAATAATTAATGTTAATTTAATAAGTGGTGTTGAAGAGAAGAGTAAGTTAAGCGGTTTTTTCCAGCAAGTGCGATTGATGGGAGCGCATAAAAACCCAATAACTGAAGATGAGCTCTGAGCTAAATAGTGGTTGACGCCACTATTTCGAGTCGCAAGCGATAATTTGCCCAGTATAATCACTGATCGTTTATGCTCAGTGCCGTACTGTTTGAGGTGGCTATTGTGAAATAGTGACAAATAAGGGTGGTAACACGAACGCGTTCGTCCCTGGATTTTCTGATCCAGGGGCGAGCGCGTTTTTTTGTTGGCTAAATAATAAGGAGGTGGTGCGCAATGGCCGGTGTGATGTGGCCGCAAGTAAATCATTTGATCTGTAAACGCACCATTAAGGGGTGTGTCATTATTTAGGAGGGATTTTCATGGCAACAAGTTTAACTGTTTTAACCGTTATTATTGCAGGTATTATTTTAGGTGGTTTATATGTTCTACAGCGGCGGCGCGTCAAATTTTCCCGCCAAGTTTTTCTGGCGTTAGGCTTAGGAATCGTCTTCGGCCTGATTTTGCAATTATCCTTTGGGGCCACTAGTAAAATCGTGACCAACGCAATTGATTGGTTGAATATTGTCGGTGGTGGTTATGTTGCGTTGCTGCAAATGTTGATCACACCACTGATTTTCGTTTCATTAGTCGGGGCCTTTATTAAATTAAAATTATCCACTAATATTCGGCGAATCGGGACAACGGTGTTAGTCACTTTGTTAGCAACCACTGCAATTGCCGCACTATTAGGCGTTTTCAGTGTTTTCTTATTTCATTTGCAAGGCGCCGACTTTGTTAAAGCCACTGCCAGCAAAGCTAACTTGGCGATTTTAAAGGAACACCAAACCCAAGTCACCGGTTTAAGCATTCCACAACAGATCGTTAGCTTTTTGCCTAGCAACATTTTTGCCGACTTTGCTGGGACACGGGCAACTAGTACGATTGCTGTCGTGATCTTTTCTGCTTTTGTCGGCGTTGCTTTTCTGGGTATCCGCAAAGACCATCCGGCAGAAGCCACTGTTTTTGCCAAAGGTTTTGAGGCCATTCATCAACTTGTCAGTCGGCTAGTTCATTTAGTTTTGCAATTAACGCCTTATGGGATCTTTGCCCTGATGACGAAGGCGACGGCCACGGATAGCATCGCTTTGATCGCTAATTTAGGCGTCTTTATTGTTGCGGCCTATGTTGCGTTGATCGTTGTTTTACTTTTACATACGCTAATTTTGTTAGCGCACCATATCAACCCAGTTATTTACCTTATCGAAAAGCTTGGCCCGCACTGATTTTTGCATTTACTTCGCGGACCAGTGCCGGAACCTTACCGTTAAACGTTGAGATTCAAACGAAATCATTAGGCGTGGACACACCAACGGCTAACTTTGCTGCAAGTTTCGGTTTGACGATCGGCCAAAACGGTTGTGCTGGGGTTTACCCAGCGATGATCGCAACGATCATTGCACCGACAGTAGGCATTAATGTTTTCTCGATCCAATATATTTTGACGATCATTGCGGTGGTCACATTGGCTTCTTTCGGGGTCGCTGGTGTCGGTGGGGGTTCAATTTTCTCAACTTTGATCGTTTTGGGAACTTTGAATTTACCGATCGCGGTATTAGGCGTTTTGATCGCCATTGATCCAATCGTTGATATGGCACGGACTTTGACTAACGTCAATGATAGTATTTTAGCGGGTGTGATCACTGCTAAGCGCGGTGGCACATTGGATGAAGCAGTTTTTGCTGATGAAACGCATGTTGTGGAATCAACGCTATAGGCTTGAAAGCACTTATCTGCAAAGGTAGGTGCTTTTTGTTATACTGAGCCTATTATGGAGGTGAATAAATGGCACAAGCATTATTAGTGATCGATATGCAAAATGGGTTACACGATGTGGCCAATTTTGCGGCGGTTGTGGCGAAAGTTAATCAGCGAATCGCCTTATATCGGCAGCGACGCAAACCGATTATTTTCATTCAGCACCACGAACCAGAAATGATCATGGGCAGCGTAGCTTGGCAATTGGCACCTGAATTAGACTACCAAGGTGAACCGATTGTCCATAAGGCACACCCAGATTCATTTTATCAAACCAATTTGCAACAGGTGCTGACCGCACAGGGACTGACTGACTTGGAGCTTTGCGGTTGCCAAACGGAATTTTGTATCGACACGACATTGCGGGTGGCCTTTCATTTAGGTTATCACCTGAGCATTATGCAAGGTGCGTTTGGCACCTGCGATACACCGACTTTGACAGCGGCACAAATCAATGCCCACCACGCACATATTTGGGCTGGCCGGTTTGCAACTGTATTACATGATTAGTTGAGGGTATTTATTGGTTCTTCGCGCGTTTTAAAGGCGGGATAGTTGCCAAATAAATTTTCATAACATAATTAAAGGAAAGCTTAGTGTGAAATCAGACTAAGCTTTTTATTGTGCTGATCAATCTATAAGCAGCGGTGCGTTATTCCGTATGACCAAATAGTTACCTATTAACGGTTACGTGTTATTTATCGTTATTAACTGGGCACCGGCCAAAAAGCTTTGGGACCAGGCGGCGGTATTTTGTAAATAAAGTTTGCCGAATTCGTCGATCAAACCGTGAAATTCTTGGGCCTGTGCCGCCGTGAAATCCGCTGGGAGCTGAATTAGGTGGTAGAGTTGCTGATAGTTGTTGGTGGTTACGCCTAATTGCCGGCACAAACGGCGGGCGTAGTTGTCGGCAATAAAGGTGGGGACATCAAAAATATAGACAAGCAAAACGTCGGCGGTTTCGGCACCGATTCCTTGTAATTGCAGTAGATCATGGCGTAAGTGAGGGCCGCGAGTTTGTTTAATTGCAGTTAGGTCATAATCAAATTGCGCTAGCCACGTAAAAACGGCGGCGATCGCTTTACTTTTATTATGGTAGAAACCGCTAGAATGGATCAACGGCGCTAGTTGGGCGACGCTTAAGGCGTGAAGCTTGGCGGGGTCAAAGGCAGTGGTCGCTTGTAATTGCTTCAGCGCGGGGACAACGTTACGCCAATTGGTATTTTGGACCAAAATTGCGCCGAGAATAATTTCCCATTTAGAATCAGCTGGCCACCAGCCTTGGGGACCCATTTCGGTATACATTGTTTGATAGAGTTGTTTAATCGTTAGTTGCATGACAATCCTTCTCGCTACGATATTGGCTTGGTGTGACGTCGGTTGTCCGCTTGAATAAGGTGCTAAAATAGTTGGGGTTAGGCCAGCCACAGTTTGCGGCGATCGTTTTGATCGTTAACGTGGTAGTGCGCAATAGTACTTTGGCGTGTTGTAAGCGAACTTGGGTCAGGTATTGTTGTGGTGTCAGCCCGGTAACCATAGTAAATTTGTGGTGCAAATAATAAGGAGCACCATGGGCAAGCTGTGCCAATTCAGTCAAGGTTAAATTACGGGCATAATTGTGATCAATGATCTGCTTAATTTCGGCACACCATGCCGCGTCACTTAATGGTGTACCGGTAGGGCAGCAACGTTTACACGGACGAAAACCAGCGCTTAGAGCTTGTGTGCTGGTTTTGAAAATGCGCACATGCTGCCGTTTAGGTAGCCGCGATGCACAAGAAGGCCGACAAAAAATACCAGTGCTGGTGACGGCATAGAAGAATTGCCGGTCAGCACGGGGATCATTGTTTTGGATCGCCTGCCAACGCTGGGCAGTTAAGCGGTATTGGGTCATGCTGACCACCACCTTTCAATGACTATCATACGCAAAAGTCGCGCTGAATTCGAGTGTTTTGAATTGAAAAGCAAGATAGTGAAGTTTTTAGCGTTGGCTTTCTGTTATACTGAAGCCAAGTTAAAACATTGGAGGTGGCACCATGCTGACGATCTATTACAGTCGCAACACGATTGCGCAGCATTCTTATTATTTAGGCGCAACCGCGCAGGGTTTGTGTTTTGTTGGCGGTTGGGATCAACCATTAACCGAATTGAGCCATTTCTATCCACAAGCACGATTATTACCAGCGACAACGCAAACGATGGCGGCAGCCACGCAACTAACCGAATATTTTTCTGGGCAACGGACTAGTTTTACGTTATCGCTGGCCTGGCCACAGGCAACTGCACTGCAACAGGCAGTCTGGCAGGCATTGGTTGCGATTCCCTATGGCACAACGCTGACTTACAGTACATTAGCCCAGCAGGCCGGTTACCCGCAGGCAATTCGCGCGGTGGCCAGTGCAGTCGGTAAAAATCCATTACTGATTGTTGCACCTTGTCACCGTGTTTTACGTAAGGATGGTGGCCTGGGAGGTTATCGCGGCGGATTAACGATGAAAACAGCATTATTAACTTTAGAACAGAAAAATAATTAGGTACTGTCAGGATCACGCATTTAAGTTATAATGAAAATGGATTTAAAACATTTAAAGCGGGTGATTCTATGGGGCAAGTGGTTATGTTCGCAGGCTCAAAGGTTGGGACTGGCAAAACCACCGCCACTGTTATGACGGCATTGGCGGCTGAACAATTATTTAAACAACGTGTCTTAATAATCGACGCGACGTCAACCTTGCAGGCAACAAAAATTTGCGGAGAACGCTTTGGTGTTGCTCCTAAAGCTAATTTATTAACAGGTTTGGCGGTTAAAAATCTGGCTACCGTGGTGACCCAATTAACGCCGCAATTAGATTTAATTGCTGGTACAGCAGAATTAGAGGCTTATTTTGATCGGGCAATGGAAGCCGAGGCCACGACAAAAACAACGCGGGCATCGAAATTAATGCCGGCATTGTTGGCAGCCTTACGCGCTCAGTATGATTATATTTTATTGGATACTGATGCTCAGTTTGCAACGGTGATGGATAATTGCTTGGCTAGCACCGACTATGTGGTCGTGATGCAACCAGTTGGCAATGCTGGTTTCCAGGCTACAGATAAGCTATTCTATTATTTGAAACAGTTGAAGGATGAACAACCTAATATTAAGGCAACGATCATCGGTCATTTGATGATCGATCTGACGAACAAACAGCCTTTTTATCAGGTAGAGCCAGTGTCGTCGGTCGATGTTGTGGATGCCTTCAAAACGGTGATCACGTACAATGATTGGTTGGCGGGAAGTGCGCCGTTTGCATTGAGCACAGCACCGCAGTCGGCGGCACAGCAGCTGGCCAGCGTTATGTACAGCGAGATCTTCAACGAGTTGCAGGCACGGATCGCGTTGCAGCAGCAGTTAGGTAAGTTTGCGACCAGTGCTGGGTTAACTAAGCAGGGGCAGGCTGTAGATTTATTTTCCTAATTAAGCTAACACAGAGTTGTCACAATTGTGGCGGCTTTTTTTTTACAAAAAAGTGCGTATGGTATGATAAATATAGTAAGTTGGGGTCAAGGGGGATTTTTACGGCATGTACACAGGAACTGTGACGCAAATTGTGGTGTCGGATACGGTGAGTAATTTCCTACTATTTCTGCTATATAGTCGGATCGTTAAACAGAAGTCGCGATTGCTTTTATTTTTTATTTTAGCAGTTATTGGGGCGTGGGTCGGCGGCTTTATGGTTGATTTGATTCAATCGGTTTTTTTGTTAGTTTTTGGGTTATACCGGCTTATACGACGCCGTAAGTGGCTTTCTTTTAATACGTTGGTATTTATTTTTATTTTATCCAACGATATGGTGCTTGCTAATTGCAGTACTTTTATTGGTCATCTGGTTTTTAAAGAACTGACCTTATCCTGGCCGAATATCGTTTTAACAACGGCTATTAATGCACTGTTTTATTTAATTTTGCTTATGGGCTATCCATTGGTTGAAGCTAGAGTAACAACTTTTAAAAACACTAATTTGGTTCAACCCGCGTTGCTTAAGATCGTTATCAACTTTGCTTTAACGATCTTCTTGGCCTTTCAGTTTATTCAATTTACCGCCGATGTGCTGGATATTGCGGTCTTTTTCCAGTGGTTACTTATTTTATTTACCGCGTTTTTTATCGGCGCCACCGTTGTTGTGATGGTCTACTTTATTCGTACTTATCAGATCAGTTTAAAGCAAAAGGCAGCGGCGCAAGCACAGGCTAATTTGGCTAAATATACCAATGAATTAGCGGCCAATTATCAGCAATTACGCAAATTTAAGCATGATTATCAAAATATTTTATTGTCGTTAAGTGGTTATATTGAGCAAACGGCTGAGCCGGAATTAAAGACCTACTATCAAAAAATCGTGGCGCAAACTAATCAAACGTTGGCAACCGATAATCTGCGGTTTGATGGGCTCGAACAATTGCAGTTACCGGCTTTGCGTAGCTTGACCTATCATAAATTAGCGACTGCCCGTCAGCTAAATATCGCCACCCATTTGGAAGTCCGTGAACCGATCACCACCGTGCCAGTGGATATTGTCAAATTGGTGCGCGTGCTGGGAATTTTATTTGATAACGCACTAGAGGCAGCACGGCAACAGGAGCGGGGCGTGATCCGTATCGCCTACATTCAGCTTGATGCCAATGAACAGGAAATCGTGATCCAGAATACACTGCCAACGGCGTTACCGTTGGCCCAGCTGTTTAAGGATACTTATACCACTAAAGGTGGCGACCATGGGGCGGGCCTGGTGACGGTCAAGCAAATTATTGATCAAACACCGAATATGGCCTTGACGATCAGTCAAACTGCCGGCGAATATCGGGTTGTAGTTAGTTTAATTGGGGAGTGAGCGGCATGTTACAAGTTTATATTTTGGAAGATGATCAGCAGCAACGCCAAGTTTATCAGCAATTGATTGACAGTTACCTTTTTATTGAAGGGCTGGATATGAAAGTAATGTTGGCGACCGCTGATCCACAAGTGTTATTGCAGCAGTTGACCGACCAGCCAGCTTTATTTTTCCTCGATATCGAGTTGACTAATGCGACGCTGGATGGTTTACAGGTGGCCGAACAAATTCGCGCGCGACTGAATTTTGCCGAAATCGTTTTTGTGACCACCCATTCAGAAATGGCCTTTTTGACTTTTGAACGCAAAGTGGAGCCGCTAGATTATATTTTAAAAGATCGTGGTGCGGCTACGGTGGCGGAAAAAATGCGCGGCGATATTAAAGTGGCTTATCAGCGCTATCAGAAACAGTTAGTGACTTCAACGCAATACTTTAGCTACCAAATCGGTTCACGTTTGCGTACGCTGCCGTTGGCCGATGTGCTTTACATTGTGACTGTGGCCGGGCATCCCGGTAAAATCGAGGTGCATTATATAAACGGCATGGTTGAATACGCCGGCAATCTAAATCAGCTGGCGACTAAGTACCCGCAATTATTTCGCTGCCACAAAAGCTGGCTGATCAATCCTGCCCAAGTCGCAGCTTATGATATTAAGCAGCGCTTGGTAACGATGCAAGATGGCAGTCAATGCGAAGTATCGTTTCGTAAAGAAGGCCAGTTGCGGCGCCGGTTACTACACAACGATAATCGGCCATTTTCCGACGTTAATAAATAATTTGTGCAACCAGGCGCCGGGTATTTTATGCTAATTATGGAGGTGCGATAAATGACTAAGCCGGCAAACGACCAACGGGTGATCCAATTGATCGATCAGGCGTTGGCGGATACAACGATCTGTGCAGATATTGAATTGGTCGCTATTTTACGCCAAATGCGGACGGCGGCGGTTCAAGGCCAAGTCTTTTACGATGATAAAAATCAGTTCCAACCGTTGATCAGTCGGTATACGCGGCTACACAGTATGCGCACACCAACCGTTTTGTTGAAATTATTGCGGTACGTGACCACGCCACAGGCTTGGTCAGGCTTTTAATTTGGGAGGTGGTGCGTAGTGAAATGGTACGCGGGTGGTACAGAACGAGGCAAGCAGGCGGTTGAGCTTTTAGCTGAGCTGATCAATCATTTAAACAGTGATAATGAATTACCGTTAAAGCAGTTATTGTTTCAATTTCATCAAGAAATAGCGGCGCAAGGTCAGTCGATTCCGTACATTTTGAGTCGAATGAACGTTGCAATCGCCAAAGTGATGCGGGAAAATAATATTGTAGTCGACGCTGATAATGAGACGCGGTTGAAAGCGCTGATGGCATTAAGTGAAATTAGATGGGGTTATTGAAAGTTAAAAATATATTGATCAATACCATTATTGGTGTGGGATTATTTGTATTAGGATTCGTTATTCAATTAAATGGCGCAAGCTTGATGTTTAAGACAGTTGGTTTTTGGACATTTTTTTACATGGTTATTATTTTTCTCATACTAAGTCGAATTTTATGGAAATTAAGCCAGCAACTTGATTTAAATTTAGTAAATGAACAGTTTACGTTACAAATGGGACTGTGGGCGGTTTTATTAGCGGTACTTTTGACGTTTAGTGCAATTTGTCTAAGCTTAATTTTTCCAGGCGATCATGGCAGTAATCAGTTTATTGCACAACATTTTCTAAGCCATAATAAATTAAAATTTTTAGTCACGTTTATTACAATTAATTTGACTGGGCCAATATTGGAAGAGTTGCTATTTCGTGGTTTAATATTGCAATTCATTAGTCAGATCGGTCACTCATGGGTGATTGGTTTAGCCGTCTCCAGCTTAATATTTGCCTACTTACATAACGGCAATCCATTCGATCCAATTAACTTAGTTGCTGGATTGGGTTATGGTTATTTATTTATACGAACTAAAAATATCGGAACATCGATCATGAGTCATCAGTTGGTTAACATTTTTGCGACGATCCAGTTGTTCGTTTGAAAATGAAGATTAAGGTGTGTAATTTAGGAGGAGAATGGATTGGTAAATTTGCCAATTGGAACAAAAGATGCTGTATTAGCAATTGCCTTGATGGTCATTTTGGTAATAACAATTATTTTTAAACAGAGCTGGATTGAGTTTGTTATTGAAGAGTTAATGCTGGGATTGGCGTTTTTTGGTGGTAGTCTAAAACGGGACAAGCGACTTCGTTAAAAATTAATTAGAATGGCGCAAAAACACAAGTTTGATGGGGAAAATCATGGAAAATGACGCACAAAAATTATTCGCGCTGATCGATGCGGCTTATGCTGAAGATTTAAGTGATCAACCGGTAAAATACAAACAAGCGCTGCTACAGCGCGCGCAAGAACTAAATTCTGGAATTGCACCGCTCCAGGTTTGCGCCAATATTTTTGCAAATTATCGGCAAAATTACATGGTACCGATGACACTGCCGGCAAATAATCGCCTGCTATACACCTACGTCAAAGATAGTTTGCACGATCTCAGTCAAAAGCAGTTAAGCGAATTTAATTTAGGTTATGGGCTGATCGCAACGCATTTTACATTTGGCCCATTAAATTAAGTAGATTGCAAAATAAATACAAGGAGGAATCGGGAAATGAAACCAGATAAAGCACAAGCAAAGCAAACGATCCATGAGTTGTACAATAGTTTAGGTAGTAATAAGACACCGGAAATCGCGGATATTCGGGCGGCGTTGTTGAAGGCCTACAATAAAACGGATGAGGTGGCTAATATTGAGCCGCTTTATAGTCGTTTGGTCAATATGATCTATTCTACGGGAACGGTGGGTTATTTAGGTTTGACCAAGGAGCAGGAACGCCTGATCCGTGATCTGGCCGAGATCGGCAAACGCGCTGGCCCAGCTGGTGGCGCTTTTATGGCTTATGGGAATAAAGACAGTTTTTAGCAGTATCAAAAAAGCAACTTCTGGTTAGTCAGCAGAGGTTGCTTTTTTGAGTTAAGCCGATCAAAAATGCCACCAAGCCTAAATGTGGCCGGTGGCACTGATTTTAATTTTTACTTGGTTTGGGAAACGGTGTTATGCGCGCCGGCACGTTTAAAGACGTGAACGGCTACCCCTAATACGGCACCGACTAATGCTGGCACCAGCCAAGCTAGGCCATAGCTGGCAAATGGTAAGTAGGCCTGCTCGAAGCCAGTCATTGTTTTGCCGAAGCTACTTTGACTGACAACTGCTGGGAAAGCAGTGACCATGTCAAAAAATGCGGGCACAACAGTGAATAAAACCACAAATTTGTAGACAACTGGATCTTTGTGAAATAGTGGTGAGGCAACGGATAATAAGATCAGAACCATGGCCAGTGGGTACAAGAACATCAACATCGGTGTTGACCAAGCAATGATCTGATTTAGACCGACGTTAGCTGTTAGAAATGAAGCTAAGGTGGTTAACACTAACCAAGTGCGGTAGCTGACTTTAGGAAAATGTTTGTGAAAATCTTGGGCAAAAGCAGCGACTAAACCGATAGCAGTGGTCAAACAGGTGACGGTGATCAAAGTGGCTAAGATAGCTTGACCGGCGACACCCATATAGTGGTTGACGATTTGGTCAAAAGCCACGCCGCCATTCGCAGAAAGCTTGAATTTGCCGAGTGACATAGCCCCAACGAAGATCAGGCCAACGTAGATCACAGCAATCATGGCCATGGCGAAGACGCCGGCACGGGCAGTGACTAGTGCGACACCACTAGCCCGTTTCTTACCTAGTGAGCGCACGGCAGTAACGACAGTGACCCCAAAGGCTAGACCGGCCAAGGCATCCATGGTGTTGTAACCTTGTAGGAAGCCATTGACAAATGAACCAGAAGTGTAAGCGGCAGTGGCGTGTTGAACACCAGCATGACCTAGTGGTGAGCTGAAAGCCAAGAAGAAAACACCCGCCAATAAGACTAAGAAAACTGGGTTTAATAATTTACCCACATTGCCTACGATTTTGCTTTCCTCTAATGAGAAGAAAAGGGCTAAACCGAAGAAAACAGCCGAGAAAACTAATAAACCAACCGTTTGCAAGTTTTTCGGTACCAGTGGCGCTAAACCGACTGTATAAGAAACGGTGGCCGTCCGCGGTGTACCGAAAAGCGGGCCGATGGTGCCGTGGATCAAGATCATAAATAATAGCGCGAATACTGGACCTAAAGGCCGGCCAACATCATAAACCCCTTCGGAACGGGTGATACTGATCGCTAAAACAGATAATAAGGGCAATAACACACCAGTGACTAAGAAACCTAACGCGGCAGGCACCCAATTCTGCCCCGCTAACTGTCCTAAATGTAAGGGAAAAATTAAATTCCCAGCACCAAAGAATAGACCAAAAAGCATTGAACTAACCACGAAATAATCGCGTTTAGTGAGTTTACGTTCCTCTAACATAAGCAGCACTCCTTAAATTTTGTTGGTTGTCAAAATGTGGTTCAAAGGCTAAGCGTCTGTTGATCCACGCTTAAATCATGAGTGTTGCCATTGCTAAGTCGACTTTAGCTTTGGCGACGATCAGCCTGCGCAGGGCTGATCGTGATAAACAAAAAACGCCCCAATCTGAAAAATTAATTTCAGATAAGGACGTTAATAAACGCGTTACCACCTTGATTTGCCATTTTCTCACGAAAACAGCCTTTTCGGGTACAAGCACCAATTGGTACGAAATACCCTAGCTCGATAATGGGAGCCCCCAATGAACGCTCAAACTTCGCATCCATCGCTCAAAGATGATTTTCTAATTGTTGCACCTTGACGTCCTTGCACCAAACGACGCTCGCTTAATTGGTGAATACAATTATACTTTTCTTATCACAGCGTTTAATTTACTCATTGATTTATCATGTGGCTATAATTTAACGCGGATTTGGGCATTTGTCAAGCGGGTTTAGAAAGAAATATAGTAGGTTAGTAATTGTTTCTTGGCGTCAGTGTTTGGTTAGGGTAAAATTAGCTTTATCAAAATAAGTTAATAAAAGTTCTTAATTAGTAATTAACGACATAGGGAGCCAATTGGGATGATCAAGCAACGGTTGCGGTGGGTGGTAGACCATCAATTAGTTACGGCATTTATTTTAAGCGGCCTGACTTTTTTAATGGTGCAGGCGATGGTGTTTTTCTATGGGCTTAATGATGGGCGGGCAAAATGACAAAATTAGGGAAATTTAGTGTGACTTACGGCCTGACTTTGATCGGTGTCAGTTTATTTTTAATCTGCGGCGTAGCGTTTGAATTTTGGTTTGGTCCGGCGCTACTGTGGCTATTTTTAGGCCTATTAGTGATTGGACTAGGTGGCGTCAGTTTTTATTTTCGTCCTGACTCGGCTGGTGCCAGTAGTAAGGCCTGGTTAAGGTGGTACTTATTTGGTATTAATTTTGCCTTTCCTTGGTTGCTGGCAATTGGTGTGCAGACAGTGGCCTCTATTGCGGCTACAGCCAAGTATTCGGCGTTGTCTGGTTACCTGTTTGCGGAAAGTTTCGTGCTGGCGCCGCTTTGCATTATCGTTCAAGGTTATTCGTTTTGTTTGTTCTACTGCTTGCTCAGTGCGGGCCGGATCAAACGCACCTGGTTGATCATGGATAGCGTTATGGGACTGGGCCTGTTGGGGGTGACGATCACTGCGCTAGCCAAGCTAGTCAAAGTAACGCTACCGGCGTATTTACTGAATGGTTTAAAAATTGTTGGGTTTGCGGCTAATACCGGCGTCGTGTTATTCAGCGTGTGTGCTGTGATCCCGCTCCTGACGCTGATTTTGCGGCGACCGGATCTAATTGCCTTGTACAGAAAAAATAGAATGAAGCGGCTGAGCAAGTTTTGTTATCAGGCCTTAAATGGGTTAGCCAAAGAAAATTATCCACAGGGCTTTGCGGCGCCGGTGGATGATTTAACAGCGGCACTCACAGCAACGCTAACTGCCGCTCAAAATGGTTCGGTGGCGGCAATTGTGTTTAATTGGTCTAGTTTAGTGCGTCAGTTTGTGGACGCAACAATGATTTCCCAAGCAACTTATTTAGGTGACATTGATAAAATCAGTCAATTGCTTAAAAAATTACAGCGGGCCGATTACCAGATCACAATTCCCCATTTCTATCAGCTTGAATACACCGTCGGGGCGCGCACGTTAGCCGTTGCGCTTGATTTCCGGCAGCCGCAGCTCTGGTTTGACAGCAGTCGGATCACCGGATGGGCGCCGCCGTACCAAGAGGAGTCGTTAAGCTTAGTTGCAAAATGGCAAATTTATCAGCGGGTGCGGCGCCAGTTACTTCTTTGGTTCCCCGATAGAACTAAACAGTTGGTACACAGCACTCATTGGTATAGTCTGCGCGCCATCAAGGCCAGATTGAACATTAAGGGGCCATCGCGGGTTGAACAACAACGTGTGGAACAAGTGAATACGACTTTGATCGCTGAATTGCAGGCACTTAATCCGTTGTTACAGCAAGCCCAGCATGAAAAAGCGGCTGACTTGCTGGCTCAGATCCTAGCGGTGATCAATGATAACGCGGCGCCGGAAAAAGATTATCAGGCGGCTTTAAACCGGCTACTTGTCATGGTCGACTGTCGCCGTTTGGCAACGGGCAACGAAAGTTGGGTGCAGCGGGTGCAAATCGCTACCGCACTTGCTGCTAGAATTTTGGTGCTGACGCAATCGCCGAACGCAGATCTAAATACACCGTACAGTATGCCATTGACGACACAAATCGATACGTTGCTGGCGGAATTGGTCCGCAGTGCCGCTCAATTGATCCCAGAAAAGTGGCATGAGCTGTACCTTTTTGCCGACGTTACAGCCCAAAATAGTTCGGTTTATTTGTACTACAGTGCAGTGGTGGCGCCGACGACCTTCGTTGATGGTCTATTGCCCCAGGTTCACCTGATCAGTAAAACAAAGTTTGATCAGGAAGTAGCTGACCTACAGATGATCGTGGCGTATTTGCGGGCAACCTTTGTGGCGTATAAGCAAGAGCCGTTTCGTAATCTTGTTCTGCACTTAACGTCAACCCATGAATTAAAGGTTAAGTTTACTTACACCGACTGGCACCAGTTCTATTTTTCGGATGAGCAAATTCTGGCCTACTTGATCGCCCAATATAGTAAGCTCAAAGTTCCGCAACATAATCGGCTAACGCTTAAGAAAATGGCGGAGTATGACCAGGATAAAGGATAGACCGTGAATGTGGCTTTGCCTGCGATCCAAAAAGTTTTACGGCTAATTTTACTGATCTGCAGTGGATTTCAAACGCGTATACCTTGGTTTACGCCATGATGTTATTGCCGATCTCTAAATTAGGTGATCGTTTTGGTGAAAAGATTATTTTCTTATCAGCGACTATTTTCATTAAGCGGATGCGACTAAGAATTTCTTAATTGGAAAAACTAAATTTCATCATCATTAAAACAAAAATAAGGCTTATACTTCAAAGCATTGTCAAGTGGTGCTTATTAATGGCCTATTTTGGTGATCAAATACCGCTGGACAGCTTGCTCTAAGTGTCCAAATTAATTGGATTTTCTAGCTAAGGCGTCTATAATAGAGGCACAATATAGTTGAAGGAGTCAGAACTAATGGTAAGGTATCTGCTGCCCTAGCTTTGCGCGCCTCCGGCTAACTTGCAAGATTCAATTACCAAGTCCTTGAAAGGGGTTCATCAACATGAATAAGAAATCTGTTTATTTCGGTGTTACTGTTGGTCTAATTGCGGCCAGCGTTTTGTACCTTGCTAAGAAGACTGGATTCTTTGAAGATGATCGTCATTTGTATGACGAATTCGAATCACGCTAGTTAACGATTGGAGGAATAAATATGCGCAAAAATAAAGCAATTATGATTGGTGCTGGCTTGGCTAATATGGCCGCCGCGGTTTATTTGATTCAAGAGGGTCACTGGAGTGGTGATCAGATCACCTTTTATTCGTTAGATGATCATGGTTCAAATGATGGCGCGCCGACTGATACTGTAACTGATGAATACTGGAATAAAAATCATCCAATGGAAAACCGCCGTGGGTATGTGGCTCGTGGTGGTCGGATGTTAAATTATCGGACCTACGTTGACTTGATGGATCTATTGGATCGGATTCCTTCTGCAACCGAGAAAAATATGACGGTGGCGGAAGATACCTATGATTTTGACGCTAAGCACCGTACTTTTGACAAGGCGCGCCTGCTCGAAGGTGGCAAAGGGATCGTTAATGGTAGTCATCTAGGACTGAATAATGCTGATCGCTTACATTTAACCAAATTAATCGCCATGCCGGATTCAGAAGAAGAAAAGCTGGATAATGTGACCATTGCCCAGTATTTTAGTGACGATCCGCATTTCTTTGGCACTAATTTCTGGTTCATGTGGGAAACGACTTTTGCGTTCAGAATTCAAAGTTCGGCGCAGGAATTGCGGCGTTATATGCACCAAATGATTTACGAATTTACGCAGATCGAGCATTTGGTTGGCGTTAACCGGACGCGCTACAATCAATATGAAAGCATTATGCTGCCGTTGGTCAACTACTTGCGCGATCAGGGCTGTAACATTGTTCTGAATCGTTTAGTGACGGATTGGACCTTTAAAGACACGCCAATGCAAGACGAGATCACGGTCACTGGCTTGGAGATGACCAACACAAAGACTGGTGAAACCGAACAAGTCGCCGTTGATGATGAAACCGCGGTTATTTTCACCAATGGTTCGATCACTGATTCAGCGACGTTAGGTGATTTTGATACGCCAGCGCCGGAAAATATGGATTATGGTGCTGCCGCAGGTCTTTGGAAGAAGGCTAGTCAGCGCTTTTACAATCTAGGTAATCCTGACAAATTCTTCGCTGATCGCAATGCCAGCGAATGGGTCAGCTTCACATTGACTACTAAGGATCATTTATTGCTTAATGAAATTACGCGGATCACCACACAAGTACCAGGTAATGCGCTGAATTCGTTTATTTCAACTAGTCCGATCACCAATTTAGGCCATAAAGATGTTAATATGTCGATCGTAGTTCATCATCAGCCGCATTTTACTACGCAAAAACCAAATGAAACCGTCATTTGGGGCTATTTCCTGTATCCGCGGCGGCGGGGCGAATTCGTCGATAAACCCTACATTGAGATGACTGGTAAAGAAATGGCCGAAGAATTGATCGGTCAGTTGTCCAAGGTTGATCCAGGCCCTGGTAATATTCGGGACAAGCAGGATGCCATTATGGCTAGCATTATTAATAATATCCCAGTCTACATGCCATACGCATCCGCATTATTTAATAATCGTGCCAAAACGGATCGGCCTAAAGTAATTCCGCAACACGCCACTAACTTAGCCTTTACTGGTGAATTTGCGGAACAACCTTACCAGATGATCTTTACAGAGCAAAGTGCTGTCCGTTCTGGTGAAATTGCGGCCTATCATTTTGCAGGTATCCCAATGGCTAATTTAGTCAAAACACCGCGGTATGACAAAGATTTAAAGACTTTGGCTAAAGCAGCTAAAAAAATGTTTGATTAGTCCGCCTCTAACCTGAATTAAAACAAAAATAAGCCTGCACAGAAATTACTTTTGTGCAGGCTTATTTGTATACAATAATTAATTTGGGTTAACGCCTAAACCACTGAGCCAACTACGGACTTGGTCTTCGATATTATTGAAAACACTGGTACCCGTGCTACTATCATCGGTGGCGGTTGATTCTGCTGTACTACTTGACGCAGCCGATTCTGCGCTACTGGTGTCGGCCGTTGATGAATTGCTGGTGATTTTTTCCTTGATGCTGGAAAGTGCATTGCTTAGTTTATTTGAACTAGAATCAGTTGCAGCACTAGATTCAGCGGCAGCGCTGGTGCTGCTGGCGACACTGGCACTGCTAGCGGCCGCCGCACGGCTTTCACTTGCGCTGGTGATTTTTGTTTTAATTTCTTGATATTCACTGGAATTATAACGGACAAAAGTAATTGTTGTGTTGCGGCCTAGGCCTGGAATCGAGCCATTGGTGGTAAACGTCACTTGATCGTTGTCAGCGGTAAGCGTGTAACTAGCCGAGTTAGAATCAAAGGTGGCCTGATCACTGGCGGCATTATCGCTAAATGTCCCAGTGGTTGCGCTGCTTTGCTCGTCATTAGGCGTGTACGTGTACTGACCATTTTTTATAGTTAATGTGCTTAATTTAGTGATGTCCGTTACGGCGGAATAGGTTTTGCCTTGATCATCACTGATCGCCACCCAGGAACCAGTTAGGGATGATCGCGAGTGATGCCATATGAAAAAAGCGCCAATAAGCAAAACAAGTACGATCAGACCAAACCAGAATTTACGGTGCCGGCGGCGCTTTTTCTTTTTGCGTAGTTTATTTAATTTTGCGTCGACCTGTTCGTCGGCTAGTTGTTCTTGTTTGCGGTGACGCAATTCTTCACGACTCATAGATGAATCCAAATGATTATTTGCCATACATAACAGCTCCAATGGGTTCAATTTGTTGTTCATAGTGTACAACATTTTGGCGGCGAAGGTGTGAAGACAAACAGAAATATGGGTAAAGTTTTGGTTAAGGTGTGGGCACGTTTTAATTTATTTTTGAATCTTGTAACATTTTGCGATTGCAATTCGTATTATAAGTATAGGGCCGTGATCAGTTGGGGAAAGGTGGGGTGGGCGATGATAAGTGATGAAGTGCTGTTTGAGTTGGTGGCGCGCGCCGATGATCAGCAGGCCTTTGAAACGCTAGTGCGCAAATACCGCCTGCCGGCAATCAATTACGTGACTAAGTTGATCCATGATCGCGATTACGCTCAGAATCTGACGCAAAATGTTTTTGCCAATATTTATTTTAAGCGGCAAGCGATTTATCCGGTGGCGTCATTTAAGTTCTATCTTTTTAAAGCGCTTAAATATCAGGCAATCGATTGGATTCGCAAAACCAAAAGAGTGGCAACCGTCGATATTGATAATTTCACCTTGTCGTTCGAGCAGGTCAACGCTAGCGATTATTTACAGGTGTTGCAGCAAGAATTGACTCCAACTGATTACCAGCTGGCAATTTTGCGGTTCTATTATGGGTTCACGTTTAAAGAAATTGCGCAACTGATGACGATTACTGCCGGCAACGCGCGGGTCCGTTGTAGTCGTTTACGTTGGAAATTGCGGCACGAGCCGTTTTGGCAGCAGGCACTGGAAAAGTAAGGGAGGTTTGTTTGACCAATGAAAAATAACGATGAACGCAATTTTTTGGTCAGTATGTGGAATAAAGTCGCACAATTGGAAAGTGAAGCCCGCCTGGCCGCGCGGGAAAAACAGCAGCGCCACGCAAAAAGATTACGGCAATTGAAGCGGCTACTGATCTTGGTTGTTATCGCAAGCAGCCTATTATTAGTCATGTTACAAACCGACTTTGCTGTGACCATGAGTACGCAAATTATTTTGATTTTATTATGTTGGCTGCTGGATGTCCGCACCGATTTAGGAGGCACACGAAAATGACGACCATTCAAGTGTGTGAGCTCACCAAAAGTTTTAAAGGAACGACCGTACTGAACCAATTAAATTTCACGTTGACCAATGGCGTAGTCGGTTTGTTGGGGCGCAATGGCGCTGGTAAAACGACCTTGATGAAAATTATTGCCACATTGTTAAGGCAGAGTTCTGGGCTGGTTATGATCGATCAGGCACCGGTGACTAATGTCCGCCAAGTTCGCCAAATGATTGGTTACTTACCCCAGAATTTCCAAATTTACCGCAATATGCGCGTGGTTGACGCGTTAACTTATCTCGGCCTTTTGTCAGAGCTTGAGCCGGCGACACTAGCTCAACGCATTGATCGGCTATTGATCCGTTTAAATTTAGGCAAGTACCGCCAATATAAGATCAAAGAATTATCCGGCGGTTTAAAGCAGCGTGTTGGCATTGCACAAGCCTTGTTAAACGAACCTAAGATCTTGATCATTGATGAACCGACTGTCGGCCTTGATCCGGAAGAGCGGGATAATTTTCGCCGCTTGATCGGCGAATTAGGCGATCAGCGCATCGTGATTTTTTCGACGCATATTGTGGAAGATATTGCCCGGATCAGTGATCAATTGGTGATCCTTGAAGGTGGGACAGTTGCATTTGCCGGACCAACCGCTACTTTTGCGGCTGATCCAGATGAGTTAGAAACGAAATACTTAGCATTGATCCGAGGTGGCAGTGATGAAGGCTTTTAGGTTTGAGCTGGGGTTGTTCATCAAAAGTTTAACTTTCTTTGCTTTCGTCTTTGCCGGTTTTGCCTTTTACTACACGCAATACCAAACGTCAGTCAATCAACAAATTAGTGCGGCTAAAGCAGGTGAACAGTACGATTCGGCCAACTATTTTATGCGGCCACAAGCTAACTGCTCTGATTATGGTGAGTCGCAGCAGCGCTCGCACGGACAATTAATGCAAAACGCGTTAGCTAATTTACAGTATGAATATCAGCATAATACTTTTGAAACCTATCCCTTCTTGTTTTTAAAAACGGTTCATTTGAATAAAGCGGATAAGCAAAAAATTCGTGCTGAATTTAAACAGTTGACGGGACAAAATATTCGTTCATTTTCAGAAAAAGATTTACAGTGGCAGCGGCGAGCTAGTTATTCACAATTTGTTAAAAGTATGGCCCATGTGGATCAGATTATTGGCGGTCATTCCGTTTACCGAACTGATAATTTGACTAGTTTTGTCAGCGGCAAAAAGTTAACTTACCACGCCGCATTAAAGACCTACCAGCAAAAGTTAAAGGTCGATCAGGTCAGTCGCTCGTTTGCCCGACTGTATAGTGATTATTGGGGCATTATTATTGTGTTACTAAGTGTTTTTCCGATCTCGTTGTATTATGCCAAAAGTTCGCGAGAAAATTGTCAGGAAGTGCTGACGATACGCACGCTGCCGCTGTGGCGCTATTTAGGTAATCAATATTTGGCGGTAGTGGGTACCTTATTTTTGTTAACGCTGGCCTTTGCCATTTTGCCCACGATTCAGTTAATTAATATGGGCCATTTTCTAGGTGCGCAAGTGGACTATTTTGCTTTTGCCAAAACGATCACATTATTTGTATTACCGACGATCATGTGGGTCGCGGCGCTATTGCTACTGTTGACACAATTTTTCCAGCCGTTGCTCACCATGATCAGCAGTGTGGCGTTAGGCGTTTTTATCATCGCAACGACCAATATCACCGGCTTAACTAAATGGTCACCATTGCTGCGCTTTAATGAATCAGATGATTGGCAGTTATATGCTACTTTGCGCCACAGTATCTATTTAAATCGGTTATTGTACGTTGGGTTAAGTCTCGGATTGTTTGGCTTAGCGGTATTGATCAAAGCGCGGAAGCAGGGTGGCGTTCATGGGCGTTAGGCGACTATTTGCGCTGCTAGGCTATCAGTGGCAGATTCTTTTTAATAAGCAACTTTTGGCGTGTGTGGTGCTGTTATTATTATTGCCGTCAATGGTCAGTTTTCAGGCGATCGATCTCTTTCAAGCTGCCAGGGTGACTGAATGCTACTTTAGTTTGGTTGGCCTGATTTTAATTGGCACGATCAGTTTGCCGGAAAGTGGGGCTGATTTTGCGGAACTGTTGCGGAGTAGGCCAATTAATTCGGCACAGATCTTAAGTCTACGGTTTGGTGGTGACTTAGTGCTGCTGGTATTATTGACCACCGGCTGGGCTGTATTTTTGCATCAATTTAATTTGGCACTGTCGATCACCGTTTATATTGTTGCTGGACTAGCGGCGGCGTTTTTCTGGGGCGCCATTTCCGCAGTGTTAGGTATTTTGACGCAAAATGCGGCCATTGGTTTTTTAGCGGTCGTTTTGGCTTACCTGTACATTGTCTTTGGGATGAGCCGGCGGTTAGCGTATTATCCACTGACACTATTAGTCGAACCCAATAAAATTAAATTCAGTACGTTGAGCGTACTGGGCATTAGTTGTGGCGCGTTGCTTTTAGCTTTATTCTGGGCTTGCTTGCGCGATAATGGAAAATTTAATTGACCACAAAGCCCCCGACTATTTTACGGTAGTCGGGGGCTTTGCAGCCTCAAACTTTAAAGCCCATCCGTGCCTTCACCTTAGCGACATTTGCGCTGGAAGTAAGTTGCTGTAATAATAAAAAGGCGACGTCGAGGGCAGTTTCTGGTGTTGAAGTCATGCAAAAGTGGTGACTGGAACGCGACTACTTAAATATTCCGCAGGAACAGTTGCTGCCGGCGGAATTAAGTCAAGGTGAAGTGGTGGCGCGGATCATTCACGACGTGCAGTTGTGATCACCAATCCACAACCGTCAAATCAGGCCATTTTTGTCGCCATTTGTGAACTTTAGCTTGATAAACGCTTGGCGTGATCAGCTTTTTATTGGGGCGCACGATGCCCATGAATAAATCATTCATGCCGTAAGGGGCGAAGACTTGCAACTGCGCGTTTTCGTCAACGTAGACGCCTAGCGCGGTTGCGGTCGTCGGCCAAGTGCTGATGGCATCTTCGGTTGATCGATAGGGCGTGATCGTTTTGCCAAAGCGTTGTGCGTACCATAAATGGACCCGCGCTTCATTTTTAACGTCAATACTGTATTGATTTCCGACCAGCCGTTGCGCAATTTTTGCTTGCGTGGCGGCTTCTTTTGCAACACTTAAATCGGGGTCGTAATACATAATATCAACGTCGCTGATGCCGTAATCCGGTGCTTGGTGAAAAAGCGTGTTTCAAACTGATTGGGTGATGCTGCCACCGCCAACGTATAGGTTGGGCAGATTCAGTTGGGCAACGGTCGTGATCAGTTCATATAGCGCAGGGTTTAACCGCAAAATGTGCGCCAGCAGGGCAACTTGTTTGGTGAGAGGCTGATTGACGCCAGTTAACATGGTGGGTCACTCCTTGTTCAGTAACCTATAGTGCTTTTTCAACTACGCTTACGCTAAATTAACAGTAAAAACTAACTTGGTATTTTCTAATTTAAGTATACTGCAAGGTGTGGGGTGTAAAGATAGTATATTCTTTGTTAATGAAAATCAGTGGTTTAAAAATTTGATAAGTGTGTATTGAGTGTGTATAATAAAGACCATAGATATTGAGTGGGGGTGCTTTTAGTGCCGATGAAGCCACGGCAATTGATAAAATTGCTTAAACAAAACGGCTTTATCGAAAAGTCACAGAATGGTTCTTCGCACTTAAAGATGTACAATCCGGTTACCAACATAACGGTTATGATTCCAATTCATGCAAAAGAATTGGGAAGAGGTCTTGAAAATGCGATTTTACGCGAAGCCAAGTTAAAGAAGTCCTAGACTTTTTGAGTGTACTTTCGATAAGGATGGTGAAAAAATGTCAAAAAATATTTTAGTTTATCCAGTCATTTTGTCAAAAGACGGGGATTATATATTTGTTCAGGTTCCAGATATTGCCGGTGGGTTCACACAGGGCAACGATTTAAAGGATGCAATCGTTATGGCGGAAGACTTGATTGGCAATCTTTTAGCGGATGTGTCTGTTTATCCAAAAGCTTCAGCGCCAGCGGATATTAAGCTGGCCACTGATGAGCAATTGGTATATGTGTCGGTTGATATTGATGCTTTTAGACGCAAGTATGGCAAACTAGTGCGTAAAAATATTACGATACCAGAGTATTTGAATCGTTTGGCCAAAGATCAAAAAATTAATGTTTCGCAAGTCGCGACGGCGGCGTTAAAAGTAAAATTAGGGATTTGACCAAGCCGCTATCGTTTTAGCATTAATGTCAGTAAAATCGATTCTGAATTTACTGACACGTTGATGTTAATACTTTTTTCAAAATAGTAGATAAAATCATTTCAATATTGATTTAGACGATAAAAGGTGATATTACTTTGAAGGTGACCGCTAAAAAGCGAATCCAGGTCCAGATCGACCGTTCATTAGCTGAGCAAACAGAGCAGGTTTTAAAAACGCTTGGTTTAACGTCAACGACAGCAATTAATCTATTCTTCAAACGAATCGTTGCCCAAGGCGGCTTGCCGTTTGCATTAACTGAACGGGAGCAAAATACGCTTGCGCTACTTGCAATGACAAAAGGTTTGCCGGCGAAAAAATTAGATACAACCGCCAAAGTTAATGAATGGCTGAACGCCAAAGATTAAAATAATCATTATTTCAGTAATACCGGCGCAAATGTGTGACTAGTTGGATAAGAATTTAGGCCGATGCCGCCTTACCGAGATCATTATTGCTTGCAACCGCCCCTTTTTCTAGTAGAATACAAAGTATGATGACTAAACAAAATAAAGACCAATTAGAAGCGCAAAGGATCGCGATTTTCAAGGCGTTGGCTGATCCGGTGCGACTTGATATTATTAAGTATTTGAAAAATACTGACCATGAGGTTGCTTGTGGCGAGGTGGGAAAAGCAGTTCATATTAGTAAATCCTCTGGTTCATATCATTTCAAGTTGCTGCAAGCAGCTGGGTTGATCACGGCAAGAAAAGAAGCCCGCGAGAAGTACGTTGCGCTTGATCGGCAAACGATCGCGCAATTTGTGACCGGCTTTTTTGACAGTATTTAAATGGCTCTCTGTCAAATCCTGTTGATAGTCAATTTTACAGTGTTAGAAGTTACTTAACTTCTAATGCTGTTTTTTTACTTGGTTTGGTCCGCATTTGTTGC
>NZ_BJDN01000024.1 GCF_005405165.1 Loigolactobacillus binensis
TGCTTGTCAACAAAAAGTTTTAAAACTTTTCATCAGCGCCAAGGACGGTAACTGACAACAACAAATACTATATCAAGATTTCGCCGCAGCGTCAAGGAAGTTTTGCGATTAAAAGCTTTTTTTTGCAGATCACGAATGCTACTTAATTATTATTAGAAAATGTACGTAATAAAAAAACATAATCACCTTAAAAGGGTAATTATGCATTTACGTCCGTTCGCTTATTATTTCGTGATCTTTTCAACACCACGCATATATGGCACTAGCACTTTAGGAATTGTCACACTACCATCAGCATTTTGATAATTTTCTAGAATTGCGGCAACCGTGCGGCCAACTGCTAAACCTGACCCATTAAGCGTATGAAGCAATTGAACTTTACCGTCACTATTGCGATAACGAATTTGGGCACGTCGCGCCTGGAAATCTAAGCAATTTGAGCAACTAGAAATTTCTCGATAAGTCGCTTGTGCCGGAATCCAAACTTCTAGATCATAAGTTTTAGCGGCAGAAAAACCCATATCCCCAGTTGACAATGTGATCACATGGTAAGGCAATTCCAGCTTTTGTAAAATATTCTCCGCATTGGCCGTCATTTTTTCTAATTCGTTAAATGATTCTTCTGGTTTGACATATTTAACCATTTCTACTTTGTTGAATTGATGTAAACGAATCAAACCCCGAGTATCCCGGCCTGCACTACCTGCTTCCGAACGAAATGAAGGACTGAGTGCCGTAAAATAAATCGGTAATTGGGCTTCATCTAAAATTTCACCACGATAATAGTTAGTCAATGGCACTTCGGCCGTCGGAATCATAGTCATTTCTTTATCGTCAGTTACCGTAGAAAAAACATCCGCACGAAACTTAGGAAATTGGCCGGTACCAAACATTGACTCATCATTGACCATATACGGTGTGATCATTTCGGTATAGCCTTCTTTTTCGTGTTCATCAAGCATAAAATTATAAACTGCACGTTCAAGTTTGGCGCCTAATCCTTTATAGAAGAGAAAACGACTGCCAGCCACTTTAGCACCACGTTCAAAATCAAGAATATCTAGAGCTTCACCAAGCTCCCAATGCGGTTTAGGCGTAAAATCAAATTGCCGCGGTGTGCCAATTTTGCGTTCTTCACGGTTAGCTGCTTCATCTGGTCCGACTGGAATTGAGGCATCTGGTAAATTAGGTAGTCGAACTGCAATGTAGCGAACCTGTTCATTCAGGTCCGCTAATTTTTCATCAACTTGTTTGACCTGGGCACCAACGGTTCGCATTTCTGCGATCATTGCGGTCGCATCCGCTTTGTTGCGTTTTAAAGCCGCAATTTGTTTAGATACTTCATTACGTTTTTGCTTTAGACTTTCTGAAACAGCAATCTGTTCACGCCGCATCTCATCTAGCCTAACCAAACGATCAATTTCGGCTGGATCAACACCACGCGTTGCTAACCGCTGTTTTACTTCCTCCTGGTTCTGCCGAATCATTTTGACATCTAACATAACTAAATCCCCCATTATTTTGATTTTAAACCCGATAAAAAAAGCCGATCCATCCCTAAATTGGGACGAATCAGCTTCGCGGTACCACCCAAGTTTGGCCAGTTAGCCACCCTTAATTCGAGATAACGATCATTGACCGTGCAGGATTAACTGCCCACTATTGCGCTGGAAGCGGTCAGGACGGCTTTGCAGCTATCACCATCTCTCTAAAACTGACCTTAGGCGCATCATCGCGTTTAAATAATGTAGTTAGTGTACTCGAAAACGACTTAAAAGGCAACCGCTAAAAATATTGCGCCACATATTGCAATCGCGGATCATCATGATACAATATATGGTACTGTTTAATTTAAAAACGAAAACGAGGAGCCTATTATTATGATCGTACTTGCAGGAACAATCGGCGCAGGTAAAACTAGTTTAACTACTCTATTAGCCCAACACTTAAATTCAAAAGCTTTTTATGAATCAGTTGACGATAATCCCGTCCTGCCTTATTTTTACCAGGATCCAAAAAAGTACGCCTTCTTACTACAAATTTATTTTCTCAATAAACGAATGGCTCAGTTAAAGGCAGCTGATCGTGTTCCTAACAGTGTAATGGATCGTTCTATCTTTGAGGATTCATTATTATTTCATCTAAACGCTGATTTAGGTCGGGCAACTGAAACTGAGGTTGCAGTGTACGATTCATTATTGAACAATATGTTACAAGAATTGCCCCAACAAGACTACCACAAACGACCAGAGTTATTGATTCACATTAACATTTCATTTGCGACTATGTTAAACCGAATCAAAAAACGGAATCGTCCTTATGAACAGATTACCCAGGACGCCAGTCTATATGATTATTATCAAACTCTGAACCAGCGTTACAGTCAATGGTACGAGAACTACCATGAAAGTCCTAAAATTCAGATCGATGGTGATCAATTAGATTTTGTCACTGATGAGCTCGCCCGTAAGCGCGTGTTGGAATTAGTTGATCAAAAACTCAATACCTTACACCAAACAACTGCGGTAGCTGGTAATCAGCAATAGAAAACGTAAGGCCAAAATCAATTTTTGATTTTGGCCTTTTTATTACCGCTTCTTTGCATTTGTTTATCAGAATAGTAAAATAAGTAGTAAATACCTGTAAGGAGCCTTGCGATGCTGTTTGAAGAACTATTTTTAGAAAAAGCGGATCTACAAAAATTTCAAATGTTTCGCGTTCTGAAATCAATAGGCGCTAATTCAATGACCATCAATGATATTAGTGATCGTTTAAATCTTTCATACCAACAGACATACAATACTTTTCAGGATTTGATTCGGGATATACGTGTCTTGGATCCGCAACTTGCACTTGACCGTCACGACCTTTTATCTCAGCACACCTTTAGGACGTCATTAGAGCGGTACCGGTTATTCTTATTGGAACAATCTTTGGTTTTCCAATTTGTCGATTACTTATTGCAGGCATCATTGCCGACCGTTGGTGATTTTTGTGAACGTCATTTTGTTAGCAAATCAACCTTACTACGAAAATCAGCGCCGCTTAAACACTTGATGGCAAAATATAACTTACGCTTTTCCTATTCCAGTATGCAAATTATCGGTGATGAGGCTAATATTCGCTTCTTTCTTTTTATTGTGTATTGGATCGGCTTTCACGGTATTAAATGGCCTTTTCGTAATTTTACATCTGGGGCAGTGCAACAATCTTTTTTTACGGATAACCCACAAAATGATGCCATTATTAGATTACAACAAACTTTATTGTTAGGCATTATACGCTTGCGGATTGACCATCGGGCTTTGATGCACAATAATCCTATGATCACTAATTTAACGCAGCATAATCCTCGCTTTGAACAATTGACTTTTTCTAAAAAGTTGTTTCCCAATTTAACGGCAAAAAATCGACAATACGAAACACGGTTTTTCTTTTTTGCGCAACTTAGCTTGATTAGTTCAGCAATTGATAATAAACGGCGTATGCGTGAATTGCGCGCTTTTCTAGAGGCTGAAGACAGTGCAACTTGGCATTTCACCCAGAGTCTACTCAATCATATTGCCACTGTCTACCACGTTAAAATCACTTCGACTAATGAGCCAACACTGGTTTACAATATTGTCCGCGTATTAATAACGGCGACTATCTTGCAAACCAGCTATCCTAAAATGCTGGATTTTTATCATGAGGACCTATCTGGATTTAAACAAACCAAACTGTACCAAACTATTCATAGTTACTTTGAACAGCCAATTATTCAACAGAGCTACCCACAACTAATGGCTGACCGTCAACAAACAATTATACATCTTTGCTATTTGTTGCAACCCAGGTTACATCGTTTCGAAGATCAAAAAGTTGTCCAAATTTGGTTGATTGCTGAAAACAATGACCTACTAACTACTGAGTTACAGCGTCTGCTGGAACATCTACAAATTGCGCGGATCATTCAACCACCCGCTAAAATAACCGCTGCTGACTTAATTTTATCAACGATCGATACGGAGTCACCTTTAATGCAAGAATTGGCAACCTACGGCATACCAATGCTTCATTGGAACCTTGAAGCTAATGACAGTGACTTTTTCGACCTATATAGTAAAATTAGGCAATTATACGCCAAAAAAATGATCCCTTAACTGCACAATCTATTCTAATCAAAAAAGTGTTAGTAACCATAATTGGTCACTAACACTTTTTTACGATCAATCATCGTGGATCTTGGTTAGATCAACCTCATCCAATGGAATCACGTGGGTTTTATACCGAATTTTATAGTAACTAAATAAAATAATAAATAACGGAACACTCATATAACTGACACTTAATGCTTGCCAATCAAAAGTTTTCACGGCGTGTAGATCCTGACCAATAATCACCAGGATACCTAACACCATAGCTAAAATTGGTCCAAATGGAAATAGTTTAGCATGATATTTCAGTTCACTTAACTGATGACCCTGCGCAACAAAAGCCTTGCGGAAACGATAATGAGAAATTGCAATGCCTAACCAAGCAATAAAACCCGTTAATCCAGAAGCGGAAACTAAGAATAAATAAATCCGCGATCCCCAGATACTAGTCAAGAAGGTGAATAAACCAACCACCGTCGTCATCAATAAGGCAGCAACTGGCACACCACGACCATTTGTGCGGCCGAAGACTTTCGGTGCGATATGTTGTTTCGACATTGCCCATAACATACGGGTCGAGGCGTACATGCCAGAATTAGCTGCTGAAATAACAGAAGTCAAAATAACTGCGTTAACTACACTGGCAGCACTAGCTAAACCAACACGTCGGAAAACTAAAGTAAAGGGACTAATGGCTACGTCGCTGGCGCCAGCACCTAATAAGTCTTTACTGGTATAAGGTAAAATCGCCGCGATTACAAAAATAGCTAGAATGTAAAACAATAAGATCCGCCAAAAGACTTGTTTGATTGCCTTCGGAATACTTTTTTCTGGTGTTGCTGATTCACCAGCGGTAATACCGATCAATTCTGTTCCTTGAAATGAAAAGCCAGCAACAACGAAAACACTAAGAACTGCCGGAATACCGCCAACAAAGGGTGCTTTACCGATCGTAAAGTTATGTAATCCGATTGCTGGACCATTACCGCCCATGATACCAAAAATGGTTAGAAACCCAACGATCAAGAAAACGATCACAGTAACTACTTTGATGATCGACAACCAGTATTCAGTTTCACCAAAGGCACGTACCGATAAGGCATTGATGATGAAAATAATCAATAAGAAAAACGAACTGAAAATCCACCCGGGCACATTAGGTAACCAGAAATGCATGACGATTGCTGTTGTGGAAACATCTACCGCCAAGGTGATCGCCCAGTTAAACCAATAGTTCCACCCCATAGCAAACCCTAGTGCGGGATCAACAAACCGGCCGGCATAAGTGGCAAACGATCCGGAAACGGGGATATAAGTCGCCATTTCCCCTAAACTAGTCATCAAAAAGTAGACCATAATACCAATCCCGACATAGGCCAGTAAAGCCCCTCCTGGCCCCGCTGTTGAAATAGCAGAACCCGAAGCGACAAATAACCCAGTGCCAATACTGCCACCTAATGCGATCATCGACAAATGCCGCGTTTTCAGCTCACGCTTCACGCCGCCTTGTTCGTGATCAATATGTTGTTGCGCCATCTAAAAATTCCTCCTGTGATCAAGTCTAAATTTAGAGGTCGCGCCTGCTCCAAACACAAAAAACCGCCTTTTTGTGTAGCACCCACTGCTACACAAAAAGACGGTGTCTCTTTCTGTCAGTCGATAGCGCCCCGTGATGACTTGCATCACGACAGTACTTGACCTATTTAGCCAAGCCCCAACACCTAATTGAAAAAGCAATTAGACATTTCGGCAGATCACCCTTTTACTAGTGTTCAGTGACGCTTTTCGTCTTCCACTAGCTACTTTTGATCTCTGCAACCTCAATCTTTTGTTATAGTATACCGAATATTCAATTGTTTAACAAGGTGATAAATTATTTTTCCGCCTGATTGATGGACTGACTCATGCCATCATAGTTAAAATTCTGATTCCGAAAATCAGCGTTACTCAAAGGAAAATGTTGCTCCAAAGTGGCGAAAGGTTGAATGGCAACCTGCCCTTTTGTCAGTCGATAATCTAAAATATGGCCACCAATCGTCTTACGGTCATCACTTAGAAAGTGGACATGATATCCTGAAACTGCAACTCCTTGGAATAGCTCTGGCGCGTAGTAACCGATCAACGTTCCGTGGATATTATCTTGATTAAACTTAGGTTGCGTTTTGGTTGCCTCGGTCAAAGTAGGATAAGGCTTTTGTTGCTCCTCAACGACACGCGTATGCATATGAGCAAATTCACCTGTAATTTTAACGGCAAAAAAAACATTGCGGAAGGGATAGTGTTCAAGTAAATAACGCTCAACCTCAGCCTTATTTAGATTAGTCAATTCGATCTGTGCTACAGGATCATCAAAATGAACGGTTGCAAACGGAACTGATTGCTCCGCAGACAACTCATTAACCGCACCCGATTCAACCACTTGGTAGGCATGACCATCTAAAACGACTAATTCACCATTAAAATCCTGAACCGTCCCAATACCGTAATTACCATGCTGCAATAATTCACCCACAGTCATTGTCCCGGCAAACAACCCCGGCACCAACAAACTTAATGTGCCGTGTTGAAAAAGAACTGACTGCTTTTTTTGCTCTGCCATTAATTTAAGCATCCTTCCATTGTCTTAATAGAATTGATCGGGTAAAATCGTTTGCCCGAGTTTTTTGTTATCAGAATAATCGATCGGAATATCAACAACAACCGGACCTTCAGTTGCAAATGCTTGATCCAATACTTGCTCTAAATCGCCAGCCTGTTCGACCCGTAAGCCTGTAGCCCCATAGCTTTCAGCATATTTAACAAAATCAACCGGCCCAAAATCAGTGCCCGCGCTTTCACCATATTTCATTTCTTCTTGGAATTTGACCATATCGTAATTACCGTCGTTCCAGATTAGTTGCACAATGTTTAGGTGGAGACGAACCGCTGTTTCTAATTCTTGTCCAGTAAATAAAAAGCCACCATCACCGGAAACTGAAACAATTTGCGTATTTGGTCGTAATAATGCTGCCGAGATTGCCCATGGCAAGGCTACACCTAAGGTTTGCATGCCGTTTGAAAACAACAAATGCCGCGGTTCATAACTACGAAAATGGCGCGCCATCCAGATGTAAAAACTGCCCACGTCAACCGCAACTGTCATATCATCGGTGACTCGTTTTTGTAAAGCCGAAATCACGGACAACGGATGGGTCAGTTTAGTTGTTGGGGCAACAACTGGTGGTAGGTCACGCTGCTCAAATTGTTCATGTAAACCGGCTAAATAAGCGCGCGATTCAGTTTTAGTTACATAGCCGCGCATATAAGGCAACAAGAAATCTAAAGTCTGGGCAATATCACCGATCAGCTCAGTTTCCGGTTGGAAATTCTGATCAATTTCTGCCGTCATATCGTCGATCACAATGATCCGCGCATCATTTTCCGCGTTCCAATTACGGGGTTCATATTCAATCGGATCATAACCAATCGTCAATACTAAGTCGCTTTGTTTCAGTAACATATCGCCTGGTTGATTCCGGAATAAACCAACGCGGCCGAAAAAGTTCTTCTCCAAATCACGCGAAATAACACCAGCTGCCTGGAAAGTTTCCACTACCGGAATATCAGAAACAGTTAATAAATTACGTAAGGCTTGCGTAACTTCCGCCGAAGAAGCCCGCATACCAACTAAAATAACTGGTAATTTAGCTTCCTTAATCTTTCGTGCTAGAATCGTGATATCCGCAGGACTGGCCGGACCTAACTTAGGTGTCTGTAGTGGCATCACTGCCGGTCGTTGAATTTTAGAATCAGTCACATCTTGGGGTACACTAACAAAACTAGCCCCTTGTTTAGCTGATGATGCCGCCCGGTAAGCATTAGCAATCACTTCCGAAGCGTTTTCCGGTTCCTGGATTTCAGCACTGTACTTTGTGATCGGCGCCATCAACGCAGTATTGGCCATACTTTGATGTGTCAACCGCAGTAGATCGGCCCGTTGCACCTGGCCGGAAATTGCCAAAACGGGATCACCCTCTGCCGTAGCTGTAACCATTCCTGTAGCCAAATTACTGACCCCTGGGCCAGAAGTCGTCATAACGACCCCTGGCTTGCCAGTGATCCGTCCAATTCCAGAAGCCATGAAAGCAGCACCTTGTTCGTGGCGCGCAACGATCAATTCAGGTCGTTTGGGATTGTCAGCATGAGCTAACAATTCAAATAATCGATCAATTTTTGCACCGGGAATTCCGAAAACGTACTTGACGTCATGATTGATCAAACTTTCTAGTATGGCGTCAGCACCGTAGCGTTGTTTTTCCGTCATTAATAAAACCTCCAAAATAAAATGGGTTATTCGTTAGACAAGTAAGTCATTTTTTCAAAGTCGGTTCTTATCATAGCATATTCTTAGCTAAAATTCTTAGGAATACGTTTAAGTGAAATGGACTACAAGCACAGCAATCGAAGAAAACCACTGTTTATAATTTTTTATAAACCATAACCCATTAAAATTTTTGTGTTTTGTGAAATTACCTAAAAATTTACTAATTAACAAAAAAGATGTGTGCTTTCTGGATTCAACAGAAAACACACATCCCGTACCTTAATTCGTTTTAATGTTGGCCGCTAAGTTTCTTGGCTTCCTCGTCAATCGTTTCAAAGCCAGAAAGGCCTGTCTTAGCTTTAGGATGCTTAGCCCGGGCTTCTTCGGCTTTTTGAACCATTGCCTTTTTTTCAGCTTTAGAGAGTTTCTTTGCCATTGTTACCGCCTCTTTTAATATGAAGTAACGGGCCACTACTCGTTACTTCATATTATAACGCTTTTCTTGGTTCATAGTATGGCTTAATTTTACTAATTAATGTCGTTACGGATATTACGCAACAACTTCTTGATCAATAATTCGCGTTTCTCATCCGATTCATTCCAATTAACCAACGGAATTTCACTTCCACCTAGGGTATCTCTGATCAATTGATAAACTGTCTGCTGCTTTAGTGCCTGTTCCCATAACTGATCAGCCTGATGGAAGGCCTGGTTGATCACCGAAGTGCCTTGCTTGGCCACCGGTTGAAAATCTTTAAAAACGATATCGATCAAGCCAGAATCCGGATAAGTCTGGATCTGTCCTTCAGTTGCCAATACAATATCGTATAAATTAATTTTCTTAGGTGAACGGGCAATCGTAAACCCACCGTTATTACCCGAAACTGATTTGATCAGGCCGCCTACCACTAATTTACGCATAATTTTTCGCAAATAAGTTTGCGAGCCATTCAAACGGTGATGAATAACTTCAGACGAAATCGGAAATTCCGGATCTTGCGTTGCCAACAATGTAATAATACAAGCAGCCTGTTCAAAACCACGGGTTAATTGCATACCAGACACCTCTCTGTATATTAAGCCAAGTTTCTAATTGCTTTGTTATAGATATATCATATCACAAATATAACTAAGGTGCAAAAAGAAAAAGGACGCCTAAACCGTGTGTTAGCACCGCTTAAACGTCCTTCCCCTGCCAAGGGTGTAAATTAAGTATACCGCAAATTATAACGAACTTAAGCTTTTATTCAGCTAATATTAGACTGAAGCTAGCAAGCCCTTGTTGGCCATTTTGGATCTTAAATTTAAAATCAAATTTTTCAAACAAGGTCATCACTTGTTTCAGGCTTTCACCATCGAAGGAACTAACGTTGCCAGTGATTTTATGCACGTTATTTTTCCGAGCAATTTTTAACAAATAAGTTAAAGCCAACTGTGCTAACCCATGATTTTGGAAATCATAAAAGGCCAATTGACTTTCGGCACCTAACGTTTCTAACACTGTAATGTGAATTGCTTTAGCCCAAGCATCGTATTCAAACAACAGTTCATTTTGATAATCAGTTTTGGAGTGACCATACTTATCAACATTTTCATACGCGGTATAAACAAAAATCGAGCTACTTTTTTCATTGATTTGGGCTCGATCAAAATCGGTATAAACAATGTATGGTGTAACCGGCTGCGAATCTTTACGATAATCGACTACTTTATCCAAAATTGTTAATTTAGAATTAGCTTCGATCGCAGTTAAGCGCTCTTGATAAGCTTTCCCCATGATCTTTTCTTGCTCCTGTGACACGTCCATCATTTCTACCTCCAATATCTCTATCTCGGCTCATTATACCATAATCAGCGACTAGCCCAAGTTAATTTTTAGCTTAGTAGCAATATTTTCATGATATTTTCATTTTCAGTTAAGATTGTCGAAAATCAGCCAAAGTCATTTTATAGTAGATTTCGTCCACTGGCGTTTCATCACTAAATAAGTGTGGCCGTTCTAACTCATATTCAAAGTGAAAACCGGTTTTTTCGATCACTCGTTGTGATTGCTGATTATCCGCAAAATGCCCGACCCAAATTTCCTGCAAACGCAAATGGTTAAAACCAAAGGCGATAATTGCCTGTACGGCTTCTGGCATTAGGCCTTGACCCCAAAAAGTTTCATTCAACATAAAACTCAGTTCTCGACTATCATCTTTGGGAGCTGTCCCACTAGGCGCACGCCGATGTAAACCAATAGTACCAATTAATTTTTGGTTGGCCTTACACGCTACAGCAAAAACTTCATCACTTCGTAAAAACATGGCTAACACAGCTTCGCTTTCGGCCTTTGAATGATGGGGTTGCCAACCAGCCATTGCGCCTAGCTTGGGATTTTGCATTAGTTCATGTAAATTAGTTAAATCCGCCGCCGCAAAAGGGAGAATCACTAAACGTGTCGTTTCCAAACGCAAATTTTAGCGCTCCTTTATCTTTATTTTGCCACCTGCACAAATTTAGCAAAACCGCTACAATGGTCTTGAACAGCATTGTTTTATGAAAGGTAGGTTTTAATTTTGCAAATTACAACAATTCCGTTGACAGCACCCGCTTATTTACGCGGCTACCTCCGCCAACCCGATGATAATACACCACAAACCACGTTCCCAGCTGTGATCATTGTACCTGGCGGTGGCTATACACATATTCCTGAGGCCCAAGCCGAAACACTGGCACTGGCTTTTGTTGCACGCGGTTTCCAAGCATTTTATCTGCGTTATCATTTTAGCACGGAAGTCAGTCCATTGTTACCACAACCGATACTTGATTTGGCGGCAGCCATCAGTCAATTACGTCATAACGCCGCTAAATGGCATTTAGATCCCGATAAAATCACCGCTGCTGGTTTCTCAGTTGGTGGGCACGTCGTCAGTGTTTACAATGGTAGCTGGCAACAACCTTGGTTGCAACAAGTTGCCCCCGCCACAGACCTGAAACTTAATGCTGCTATTCTAGGTTACCCTGTCATTCGTTTAGATGCAGGTTGGCCACCGACAGCGGAAAAATTAGCCAGTTTAACCACACAACCAACGACATTGGCCGCAGATCAGCTAGTAAATACTGCCTGCGCGCCAACTTTTGTTTGGCACACTGCTGATGATCCGCTGGTACCAACGCAAAACAGCTTACTTTACCTTAGTGCCTTAGCCAAAAACAAAGTTGCTTACGAAGCCCATATTTTTCATCATGGCCCCCATGGTTTAGCCCTGGCTAATGCGCAAACTGCTTGGAAAGCCGATGCTGACCAACCGCACGTTGCTCGCTGGCTAGATCTAGCAGTCGAATGGCTTCATGAAACTTTGTAACGACAAACATACCACGTAATCACTAATGACCAGGCAAGCAAAAATGCCTACGGAACCTAAGCCGTAACATTAGGAAAAATAAACGGAGTTGTGACCTAGGCCCATTCAAGTCGCAACTCCGTTTTTATGCTTCCGAATAATCTAGACAAAGCGTGTTCCACAAGAATGGTTAACAGCCGTACCCACTAAAGTTTGCGGTACGAAAATTATCCACTATTACAAGATAGTAGCCAAATGGCTTATGCCACACTCGCTTTTTATAAATTAATTTTTTCTAAGCAAAAACTTAATTACTTGTACTTTTTTCGTTAACCACGTATACTTTTTAGTAAGGTTACCGTTACTTTTGTCACCTGTGAGAAAGAGGGAACGCTTATGAATTATCACTATTTTCAACCCCGTCCTGCTTTTAGTGATGACGCTGCCGACTACGTGTTACATTTTATCAATATAACGCGACCAGATTTAGCCAAATATCCTCAGATCGGTAAATTAGGTGATTGGATGCGTTACGGCGAAAATGACTACCGTATTTGGAGTCATATCAGTAAAACTGATTTGTCCGCGGTCATTAGTCAAACACTACAGTTAACTCCAGAACAATTTACGATCATTGACAGTGACGATTATACTGGATATTCGTATTTTTAAGTAACCGCTGCAGATCTTGCGGAATTGGTGCATTTATCCTAGTCGTCTTTTGGGTAAACGGATCTCTAAAGATCAGTTGCCAAGCATGAAGTGCTTGCCGCGAAATCCCGCTTTTCATTGGGCCACCATATAAGTCATCCCCAAGTAAAGGGTGCCCAACTGCCTGTAGGTGCACCCGAATTTGATGACGTCTTCCTGAGTGTAATTTGACCTGTAAAATAGTTGCATCAAGCGCTGGCAAATAAGCCTGCGTCCAAAATTCTGTTTGCGCAGGTCGACCTTTGAGATCGATCACTCCGGCAATCTGTGTTGGACAACGCCCTAGCGGCAATGTGATCAAGCCATGGGGACTGCTGATTCTCCCTGCAACCACGGCTAAATAAATTTTTGCTTGAACAACAGGTACCGGCGCCAGATCAACACGACTTTGAGCAAAAGCGTGTTTAGCCACTAATAAAACGCCACTGGTGGCATAATCTAGCCGGCTAAGCAAGTGCGGCACAATATTTTCACTGCCTTGTTGTAATAAATACCCTCGAACACGACTAACGATTGTGTCCACACCAGTTTGTGGTCCGGGGACAGAGGCCACATTGGCAGGCTTATTGATCACTAACCAATGGGCTGTTTCATACAAAATACTTAACGGTTGTAAACTTATAGCTGCTTGCGGAAGTCCTCTTTCTGCTGGTAGCTTTATTTTTATCACCGCGTTTACCGGTAATCGGTCGTTTAACCGCGCTGGTTGCTCAGCAACCCAGACTTTCCCCTGCCATTTTAATTGCCGGCATAAATGCTTACTTAAGCCTTGTTGCTGCAAAAAATGGGCTACTGTCACTTCCGCGCCACGATTCTGCCAGCTAAACTCCATGTTGTTCACCTGTATCCGCCAAAAGCTTGAGGAAAGCGGCCCCATATTGGCTTGCTTTGTGTTCACCCACCCCTTTGACGGTCAAAAACTCGCTTGTATTTTGGGGCAAACGTGTGCACATATCATGTAAAGTACGATCAGAGAAAATAACAAATGGTGGTACCTGTTGTGCTTGCGCCAATTGTGAACGTAATTGACGTAGTTGTTCAAACAAAGCTTCGTCTTCCGGCTGCAACGCTTGCATTGCCACTGCCGTTTTGCGTAAAACTTGCTGTTTCCCTCGTAAAACAGCGGCGCCACTGGTCGTCACCGTCAGAGTGGGATATTGGCCGCCTGTTGCTTGCAAATAGCCTTCTGCCGTCAAAAAATCAATCAATTCACCTACCGCTTTTTGCGTCTGCCCTTTTAACAGACCATACGTTGATAGTTTTGTAAAATTTAATTCTCGCACGCGTTGATTATTAGCGCCAGTCAGCACTTGTGTCACCAACGTTTTACCAAAATTCTCATGCATCCGATAAACACAAGACAATACTTTTTGGGCCGTGACCGTGATATCCGTAGCTTCACGCTGATCGAGACAATTACCACAACGTCCACAAGGTTCTGCCGTTTCACCAAAATACTGCAAAATAGCTTGCTGCAAACAACCTTGTGTGTTTGCGTATTGCATCAATGCTTGTAGCTTCAAATATTCTTGTTGTCGTGGCGCCTCTGCCATATCTGAGCGTTCAATAAAGAAACGCTGCAACTGCACATCCGAAGGTCGATATAACAAAATAGCCTCGCTGGGCAAACCATCCCGGCCGGCACGCCCCGCTTCTTGATAATAAGCTTCTAAACTACCAGGTGCCTGCGCATGAATGACAAAACGAACATTACTTTTATCAATCCCCATTCCAAAGGCGTTAGTTGCCACCATGACTAATTTGCGATCGTACAAAAAGTCTTCTTGATTTTGGCGCCGCACAGCTTCGGCCAAACCAGCATGATACAGCGTGACACTTAAATCATGCTGTTGAAATAAGCTTGTCAAACGTTCAACTTCCTTGCGGGTACTGGCATAGATAATTCCTGATTCATGAGCATTCAGCTTGAGATAATCCAGCATATACTGATCCCGGTCCTGACCCTTGACGACTTGTAGGGCCAAATTATCGCGCGCAAATCCAGTTTTCACTTCATTCGCGGCCGCAATTCCCAATCGTTGCCGAATGTCGGTAGCAACTCGCTCAGTGGCCGTTGCGGTCAGCGCCACCAGCACAGGTTTAGTACGTAATTCCTGTAACCGTGCAGTGACTTGCAAATAACTAGGTCGGAAATCATGACCCCATTGAGAAATACAATGGGCTTCATCAATGGCCACTAGATCAATTTGTAACTGATTTAAAGCGGCCATAAAAGCGGCCATTTCTAAACGTTCTGGTGATAAATATAATAACTTAACCTCCCCACGACCGGCCATTTCTAAACGCTGATTGATTTCTGTATACGTTAATGAGCTATTGATGAACGTCGCGGGAATTGCATTTTCATTCAAAGCATCAACTTGATCCTTCATCAAGGAGATCAATGGTGAGATCACTAAGGTTAACCCTGAAAACAACAGTGCTGGGATCTGATAGCACAGCGACTTCCCGCCACCAGTTGGCATTAATGCGAGCACATTTTCTCCAGCTAGTAATTTATCGATCACTATTTTTTGACCATGGCGAAAATGCGTATACCCAAATTTAGTTTTCAAGATCGTCGCTGCATCCATCACTTTCGCACTCCATTCTTATCTGTTCTTATCTATAAGTTTCGCTTTTTTGCGGCGATTACTTGGCCGAATTCCAAACACCTATTCTAACGAATAACTAACAACGACGCAACTACGGTTAAAATAAAGACGTGTGCCAAAAGTCGGTTAGGCCCCTTAAGCAGCGGCGCGTAACCAAAATCCATTAACCAGCACTCTGCGTACGATTTATTAAAACCAATAAAAAAGAGCGCGACTTAAATTATATAGGTCACGCTCCATTTGTTTACTTTTTCAAAAACTACCACCAAATAATCACACCCTCATCGATCCTGCAAAAGGTAACTTAGTTTAAATTAACGGTTAAAGTTTTAGTAGCGCCACGTTCCGGTGTAATACTGATCCTTAACGGTTGTGTTTGGCTACTCAAGCGATAAGTCAATTCAAAATCCTCATTTGCTTGTGCACCCACCGAATCAGCAAAGTCATCATCACGCTCAATTACTGCTAATTGAGTCTGCCCTTGATGAACATTTATTTCCGCAATATTCGCAAATTGCTGATTAGCGGTCGTCAAATTCTGCCATTCAATTTCTAACTCCAAGTGCTGGCTATCCTCTAGTTCACCTTTAAGCGCTATAAGCGCAAACTGTTCAAAGTGCCAAGTCTGCTTCAACAAAGCCTGCTTATCATCAGCATTGTGCGTTAAGGTCACACCACTTTGCACAGAGCTTGATAAAGCGGCGTGGCTTGAACTGACTTGACTACTTGACTGCTGACTGGATGAACTGCTAGCCGTTTCAGGTTCTGAATTAGATTGGCGGCAAGCGGTCAGTAAACCTGCGCTACTTAACAAAACAAGTATACGTAATAGTTTGATCATCAAAAGCACCCTTTCCGTTATCTGATTATAGTTAAGCATAACCAAGTACCGAAACCAGCGTCAATAAATAAACTTGAGCATTAAGCCGCCTTTCACTTAGGCCGCACCACAAGTATCGCTGATGAATTGAATTAACAGTATGAATTTGATCATAAACGAAGTATATAACATCATAATTACACTAGCACTTCAATTTTTGCTATGCCGATTGTTAATCATCAGAACACACAAAAACCGCGCCATATCTTATATACGCCGCAGCTTCTTATTTTAACTATTATGTTTAAATGCGCCAGCCCTTAAACCTTTTATGCGGCCTAATACAGCGCCGCAACCTGTTTTTGAATGTCTTCATGGGCCAAAAATTCATCGTAATGGGTGGCAAAACGTTCAACCACACCCTTAGCACTGACCTCAACGATATGGTCAGCGATCGTCTGAATAAATTCATAATCATGTGAAGTAAAGATCAATGCTCCGTTAAAATCAACTAAAGCGTCATTTAAAGCAGTGATCGATTCCAAATCTAAATGATTGGTTGGATCATCCAATAAAAGTACGTTAGCTTGGCTCAACATGATCTTAGCCAATAAACAACGCACCTTCTCGCCACCCGATAACATGGCCAACTTTTTCAATACTTCATCGCCGGAGAAAAGCATTCGGCCTAAGAAGCCACGTAAGAAGGTGTTATCACTTTCTTCTTTAGCAGCGAATTGGCGCAACCAATCAAGAATCGTCAAATCAGCAGCAAATTCAGTCGAACTATCCCGCGGTAAATAAGCGCGCGTCGTAGTGACACCCCAAGTAACACTACCCGTATCTGGCGTCAGTTCACCAGCCAGAATCTGCATCAACGTGGTGGTCGCCACATCGCTGCGACTGATCAACGCCGTTTTTTCACCTGGCTTCAAAGTAAACGTGATTTTATCAAGGATCTTAACCCCAGCGATTGTTTTACTAATATTATCCACCCGCAATAAATCACTGCCGATTTCTCGTGCAGCAACAAATTTAATAAACGGATATTGCCGACTGGAAGGCTTAATGTCCTCTAAGGTGATTTTATCCAATTGCTTCTTTCGTGAAGTCGCCTGCTTGGACTTTGAAGCGTTAGCACTGAAACGCGCAATAAACTCCTGCAACTCCTTGATCTGATCTTCCTTTTTAGCGTTGGCCTGACTTTTTAACTGTGCTGCCAACTGGCTAGATTGTAGCCAGAAATCATAGTTGCCGACAAAAAGCTGGATCTTACCAAAATCAACATCGCACATGTGGGTGCAAACGGTATTCAAAAAATGCCGATCATGGGAAACAACAATAACGGTATTCGGAAAATTTAGCAGGAAGTTTTCCAGCCATTGAATCGTTGGTGCATCAAGCCCGTTAGTAGGTTCGTCCAATAGTAAAATATCTGGCTTACCAAATAAGGCCTGGCCTAATAGAACCTTTACCTTTTGATTTTCCGTCAATTCACTCATTTTCTGTTGTTGCATGGTTTCATCAATACCTAATTCTTGCAACAATTGAGCCGCTTCTGCTTCAGCGTTCCACCCGTCCATCTCCGCAAACTCGCCTTCAAGCTCCGCGACCTTAATACCGTCCTCATCGTTAAAATCCGGTTTAGCGTACAGTGCGTCTTTGGCCTGCATCACCTGATAAAGTTTTTCGTGACCTTGGATCACGGTGTCTAATACCTTACACTCTTCAAACGCATAGTGATCCTGCTTTAAACTCGTCATCCGCTCATTTGGTGAAATAGTCACTTGCCCAGTCGTTGGCGGTAACTGACCAGAAAGGATCTTTAAAAAAGTCGATTTGCCGGCACCATTTGCGCCAATAATACCGTAACAGTTGCCGGGGGTAAATTTCAAATTAACGTCAGAATACAATTGCCGATCGGGGAAACGCAAACTAACATCACTTACAGTTATCATTTAATAGCCTCACTTATTCATAATAAATACTCACTTTAGCACAGAAATCACTTAACAACAATCAAAAAAGCGTGCCAACTGAATCAACTCAGTCAGCACGCTGCAAGATCATGCGCCCATCCGGCGATCGAGAATACGGGAAAGCCACGATAAAGCGTAACAAACAATAAAGTACAAGACCGCTAACGCTAGGAACATCGGCAAAACAAAATTCGTATTTTGCCCATAAATGATCTGGGCGTGATACATTAATTCTGGCAACATAATGATCGTCGCCAACGAAGTATCCTTGATCAGCGAAACAAACTGACTGACCAGCGGTGGAATCATTTTCTTGATCGCTTGCGGTAAAATAATGTGTTGCATGGCTTGCCGATAGGTCATGCCGTTACTGCGCGCCGCTTCCATTTGACCAGGATCGACCGCCTGGATCCCACTACGAATAATCTCTGCCACCATGGCCGATTCAAAAACGGTCATCGCTAGAATAGCGGCCATGATTGCATCTGGTTTGATGCCGATATTCGGCAATCCGAAAAACGTAAAGAATAAAATCAACAATAACGGTAGGTTACGGATAATATCAATTACGAAGCCAACCAATGCCGATAAATATTTGATTTTAACGTAACGCAACAAGCCTAACAAACCGCCAATAATAAAACTAAATACGATCGAAACCGCAGAAATTTCTACGGTGATCCATAGCCCTTCCAGGAGATAACGAATGTTGAGCCATGAATATGCTTGAATAAAATTAGCCATTAGTTATTCCCCCTTCTAAGCCCATTTCTTTTCCAGATAGCGCATAAAGTAACTTAGTGGTAACGTCAAAATCAAATACAACAGCCCAACCGCTAAATAAGTATTAGATGTGTCGAAAGTCGTTGAAGCAATCAAATTACCTTGATACATCAAATCAAACCCCGCCACAAAGGCTAAAACTGAAGAATTCTTCACTAAGTTAATAAATTGATTCCCCAGTGGTGGAATCGTAATTTTAATGGCTTGCGGAAAGACAATATGGGTCATCGCCTGTAGATAGGTCAAGCCGTTGGAACGAGCAGCTTCCATTTGACCAGGATCAACTGCTTCAATCCCAGCACGAACGGTTTCAGCAATAAAAGCTGACGTATAGATCGTCAAACCGATCGTACCGGCAGTAAAACCATTAACATTGGTGATAAACATGGGGATCACCACGTAGAAAAACATCGTAATAACCAGCAACGGAATATTCCGGAAAATTTCCACATAAACCCGGCCAACAATACGCTCCCACTTGTGTTCGCTAATTTCTAATAATGCAAAAATTGTACCAACAATTAAACTACCAATTAACGCCAAAATACTGGAACCAAGGGTGAATAAGAAACCTGACCAAAATTCTGGCCAATGATTGACTAAAATCGAAATCATGCTTAGTTCCCCCCTTCATTAAACCCAGGCACTTTACCAAACCATTTGTTCAACAGCCGTTGGTATTCACCTGATTTTTTCATCGCGCTGACCGCTTTATCAATGGCGTTGGTCATCGGTTTTTGGCCTTTATTAACGGCGATCCCATAAGGTTCCTTGGTGAAAGTCCCCCCGACAACGACATAGCCTGGATTTTCCAACGACATCCCGTAGAGAATCCCATTGTCCGTTGTCAGTGCATCACCTTGACCAGACTGCAGGGCGGTAAAAGCCTGCGCGTAATCAGATAGTTCTAAAACACTGGCTTTAGGCGCAAACTTTTTAACATTGATTGCTGAAGTTGAACCTTGGACAGCCAAAACTTTGGCCCCTTTATAATTTAAATCACGAATATTAGTGATCTTGCTGCCCTTTTTAACCAAAATCGCCTGGCCTGCGTTGAAGTACGGTTTAGAAAAATCAACTTGTTTAGCCCGTTCTGGTGAAATTGTCATCGTAGCAATGATCGCATCAATATTGCCATTTTTTAACATCGGGATCCGGGTATTGCTGGTAACCTGAATAAACTTTGCCTTACCATCTTTACCTAAAATTTGCTTAGTAATTGCCTTAGCCATGTCAATATCAAAGCCCTGAATCTGACTAGTTTTAATATTCATCAACCCGAACAAACGAGTATCAGCCTTTACGCCCCAAGTAATCGTATTACTAGCGCGATCCGTCTGTAACACATCTTGTTTTGATAAACTTTGTTTACCGCAGCCACTCATCAATAAAACCAAACTCAATAAGAAGGCAAGCGGTAGCACGCGTTGGACAAATTTTTTCATCGTCCAGGCCTCCCTTTATTAATGATTAATGATTTTACTTAAGAATTGCCGCGCCCGTTCTTCCTTTGGATGAGCGAAAAATGATTTTGTGTCATCATCTTCCAAAACTTCACCATCCGCCATGAAGATCAGCCGGTTAGCAACTTCTTGGGCAAAGCCCATTTCATGCGTTACTACGATCATTGTCATTCCATCAGCAGCAACCTTTTTCATAACATCCAAAACATCGCCGATCATTTCCGGATCTAATGCACTGGTCGGTTCATCAAAAAGTAATGCCTTAGGTTTCATCGCTAAACTACGGGCAATGGCCACTCGTTGTTCTTGGCCACCAGACAGCATACTAGGATAAGAATGCGCCTTGTCCGCCAAACCCACTAAGTCCAGCAGTGCCATTGCTTCCTTCTCGCTTTGTGCTTTATCTTCCTTTAAAACTAATTGTGGCGCTAGCGTGACGTTTTGTAATACCGTTTTATTCGCATATAAATTGAAATGTTGAAAAACCATGCCAACATCGCGTCGAATTTTGTTAATATCCGTTTTTTTATCCGCTAAATCAAAATTATTAACAATTAATTTACCTGCTGAAACTGTGTTTAAGCCATTCATCGTTCGTAGTAAGGTACTTTTACCAGAACCAGATGGTCCGATAATAACAACGACTTCACCTTTATCGATCGTTAAGTTGATTTTCTTTAAGGCATGAAAATCGCCGTAATATTTTTCAACATCGTGAAACTCGATCATTGACATAACTTTCCCTCCAAACTTAGGTACACCACAATGATGATCAGCTGATTTCCAATCACCAACTTGATCCGTAAATAATTCGTGTGGGCAAAAGCCACCTTTTTAATTTTAATGTATTTTTAATCTCTACGCAAATAAATGTCGTTGATTTCTGGATATTATTTTCATTTAGACTATTTTTATGAGAAAAATCTTAGTTTTGAAATGACAGATTGTCATTCTGTAACGGGATGTTGGGCATTACCGGTTTCAATAATGCCTTTTGTGTCGTCTAAACTAATATCTACCATATTCTGAACAGACATATTGGTATAAAACGCAATATGGGGGGTAAAAATAACATTAGGCATTGCTTGTAAAGCCAACACATTTGGGTTAGTGATTTTAGCCTTGGTCAGATCCCGGTTATTAAATTCTTGTTCATCTTCAATGACATCGATCGCAGCACCAGCAATTTCTTTGGCCTTTAACGCAGCTACTAACGCCGGTGTATCCACCACTGGGCCGCGCGAAGCGTTGATCAAAAAGGCAGTAGGTTTCATTTGTTTAAATTGCGCGGCACCCATTAAATGAGTGGTCGTTGGTAATAATTGCGTGTGCAAAGTCACAACATCCGCGGCCTTTAACACACTTGCTTGATCCATGTAGGTCACAAACTCAGCCAATTCAGGATTCTGAACAGGATCACTGGCGATCACCTTGGCACCTAAGGCATGGAATAAACGAGCCGCAGTTCCGCCAATACGGCCAGCACCAATAATACCAATAGTTAAGGTATGTATTTCATGGGCCATTAAACCACCCCAGCGAAAATCATGTTGGGCAGTTCGTTGATCAAATAATTCCAAGTTGCGGATCAGACGCATCGTCTGGCTCAAAGCGTATTCGGCCACCGAACGCGGTGAATATGCTGGTACATTCGTAATCAATAAATCATTGGCCTTAGCTGCTGCCAGATCGACAACATCATAACCTGCGCTGCGCAAACTAATTTGTTTAATACCATATTCATGTAACTTCACATAAACCTGATCACTATCGATCTTTGCGTGTTGAACAATGACCACACCATCATAACCACGGGCCCGCTCGACGGTTGCTAAACTAAGATCCTGATCAAAGGTATCTACGGTTGCCTGATTTCGTTGTGCCCAAGCCTTAATGGCTGGTTGTTCATCATCACGTACGCTGTACATTAGAATTTTCATTTTTAATTTCCTCCACTCAAATAATTATTCCGATAAGCCGTTTGGTGCGGCGCCAACATAAAAACTCACAGCATAAGCGCCGTGAGTTTAAAATCCGATCACACTTTTGATTACATTTAACCCTCTAAAAACAGTCCCACATTCTTTAATGACCATAAAAATAACATTTAATTGCAGAATGTTTTGCCGCTTATTAGCCTTTCAGGCAGTTAAATACAATTGTTTATTAGCTTATTTTAATTTAAGTTTAACCTTGTTGTTAGAAATCGTCAATCTTTTTTGGGAGGACCTAAACTTAACAAATCACCTTTTTGACCATAAAAAAAGTCTCCCCGGAAATCAGGGAAGACTAAAGCCTAAATCAAAAATCTTTTGCGGTATAGGCCGTTAACTCTGCTAGAAAATATTAATGTAAGTAGCTGGGAGAAATCGGTCTTTGATCTAACTACCGATTACGGCGCGACATCCGGGTTGGCTCCGGTGCCGGCTCTGCTTGCCGCGTATTTAAGGTTGCGGTAGACGTTGGTGTGACTGCTGCATTAGGATCCTTATATGCCGCTTGAATAACTAACTTAAACGGATCATTACCAGCAACAACCCCAGAACGTCCCGCCATTTTATACGGACCTCCAGTTAATTGAGCGCTAGCTAAAACAATCCGGTATTTAGCTGCAGCATCCTGAGTTGGCATTAAACCAACTTCAGTCACTTCCCCTACTGGTAAACTGTCAATAGCATTGCGGCCAGCATAAACAAAATAACGACCATTTTGTTCCCGCAGTTCATAAAATGGCAACTGGACCGTATCGCCCAAGGCGTAAACGGGCTGACCTGATTTTTGCGCATGTTCATAGATCTGTTCATCAGAACGATCCGCATAATTTAATTGCAAATAATTATTAGCCACTAATTGATCCACTAATTGATCAAGATTAGCCTGTTGTGTAGTATCAACCAGCATTTTAGCCGGTAATAAACTCTGCTCATGGAATAGGCCAGCGGCAGGAATCACTTTAGTCGTTTGTGCCGCATGCTTGCCACCCATCATTGGATCATCCGCGGCACCAGCCGGGCGACCACCTAATAATTTTTCAATTTTAGGCGAAATATCAAATTTGGCCGTTTTAGTTGTAAAATAATAGATCACATTCAGACTAACAAAATAAACCAAAACTAAAAAGATCAATAAAAATAAAATACCGCGCGTCCACGCACCTAAGCGAATAAAGTTGATTGCCAAGTACCCAAGATAAAGAACTCCAGCAATTCCAATCGCTGTATAGACACGATTTTTTAATTTAACGTTCATGTTGAAATAACCTAAATAGTGATTCAACATATCTAGCAATGATAACACACAATCACCTCCATTTATTCAGCCGTAGTGGTGTTATCCGTCGTGGTTGTGTTTCCAGTGGTCGTACCAGTTGTTGTGCTGCCGGTAGTTGTGTTGTCGGAAGCACTGGCAGCTGATGAAGAATCAGCTGCTGAACTGGAATTAGCCGTTGCCGCACTAGACGAATCTGCCGCAGCACTTTGACTGTTTTGTGTTGGGGTGGTTGTAGATGCTGCCGTTGAACTTGATCCTGCTGTTTGGGAGCTTTCAGCTGCAGCCGAATCAGTGCTATTATCACTTTCACGCACCGAACTACTACTTTCTGGGCGCGATGAACTACTTTGTCGTGCACTGCTAGAACTAATGGTTACTGCGGAACTGCTAACTGAACTTGTCTGTTCAGTTTTACTCTTGACTGGGGCAACTTTATCCGCCACCACATTAGTTGCAGCCAAGCCTAGTACGATTGAAACAATCGCAAATGGGGTGATAAATGGCGGTGTCCGATAAGCCATTCAAAAGCCTCCTCTTTCCTTGAAAATACTATCTGTCTAAATCCATATTAAACCATATTTAACTAAATTTTGCGCTGAATATTAGTAAAGAATTATTAAAATTTCTTTTGCCGTACCCATCCAATCAACGCCCCAATACTTTTTATCCTAACAAACCCAACTTAACGTTAACTTAAATTAAACCAGATCCTGAAACCAATTTAATAGTGCCATCCCGATCACAGTAGAACGATCAAACACTCTGTCCAATTTTCAGACTAAAACGCGCGGGAAAATTAGTTTGCCACTACTTTTCCTGCGTGGATCTGGAACGTTTGTTCTCAAATTCATTCTAGCATACCTAGCTTAAGTTGCAAGTTAGCGAATTGAAAGTTTCAATTGAAAATAAGGGCTGAATATCGTTTCTTTTTCAAACGTTTTCATGAATAAAAACTTAGTGAAAACATTAAGGACTAGCACTTTAGGATAAACTTAGGGTTTGCCTAATATGATTATTTAAATTTGTGTTGCATTTCACTTGATAATCTAAAAAAGATACTGTAAACTATAATGTAAGCTGTTTCGTTAACCGTTTACATTGATTGATTGCGTTAAGCCGCTTCAAAAAATAATTTGAGCCAGATGCTTGCGTTAAATTAATTTTGGTTGTAGACTAGGCAAACGTGCTGGGCGTTACAAAAAAGTTAACGTAACAATGCAGTCACCGGCGGCTTTTTTGAATTAGCCGTTGGGACTAACTCACAAGGACATTTTCCTTGATACAAGGAGGTATACACCATGAAATTTGGTAATTTTAGTAATAGTTGGTATCGAATCTCGTTAGACACCGACAAACAAATTTTTTATGCAACTTCAAAACAACATCCAGAGCAAGTTGCGAGCGGTGTCACCATTGATGAGGCAGTACGTAAATTAGCGTTACAAGCACATCAACCTGTGACCCTTAATCATGCCGATCAAACGGCCTAACCCAAATAATATAGAAAAAGCGTTGTGTTTGAAGTGAAATTCACTTTAACACAACGCTTTTTTTATACCGTAATTTCCCATGATCGCATCAATTTGGGCTCTTGCCGTGGCCCATTCATCATTGACGATCACTTCAGCCTGTCTGGCCAATTGCACAGGTAACTGTAGATCACGTTTATACTCAGCACTAGCTAGCCGCCGTCTGATCATTTCCTGTTGATCACCGCGTTTAGCTAAGCGTGTCACTAATGCTGTGGTGTGTTTAACCGTCAAGAAAAGGGGGATCACCTGATCACCTAACGCTTCAACATACGTGATCGCACCTTTGGTATCCAGTACAATACTGGCATATTCACACTTGTGCCATGCGGCAGCTAGCGCCTCACGGGAAGAACCGTAATAATAATCCGCATATTTAACGTATTCAATATAATGTTTAGTAAAAAAACTAGTTGGTGTTTCAAAATAATACGCGCGGCCATTCTTTTCATTCGGTCGTGGTGGCCTTGTCGTGTGGGTGATCACCCGGGGAATCTGATAATACTTGGTTAAATAATGGCTAACAGTTGTTTTCCCGGTTCCAGTCGCTCCTGTGATCACAAATAAACGCTGCGGCAACAACGCCACCTCCTTCAAAAAATATTAAGCGCGGCGCACCGCCTTTAAACTACCTCGTAAGGCAAAGTATAGAATTGGTACGATAATTGCTGTGGAAATCGAATTGATCACAGTGGCCGGCAAGCTTAAAAAGGAATTGATCAAGGCTACCTTAAAGGAAGTCCCTACCATTAACGCCTCCACAATGGAAACAAAATAAGTCGTGACAATCTTGGTCAATCCAGCAATAATGCCCAAGCTGATAATATGGCTAGCCCGATCGTTATAGTTAAAAAGCTTAAATCCAGTGTTGACCACCAAAGCCACCACGATAACTTCCAGCATGGTCAACCATGATGTTGCAGCATAACCATTCAACAGATCAAATCCACCTAATCCAATAATACCAGCTAATGCCCCATTCCGGCCACCTAAAAATAAAATTGCTAATACAGTTAGCGCATTGCCAAAATGAATAAAGGGCCGCCCAACTAACGCTGGGATCGGAATCCGCAGAATTGAAATTCCAATAAAAATAATTGCTGCAAATAAACCAGTGAAAATAACTGCTTGTAAGGTGTTCTTTTCTTGACGCATATCAATCTCTCCCCAAAATAAGGGGCTGTAGCATTATTTTACCACAGCCCCTTTTCATCATAATTAAACTGACCTACAAACTAGCCAGCAATTGGTTAAAACCAGCCGCATAATCCACACCAAAGCGGATATCCGTCGCTGCAGTTGCCGTTCGTTTGATCGCTTGCTGAACAAAACGGATCGCTTGCTGGCTGGCAGTAGCTAAACTCAAGCCACGCAACCACAAGCCAAAACAAACACTAGCAAAAATATCGCCAGTCCCAAAATAATGACCCGGTAATTGTGGTGTTTGCCAATTCCAGGTCTGACCAACAGTGACACCCACCACCCCGTTTTGACCATCTACTAAAGGGATGCCAGTTAAAATAACGTTGGCTACCCCGAATTTAACGCTAACAGCAGTGGCCAATTCAAGCGCTGTAGCCAAAGTCAGTGGCCGTGAATCTTGTGGTTGTGCTAATAATAATCGGGCCTCAGTGACGTTAGGTGTGATCACAGTGGCATGGGGCACTAATTGCCGCATTGCTTCAACATAAGTGTGGTCAAAACCGTGATAAAGCTGACCGTTATCCCCCATTACAGGATCAATCAGAATCTTAGCATCCTTGGTTGCCAAATGAGCTAAATTCTGGGTCACAACTGGTAACGCCGCTGTACCCAAATAACCAAAATATAAGGCAGTAAACTTCAACTTAAGTGTCCGCCAATGAGCAATGATCGCCTGCATTTCCTGACTTAGATCAAGGTAAGTATTCGCCCCGAAACCACCTGTATGAGTCGACAATAACGCTGTTGGCAATATTGCCGGCTGTAAGCCCAACGCAGCGACGATCGGCAAGGCCACTCCTAAAGACACTTGACCAACACAGGATAGATCCTGACTGATCAAGACCTGATTAGGCAGAGTCATGTTAGACGATACCTTGGGCGTACATTGCGTCAGCAACCTTTAGGAAGCCAGCAATGTTAGCCCCAGCAACATAATCATCACCTAAGTTATATTGTTTAGCGGCGGCGGCTGATTCTTGGAAGATATCCTGCATGATCTTTTGCAAACGTTGATCGACATCGGCAAATGACCAAGCAAGTCGTTGACTGTTTTGGCTCATTTCCAAAGCAGAAACCGCAACTCCGCCAGCATTAGCTGCTTTAGCTGGTCCATAAAGTAGTCCAGCCTGCCGGTAAACCTTGATTGCTTCTGGCGTGCTTGGCATATTTGCACCTTCGGCCACTAATTGTGCCCCACCGGCGATCAATAACTTAGCCCCACTGGCGTCAATTTCATTTTGTGTTGCACATGGTAAGGCAATTTCACAATCAATCGGTGCTTCCCAAACAGAGCCAGTTGAATATTCGGCTGTTGATACCCGTTTAGCGTATTCACTGATCCGACCACGCTCAACTTCCTTGATCTGTTGGACGATCTTGTAGTCGATCCCTTGCTCATCATAAATATAGCCGTCAGAATCAGAAACCGTCACAACTTTGGCACCTAGTTCAGTCGCCTTTTGAATCGCATAAATAGCAACATTGCCGGCACCAGAAAGTTTGACTTTTTTACCACTTAAATCATCACGGTGCGCTTTTAACATGGCATCAACATAATAAAGTAAGCCAAAACCAGTTGCTTCGGTCCGGGCTAAGCTACCGCCATAACTGAGACCTTTACCGGTTAAAATACCACCGCTAAAGCCGTTTAAACGTTTATATTGACCAAATAGATAGCCAATCTCGCGACCACCAACACCAATATCACCGGCTGGCACATCAATGTCAGGCCCAATATGCCGTTGTAATTCAGTCATAAAGCTTTGGGCAAAGCGCATCACTTCACCATCAGTTTTACCTTTAGGATCAAAGTCACTACCACCTTTACCCCCGCCGATCGGTAAGCCAGTTAGACTGTTTTTAAGAATTTGTTCAAAACCTAAAAACTTAATTACGGAAAGATTAACACTAGGATGGAAGCGCAAACCACCTTTGTACGGGCCAATCGCCGAGTTAAATTGAACTCTAAACCCACGATTAACTTGTACTTTACCGGCATCATCAACCCACGGTACCCGGAATTGAATTGCTCGTTCTGGTTCAGTAAGTCGCCCTAATATATTGGCTTTAATATATTCAGGATGTGCTTCAAAAACTGGCGTAATGGTGGCCAGGAAATTATCTACTGCTTCAAGAAATTCGGTTTGGTTGCCATCACGCTGTGCAAGGGCCGCACGGACTTCTTTGATATATTCAGTTGCTTGTGACATATTTTGCCTCCTAATTTTGACTAACCGACAGGGTAGCGTTGAATTTATCAGTACTGTAATAAATTCATGCTAACATTATAGCACAGTTAAAACACTCATTGAATTATAATTTTGGATTCACAAAAAAACAAGACCAGTTAGCCAGTCTTGCTCAGAATTAGATTTCAGAATAACACAACTAAAAAATAAAAACGTAAAAAAAAAACAGATTATTAAAATAATCTGCTTTTTCAAATAGTTTAGTCAAAATCAACGTTGTGTGGGAAATGTGCAACGTGAGCTTGGCCACCAAGTTCTTCTTCAATGCGTAATAATTGGTTATATTTCGCAACACGTTCTGAACGAGCCATGGCACCAGTCTTCAATTCACCACCAGAAACGGCAACGGCAAAGTCAGCAACAAATGTATCTTCTGTTTCACCTGAACGATGTGAGATCATTGTTGTATAACCGTTCTTCTTAGCTAAGCGAATTGCTTCAACAGTTTCAGAAACAGTTCCAATCTGGTTCAATTTGATCAAGATCGAGTTAGCAACACCAGCCTTGATCCCCTTACGGAAGATTGATGGGTTAGTAACAAAAATATCATCACCAACTAATTGGACATGGTCGCCAACTTCTTCAGTGAATTTAGCAAAGTTATCCCAGTCATTTTCAGAGAAAGGATCTTCAATCGAAATGATTGCTGGGAATTTCTTCAATAAATCATTGACGTAGTAATCGCGTAATTGATCAGCATTGAATTTATGGCCTTCAAATGTATAAATGCCGGAATCTTGATCATAAAATTCTGATGAAGCAGCATCAAGTGCGATACCGATATCTTCACCAGGTACATAACCAGCTTGTTCAATCGCTTTGTAAAGCATTGTAACTGCTTCGTCAGTAGACTTCAAATCAGGAGCAAAGCCACCTTCGTCACCTAAGCCAGTTTGGAAGCCAGCTTCTTCCAAGACTTTTTTCAAAGTATGGTAAGTGTCAGCAATTTTTTCAATACCATCACGGAAGCTAGTCTTCTTGATCGGTGTGATCATGAATTCTTGGAAGTCGATACCGTTGTCAGCATGAGCACCACCATTGATAACATTATGGAATGTTTGTGGTAATTCAATGTTGACCCCACCTAAGTAACGATAAAGTGGTGTATCTAAAGAAAGTGCAGCAGCGCGTGCAGTAGCCATTGAAACGCCTAAAATAGCGTTGGCACCTAAACGTGCTTTGTTAGGTGTGCCATCCAAGTCGATCATAATTTGATCAATTGCAGCTTGGTTGTATGGTGAAACACCCTTCAACGCATCATTGATTTCTGTGTTAACGTTGTTAACGGCTTTGCTAACGCCTTTACCTAAAAGACGTTTGCCACCATCGCGCAATTCAGTAGCTTCTAATTCACCTGTAGAAGCGCCTGATGGAACGGATGCACGGCCCAAAGTACCGTCAGTTAAAACAACGTCAGCTTCAACGGTTGGATTACCGCGGGAATCAAAGACTTCGCGTGCTTTAACACTTTCAATTACTACTGATTTAGACATTAAATATGTCCCTCCTTAGTGATTATCGGTGTGATTAATTGGGCGACACCGGTGCCCATAATTCATCTAAAATGATATCATCTTATATTTCAAATAACAACAAAATATAATCAGTTTTTTTGAAAATAGAGTGAAGAAAACGTTTACTTTACGGTATTTATTTCAAATCACCTGAATAACGGCAACAACATGAGCTTAATCTAAAACGGTTTTTAAATCGGCAAAAAAATTCGGGTAGGAAACGTCGATCGCTGCGGCATCAGTCAACGTTAACTGACTGTCACTTAATAAGGCAGCAACAGCTAACATCAAACCGATTCGATGGTCGCCGTGAGAATCAACATAAGCATTAGTGACTGCGTGTAACGGTGTTGGTCCATGAACAATCATTCCGTCCGCTTTGGTTTCGATCTTAGCACCTAACTTGCGCAATTCAGTAGCAACGGTCTCGATCCGATCAGTCTCTTTGACCCGTAACTCCGCAGCATCACTAATCTCAGTGATGCCCGTAGCTTGGGTTGCCGCTAATGCGATCAACGGAATTTCGTCGATCACATTGGCAATTTCCGCACCATTTACTGTGGTTGCATGTAAGTGGCTTGATGTAATGATCAGATCACCGCTAGCTTCATCAGTTTGCGACACCACATTTTCCACCCGCAGATCTGCACCCATTCGGCTTAAAACATCTAAAAAACCAGTCCGCGTTTTGTTCAAACCAACTTGGGCCAACCGCAGTTCGCTGTTCGGGACCAGTGTCGCCGCTAAAGCGAAAAATGCTGCTGATGACATATCACCTGGAACCCGAAAATGTTGCGCAACGAAGTGATCCTGCGGATTGATCGTTAAGGTCAACCCTGTTTTTTGAATTTTTCCACCAAATTGTTGTAGCATACGCTCCGTATGATCGCGGGTCTGTGCGCTTTCAGTTAACTTAGAAGGACCATCTGCCTGTAAAGCCGCGAAAATCAACGCGCTTTTGACTTGAGCACTGGCTACCGAGATCGTCATTTCAACCGCATTTAAGTTTTGATTGGCCGCAATAGTCAAGGGTAAAAAATCATTATCAGTTGCGGTGATCTGCGCACCCATTTTGCTTAAAGGACCGATCACCCGCTGCATTGGTCGCTTACTTAAGGAAGCATCCCCAAAAAATTCGATGGGAAACGGCTGTTTACTGAACAACCCCATTAGTAAACGCGTTGAGGTTCCGGAATTACCAAGATCAAGCGGTGCTGCCGGCGCTTTTAAGCCCTTAAACCCAACACCCGTGATCATCACCTGATCACCTTCGCTGGTGATTGGTACTCCTAAAGCTTGAAAAGCCGCTAAAGTTCGTCGACAATCAGCAGAGAAGAGAAAATGATCGATCACCGTCGTTCCTTCAGCTAAAGCGCCAAACATAATACTACGGTGAGAAATACTTTTATCGCCTGGTACGATCAAGGTACCATGTAGACCTTGAGCGCTCCCAACTAGTGCTTTATCCATACTAATAGGCCCCCTAATACGCCGCTAATTCTTTACGATACGCCGTCACTTGTGCTTGTAGCCGCGGTAAAGCATCTGCATCAAATTTAGCTAAAACTGCTTTAGCCAAAGTGATCGCTACCATAGCTTCGGCAACCGCTGCCGCTGCCGGCACTGCCGTGGTGTCTGAGCGTTCCACATTAGCTTTATAAGCTTGTTTAGTGGCGATATCAACACTATTTAACGGTTTATATAACGTTGGGATCGGCTTCATTACCCCCTTAACAATCACCGGCTCACCATTGGTCATTCCACCTTCAAAACCACCTAAATGGTTGCTACCACGATAAAAGCCTTGTGCCGGCGTATATAAAATTTCATCCATATCCTCACTACCTGGATGCTCTGCTAAGCCAAAACCATCACCGAATTCAACGCCTTTAAAAGCATTAATGCTGATGATTGCTTGGGCCAGTTGTGCATCTAACTTGGTATCAGCACTAACAAAACTGCCTAATCCCGCGGGCAAATTAGTGGCAACCACTTCAACTACACCACCTAAGGTATCCCCGGCTTTTTTAGTCGCGTCGATCAAAGCACGAATTTTTGTCGCCGCAACCTCATCGTAAGTTCGCACATCACTAGCTTCCGTGACGGTCCGTAAAGTCGTCAGATCACCTAATTCTGGTAACTTAGCCGGATCAGCCTGAATGCCGCCTAATTGTTGGACAAACCCTAACACTTCCACGTCAATTGCCGCCAGCAACTGTTGGCAAACGCTACCTACTGCCACGCGCATTGTTGTTTCACGTGCACTAGAACGTTCCAACACATTGCGCAGATCATGTTGCTGATATTTTTGACCACCAACTAAATCTGCGTGCCCTGGCCGCGGTTTGGTCACTTGGCGAACTGTATTTTCTGCTGTTGCTACTGCAGTAGGACTCATAATGTCGTCCCAGTGCGCGTAGTCCCGGTTAGTGACCTGTAAAGTGATCGGTGACCCTAACGTTTTTTGATGACGCACACCTGACACGATTTCAACCTGATCGTGTTCAATCTTCATCCGGTTCCCACGACCGTAACCTTGTTGGCGGCGAGATAGCGCAGCATTGATCACATCCGCGGATAAAGTCACCCCCGCCGGAATTCCTTCAATCACTGCAGTTAATTTAGGACCGTGTGATTCTCCTGCTGTTGTATAGCGCATACTAACTCCTCATTTCTTTTTAAGCGATATGTTTACCTAAAATAATTAAATCACGTAATTGATCATCTAATTGTGCAACTTGGGGTAGCTTTCCCCACTGCTGGTAACCATTTTTACTAAACAAATTTAAACTGGGTAGATTCTGACCGAAAATAAAACCTAAAATATTATGAATGCCTAGGGCCGGTGCTTGCCGCTCAACAAAAGCCAAGCTTTGTTGTCCAACATGCTGACCGCGAAATTTCTCATCTAAATATAAACTAATTTCCACAGTCGCTTGATATGCGGCCCGACCATAAAAATCCGATAGGCTTAACCAGCCTGCCGGTTGGCCAGCAACTGTGATCAGCCATAAAGGTCGACGCCGTTGCTGGTGTTCCGTAAACCACGGCTCACGCTGAGCTACAGTAACCGGAACTAAATCTGCCGTCACCATTCGCCCGGCTATTGTTTGATTATAGACCTGTACGATAAAGGGAAGGTCAGTATGAACTGCCCGCCGAAATTCTACTTGCATTCAGATGCCCCCATACACAAAGTGTAGCCAATAATTATTTTAATTTGCCAACAATTTTAACGGAATAGGCCCGTAAAGTGTACCCCCACTCATCCTAAAAAATGCGCCTAATTTAGGGAATAAGAATACGACCTAGATCCTGACTAGACACGTTTTTAATTACTGGCTTAGCAAATAAAAGCCTAACATTGTTTAAAACGTGTGCTGACTAATTATTAAATATTTAACCATCTTTACGGCTAAATTGCTAATCTAACTTTAATTTAAATAAACAAATAATATACTGGAAACTGAATAAACTTAAAAATCAGTAACTTCAGTAATCGTTTTCTTTAGGATTCTGTTAGGCTTTATTCACACAAAATTCATACCTAGCTGTTATAGTATTAAGTGTTGGGAAAAGTGGTAACACAAAATTGCTAAGCGCCGTTAATTGGCTTGAAGGCCACTTGACGTATAAAAATTTTATGACCCACATTTAAAGTAAATCAGAAAAAACAGGTCAACCTAAAGATAGGAGCACCTACTACAATTAGTATACACAAATAAAGCGTAGCCAAAACAATGATTGCTGTGGCAGTCATTGTTTTGGCTACGCTTCTTTATCTGCTTATTTTACGCTTAAATGAGATGCTAATGTGATTTATCATTTTCTTTTCATTGTTACCTAGCTATGATATGATAAAAAGCAGCAACGACACGAGTTCTGCTAGGTAGTCACCCGTGACTTACCGCCGAATTCAACCATTTTATGGAGGGGGAAATGATTTGTCGATTAAAGATAAGATTTGGCAAAAACAAAGTTTGGAAAAGTACTTAGCTAAGGACAACCAGTTTATCAAGTCAATGAATGCATTTGACTTGATGGCACTGGGAATTGGGGCAGTTATTGGAACGGGGATCTTTATTTTGCCTGGTACCGTAGCGGCGTTAAAGGCGGGTCCCGGGATCATGTTATCCTTTGTGGTCGCCGCAATTGTCTGTTCACTGGCAGCAATGTGTTACGCCGAGTTTTCGTCGGCTATGCCGATCGCAGGCTCGGCCTATTCCTATGGTAATGTTATTTTCGGTGAATTAATTGGCTGGATTCTTGGCTGGGCCTTGATCCTTGAATACATGTTGGCTGTGGCCGCAGTGTCCACTGGCTTTTCTGCTTACTTCAGTTCATTACTTCAAGGTTTCGGCTTGGCTATTCCTAAGATATTCAGTGGTCCATTTGATCCAGCTCACGGCACTTATATCAATCTTGTCGCTATTATTATTGTTTGGTTGATCACTTGGTTGTTAAGTCAAGGGATGCAACAATCAGTGCGGGTCAATAATTTAATGGTCATCGTTAAAATTAGTATTATTATTATTTTTCTGGTCGTTGGGGTTTTCTATGTCAAGCCTGCTAACTGGCATCCATTCTTACCTTTTGGTAAAATCGGTATTCTGCAAGGAGCTTCTACTGTTTTCTTTGCCTACTTAGGTTTTGATGCGGTTTCTTCTTCCGCAGCTGAAGTTAAAAATCCGCAGCGTAACATGCCGATCGGGATCATTGGCACTTTATTAGTTGCCACAGCCTTGTACATTTTAGTTGCCGTTGTTTTAACCGGAATGGTTTCCTTCCGTGAATTAGATGTGGCTAATCCAGTTGCCTTCGCTTTACAAAAGGTTGGCCAAAATTGGACGGCCGGAATTATTTCATTAGGTGCCTTGGCTGGTATGTTCACGATGATGGTCACTATGATCTACAGTAGCTCACGTCTAATTTATTCTATTGGACGTGATGGCCTATTACCAAAATTTTTAGGCCAATTGCAGGGTAAACACCACTTACCTCAACATAGCTTGTTAGTCGTGACCGTGATCATTTCATTTTTAGGTGGTTTAGTGCCCCTAGATCAGTTGACTAGTTTAGTTAATATTGGTACATTGGTTGCTTTCACCTTTGTCTCAATCGGTATTATTCCCTTACGCAAACACACCGAAATTCAGCATGATGGTTTCCATGTGCCTTGGTCACCAGTTTTACCGATTATTTCCGCAATTGCGTGCATCGGTTTAATGTTGACTCTATCCTTAGAAACCTGGATTGCTTCTCTGATTTGGTTTGTTATTGGTTTAGGAATTTACTTTTCTTATGGTATTCGCCACGAAAATATTTCGTGATCTACTCCCTAAAAAAACACTACGACTTATTCGTCGTAGTGTTTTTTATATTTTGAACTGACAACCATACTCCTTTTTATAATTTTGTTTGGCAAGCTTATCTATTTGACCTGCGCACCCATTAAAGATTTTTTGTCGCCAATACCCGGTACATAGCGGTAATACTGGACTCCCTATCCTCATATTAATTGCCCCTCCCTACGGAACATATTTAGCATACCATGAAACCCTTTACATATTGTTAAGCATTAGCATTTTCTAACAAAAATAATTAGGCTTACTATAAAATATTATCTTTTAAGACTTTAAATATCGTTAAAGCCCGTATACATCGTTCTTTCCAGAAACAAATTCTTTACTTTAATATACGCAGTTTCTCAGTGTTTTCTTTCTATAAAGAATCAAAAAACAGGTGATCCAATTGGTCACCTGTTTTTTTAAAATTATTCTGAACGTAAAGCAATTGCTGCATCCTTTTTAGAAGCCATTCGTGCTGGTAAATGACCACCAATAATCGTTAACACCGTACTTAAGGCAATTAAAATCAGTGCATGTACTGGGTTAAGTTGCGCAACATTGGCCAGATCCGTCATGCGGTACAAAATACTATTGATTGGGAAGGTTGCTAGATAAGCAATCACCACGCCAAGAATTCCAGAGGCTACACCAAGGATTCCCGTTTCGGCATCAAAAACACGTGTAATATCCTTTTTACGCGCACCTAATGCTTTCAATACGCCAATTTCCTTGGTTCGTTCTAGAACTGAGGTATAAGTTAAAATACCGATCATGATCATACTGGTTACCAATGAAATACCAGCAAAAGCCACCAAAACATAAGTGATCGCATCCATTAGGCCACCAGTTAAATCAGTCATTGTGCCGGCCAAATCAGTATAAACGATTTTATCGGCCTTAGACTTGCCTTTATTGTATTGATTTAAATAGTGTAAGACATGATCTTTATCTTTGAAATTATTAGGATAAATTAAAATACTGGCCGGTACGCTACTACCACCAAGGGTTGCTATTAGTTGTTGTTTGGTTTCTGCAGTAAGCGTTTCACCAGTCAACACACTTTGATTGGTTTGTTTTTGAGCCTGGACGATTGCAGAATCGCGATTATCTTGGATCACTTGCCGAACTAATTTATCGGAATAAGCGATACCTGGCGCTAACAAGCTCATATTGGTACTCTTTTTAGCCCGGATCACCCCAACGATTTTTAATTGGCGCTGACTATTATTATAAGCAGTAGTTAAATTTTGTTGCGGCACAAAATTTCCTGTTGGTAATTTTTGATAATAAGCATTATTGTTGGCCACCTTGATAGTTGTGCCAATAATCTGGCTATAATTTACTTTCTGACCATTTTTAACGGTAAAACCAAGATTAGTTAATGCGTTGATATTGGTATGATTTTTACTATCCACTACTAAAACAATATCCGTTGCCTTCTGCGGATAACTTCCTTGCAACACCTTATAATTTGCTTTAAGAAAGTTATTTTGACCAGATTTTAGCGGTTCCGGAAAGACTGAGACCCCAACTCCGGAACTGGAAGAAAGACTTTGCTGAAGATTTTGACCACTACCATCCGCATTGGAGAATTTAACTGTGCTAACTTTACCATTAATTTGCCGCAATAAATTCATACCGGTTAAGCGGGTATAGCCAATATTATTGCTGTATTTAGGATCAATATTTTTAATATACTTGAGAAACTTAGGCGTAAATTTATTAGTATGTTGAGCACTTTCACTTTGATCTTTTGCGGCCACTAAGTAACCTTTATTTTTGGCGACCTTATCAGAACTATCTGCAGCAGTCTGGGCCTTAGATTGATCCGTTGCCACTTGAGAAATCGTGATCGGAAATTTAGCCAAGGTTTTGGTTTGGGTTGCGTCGATCTGCTTCTGAAACCCATTAGATAAACTTAAAACAATGGCAACACCAATGATTCCGATACTGGAAGCAAACGCAGTAAGAAACGTGCGCCCTTTTTTTGTTCGAATATTATTAAAGGATAATTTGATGGCTGTCGCAAAGGTCATTTTGGTGCGCTTTAATTTAAAATCACTGTTAGTCGTTTTTTCTTGATATGGATTAGAATCTTCCTTGACTTGGCCATCCGCAAATTCAACGATCCGATCAGCGTATTCGTGGGCCAAATCAGGATTATGTGTGACCATTACGACCAGGCGCTCCTGGGCTAGTTCACGGATCAGCTCCATGATCTGAACACTGGTTACTGTATCTAAAGCACCAGTTGGTTCGTCACAAAGGAGAATGTCTGGATCATTGACAATTGCTCGAGCAATCGCCACACGTTGCATCTGGCCCCCAGATAATTGATTGATCGCCTTATTAATATGTTCACCTAAGCCAACACGCTCCAGAGCAGCAACCGCTTTCTTTTTACGTTCAACTTTACCTACTCCGCTTAAGGTCATCCCCATCTCAACATTATCGATAAGGCTTAAATGGCCGATCAAATTATAGCTTTGAAAAATAAACCCAACTGTATTATTACGGTAAGCATCCCAATCCGTTTCTTTAAATTCCTTAGTCGAAGTGCCATTGACGATCATATCTCCAGAATCGTAGCGATCAAGACCGCCTAGCGCATTTAACATTGTCGTCTTACCAGAACCACTAGGACCTAAAATAGCAACAAATTCTTGGCGGCGAAAAGCAATCGATACATCATCTAACGCCTTAGTCACTGTATCGCCAACTTGGTAATATTTTTTAACGTGCTGAAGCTCGAGCATACTATCCCTCTTTTCTTCTAAACTGCTTCCGATTCTATCAAAAGGCTTTACAATCGTCAAATATTCATTATCATTAATAGTTGATATAAAGTTGGCACTGATTACGCTATTGCGTAAAAGCGCGGCTAAGTTTTTTTATACTACTTTTCCATCATGTTAAGAAGGAGCTGCCACAACCTATGCAGGAAAATGAGAACGCAACCGCGTTATTTGAATTAATGACTATGTTGAATCAAATCATGTTTGATCCAAAAATGATTCAAAATGTTAAGCTTTCCAAAAACGAGCTTTTAATTTTATCCTTAGTCAGAAACACTGACAAGATCATGATGTCGGCTTTGGCAACTGCCATTGGAACTTCACCTGCCCAAATTACCCGTTCTGTGACCAGCCTAGAAAATAAAAAATTAGTGCAGCGAAGGATCAACCCCAAAAATCGACGCGTGATCAACGTTACTTTAACCGTCCAAGGTGCCGCACTATTTGCACAACATGAACAGGCGGTCCAACTAAAGTTGCAGCAGCGCTTAGCACACATTTCAACTATGGATTATAAGGAACTCAATCACGCACTACAACAAGCTGTTTCCATTTTAAAGCATTCAAACTTAACGACCAATACTGCTGACCGCAACAATGTCAAATAACACACAACTAGGTAATTACCATTAGTGATACCCGCCAACGATATATCGTTTAAATAGCTTTGGTCCACGCAAAAAAGCGGCAACTAAGCTGATAGTTCCCAATTAAGGACGATCATCTAGTTGCCACTTTTTATTTACATTGCCATCCAGCTGGCAGACAAAACATTACCATCAGGATCTTTAACTTCTAGCTCATACATTTGGTCCTCCGGAATACCGAGTTCAACATGATAATATGAACCCCCATTTGCCGCCGCTGTAGCCGCAAATTCTTTGACAGCTGCCACACTATCAAAACTCAAAGCGGTCATACTTCCACTGACGCTTTGCGTAGCGGCAACCGTTTGTTCCTGCAGAAATTGGGCATAAAAGTCATGTGTCAGCAACATGAGCCAGATTGTTTCACTCCACATCATGCCGACACCATTTTCATCAGAAAAATCTTTATTCTGCTTAAATCCTAGAGCCGTATAAAACGCAATTGAACGCTGCATATCTGTCACAGGCAAGTTCACAAAAACCATTTTTGCCATCATGCACCTCCTGAGTTATTTTTGTTACACCATTATTATGGCAAGGATAACTGACGCTGGCAATCAATTGGCCTGTTTCTACGTATTTAGAATAACGACTCATTTTTTTATCTCCATACAAAAAAGCCTCCAAGTTGGGAGACTTGGAGGAACTTTTCTATGGTTGATAGATCTATCTTCTATATAGTAACCATTGTTGCCTGCAGAACGCAAGTAAAAGTTGCTTTTTATATGAATTTCGCTTGACACCGACTTACACCGCCAAAACTGGCTAAAAATAATTTAAACTAGTTAACCTTGGACCAAAAGATGAGCAAATTATTAAAATTAGTTTATTTTTTTCTCATAATCCTTTATACTTTTACCTAATACAAAAAAGATTGTGAGTTGAAAGTTATGTGGGCACGAATTACACGGATCTCTTTGATCAAGCGGATCCTGATCGGTATTATTGTTGGGGCAATTTTAGGGATAACAATTCCTAGCTGGACTTGGCTGGAAATTTTGGGTGATTTATTTGTTAATTCCTTAAAAGCTATCGCCCCATTGCTAGTTTTCATGTTGATCATGTCTTCAATGTCAAAGCATGAAAAAGGCGCACAAACGCATATGCGTTCGATCGTTGTCTTATATTTAATGGCAACGTTCATTGCTGCATTAGTCGCAGTTGGCGCCAGTTACTTGTTCCCCGTTGATGTGGTTTTGCCAAAGGGCGCAACCAGCGCTGCGGCTAACGCACCAAAGGGAATCTCGACCGTGATCAATAGTCTATTCAATAACGCCATTGAAAATCCCGTCAAAGCCTTAACCGAAGGTAATTACTTGGCCCTGCTAGTCTGGGCTAGCCTGATCGGTATCGGTTTGCGACCATTTGGCGGCACCACCAAAAAACTGGTTAGCGACTTTTCCAACGCGATCACCAACGTTGTCCAATTTATTATCCAATTAGCACCAATCGGTATTGTCGGTTTAGTTTTTCGTTCTGTAGCACAAACTGGTTTAAGTGGTTTAGCGCGTTATGGACAACTTATCCTATTAGTCGTTGGGACCATGGCCTTTGTCGCTTTAATCGTTTACCCAGCAATGGTTTGGATCATGACCCATCAAAACCCATATCCATTGACCTTGTTTACACTGCGCGAAAGCGGCATTCCTGCATTCTTCACCCGAAGTTCGGCGGTTAACATCCCCATCAATATGGATCTTAGTCGGCGGTTAGGTTTAAATGAAAAAACTTATGCCATCTCCATTCCTTTAGGCGCGTCGGCCAATAGTGGTGGCGCTGCTATGACCATCTCGATCATGACGTTGGCCACCGCACATACACTAGGTATCAGTGTTTCTTTCCCGATGGCTTTCTTACTTTGTCTATTATCCGCCATTTCGGCCACCGGCGCCTCTGGTATTGCTGGCGGCTCACTGTTATTGATTCCACTGGCTTGTAGCCTATTTGGTATTTCCAACGATATCGCCATGCAAGTGGTTGGTGTCGGTTTTATTATTGGCGTGATTCAAGACTCAGTTGAAACGGCAGTTAACGCCGCCAGTGACATTCTTTTCACCGCTACCGCAGAATTTGCGGATCTACGGCGAGCAGGAACACCCGTCAATATTAGTGAACGTGTCCGGCAAGCACGGGCAACCGAAGCTGGTGACGTCACTACCATTATTGAAGAACATACGGACTAGATCCATTAATGCTGACTGCTTTTACAGTCAGCATTTTTTATGTTCTCCACTAAAAAAACGTAGACAAAGCGGTTGATTTCGTTATAATGAGAACGGTATCATTGCTAGTGTCCGACAATTAACTAACGCAAAGGAGTGTTACGCAATGCAATCACGTCTCTACCCTTATCTTGCCTTTACCAACGCTAAAGAAGCCTTGGCCTATTACGAAACCGTTTTTGGAGCCACTAATATTTATCGGCTCGCACCATCACCAGAACAAGCACAACAATTTGGCCTACCTGCTGATGCTGACCTTAACAATATGACTATGCACGCTGGCTTTACTATTCTAGGCGTAGATTTGCAATGTGCCGATGCCTTCAATGGCGCCGTTACTGCTAATAAACAGATCACTTTAATGCTGGACATCAATAATGAAGATCCTGCCAGTGTAGCTGCTGCCGACGCTTTCTATGCTAAAATTGCCGCATCTGACCAAGTCGAAATTTCAATGCCCTTCGCCGAACAGTTCTGGGGCGGTAAAATGGGCCATTTCACTGATAAATACGGCGTCAATTGGATGTTACACACACAACCTTGGTCCCAAAACTTAGGCCAAAAATAATAATGCACAGTAGTCAATACGAGAAGTTGGTACTAGGTCAAGTCATACTTGATTTAGTGTCAACTTTTTTTACATCAATGTAACGTGCTTAATCGCCGCTAGTACTAACCAAACAATTTTCTGTTGGTCAGTCTGAATCCCGATCTCATTATCCGCCATACCGACAACTGTTCCAGTCAATGCAACCACCCGCTCGCCATCCTCTAATTGATTAAGTTGCAGATGAACAGGACGCTGAGTTTGCCACGCTGCAAAAAGGCTTTGACTGATCATAGCCAGCGGTTGTGCTGCTAATTGAGCTTCTGGCACTTCAGCGGCGTGCATTTTCTGTAAGGCGCTAGTGTGATCAGATAAATAAAAGCCCCCCCACTTCAACATACCGCGATCATGATAGTGATATTTAAAAAAATCAGCGGCGACCTGTCTATCCTTAGCCTGATGTAAAATCATTTCAATCCCCCTACTGAATCAAAGTTTGTTTTTGGGGCCAACGTAATGTTGCAAAGTCGACAAAATTAAAAGTTAACTGTGTCGTTGACCGCAATAAAACAATCACTGCTTCTAAATAATCTAATTGATACACTTGTAAACGATGTAATGGCAGTGAACGTTCACGTTGATGTGGTGCTTGACTGTTTAAAAAGAAATTATAAGTTGGACCATAAATATTATTCACTATCTCTATCTGGTAACGATGCCGTGCTTGCGGCTTGAAATAAATAGCTAACCGTTGCTGAATGAGCTTAGCTGCTTGCTGTGGTGTCTCAATCATAACTATTCCCCCCATTATGACCGCCAACTAAACCTGCACGCGCCAACATGGTGCCACCAGGCAATAAACTACTAGCCGGGAATAATGCTGTAGTCCCAAAACGACGGCGAACCTGATCCAGCACCCGCTCAAAGCGCATGTTTTTTAACTGTCGTTCCGGGTCCTGAAATAAATTGAGCTGTAAGCCAGTATCCGGCACTAAGTGAGAAACAGAGACGGCAATATGCCGAATAGCCTGACCAGCCCAAGCACCACGAAATAGCGTTAACAAATGATTGATCAATTCATAACTGCTGGCGGTAGGCTCAATCCGCAATGAATGACTAAACCCACTACGACCATCTGTTTGCGCGGCAGCATGCGCAAAGCCAATTCCTAAACTAACGCAACCAGCCTTTTGATAGTGCCGCCGCATTCGCGCAGTAACTTGCGTGGCAATTTCGCGTAAAACTAACTCAATTTCACCTTGTTTTAAATAATCGCGCGGCAAAACTTGCGAGTTACCCCAGCTTTTGTCCTGAGGCGTTACAACCTCATGCAGTTGACTGCGATCAATGCCCCACGCCAACGCAAATAATTGAGTTCCAATTATTCCCATTGCCTGCTGTAATTCGTACGGATCGATCAACGCCAGATCCTGCATACTATGAATACCCAGATGTTGTAAATGAATGGCAGTCCGGCGACCAATACTCCAAATCTTAGTTAAATCTGTCAGCGGCCAAACTTTAGTAGCCATTGTGGTGTAAGTCAATTGGCCGATCAAGTCGTGATCGTGCTTAGCAAATAAATCTAGTGCCAACTTAGCCTGAATTGGATTCTCACCAATGCCCACCGTTGTGTATAAACCAAGTTTATGCCGAACCGTTCGCTGGATGGTTCGTGCTACTGCTAGTGGCGTTGGGCCAAATAGATGCCACGAATGCGTCATATCTAAAATTGATTCATCAATTGAATATGGGTAACAGTCTTCATCGGCCACAAAAGAACGAAAAATTTGGTTGATCGCAATATTCTTCTCAATATATAAATTCATTCGCGGCGGTACCACCATTAATGCTGGCGTAACCGGCACTTCATATTGACGAGAAACATTACTGATACCAAAACGTTTTTTGGCCTGCGGTGAAGCGGCTAGCACCAGCCCACTACCAGTATTATCGGCTTCCGACATCACCACTAAAACGGAGCGCAGTGGATTCAAACCACGCTCAACACTTTCAACACTGGCATAAAAGGATTTATTATCGATCATAAAAAAAACACCATGGGGTTCATTTGTATAATCCATTTGGCCCACCTCGATCTAACTTAATTCCATTATAGGAACATATGTTCGATTAAGCAAGTCATTTTCCCCAAAAAATAAGCCAAGTTAAAACTGACTATAAACAGTTTTAACTTGGCTTATTAAATAGTTAGACTTCTGGCCAAACACTTTCTGCTACTTGCTTGACTAGTTTTAATTTTGCCCATTGGTCGGCAGCCGTTAGCTTATTACCTTCTTGGGTAGACGAAAAACCACATTGCGGGCTTAAACAAATTTGATCCAAGGGCACGTATTTAGTTGCTTCTTGGATTCGCTGCTGCAGAGCAGCCGGTGTTTCTAATGCTGGTGTTTTTGACGTCACTAGACCTAAAACGATGCGCTGATCATGTAAATTAGCCAATGGCGCAAAACTACCAGAACGTTCATCATCAAATTCTAGGAAAAAGCCGTCAAAGGCCGTGATCGCCAACAAACGTTGCGCAATTTTAGCATAAGAACCGTTGTACAACCATTGTGATTGAAAATTACCCTTGCACAAATGAAAAGTGATCGCCATATCAGCAGGCTTAACCGTCAAAGCAGCCTCAGTAATATCGCCGAATTCCTGCACTAATTCATCTGGATCATAACCATTTTGTTTGATCAATTCCCGAAAATGCTGGTCAAATAACGCCCCCCAACTAGTATCATCTAACTGCAAATAACGGCAACCAGCCGCATAAAACGCCAAAATTGCGGCTTGATAAGTAGCGACCAGATCCGCTTTAAATTCATTCTTTGACGCATAAACGGGATGATCATGGTACTTGCGGGACAAAATAAACGAGTCGAGGAAGATCATATTCGGTCCAGGAATCGTCTGCTTAGCCGTTGTAGTTCCGGCATGAGCTTGGGTAAAGCGAAAATGATCAAGGAAAGGATGATCGGCGGCAAAAGATAATTTACCACTAACGTAAGTGCCCTGTGCTTCAGCCTTAATGCCGAAAGCAGTGGTTTCAAAATTATAAACAGTGATCCCGTTTAAAGCAGCGATAAAATCTAGATGCCACCACCGCCGCCGAAATTCGCCATCCGTCACTGCTTGCAAACCGATCTCCTTTTGCTTGGCGATCACTTTAATGATCTCGGCGTCTTCGACTTGGGTCAATTCAGCCTTACTGATTTCGCCAGCGGCAAATTTTGCCCGAGCATTCTTCAAAGCTTGCGGCCGCAATAAGCTGCCAACTTGATCATAACGATAAGGAACTGTCATTTAATTTATACCTCCAAATTAAGCTTCCGGCCAAACTTTTTTCGCCGTCGCGATCACTAATTGTAACTTAGCCCATTGTTGCGCTGCAGTTAACTGATTACCTTCTTCAGTAGAGGCAAAACCACATTGTGTTGACAACGCTAAATTAGCTAACGGCACGTGCGCGGCCGCTTCGTGAATCCGTTTAATCAACGTGGCTTGGTCTTCTAATTCAGGAAACTTAGAGGTCACCAAACCAAGCACGATTCGTTTATTGGTATCATTGTGCCAAATCTTTGCTAATGGGGCAAAATCGCCGGCACGGTCGTTGTCATATTCCAAAAATAAACCATTATAGTTTAATTGACCTAAATAATCTGCGACCACGTCATAGCCACCAGAAAACAGGAAGGTGGAGCGGAAATTACCACGACAAATATGGGTAGTGACCGTTAAATCATCTGGTAAGTCAGCTAATAACTGATTGACAACATAAACTGTATCTTCAGCGATCTGCTGATATTGTTTTTGAGCAGCCGGATCATTTTTGCTGGCATTCAAGCGGTCGATCAAAAAAGCCCAAGTCGTATCATCTAACTGAATATAACGACAACCAAGCTCATAAAAACGCAACAGTGTTTTATGATAAGCGGTTGCTAAATCATCTAAATAAGCTTGATGATTGTTGTAGAACTGCGGTGCATTATCGCTACGATTATCCCGAAATAACATACTCGGTGACGGAATCGTCTGTTTAGCAACTACTCCTGCTGGGACTAAGGACTGTAAATAAGTAAACGCCGCAAAGAACGGATGATCAGGATTATAAGCAACTTTACCGGTTAACGTAACGTTGTCAGTCCGGGTTTTGCTGCCATGAAATTTATAGCTCTTTTCATAATCATACTTGTCAACGCCATTGAGCCCCCATAAAAAGTCTAAATGCCACCACGAACGACTAAATTCGCCGTCGGTCACAGCATGTAAACCTAGTTCAACCTGTTTGGCAACGATTTTTTTAATTTCCGCTTGTTGAACATTCTTTAAAGCCGCGGCGTCGATCCCACCAGCTGCCAATTGTTGGTGTGCTTGCTTTAATGCTGGTGTCCGCAATAAACTACCAACTTGATCGTAACGATAAGGTGCTGTTGTCATTATAAATTCCTCCTAAAAATTCAATTTCATTAAAAAAAGCCCTTGACTAAACGTCAAGGGCGACAAAAAATCGCGGTACCACCTTAAATATGAAATAATTGAATATTTCCTCAGTGAGCAGAAAAGCTCAGCGCGATAACGAGCGCTTAATCGTCTGCAGTTCACCTACGCTTACCACAAATCTCACCAAAGACCATCTTCAACTGCTTGACCGACTTCTTTTCACTAACCAGAAGCTCGCTGACGGTGCCACAATTTACTCATCTTTTTCTAATCAATATTTAATTACTAGAGTACCGCGGAAGAAGCGACTTGTCAACGGCGAACTTTTTTCTATTTTGGTTGCTCCGTTTGCCCATAATATTGCGGTGCTGAAGCTGTCACCGGCTGTTGTTGTAACCACAACTTTATTTGTTGCCCTAAAACACGTGCCATTGGCGCTGCAGCGTTGATCTGTTGCTGACTGATCTGATCAATATGCACACCAGCCGTGATCGTACAGCTACCAGCGACCTGAGAACGAATTTGTTGCATTAAAGTTGTCGCCAACACATCATCTTTATGCAGACGGCCGTCATGACTTGGAAAACGTACGGTTGCTAACTCGGTAGCTACCCCAAACGTGGTCACCGTGCCAATATGCGGATGATCACCGCCAGTGATTGTGATCAATAGATCAGGCCCAATTTGCTGAACGTCAGCCGTTATCGTATAACCGGCTTGCGTAACCTTAAAAGTCATTATCTTCATTTGGTCACGCCATCTCCTTGCCAACGTGGTGCAGCATGATTAGGAATCGCCAATGCATCGAGTAACTTCATTGTTTGATGATTAACTAAAGCTTGAATCGTTTGCGGATGATCATAAAAAGCTGGAATTGGTGGAATAATTTGTACCCCTAAACGAGCTAACTTAGTTAAGTTTTCCAAATGGATCACACTTAAAGGTGTCTCATGCGGTACGATCACTAATTTACGCTGTTCCTTCAACGCCACATCAGCTGCCCGCGAAATTAAGTTTTCACCATAACCACTAGCAATACCCGCTACCGTTTTCATACTGGCTGGCACAATGATCATCCCATCATTGAGAAACGAGCCACTAGCAATTGCTGCGCCTTGATCATTAATATTGTAAGCAACGTCAGCCAATGCCTGAACTTGCTTTAACGTAAAACCGGTTTCCAATGCCAAATTTTGCTTAGCCCACTGACTTAACACCAAATGCGTCTCCACCTCAGGAATTTGTGCCAACTTTTGTAATAGATCGATGGCATAAATCGTTCCTGAAGCGCCAGTAACACCAATAATAATACGCCGCATGTTAAAGCCTCCATTTTTTTATTGTTTCGTTTAGTATGATCGTGTTGAAAATAGTTTGGTGCTTAATTTTTTATTGTCTGCTATAACCGAACTTGCGCAAACGTGTTAAAAAAAGCAACTTATTACGTGTAGCTACGCAAGCCAAACGCATCACTGCGTGCTGCTTATTGTCCTGCTAGGCTAAGACACTCCCAACTGAGCTTGCGCAAACGTGTTAAAAAAAGCATGATTGGCGGCCTTAGCTACGCTAGTCGAACGAGTCACTGCGTGTCTCTTATCGCCCAGCTAGGCTAAGGCACCAATCATAAACTGAACTGAACCCCCAGAATTGGAGAAATCCAAATCTGGGGGTTTTATCATGTTTTCAAAAGAAACAAAAATTAAGGCTGTATTTGAATTAATTCAAGGA
>NZ_BJDN01000025.1 GCF_005405165.1 Loigolactobacillus binensis
CACCCGTAGTCTATTTGGTTTTCAATTAAAGATTGAATTGACGATATTGGTATACAATTTAGGCTTTTTTGATTTTATGACGAACTAGCACCACGCGTATCTTAGTCTGTTTTAAAGCAAATAATTTCCTAAGACCAACCTTAAAGCCATCATAAAACAGTTACATTTGTGATAAGTTATTCTATCTTTAAAAGCGATTACAATCCTAATCTAGTTGAATTTTATTGCCCAACAAGAATTAATTTTGTTAACGAATTCACTTGATAATTAATACCAAATTTGTTATTATCATGGTGTAGTCAAGTTGTTTGTCTGTCGTAAAAAATTGAAAGAAGATGTTTCTTGATGAAAGCTGCTGTAGTTCGTGATCCAGTTGACGGGTACGTTGATATCATTGAAAAAACATTACGACCATTGGAATTCGGCGAGGCCTTAGTTGACGTTGAATATTGTGGCTTATGTCACACTGATTTACACGTTGCTGCCGGCGATTTCGGTAAAGTTCCTGGTCGGGTGATCGGTCATGAAGGTGTTGGCCGAGTTAGCAAATTAGGGCCAGGTGTCACTAGTCTTAAACTTGGTGATCGCGTCTCGATTGCATGGTTCTATGGCAGTTGCGGTCATTGCGAATATTGTTTGACTGGACGAGAAACACTTTGCCGTAACGTCCGTAATTCAGGTTTCACCGTTGACGGTGCAATGGCTCAACAAGTTATTGTTGACGCAAATTATGCCGTTAAAGTTCCAGACGGCTTGGATCCAGTCGAAGCCAGCTCGATTACTTGTGCGGGAGTTACCATGTATAAATCATTGATCGTTGGTAATACTAAACCTGGCGATTGGGTATCTGTTGTTGGCGCCGGTGGTTTAGGTAATTTAGCGATTCAATATGCCAAGAATGTGTTCGGCGCTCACGTTGTAGTCGTCGATGGTAATCCTGATAAACTAGCAGCGGCCAAGGCTTTAGGTGCTGATGTTTTGATCAATCGCCATGAAGTTAACGTGCCTGAAGAAATTCAGCGCCAAGTTGGTGGGGTCAACAATGCGCAAGTAACTTCGGTCAGTGCTGATGCCTTTAACGCGGCGATTGACTCCCTTCGTCCTGATGGCTGCTTAGTGGCTGTCGCCCTACCCCAAGGCAATATGGAACTAAACATTGCTAAAACCGTGTTGGATGGTATTAAGGTTGCTGGCTCCTTAGTTGGAACCCGTCAAGATCTAGCCGAAGCCTTTCAATTTGGGGCTGAAGGTAAAGTTCACCCGATCGTTCACACCCGTAAGTTAAGTGAAGTTAATGATATTATTGATGAAATGAAGGCCGGCAACATTGTCGGCCGCGAAGTTGTTGATATGTCATTATAAATAAAGTGTATGCAAAAACCGCGCTCCATTAATTTGGAGCGCGGTTTTTGAATACTTTCAAACCACTTGATTAACCATTTTGTGGTCGCTTTTAAATGTTTTTGAATGATTTTGAAAGATTATTGTTGATTTTGACTGTTTTTGGTGGTAAATTAGTTTTGTGGAGGTGGCGAAAATGCTTACAGAAGAACGACATCAATATATTCTTAATCAATTAAAACAACATGACATTATTAAATTACATGATCTGATCAGTACAACACAAGCTTCTGAGTCAACCATTCGCCGCGATCTACAACTAATGGAAGAAGCTGGCCTATTGATTCGTGTTCATGGCGGCGCCAAACGGGTGGCTGCCTTACAAACTGAACTTGCCGTCAGCGAAAAATCTAATCAAAGTGTTACCGAAAAGGAAACTTTAGCCAAATTGGCCGTTTCTTGTTTAACACCGCAAGACGTGATTTTCTTAGACGCTGGCACCACAACTTTAGCCATGATTCCTTATTTAAAAACGACGACTAACTTAACGGTTGTCACCAACGGCGTCAATCACGCTTCAATGTTAGCCGATTACAATATTCGTTGTTTTTTGATCGGTGGTCGTTTGAAAAACATCACTAAGGCCATCGTTGGCGCGGACGGTGTGGCCGCCATCAAACAATATCGTTTCAATAAGGTTTTTCTAGGAACTAACGGTGTACATCTACATTATGGATACACCACACCGGATCCAGATGAGGCCGCCATCAAACGCACTGCTTTAGAACAGGCAGAAATGACCATTGTTTTAGCGGATCATACCAAATTCGGGCAAGTTTCTTTTACCAAATTCGGGAATTTGTCACAAGCAACAATTGTAACGGACCATTTAAGTCAACGCGAATTAGAAAAATACCAACAACAAACAGACATTTTGGAGGCGATCAAATGATCTATACGGTAACAGTCAATCCTTCAATTGACTATATCGTACAACTGCCCCAGTTAACCTTGGGCGCAGTCAATCGAATGAGTTATGATACCAAACTACCTGGGGGCAAAGGGATCAATGTGTCCCGGATCTTGAACCAATTGGCAGTCAAAAACGCCGCCTGGGGCTTTCTCGGTGGCTTTACCGGCGACTTTATCCAACAACAATTAGCCGCTGAACAAATGACCGCCGACTTTACTAAGATTACCGCCGACACGCGGATCAACGTTAAGATCAAGGCTGGCGAAGAAACGGAGATCAACAGCCAAGGCCCAGCGATCAGTGCCACGGCGCTGGCCGCTTTCAAAGCCAAATTTGAACAGCTGCAAGCTGGCGATATCGTGGTCATGTCCGGCAGTTTACCACCAACCCTGCCAGAAAGTTTTTATCGTGACTTGATCCCGTTGATCAAAGCCCACGGCGCTGATTTCGTGATCGACACCACTGGCCAAGCGCTTTTAGACACCTTAAGCGCCCAGCCATTAGTGATCAAACCAAATCATCATGAACTAGCCGCTTTGTTCAACGTTAAATTGACTGACGACGTCGACATCGTGAAATACGGCCGTAAATTGCTCGACCGCGGCGCAAAGCACGTATTAGTTTCCATGGCCGGCGCTGGTGCTTTTCTGATCACCCCGGGCCAAGTTTACAAATCCACGGCCCCTAAAGGCACCGTGATCAATTCCGTTGGGGCTGGTGACTCAATGATCGCCGGCTTTGTCGGCACTTTCAGTCAGACCCACGATCCGTTGCAGAGCTTTGCAACCGGCTTAGCCTGCGGCAGCGCCACCGCTTTTTCTGAAGATCTGGCTAACCAGGCCAAAATCAATGAAGTTCGGCAAAACATCCAGATTGAAACTTATAACAATTAAATTAATTTAAAAGGAGTGTAACATTCATGGATATTCGTGACCTACTACTCAAAGACGTCATGATCATGGACCTCAAAGCAACCACGAAGGCTGCTGCCATCGATGAGTTAGTCCACCAGTACTACGTCAAAGGCATCATCAATGACGAAGAATTGTACAAACAAGACATCATCAAACGTGAGGCCGAATCAACCACTGGGATCGGTGACGGCATCGCCATGCCCCACGCCAAAAACAAAGCCGTTACCCGCGCCACCGTTTTATTTGCCAAAAGTGATGCTGGCGTTGACTTCGATGCTTTAGACGGCCAACCGGTACATTTATTCTTCATGATCGCCGCTCCTGAAGGCGCCAATAACACCCATTTACAGGCCTTGGCCGCCCTCTCTAGCTTATTGATCAATCCTGATCTAGTCGCCGCTTTGAAAAAGGCCCAGACACCTGATGACGTACAGCAATTATTCGCCGACGCCCAAGCGGCCAAAGAAGCGAAAGACGCTGCCGCTGAAGCCGCTAAAGCGCAAACTGTGGCTACACCAGCGGCTAGTGCTAACAGCGAACGTCCCTTTATCGTCGCCGTTTCCGCCTGCCCAACTGGAATCGCCCACACTTACATGGCCGAAGCCGCTTTGAAGAAGCAAGCCGAAGCGATGAACGTTGACATTAAGGTGGAAACAAACGGTTCCGAAGGTGTTAAACATCGTTTGACCGCTGACGACATCAACCGCGCCGTCGGGGTGATCATTACCGCTGATAAAAAAGTCGAAATGGATCGCTTTGACGGCAAACATTTATTGAACCGGCCAGTGATCGACGGTATCAAAAAACCGGAAGAATTGATCAATGAAACGCTAGCTGAAAAGGGGTCGATCTTCCACGCTACTGGTGCCGATGGTGGTGCCAGCGCAGACAACGGTGAAAGCAAATCCGCTTGGAGCAAGATCTACGCTAACTTGATGAACGGGATCTCTAATATGTTACCATTCGTCGTTGGTGGTGGGATCTTAATGGCGCTCTCCTTCATGGTCGAACAAACCGTGGGTGCCCACTCCACCACTTTTATCTTCTTAAACGGTATCGGTAACTGGGCCTTCAGTTTCTTGATTCCTGTCTTGGCTGCTTACATCGCCGTTTCCATTGGTGATCGGCCCGCGTTGATGCCCGGTTTCGTCGGTGGTTTCATGGCCAACACCGCGGCGGCCAGTATCGTTAAAACAACCAGTGTCGCCGGCTTTCTTGGTGGCCTAGCCGCAGGTTTTATTGCCGGTTATGTGATCGTCTTACTGAAATACTTATTCCGTAACTTGCCGAAGTCATTAGACGGTTTGAAACCAATGATCTTCTATCCGATCCTCGGCTTACTGATCGTCGGTTTCCTAATGTTCTTCATCGTCGATCCGATTTTTGCCGTGATCAACCATGCCTTGACTTCCTTCTTAAAGAGTATGGGCACTGGTAACGCGATTCTGCTGGGCACGGTTCTTGGTGGGATGATGTCGATCGATATGGGCGGTCCCTTTAACAAAGCCGCTTATACTTTCGCCATCGGCGTTTACACCGCAACTGGTGACGGTAAGTTAATGGCCGCCGTCATGGTCGGTGGGATGGTGCCACCTTTGGCAACTGCCATCGCAACGACTTTCTGGAAAAACAAATTCACTGCCGACGAACGCAAAGCAGGCATTTCCAACTACGTTCTTGGGATCTCCTTCATTACCGAAGGCGCGATTCCGTTCGCTGCTTCTGATCCACTGCACGTGATCGTTTCTAGTGTGATCGGCGCTGCTTTAGGCGGTGGCTTAAGCCAGCTCTGGCACGTCAGCGTTCCTGCACCCCATGGTGGGTTATGGGTAACGCCACTGGCAACTAACTGGGTCTTCTACCTCTTAGCCGTCGTGATTGGTGCTGTCGTCGCCGGTGTAATCCTCGGCATCTGGCGCCCAGCATTAAAAGAAGAAAACTAATACTCATTTAAAAAGATCGTGCCCAATTTTACCGGCACGATCTTTTTTGTGCCCTTAAGTTGGATTTAAGCTAGCCTGCTTAAAATGGAATTAAACCCATTAAAAGGACAGATTAATCAATGAATATTCTCACTGCCACGAACTTTTCTGCGGCCCAGATCAGTCAATTAGAAAGCTTACCGGACGTCCACGTCATTCGCCAAAATAATTTCCAACCTAAAATGGCGCCAACCATCGACGTGATCATGGCTTGGAGCCCACTGGCCGCTAAAATCTTGGCCGGCCCCAACCGAGTCAAATTTATTCAAACTTCTTCAGCGGGGATCGATTATTTACCGTTGGCCGCGTTGGTGCAACAAAAGGTGTTAGTCGCCCACGCCGGCGGCATTCACGGCGATGCGATCGCGCAATCAGTCCTCGGTTACATTTTAGACTTTGCCCGTTACATCACCCACCCGCAAAACCGCGACCCGCAGAATTTCTGGCAAGGCCGTATTCACCGGCGTGTCCTGTATTCTGTTGTGAAAAAACGGGTGCTGATCTACGGCACCGGCCATGTCGGCCAGGCCATTAGTCAATTGCTGCAGCAAGTTGGTTTGAGCACGATCGGCGTCAACCATAACGGTCACGCCGCACCCGCGTTCGTTGAAACCGTCGCTTTAGCCGCTAGCAACGCCCAACCGCCAGTGGCTGATTTCATCGTGAATACGTTGCCTTTAACCAGCGCTACTCAACATTTCTTTAACGCTGACTTTTTCGCCCGCCAACCGCAACCGCCGATCTTCATCAATGTCGGTCGCGGGCCCTCAGTCGATACGGCGGCCTTGATCACTGCCTTGGAAAACGGCCAATTAGCCGGTGCCGCGTTGGACGTTTTTGAGCAAGAACCGTTGCCGGCCGATTCACCGCTGTGGCAAGCACCTAACTTGATCATGACGCCACACACCACCGGCACCGTTGATAATGTCGAGGACGTCTTATTTGCTATTTTTTATCCTAATTTGCAGTCATTTTGCCGCACTGGTAAGTTAAGTGTCAATCAAGCTGATCTTAAATTAGGGTACTAAAAAGTGTTGTGACGTATTAATCTATTCATCCTGAAATATAGTCATTTAATACACGAGAACAGGGCTAGTTAGGTTCCATTCCGGCGCTGGCGTATGGAACGCGTGGCGCGTTGACAAGCCAGCACCTCCACTCCACCTTGGCACCGGTTGAACATTGCTTATTCGCTAGTTTAGTCGTTTGGTTAGTACAATTGAGTATAAACGACACCTTCGATAATTCGCAAATTTAAAAATTAAATCGTATCTACGTAGCGCAAAACACTGATGAAAATAGTGAAAAATTCACTTTCTCATCAGTGTTTTTGTATTATGAATTTAAACGATTTAACTAAGGCTGCCACTACACCAAAAATAGGTTTAAGTTCAGTTGCGGCCAGATGGAATGGAACCTAACTCATTCTGTTTAACGCTAACCATATGCCAGGAAGAACCTGTAATCCATGTCACAATTCTTTGTTCGTGCTTTCGAAATATAGTCAAAATACGTTCTACAAATCGGCTTTTTTCATGCTAAGGCATGCCAACCGATATCGTGGCGGTAATTAAAGTCTGCTAAGGGTAACTGGTCAAGTGCAGCGTAAATTTTTTGTTGTGCGCTACGGACATCGGCTGCCTGTGTTGCGATCAGGAATACCCGGCCACCAGCGCTGACCAAGTGCGGTTCTTTTGCGGTGACGCCGGCATAATAAACGGTTAAGTCAGCTGGCAATTGCGTTAAGTCAGGCAACGGCAGTGCCTGTGGATAAGCGCCAGGGTAGCCAGCGGCCGCTACCACCACGCCTAAGGTAAGCCGCTGTTGCTGCCAAGTAGGCTGAACTTCTTTGCCGGCCAACATATCCTGCAATAACTGATAAAAATCGCTGGTCAGCTGCGGTAGGACGACCTGGGTTTCCGGATCGCCGAAGCGCATGTTGAACTCGATCACTTTGATGCCGGCGGCGGTTAAGATCAGGCCGGCGTACAAGATCCCGTTAAAGGCACGCTGCTGTTGCATCCCGGTGACGATCGGCCGCAGAACCTGGTCAAAGGCCTGCTTAGCCAGATCAGCCGGCATTTGCGGCAACGGACTATAGGCGCCCATACTACCAGTATTCGCGCCTTTATCGCCTTCACCGATCGCTTTGTGATCCTGCGCCAGCGGCATGGGAACGATTTGGTCGCCGGCGACAAATGCCATGCAAGAAAATTCTTCACCAACTAGAAATTCCTCAATGATCACGCTGGTGGTTTTAAATTGGTGCTGCTGCAATAATTCCTGCAACACCGTTTGCCCTTGCGCCAAGCTTTTGACAATGGTGACCCCTTTGCCGGCGGCCAAACCGTTAGCCTTGATCACTTGCGGCAACGGCTGCTGCTGCAAATAAGCACAGGCCGCCGCGTAATCGGTGAATTCTTGATAAGCGGCGGTGGCAATGCCCTGTTCCTGCAGCAACGCTTTGGCGAAACTTTTCGAGCTTTCCAATTCGGCCGCGGCCTGAGTTGGGCCAAAAATAGGCAAATGCCGCGCTTGAAAATAGTCGACGATCCCCTGCTGCAACGGGATCTCCGGTCCGACAAAGGTCAAGTCGATCTGCTGTTGCTGGACCAAAGTGGCCAACGCCGCAAAAGTAGTGGCGGCCACTAATTGAATACCGTCGGCCGCCATGCCCGCGTTGCCAGGGGCACAGTAAACTTGGCTCACCTGCGGGCTCAACAAAAATTGCCGGCACAAGGCGTGCTCGCGACCGCCACTACCGATAACTAAAACTTTAGCCATGATGCCCTCCTTAGAGTGTGTCTGAAAAAGCGCTCAGCTTATGGAATATAACCTACTACTCCGCAATAGAGGTGGATTATTAGCAAAAAACGCTAATAATCTTTGATGCTACGGGCGTTGTCCATTCTTGTGGCAAAAACCGTGCCGCAAGAAACATGGCAGCTAACCAATAAGTAGCACGCAGTGAGACGTTTGGCTAGCGTAGTTATATGCAATAAGCTGCTTTTTCAACCACGTTTACGCTACATTAGCGGTAAAAACTAACTCAATATTATTTTTCAAACACAACCCAGCTTAATGCCGGAAATGCCGCCGACCGCTGAAGACCATCGCCACGCCTAATTCATCGGCTTTAGCGATCGAATCTTTATCTTTGATACTGCCGCCAGGCTCGACGATGGCAGTGATCCCGTGCGCCGCTGCATAAGCGACCGAATCATCCATTGGAAAAAAGGCGTCGGAGGCTAAGATGGCGTCGGCATAACCTGGTTTGTCCTGGGCCGCCTGAATGGCGATCTCGACTGAGCCAACGCGGTTCATTTGCCCGGCACCGATGCCCAACGTTTGTTCCGCAGTCGCAACTACAATGGCATTACTTTTAACGTGCTTGGCAATGATCTGACCAAATTCTAAGGCCTTTAACTGCGCGGCGGTTGGTTGCTTTTTAGTCACGACTTCAAAATCGGTCGCCGTTTCGTGGACTTGATCGGCTTCCTGCCGCAGTAACCCACCCAGCACCGAGACGCTTTCTAGTTCAGTTTGTTCTGGTGCGCTGATATCTAAGGTCAATAAACGGAGATTCTTCTTTTTCGCTAAAACAGCAAAGGCATCGGGGCTAAAGCTAGGCGCGATGATGATCTCCAAGAATAGTTGATGCATTTTCTCGGCGGTGGCCACGTCAACTTCACGATTCAATACGATGATGCCACCAAAAATTGAAGTCGAATCGGCAGCAAAGGTGCGATCCCAAGCGGTTTCAATGTCAGCAGCTAAGCCGACACCACAAGGATTCATATGTTTGACCGCGACCACGGCCGGTTGGCTGAATTCACGGCTGATCCGCAGCGCCGCATCACAGTCCTTGATATTATTGTAAGAAAGTTCTTTACCATGTAATTGTTGTGCCTGGGCGATCGAATAAGGTTCCGGGATCGCGGTTTCGTAAAAGGCCGCTTTTTGATGGGAATTTTCACCGTAGCGTAATTCTTGTTTTTTGGTATACGCTAACGGTAATGTGGCCGGAAATTCTTCGGTGTTCAAATAATCGGCGATCAAGGCATCATAACTGGCGGTGTGCTGGAATACTTTGGTCGCCAATTGCCGGCGGAAGGCCTGATCAACTTCACCGGCGGCCAACGCAGTCAATACCGGTTGGTAATCGGCAGGATCAACGAGCGGCAACACCGCGGCAAAATTTTTCGCCGCGGAGCGCAACATGCTCGGCCCACCAATGTCGATCTGTTCGATGGCCGCCACTTCTGTGACTGCCGGTTGCATGATTGTTTGTTTGAAGGGATACAAATTAACGCACACTAAGTCGATGGGATCGATTTTATGCTGAGCTAAGGTAGCCATATGTTCAGGATCATCGCGTTTGGCTAATAAGGCTGCATGGATCGCTGGGTGGAGCGTTTTTACCCGACCATCAAGCATTTCCGGAAAATGCGTGACTTCTTCCACTGGCGTAACGGCAATGTTCGCTGCTGCCAACACTTTTTGGGTGCCGCCAGTCGAAAGAATTCGGTAGCCTTGAGTAACTAAGCCTTGGGCAAATTCAACCAATCCTGTTTTATCCGATACACTAAGTAAAGCTGTTTTCATTAATGATGCGCCCCTTATTTTGTCATTTAATTACTTATCTTCTAATAATTCTACCAGACTTTGCAAATAAAGCCGATGCTCAGTTTGATGAATGCGGCTACTTAAACTAGCTAAGGTATCCTGCGGTTCGACTGGGACCACGGCTTGCTGGATAATCGGCCCGCTGTCAACGCCGGCATCGACATAATGGATAGTTACGCCAGTTGCGCTGACGCCAGCGGCAAATGCATCTTCGATCCCGTGACGGCCAGGAAACTTAGGCAACAAAGCGGGATGAATATTGATGATCTGCTGCGGATAAGCCTGTAATAAAGTAGGGCCAATGATCCGCATATAACCGGCCAACAAGATCAATTCCACCTCTCGTTGACGTAATTGAGCTAAAATCGCCGTTTCAAAGGCCGCTTTATCCGCAAATTGCTTAAATTCCGCGGTCCAAATGGGAACCTTTAACCGCTGCGCCCGCTGAATAACCGGCGCAGTCGGATAATCACAGACCAGCAACACCACTTGTGCCGCGACTTGTTGCTGCTGAATGCCCGTCACCAACGCCTCAAAGTTACCTCCATTGCCGGAAGCAAAAATCGCTAACTTTTTCATGCGTCAGCCTCCACTAATTCCACGCCGGTTGCGCCGGAGTGAACGACACCAATTTGATAAAAAGCCTGCTGCTGAGCCGTCAAGATTTGTTGCACCGCGGCTAGATCAGCTGGATGGATCGCTAAAACCATACCCAGGCCCATATTGAAGGTCGTGAAGGCTTCGTTTTGCTGCAACTGGCCTAATTGACACAACCAATCAAAAATCGGCTGCCGCGGCCAGCTGCCTAAATTGATTCGTGCCGCTAAACCGGCCGGTAACATCCGCGGTACATTTTCCAGCAAACCACCACCAGTTATGTGGGCCGCGCCAGCGATCAACTGTTGTTTGAGTAACGGCAGCAGCGCGTCAACGTAGATCTGCGTCGGCGTCAGCAATGTATCCAGTAAATTAGCCCCCGCTAATTCGGCTGGCGTATCGCTAAATTGATAATCGTGCGTCTTAAACAATAATTGGCGCACCAACGAGAAGCCATTGCTATGTAAGCCGCTGGAAGGCAGGCCTAGCAAAATATCGCCGGCCTGCACCTGTTCTGGCTTCAGCAAGGCTGCTTTTTCGGCGATACCAACGGCAAAACCGGCTAGATCATAATGGCCGGCAGCGTACATATCCGGCATTTCCGCGGTTTCGCCGCCTAACAAAGTCATCCCACTTTGTTGACAACCGGCCACGATGCCTTGCATCAGTTCGGCCACTTCCTGCGGTTGCGTTTGCGCCACCGCCAAATAATCAAGGAAAAATAATGGCTGTGCCCCTTGCGCGACCACGTCGTTGACGCACATCGCCACTAGATCCTGGCCAACCGTTGTCCGCTGGCCGCTTTGGATCGCCAGCAATAATTTAGTGCCGACACCATCCGTCCCTGCGACTAAAACTGGCTGCTGCCGTGGTGGTAATTGATACAAGCCGCCAAACGCGCCTAAACCGCCTAGCACATTGGCCGAATTTAGTTTTTTGATCTGTTGCTGCAAATTAGTGACCACGGCTTCTCCGGCAGCAATGTTAACGCCCGCCTTCTCGTAAGCATTCATTATTTTTCCTCCTTTAACTAGTGCAGTATAGCGTTTATATTCATTGGAAATAAATTATAAACAGAGTTAGTTAGATTCCATTCCGGTGCGCGATGACGGACTAGCTAATAGCGGTAGACTTTGTTCCAAAGTCGTGATTAACGCGTCGTTGTCCATTCTTGTGGCAAAAACCATGCCGCAAGAAACATGGCAACGCGTGGCGGTTTGGCGAGCTAACTTTTCCAGTCAAAAACAAAAGCGGGAGGAAAAGTGGATCTCGCCAAGACCGCATAGTTGTAAATAGCACAGCCCGCTATTAACAACTATCGGCACAGCTGCGACTTAGACTTGCCGTACTTCGGCATTAGTTCAAGTCGCACGCGTTCCATACGCCAGCGCCGGAATGGAACCTAACTGATATCCGCTTACGTGTAATTTATTTTAGATAGGATAGCTACGCTGCACTAAGCCGTCACCTGCGGCAATTCAAAAGTTGCGGCGTAATCGTACAGTGGTGTCGGATAGTCGCCGTTAAAGTAAGCCACACATAAACCAGAATACGGTGCACTGCTTTTTAAATTGATCGCGGCGATCAGGCCGTCTACGCTTAGAAAGCCTAACGAATCAGCGCCAATCTTGGCTTGCATTTGCGGTAACGTCAGATTAGCTGCCATCAACTCGCGGGTGTTTTCAATGTCGATGCCGTAAAAGCAAGGATAGCGCAATGGCGGTGAAGCGATCAGCAAATGCACCGCGGTGGCACCGGCTTCTTTTAAGAGGCGGACAATATAGTTGCTGGTCGTGCCCCGCACCAACGAATCATCGACTAAGGCGACTTTTTTTCCTTTGACCACTGCCGCCACCGCCGATAACTTCATCCGCACCCCTTGCTCCCGTAGGCGCTGAGTGGGCTGAATGAAGGTGCGCTGGCTGTATTGATTTTTGATCAAGCCCATTTCGTAGGGAATGCCGCTGGCCGCCGCGTAACCATTCGCCGCTGACAAAGACGAATTCGGTACGCCAACGACGATATCAGCGTCCACCGGCTGTTCTTTAGCCAAAAGTTGACCCATCCGTTCCCGCGCCTGATGGACATTGACACCGTAGATCGTCGAATCGGGCCGGGCAAAATAGATGAACTCCATCGAACAAACCGACAATTGGGTGTCCGTGGTGTAGGACTTAACTTGGTAGCCGTGATCGTCAATTTTGATCAGTTCACCTGGTTGCACGTCGCGGATGAAGCGCGCATTGACCGTGTCTAAAGCGCAAGTTTCGCTAGCCACAACGTAGGCCCCCGTCGCTAACTGGCCCAGCGCCAACGGCCGAAAGCCGTTAGGATCTAGTGCAGCGTACAAGGCATCATTGGTCAGCACTAAGTAAGCAAAACCGCCCTTGATCTGGCGCAGGCTGGCTTTTAAACGCTGTTCAAACGTTGCCGCGGTTTGGCGCTGGATCAAATGCATCAGCACTTCGGTATCAGAGTTGGCGTGGAAAATGGCGCCTTCCGCCTCTAATTCCGCCCGTAAACTAACTGCGTTGGTCAAATTACCATTGTGCGCCAAGGCCACTTGCTGCTGGTTAAAATTAAATAATAGCGGCTGGATATTTTCGATTCCGGCACTCCCCGCGGTGGCGTAGCGCACGTGCCCAATGGCCGCGGTGCCAGTTAAATGAGCTAATTTATCTGGATGGTCAAAAACTTCCGTCAACAAACCTAACCCTTTTTCACCGGTCAAATGCCCCTGCGCATTGGCGACGATCCCGGCGCCTTCTTGACCGCGATGTTGCAACGCATGTAAGCCAAAATAAGTTAGCTCGGCCGCTTGGGCATCGCCCCAAATACCAAATACACCGCATTCTTCATTGAGACTTTTGACCTCGCTTACCATGCTAATGCTCCTTCCCACTGCTGTTTGCTGGTGACAACATCTAACGTCAGTGTTTCTGTATTCGTTTTGATAACCAAGTCGGTCGCCGCCGTCACCGTGCCGATCTGTTGCGCCTGTTCACCGGTCATTTGACTAAAAGCCGCTGCTTGCGCGGCCGGCACGGTAAGGATAAAGCGTGATTGACTTTCGGCAAATAACCAGCTGGCTGGCATCGCCACTTCAACGGTGGCGCCTAATTGCCGCCCAAAGCAGCTTTCCGCCAAACCGACCGCTAAGCCGCCTTCCGCTAGATCATGCGCGCTGCTAACGATTCCCGCCCGAATCGCTTGTTGGACTAATTGTTGATTGCTGATTTCCGTGGCTAGATCAAAATCAAATAACGCGCCACTAATATTGCCGGTCAACATTTTTTGTAATTCACTACCATTAAAATCCGCGCGGGTTTGGCCGACTAAGAAAATGGCGTCCCCGGCGTGTTTGAAGTCTTGCGTGGTGATCAAAGCTAAATCTGCGATCAAACCGACCATGCCGACCATTGGCGTTGGGTAGATCGCCGTACCGTTAGATTCGTTGTACAGCGAAACGTTGCCGGAGATCACCGGTGTTGCTAAGGCCTTGCAGGCCGCGCTCATCCCTTTGGTTGCCTGCGCCAGTTCATAAAAGCTTTCCGGCTCTTCTGGACTACCGAAATTAAGGCAGTCGGTGATGCCTAACGGAACGCCGCCGCTAGCCACAATATTACGGGCCGCTTCACAAACCGCAATTTGCCCACCAATTTCGGGATTTAAATACAAGTAGCGCCCGTTACCGTCGGTGGTCATCGCTAACGCTTTACGACCGCCACGAATTCTAAGCACGGCGGCATCCGAACCTGGGGCCACAACCGTGTTCGTTTTAACTTGGGTATCGTAGCTGCGATAAACGGCTTGCTTGGAAGCAAGCGTTGGCTGTTGCAACAAATCTGTCAAAACAGCCGCTGCATCGGTGATCTGCGGTTGGTATTGTTGCGGGTCAGCTGTTAATAAATGAGCCGGAATTCGTTGTGGCCGCTGATAAACCGGCGCCTCATCAACTAAGGCCTTGATCGGCACGTCAGCCACTTTTTCGCCATGGGCATACAACTGGTATTGTTTAGCCGCCGTCACGGCACCGATCTGCACCGCGTCCAGTTCATAGCGAGCAAATAGCTTTTCCACCACCGCCCCTTGATCCTTAGCCACGCAGATCAGCATCCGTTCTTGGGATTCCGACAGCATCAGTTCATAAGGGATCATGCCACTTTCCCGCTGCGGCACCGCATCTAAATTCAACGTCATCCCGTAGCCGGCTTTGGCGCCCATTTCCGCCGAGGATGAAACCAACCCGGCAGCGCCCATATCTTGGATCCCCACGACCGCTTCAGGGTGTTCGCGGATCAATTCTAAACAAGCGTCCATTAATTGCTTTTCCATAAAGGGATCGCCAACTTGAACCGCCGAACGATCAGCCTCAACGTCATCGTTAAATTCTGCCGAGGCAAAAATCGCCCCCTGAATACCGTCGCGGCCAGTTTTGGCGCCAACGTAATAAATCAGGTTACCCGCTCCGGCGGCTTGGCCTTTTTGCTGCATCGTGGTGTCCAACAAGCCAACGCACATCGCGTTCATCACCGGATTGGCCGCGTAGGCATCGTCAAACGCCAACTCACCGCCAACGGTCGGAATGCCGATACAGTTGCCGTAGCCGCCGATCCCAGCGATGGTTTCCTTCAACAAGAATCGGGTGTGCGCATCGGTCAATTCACCAAAACGCAGACTATCCAGCATGGCGATCGGTTGGGCGCCCATCGAAAAAATATCGCGGATAATGCCGCCTACACCAGTCGCCGCCCCTTGATAAGGTTCGACTGCAGTGGGATGATTGTGGCTTTCCGCTTTAAAAACCACCGCCTGACCGTCACCAATATCGATGATACCGGCGCCTTCACCTGGGCCTTGCAAAATTCGTTGCCCACTAGTCGGAAATTGTTTCAGTAACGGTTTAGAATTTTTATAAGCACAATGTTCACTCCACATTGCTGCAAACAAGCCAGTTTCAGTAAAATTAGGCAAGCGGCCGATCAATTCTTGGATCCGTTGATATTCGGCACTGGTCAAGCCCCATTGCTGGTATAACCGGCTCGATTTGATTGCTGTCGCTGTTTGCTCGATCATGCTGGTACCACCTTTTCCGTTAATGTTTGCAACATACTCTGAAAAACACCGCGACCGTCTTCACTACCTAAAAGGGCCTCCACCGCACGCTCGGGATGGGGCATCATGCCTAAAACATTGCCGGCGCGATTGGTGATGCCGGCAATATCGGCGACACTGCCATTAGGATTATCCTGATAAGTAAACGCAATTTGCCGCTGTGCCTTGAGCTCAGCCAACGTTGCCGCGTCGCAATAATAATTACCTTCACCATGCGCGATCGGCAAAGTGATCGTCTGTTGCGGCTGGTAAGCCTTGGTGAAGCTGGTTTGGTTGTTGACAACGGTCAACGCTGCTGGTTGGCAGATAAAGTTGGCACTGCGATTCTGTTGCAAAACCCCTGGCAATAAGCCAGCTTCAGTCAAGATCTGGAAGCCGTTGCAGATACCGATCACTAGCCCACCAGCAGCAGCAAAATCACGCACCGCAGTCATGATCGGCGCAAAACGAGCAATCGCCCCACCACGTAGATAGTCACCGTACGAAAAACCACCCGGTAACAAAACCGCCGCATAATCAGTTAAATCGGCGGTTCGATAATCGACTAAAACGGCCTGCTGCTGAAAGCCATCGCGTAAGGCGGCCACTAAGTCCTGATCACAATTTGAGCCCGGAAATTGAATCACGGCAAACTTCATTTTAGCAAGCCTCCAATTCGTAGCGATAACTTTCCATATTCACGTTGGCTAATAACTTTTGGCACATCTGTTCCACCGCGACCGCCGCTTTTTCTTTTGAAGTGGCTAAAACTAACTCAAAATACTTGCCGCAAGTCAGTTGTTGTAATTCGGTAAAATCTAACTGGTGTAAGGCGGTTTTAACCGCTTCGGCCTGGGGATCGAGGATCGAATCTTTATAGGTCACATAAACTTTAGCGCGATACATGAGCCACCTCCGAGTTTTGCAAACGGGTCAACACTTCTTGATACACCGTAGTCAGATCACCAGTGTGCTTACGGAAAACGTCTTTGTCCAACGAGGCCTTTGTTGTGGCATCCACCAGCCGGCATGAATCTGGTGAAATTTCGTCCGCCAATACTAATTGACCGTCTAAATAGCCGACTTCGATCTTAAAATCAACTAAGGTCAACTGAGCTTGGGCAAAACGGATCTGCAATAACTGATTGATCCGCAAGGCTAATTGTTTGATCGCGGCCAGTTCGTCGGCGGTCGCGATACCTAAAGCTTCGGCCTGGGCATCATTCATAAAGGGATCGTCCAGCGGGTCCGATTTGTAGAAGAATTCGATGATCGGCTTAGTTAGCGGCTGTAAATAATCGGTGGCAAACTTGCGTTGGAAGCTACCAGAAGCAAGATTGCGGACAACCACTTCCAAGGGGATCATTTTGACTGGATGGATCAATTGTTCTGTCGTCGAAACTTGGCGAATAAAATCAGTTGGGATCTGGTGGGCAATTAAGTAATCAAAAATTAAACAGTCGATCTGGTTGTTCAACGCGCCTTTAGCGGCAATTTGTTCCTTGCGTTTGCCGTTAAGTGCAGTTGCTTGATCTAAGTACTCCACCCACAAAACGGTGGGCTCATCGGTGGTATAAAGTCGTTTTGCCTTACCCGTCTTCAATTCTTTAAGTTTACGCATTATTGATCCTCCCAAATTTTTTCTTCTTCTAACTGAGCCTGTGTCGCCGCCGGATCATCGGTCAAAATGGTGATGTGGCCCATTTTGCGTTGGTAGCGGCTTTCCGCTTTACCATAATCATGGAGATACCACTGCGGCCGCTGTAACCACCGTTGCCGCGCCGGCTGTAAATGCTGGCCGAGTAAATTGACCATCACTGCCGGACGCTGTTGGGTGATCGCAGGGATCGGCAGGCCACAAATGCTCCGAATATGCGCCGCAAATTGCGATAGATTACAAGCCTCAATGCTAAAATGACCAGAGTTATGTGGCCGCGGTGCCAATTCATTGACTAACAAACGGCCATCCGGCAATAAGAAAAATTCGATGCCTAGGACGCCGTACAATGCCAGTCCTTGGGCAATTTTAGTGGCGATCGCAACGACTTCGGCCTTGATCGCCGCTGAAACTGGTGCCGGAGCGATCGTTTCATGCAGAATATGTTGATGATGGATATTCTCGACGACGGGAAACGTGCGGACCTGCTGATCACGGTCCCGGGTGACCATGACGGCTAACTCCTTGGTAAACGCTTGGCGCCGCTCCAAAATACAGTCCCCAGGCAATAAATCAGTCGCCAAGTCGGCCACCGTATTCACATCGTGCTGGCCGTGACCATCGTAACCACCGGTAGCCGTTTTCAAAATGCTGGGTAGGCCGACGGTTTGAACAGCTGCCTTTAATTCAGCAGGTGTCGTCACCGCCGCAAACTCAGTCACCGGCACCCCCAGTGATTTCAGAAAGTTTTTCTCCGTCAAACGATTACGGGTGATCGCCAACAAATGAGTCCCTTGCGGCAGTTCAGCGTATTGATTAGCGGCCTTTAAGCTTGCCAGATCAACATTTTCAAATTCATAAGTTAGCACATCGGCTCGTTTGGCTAGATCAAGCATGGCTTGTTGGTCGCTATAGTCGGCGGTGATTTGAAAATCAGCCACCTGGGCCGCAGGACAATCAGGAGTTGGATCGAGCACACCGACCTTGTAGCCCATGCTTTTTGCGGCTAAGGTCATCATCTGGCCTAATTGGCCGCCACCGACAATGCCGATCGTGGCTGGCGGCAATAATTGTTTAATCAAGTTGCGCCTCGCTTTCAACGGCCTTTTTAGTCTGGGCCGCCCGATAATCTAGTAAGCGCTGCTGCAACTGCCCATCTTGCAACGCCAAAATGCTAGCCGCCTGTAACGCCGCATTTTTCGCCCCGGCGGTGCCGATCGCCATAGTCGCCACCGGCACGCCAGCCGGCATTTGCACAATCGACAACAAGGAATCCATCCCGTGCAGCGCATGACTTTCGATCGGTACGCCGATCACCGGCCGCACCGTATTCGCCGCCAACATCCCCGGCAAATGCGCGGCGCCACCAGCACCAGCGATGATCACGGCGATGCCTTGAGCCACTGCCTGCTGGCCGAAGTCTTGCAACTGCGCCGGCATGCGGTGTGCTGAAATAACGTGTTTACTAAACGGAATCTGCAACTCAGTTAAAATAGCGGCGGACGCTTGCATCGTCGGCCAATCCGAAACTGAGCCCATCACGATCGCAACTTGATTCACAAAAATTGCCTCCCTATTCCATAATTAAGGTGAATACATACTCTTAATAAACCGTACATTAAGTATACAAGCATCTATAATCATTCGTCAATAATATAAACGTATATTTTAAATTTATTTATCATAATCGTTCGTATTTAGCACACGAATTTTAATCTATCATCGTGATAAAATACACCTTATCATTAAAAGCCGTTAAAATAACAAAAGGCCCAACCACAAGTGTGGTTGGACCTAATTTATTCTCTATTTTAATGACAATTTGATGGTTTGCGCAACTGTTTTGGAAACACCGATTTCACGCAATTCTGGAATCGTTGCGCTTTTTAATTTCTTTAATGAACCGAACTGGCGTAGTAATTTTGTTCGTGTTTTTGGACCGACGCCGGGAATTTGATCAAGCTGCGAACTCAAGGAATGCTTGCCCCGTAATTGGCGGTGGAAGGTGATCGCAAAGCGATGGACTTCATCCTGAATTCGCTGCAGTAAATAGAAGCCTTCGCTTTTCGGATCAAGGTCCAACTTTTTATCATCGGGACCATACATTAAATCAGCGGTTTTATGATGTTTATTTTTGACCATACCTGCTACCGGAATGGTCAAACCTAATTCATCTTCTAGAATTTCTTTAGCCGCATGAACCTGGATCTCACCACCATCCATTAAAATCAAATCAGGTAGTGGTTGCTGCTCCTTCAATAATCGCACATAGCGGCGCCGAATAACTTCTTGCGTATTCGCCGCTTCATTGGCACCATCGCCGGATTTAATTTTATATTTGCGGTATTCGTTTTTAACCGGTTCGCCATCAATGTAACAAACCATCGCTGACACTGGATCAGTTCCTTGAATATTGGAATGATCGAAAGCCTCGATGCGATGGGCTGAGGTGATCTGCAAGACGTCAACTAATTCTTGCACTGCACCAACAGTATGTGAATTGTCCAATTCCATCAAGCGGAATTTTTCTTCCAAAACTAAGCGACTATTTTTGTTAGCCATTAGCATCAAAGCCCGTTTTTCACCGCGTTGTGGCGTGCGGATCGGTACTTGTAAAATATCTGCTAATACTTTCTGATTAACCCCTTTTGGCACTAAAATCTCGCGCGGAAGAACATTATTTTTACGCTTATAGAATTGTAGAATAAAACTTTCCAATTCTTCTTCCGGCGTATTGACACAAGGAAATAGTCGCTTCTCCCGTTTGATCAACCGGGCCTGACGAATAAAAAAGATCTGCACCGAGAGCCAACCTTTATCCATGTAATAACCAAAAATATCACGTGGCGTATGATCGTTGGAAATGATTTTCTGCTTTTCTACGGTGGCTTCAATATACCGTAACTGATCCCGTAATTCCGCCGCCCGCTCGAAATGAAGATCAGCGGCGGCCGTTTGCATTTTTCCCCGTAGCTCGCGCTTAACATCCCCAACTTGCCCATTCAAAAAGCGCTTGATCTTGCGGATCTGCGCATCATATTCACTTTGTGGCACTTCCCGGAAACAAGCACCTAGACACTGGCCCATATGGTAATACAAGCAGGGCCGCTTTTGCCGGCCATTACAGCGGCGCAGCGGATAGACCTTCTGCAAAAAATGTAGCGTTTCTTCAGCAGCATAAACGTTAGGATAAGGACCAAAGTAGTAGCCACCATCCTTTTTAACATCCCCGGTAATCAGCATCTTAGGATCCCGCTCATTCGTAATTTTAATGTAGGGATACCCGGTGCCTTTTTTTAACTTAATATTAAAATGCGGTTGATGCTTTTGAATCAACGTGATCTCCAGCAAAAAGGCTTCCTTATCAGTCGACGTGATGATCGTCTCAAAATCACGGATCTCAGAAACTAACCGCGCAGTTTTCCCTTCGTGACTACTTTTAAAGTAGGATCGAACCCGGTTCTTTAAGTTTTTCGCCTTACCCACGTAAATGATCTTGCCATCACGATTTTTCATCAAATAACAGCCAGGCAGCGGCGGCAATAAGGCTAATTTATGTTCTATATGTTCTGTTGCCACACCTAACAACCTTTCTTCTATAGCAGCATTAACGTACATTTGTTCGCTGTTATATTCTAACGCGTCCATCTAGAAAAGCAAGTAGGCTGCTCCATGGAGGTTAAAAAGGAACAATAATGCACCGCCGAACCCAATTCAGTGGACACAAAAAAGCTGGCCGAAGTCAGCTTTTTGTTGTTAAATTAAGCTTCCAAAATTTTGGCTAGGAAATCTTGTGTCCGTTCGTTTTGTGGATGTTCAAAAATCTGATCAGGTGTTCCTTTCTCGGCGAAAACACCACCGTCCATAAACCAAACTTCATCAGCAACATTTTTAGCGAAGCCCATTTCATGAGTGACCACTACCATAGTCATCCCTTCATTGGCTAGATCCTGCATAACTTTTAGAACTTCACCGACCATTTCTGGATCTAAGGCCGAGGTAGGCTCGTCAAATAACATAACATCTGGATTCATCGCTAACGCCCGGGCAATAGCCACCCGTTGTTGTTGCCCTCCAGATAAGCTCGCAGGATAATCATCGGCTTTCTCAGCTAACCCGACTTGAGCCAATAATTTGAGTGCCAATTTCTGAGCGTCGTCATTGCTCATCTTCTTAACTTTGATCGGTGCCAACTTAACGTTTTCAACTACGGTCATATTGGAGAAAAGATTAAAACTCTGGAAAACCATGCCCATCTTTTCCCGCAATTGGTTGATCTGACTTTCGTTTAACGATGTCAAATCAGAGTTTTCAAACATGATTTTGCCGCTGGTCGGTTGCTCCAACATATTTAGGCAGCGCAGAAAGGTACTTTTACCACCACCAGAGGGACCGATCACGCAGATCACTTGCCCTTTTTCAACTTTACCGTTTAAATCCTTTAAAACTTCGGTGTCGCCAAACTTTTTATTAATGTTTTCAATTGCAATCATTTCTTCAGGCATCGTGCTTCATCTTCCTCTCGTAGTGGTTCAAAACTTTAGACAAACTGAAGGTTAAAATAAAGTAAATGATCATAGCGACAACGATCGGGATGACCCCTTTATAAGTGGCAGTCTGAACAGCTTTTAATTGATAGATCAAATCGGTGACCCCAATGATCGACACGATCGAGCTTTCCTTGATCAAAGAAACAAATTCATTGCCTAACGCTGGCCAAATATTCTTAAGTGCTTGTGGGAAGACCACGCTTTGGAACGTTTGCCGTTGACTGAGTCCCAGACTACGTGCGGCCTCCGTCTGCCCTTTGGCAACAGAATTGATCCCGCCCCGAATGATTTCAGCAACATAAGCTGCGGAGTTCAAAGAGACGGCAATAATACCAGCAATCAACGCCGGAATATTGATAAATAAGCCGATCCCGAAGTAAACGAACATCACTTGGATCATTAACGGTGTCCCCCGCACGAATTCAATGTAAACAACCCCTAGAGCATGAACTAACTTCATCTTGCTTAAACGCATCAAAGCGAAAAGGATCCCTAACAAAATACCGAAGAAGACACTGATAATGGTGATCAGTAAGGTGTATTCGACCCCTTTAAGGAAGTAGCCTGAATAATGCCACATGCTAGTATTATGCGTATTCGTCTTCATATAAGTGCCAGCATCTTTTAAATAGGTTTTGGTCAACTTCTTTTGTGTAATCTCATCAACTGACTTGTTGACCGCATTGACTAAAGAAGTAGATCCCTTTTTAAACCCAATGGCGGTATCATTTTCGCCACTACCTAAATCAAATTTACCATTGATCATGGCCAAATCAGGATCATTATCAACATAAGCCTGAGCAGATGGTGTTTCCATAATCACCCCTTCAGCTTTATGACTCTTTAATGCCAAAATCAAATCACTGATTTTAGCTAATCCTTTCATCTTCGAACCTTTGATCTGTTTCTTACCTAAATTATACTGGATACTCCCAGTTTGTGCCCCTAAAGATTTATTTTCAAAGGAATCTTTATCTTTGTATAATCCTTTGTCGGCCTTGTTAATGATGATCGACTGACCACCTTTATAATAAACCTTGGAGAAATCAACGCTCTTTTTCCGCGCCGGTGTCGGTGACATCCCCGAAATAACCATATCGACTTTATTAGTCTCCAATGCGACCAATAAAGAATCAAAATCCATTTGTTTGATCACTAACTTTACGCCTAGATCTTTAGCAATCTTTTTGGCAATGTCGACATCCATACCGACAACTCGCTCTTTGCCCCCCCGGTTAACCAAAAACTCATAAGGCGGGTAATCTGGACTAGTTCCCATTACTAAAGTGCCTTTTGCCTTGACCCGGGCCAGTGAATCCTCAGTGCCAGTAGTTGCCGCGTGGCTAGGCTGCGCAAACCCACCTAACAGGGCCACACTTAAAGTGACCACCAACATTAACCAACTCATTATTTTCTTCATACTATTGCCTACCTCTTTTTATATTCAATAGCTCGATTATACCTGCTAATGATTTTTTATGCAAGTAGTTTCACTGATTAACTGGATTTATGCATAAAAAAACGTGGATATCCATTTTAAATTAGTGGTGCAAATGTCAGCACAATTTATTTTTTTCTGCTAAAATAGGAACAAAGCAAAGAAAGGATGATTGCGATGGGCTTAACGATCAAGCAAGATAACACACTAAACGAACTGTTCGACAAATTCGCTTTAGATCCAAAGAAATCTGTTGAGAAACCAGTAGCTAAAAAACCTAAAGAAGTCAAAGTAACTAAAAAAGACGATCCTAAAAAATAAATGGTGCCTAGCCTAGGCTTATTCGCCTACTGAATAATTGTTTGGTAGCAGAAATTACTTCGTTCTATACGCCAACTTAATCGTTCTCCAAAACAAAAATGAGATCATGACCTAATCTGGTTATGATCTCATTTTTTACGGTAAAACGCTGTAGCTTGTTGTACTAACTAAAGCAAAATAGTACTATAAAGTGGTACGTGTCTGACTTTTTGTCAGTGGTGGTTCGTGACTATCCCACCGTAATAAAAAACTAGGAGGCCATTTTATAATGGAGAAAACTCGAATCAAGACTAGTTCGTTGACCAAGATCGGTGTGATCGCAGCACTTTATATCGCGATCACCATGCTGGTGGCACCGTGGAGCTTTGGCGCCACCCAATTACGCTTTTCGGAAATGCTTAATCATTTAGCTATTTTTAATAAGCGTTATATTTGGGCGTTAACCATCGGTTGTGCGGTCGTCAATTTATTTTCACCTTTAGGTATTATCGACATTGTTTTTGGTACTTTAGGTACTTTAGTGATGACGACCATCAGTTATTATCTGAGTCGGCATTTAAAGAGCCTGATTGCTAAACTGGCTACGAGTACTATCATTTGTACCCTAGCCATGTGGAGTGTTGCTCTAGAGCTCCATATCGTCAGCAAAGCGCCTTTTTGGGCGACCTATTTCAGCGTGGCCTTAGGTGAGCTGATTTCCTTAGTCAGTGGTGCAATTTTATTTTATATTTTAGCTAAACGAATCGATTTAACCGTTTAATCTTTAATTTATTTAATGTGCAGGAGGATCAATTTATGACTTTTAATGAAGCATTACCCTTACTAATCGCTGGTAAGAAAATTGTACGTAGCGGTTGGGAAGGCAGTGAACAATATATCTTTCTAGTTAATAATGCCACCTATCATGGTGCCGCGATCAATCCTTATTTCTTGATCAAAACGACGGAAACACCTAGTCTTTCAATGTTTCAACCGACTAGCTGTGATCTACTCGCGACTGATTGGCAAGTTGTTAGCTAATGGCGAACTATCCTGAACTTAAGCAACAACATGCAGTGATCACCGGCGTGGCTTCTGGAATTGGTCACGCTCAGGCGGCGGCATTTTTGGCACAAGGAGTGCTGGTTTTTGGTATTGATCGCAGTCATAACGCTGCCGTTGGCCAATTACAGCAGCGTTACCCAACGACTTTTTATTTTGAACAAGGCGATATTCGGCAGGCTACGGCCATTAATGACTGCGTAGCACACGCACTTATTCAAATGCCCCGGATCGAACTTTTATTAAATACGGCCGGGATTTTAGATGCTTATACGCCTTTACTAGCCACCGATTTAGCCAGCTGGGAAAATATTTTGACTACCAATTTAACCAGTCAATTTTTATTTGCACAAGCGCTACTACCGCAAATGCTTACTCATCATCATGGTGTGATCCTTAATATGGCCTCAATCGCTGGGCTCGTGGCTGGTGGCGGTGGCGTGGCATATACCACTGCCAAACACGGCGTCATTGGGCTTACTAAACAAATTGATTATGATTACGCCGCTCAGGGTATCCGCGCCAACTGTATCGCTCCCGGTGCTATTGATACCCCAATGAATGCCGCTGATTTCCAAAATGATGCTGAGATGGCACGCCAGGTGGCCGCGCAAACACCTGCTCAGCGCTGGGCGCAACCAGAAGAAGTTGCCGCGTTAAGCCTATTTCTAGCTAGTCCGGCCGCTGACTACATCCATGGCAGTGTTATTCCGATTGATGGTGGCTGGCTCGAAAAATAAAGGACAAAAATACGACCCCCAATGGAGTCGTATTTTTTATTGCTTTTTGATATTCAATTGCTTGCCATAGCGAGCATTTAGCTTAGTAATATTTTGCTTGGCCACTTCTTCAAAGGGAATATTAGCCCACTCGGCTACCTGGGATAAGTACCAAAGCACGTCCCCCATCTCTTTAACCAATTCATCCTGATCAAGGTCTTCACCGTTAAAAGTGTATTTTTTGATCAGGTCAATGACCTCACCGCTTTCACTGGCTAAGCCTAAGGCACAGTTAGTCAAAACCTGTTCATTGCCTAAAAGTGTTCGATTCGCTAATTTTTGATAGTCATTAAATTCCACTGCTGCTCCTCCTTCACGCTTACTGTCTAGCTATTCAGGTAAATGGGCGGTGACCCACTCCCAGATTTGATCGCCACCAAGTCCAGATGTACTGGAAAAAATCACCAAATCATCAGTTTGGTTCAACTGTAACGCCTTTTTGAGTTTGCTTTCACGTTGATTCCATTTACCCCGAGGCACCTTATCGCCTTTAGTGGCAACCACCAAAACAGGCACGCCAAAAAATTTCAAATAATCATACATGGCTAAATCATCCTTAGTGGGTTCATGACGAACATCAATCAACGAAATAACCCCACGCAAAGTTGTCCGTTCCTGTAAATAAGTTTCAATCATTTGGCTAAACTTCTCGCGATCGGTTTTAGAAACCTTGGCGTAGCCATAACCAGGAACATCAACAAAATAGAAGGCCTCATTAAGTTTATAAAAATTAAGTGTCTGCGTTTTACCTGGTGTACTGGATGTTCGAGCCATTTTCTTACGCTGGATCAACTTATTGATCATCGATGATTTGCCGACATTAGAACGGCCGGTCAGCGCTATTTCCGGTAAACCATCAGTGGGATACTGCATTGGTGCCACGGCACTGATCACCAATTCCACATCCTGAATCTGCATTTATTTTTCCTCCACTTCTACTTCTATAACTAAAGTAAGTTGATCCTTACTTATTGACTTCAGCCATGCTTGTCATCATAACAAGGCGGCAGGTAGCATTCATGATCACATCACCATCACTTAAAGTAGTCAATCATCCTAAAACCTAGTTGCGCAGTAGCCGCTTAAGACCAAAGCTTAAGCATGACAAGCAATAAAATTTTACGCCATGATTCCGAATCACTGCTTACTATTTTAGCATACCTTAAGCCAAAAAAAGAAACGATTCAGCTACCCGAATCGTTTCTCCACTAAAATTAAACTTTAAGAAGCTTTCTGATCATCCGTTAAAACTAACTTCGGTTGACCATTGCCTTCGACGGTTGCTTCAGTGATAATCGCTTTACCTACATCATCCCGACTTGGTAAATCAAACATAATATCCATCATCACTTCTTCAATGATCGACCGCAAGCCACGGGCACCTGTATTACGCTCAATAGCTTCATGCGCAATGGCGTGTAAAGCACCAGGTTCAAACTCAAGCTTAACGTCATCTAAACCTAATAGCTTGGTGTATTGCTTAACCAATGCATTCTTAGGTTCGGTTAAGATCCGTACCAAATCATCTTCGGTTAACTTCTCTAATGCAGCCATAATCGGAATCCGTCCAATGAACTCAGGAATCAATCCAAATTTCATTAAGTCTTCTGGAATAACTTGTTGCATCAAGCTCTTCGACTCATCAACACCTTTGGCATCGTGACCTGCAAAACCGATCACTTTGTCCCCGAGCCGTTCCTTAACGATGTTCTCGATCCCATCAAAGGCACCACCGACGATAAAAAGAATATTGGTGGTATCGATCTGAATAAATTCCTGTTGGGGATGCTTACGGCCTCCCTGAGGTGGCACATTGGCGATCGTACCTTCCAAAATCTTCAATAAGGCCTGCTGAACGCCTTCCCCAGAAACATCCCGGGTGATCGAAACATTCTCACTTTTCTTAGCAATTTTGTCGATTTCATCGATGTAAATAATTCCTTTTTGGGCCTTTTCCACATCATAGTCGGCATTTTGCAATAACTTCAAAAGAATATTTTCGACGTCTTCGCCAACATAACCAGCTTCAGTCAGTGTCGTTGCGTCAGCAATGGCAAATGGTACATTTAAGATCCGCGCTAACGTTTGCGCCAAAAATGTTTTACCTGATCCCGTCGGCCCAATCAACGAAATATTACTTTTCTGTAATTCAGTTTCGTTTTCTGATTGAACATCCATTTGATTAACGCGCTTATAATGATTATAAACTGCAACTGCTAAAGCCCGCTTAGCCTCATCCTGGCCAATAACATATTGGTTCAAAATATTTAAAATTTCAACTGGCTTAGGTACTTCGAGTAGATCACTGTAAGCTTCATCTTGAAATTCTTCGTCAATAATTTCCTTACATAAGTCAATGCATTCATTACAGATATAGACACCCGGTCCAGCGACGATCTTCTTCACTTGATCTTGTGACTTACCGCAAAATGAGCAATTGACAGGGCCATCCGTTTCCGTATTGTCGAACACATATATCAACCCCTATTAATTTCGTTAGTTCAATCTTACCTTAATTATCTTCACTTGCCAACGGATATGCCAATCTCTTTGAACAGTGAAAACATTAGCATACCTATTGCCGAAGGTAAAGCAAACTGATTTTAACTAAAAAAATACGCCGCAAAAATCAAGCCTTTAAGTCCTGCGATCATACACTATAAACAGCGTATGTAGCCCGCTAGCCCTTAAAGTAACCTGACTCTTACCGCGCATTGATCATAAAAATTTAATTATTTAGTATTATCTGCATCTGCATCTTCGGCCGTGTCTTTAGCTGGCTTAACGTCAGCAGACTCAACGGCAGCATCGGCAATGATTTCGATTGCTTGCTTGACCCCAATATCGTGGCCTAACATATCGTCGGTCAAAGCATTACGAACAGCTTTGACTTCCATACCATATTCGTCCGCCAAATCCTTAACTTCTTGTTCGATTTGTTCATCAGTTGGCTTGATGCCTTCTGCAGCAACAACGGCTTCTAAAACTAAATTAGTTTTAACGCGTGTTTCTGCATCACTAGCAAATTGCTTACGCAAATCAGCTTCAGAAGTCCCTGTGATCTGGTAATACATTTTCGGTTCAATACCTTGGCGTTGCATGTTGCCCAAGTACTGATCCATTTGCCGTTGCACTTCTTCATCGATCATAGCTTGCGGAATATCTTGAACCGTTGCATTGTTGACAGCCGCTTCGATAGCAGCATCTTGAACGGCAGCAGTTGCAGCATCATCCTTCTTGTCCTGTAGATCCTTACGAACTTTGTCCTTTAACTCAGCCAAAGTATCAACGTTTTCGTCAACATCTTTAGCAAATTCATCGTCAAGATCAGGTAATTCCTTTGACTTAACTTCATGGATCTTAGTCGCAAAGATCGCATCTTTACCCGCTAAATCCTTAGCTTGATAATCTTCAGGGAAAGTGACCTTGACTTCAATATCTTCATCAGCTTTATGACCGATCAATTGATCTTCAAAGCCAGGGATGAATGAGTTTGAGCCTAAAACTAAGGAGTAGTTATCAGCAGAACCGCCTTCAAAGGCCTCACCGTCAACAGTTCCCTTGTAATCAATAACTACTGTATCGCCAGATTCAGCAGCGCCGTCTTCTTTAAGGACTAACTCAGCCTGTTGTTGTCGTTTGCTTTCAAGATCGGCATCAACGTCTTCATCAGTTACCGTACGGTTTTGTTCAGGAACTTTCATGCCTTTGTAGTCACCTAAAGTAACTTCAGGTTTAACCGTAACTTTAGCCACGATCACCCAAGGCTTGTCAGCTTCCATGCTGTCAACGTCAATATGTGGTTGATCAACAGGTTCGATTTTAGTTTCATCGATTGCTTGTTGATAAGCATCTGGTAAAAGAATATTTAACGCATCTTCATATAAAGCTGATTCACCATACATTGAATTAAAGACTTGCCGTGACACTTTACCTTTACGGAAGCCTGGAACATTAAGTGTTTTCTTAACACGGGTAAACGCTTGGTCTAAACCTTGTTTAATTTTTGTTTGATCAATTTCAAAGGTTAATTCGCCATCAGTAGCGCCTTTTTTTTCCCATTTTGCTGCCATTACTTTCCCTCCGGAATCTTAATTTTTCTCAATTAATTATTGCATACTTTGTTATTCTACCGTAGTTCAGCGGTCTTGTAAATCTTTCTCACTAAAAAAGCCATTATGGACCGCTTTTTAGGTATAAAAAAACTCGGAGCCAAGCTCCGAGTTAGAAATAAGCAAAACTTATTCGTCGATTTCGGTTACGACACCGGCACCAACTGTACGGCCGCCTTCACGAACCGTAAATTTAGTTCCTTTTTCGATCGCAACTGGTTCGATCAAATCAACTGAAAATTCAACGTTATCGCCTGGCATAACCATTTCAACGTTTTCTGGTAATTGGATAACACCAGTAACGTCAGTTGTATGGAAGTAGAACTGAGGACGATAGTTGGAGAAGAATGGTGTATGACGGCCACCTTCATCCTTGCTCAAGATATAAACTTGACCCTTGAACTTGTCATGAACTTTGATTGAACCTGGTTTAGCCAAAACTTGGCCACGTTCAACTTGATCACGGTTAACACCACGAAGCAAGACACCAACGTTATCGCCGGCTTCACCAAAGTCCAAAGTCTTACGGAACATTTCCAAACCAGTAACAGTTGATTTAACAACTTCTGGCTTCAAACCAAGAATTTCAACTTCGTCACCGATCTTAACCATACCACGATCGATACGACCTGAAGCAACAGTACCACGACCAGTGATCGTGAAGACATCTTCGACAGGCATTAAGAATGGTAAGTCGTTGTTACGTTCTGGAGTTGGAATATATTCATCAACAGCATCCATTAATTCCATAATATGAGCTTCTTCTTCTTTGTCGCCTTCAAGCGCCTTCAAAGCAGAACCACGGATAAATGGAATATCATCACCAGGATAATCGTATTCTGATAATAATTCACGTGTTTCCATTTCAACTAAGTCGATCAATTCTGGATCATCAACTAAGTCAGTTTTGTTTAAGAATACAACAATGTATTCAACACCAACCTGGCGAGCTAATAAGATATGTTCGCGGGTTTGTGGCATTGGACCATCAGTTGCGGCAACGACTAAGATCGCACCGTCCATTTGTGCAGCACCAGTGATCATGTTCTTGATGTAATCAGCATGGCCTGGCGCATCAATATGCGCATAATGGCGCTTTTCAGTTTCATATTCAACGTGGGCAGTGTTGATTGTAATACCACGTTCACGTTCTTCTGGAGCTGAATCAATAGCTGCAAAGTCAGTTAATTTAGCCAAACCTTTTTCAGCTAAAATCTTTGAAATTGCTGCTGTTGTAGTAGTCTTCCCGTGATCAATATGGCCGATAGTACCGATATTAACATGGGGTTTTGTTCTTTCATAATGTTCTTTTGCCATTAATGAAACCTCCTGTATTTTCGCAAGAATAGTTCGCCATCAAAATTGTTAATGCCGATAATCCTTTACTATTTATTATACAACTTCCACTGTCAAAAGCCAAGTCTGGCTTGCCTTTTCACAAGGAAGAATCCATTTAGATATTATATAGGCTTACGTCAACTTTGTAAACACCTTTGCTTAATAATTTCAATTTTTTCAGTATTTTTTCATTTATTTCGCTAAAATCATTCACTTAAGCGTTGGGTCAGCTCTGTAAAGCGTTGCAACCAATCACGCACCTGGGCCACTGCCGACGAAGAAAATTGAGCTAGTAAGGCCGACTCATCCGCATAATTCGCCAAATAAACGGCCACCCAAACGGCTACCGGTGTGAGCACCTTTTCCGCAAATGGGTACAAGTATGCGGCATGTAACGTTAACTCACCAACTAAATTTTGACTGCGTACTGGATCGGCCGCTAAATGCGTCAGCAGTTGTGAACGCAGGGTTCGCACGCTGGCCGTTTCAGTTATCGCCGCTAAATCAGCCGGTACCACCGCATGAAGTCGTTCATCCAGCCATAAATAATCCACTGTCGTCGGACAGCCTAATTGCCGTAACTCATCTAAAAAATTGGCTCGTACTAACGGATGAACATAAAGATCAGTTAGTACGCGGCGGCTGGCCTGAATAAATTCGGTCTGCGGTAAATGCTGCGCACGCTTAGCTAGGTCAGTTTGGGCATAAAGCGGTAGTGCACTCAATTGATACAAGCCCTTTTGTAATTCTTGAATTTGCTGCTGGGCTTGTTGCCGGTATAAATCTTCGGCTTGCTCAACGGCCTGTAATTGTTGCTGCCAAAAAGCTGCTGGTAATTCAGTTGGTTGCAACTGGCAAACTTTACGGGCACCAATAAAATTATGTGTGCGCAACAATGCCTGTAAATACAACGGACAATTAGTGCCACTGGCTAAGTAGTCTTCAGCCTTTTCTTGAGCAAGGCTAGCCGCCTGCTGGTACTGCTCATCCGCTAATAAGGCTGTTACTAAAACAATATTAACGGCGAAGGTCTGTTGTAACGCATAGGCCGCCTGCAAATGCGCAATTGCCACCGACCACTTTTTCTGCGCAATCGCGGCCTGACCAAGCTGGACTAAGTGCCGAAAATTATTGGGAAAAGGGATCTGTTCACCCATTAGTCACCCTCCTATTTGCCAAAATAATATGGGTCAAAAGTGGCATGACTGTCAACTTTTTGACCCACATTAATTTATTGCTTATTTGCGGTATGCCGCCGATTTTGGTTCACTTCCATGATCACCGGTAAAATCACTGGCCGCCGTTTCGTTTGTTCAAATAAATAACCACTTAATGCTTCCCGAATATCCTGTTTTAGATGACCCCAATCAAATTCCTTATTGTCCAAATTATCCTGAACAGTTTTAGTCACCAGGTTAGCACTTTCATTGATCAAATCACGACTGGTTTTAATATAAACAAACCCGCGCGTTGTAATTTTAGGATGCGAAACAATGGTTCGTTTCTTGCGGTTGATCGTGATCACCGCAACAAAAATACCATCTTCAGATAAAACTTTCCGATCCCGCAAAACGATATTACCAATATCACCGACCCCGATGCCATCGATCATCGTATTACCGACTTCGATCTGATTAGCTAAATGCATCTGATGTTTCTGGTAATCTAACACATCACCTTTGCTGGTAATGAAAATATTTTCAAACGGAATGCCAGTTTCATGGGCAATATTTGCATGCGCCGCTAGCAGTCGATACTCACCTTGTACTGGAACCAAATAAGTCGGCTTGATCAAGTTGATCATCAATTGTAAATTGTTTTTATTGCCGTGACCGGAAACGTGAATCTCATCACTGATCGCCTTAACTTCACCGCCGGCCCGATAAATCATATCCTTGGTTTTGGCAACCGTTGTTTCCATCGCGTGGGAAGGTGTCGTTGTAATATAGACCAGATCCCCAGCCTTAATTCTGATCAGGCGGTGGCGATTAGTTGCCATTCGTTGCAATGCCTTGATCGGTTCGCCCATTTTACCGGTTTCCAGGATCACCGTTTTTTCTGGCGCCAATTTAGGTAGATCTTTAGTTGGCACTAAAATATCTGGACTAGGCAAAGTTAATCGCTTCAAATGCATCGCTGTGCGCACGATTTTTTCTAAATCGCGCCCCGTTAAAACAACTTTACGGTCTGACTTTGCGGCTGCATCGATCACCTGCTGGATCCGGGCAATATTAGAAGCAACTGCTGCTGCAATGATTCGCCCACTATGATATTGGAAAGTATCCAAAATATTAGCGGCAATATCACGTTCACTGGCCATTTCATATGGAGATTCTGCATTTGCAGAATCACTTAGCAAAGCCAAAACATTGCTTTGACCAATTTCAGCCAAACGCGCAAAATCACTTTGATATTCCGGAGTCGCTGATTGATCAAACTTGAAATCACCGGTATAAACCACATTACCGACATTGGTTTCAATAACGATTCCTAGTGAATCTGGAATTGAATGGGTCGTTTTAAAGAATGACACTGTTGCTCGTCCAAAATCAATTTTTGTATCTTTATTGATCACGTGGAAGTCTTTAAAATTTTTAGTCTGCTTATCAGCATTAACGTTCAATTTGGCCAAGGCAATGGTTAATTCAGAACCAAAAACTGGCACTGGATGCTGTTTAACAAAATATGGTAAAGCGCCGATAGCATCCGCATGGCCGTGGGTCAAAAAGATACCGACTACCCGGTCAATATTTTCTTCTAAATATGAAAAGTCTGGAATAACAACATCGATCCCCAGTAACTCATTTTCCGGGTACATCAAGCCGCAATCCAAAATATAAATCTCATCATCCACTTCCACAACGTACATATTTTTACCATTTTCACGTACGCCGCCTAAAGGCATGATTTTTACATGACTACTCAATTACTTCACCTCGTTTTCTCAAAGATCTAAAATATTTAATAAGCGTTCTTGTTCAGTTTGATCAGGCATGACTAGCGGTAGGCGAACACCACCAACAGGAACACCAATATGCGCTAAAGCCGCCTTAACTGGTCCTGGTGATGGTTGTGCAAATAGCTGCTGTCCCTTAGGCAGTAACTGCCGCATCGTTGCAGCGGCCGTTTTAAGATCACCTTGTGCTAGCTCAGTATACATCTGGGTGATCTGTTGACCAAATAAATGGCTGCTGACCGAAACGACCCCTTGTGCGCCGATTGTTTTAGCCGCAAATGCATATTCATCCTCGCCAGTAAATACATAAAATTCATGATCTTGGCTGCCTTCAACTAAAGCGGCCAAATTGGTGATGCCTGTACAATCTTTGATGCCGATCACATTCGGCAACAGTGACAAATGTAAGGCAGTAGCCACTGACATGGCCACCCCAGTTCGTGACGGAATATTGTAGATCAGAATTGGTAGTCCGCCTTGTTCGCTGACCGCCTGATAGTGGGCATAAAGGCCGGCCTGATTAGGTTTATTGTAATAAGGCACTACAACTAGTGCGGCCGTAATGCCCGCAATTGCAGCCGTTTGTTTAGTAAAAGCAATGGTCGCTGCCGTATCATTACTACCAGTATTGGCAATGATCGGTACTCGTCCCGCCACTAAACGTACCGTTTCTTTAAATAATGCTAACTTTTCTGTCGGTGTTAACGTGGGACCTTCACCGGTTGTACCGCCAACTAAAATTGCTTCAGTCCCTGTAGCCAGCAAATGGTCAACCAAAACAGCTAACCGTTCAAAACTCACCGCACCCTCATCGTCAAATGGTGTTACCATCGCTGTAATCAGCGAAACGCTTTTTAAAGAATCCATAAAGTCCTCCCCCGAATCACTAATTTCTTATCGCCTATTAAGAAAATTAGTTGTTAGCAAATGCTTATTAAATCGTTCTAGTCCTTAAGAATAATTTTATTCTATGATACCACAAAAAAACGGCGCCGACATTATGGTGCTGATCGTCAGCCACGTTAATTGTAATAAAAAAAGATGTAGTAAGTTTATATTACCACATCTAAATGCTTAATGCTTAACGACGTAAGCCTAAGCTTTGGATCAATTCACGGTAACGTTGTAAGTCAGTCTTACGTAAGTAAGCCAACAAGTTACGCCGATGACCAATTTTTTTCATCAAACCACGATAAGAATGATAATCCTTCTTATGCACACGAATATGTTCGTTCAATGTGTTGATTTCTTCAGTTAGTACAGCGATTTGTACTTCAGTTGAACCAGTATCGCCTTCATGCCGAGCAAATTTAGCGATAACTTCGTTTTTACGTTCTTGAGAAATTGCCATGTTTTCCACACCTTTCACTAATATAAAATGCCCATAACTGAGTAAAACGTTGGTGATTCGTTAAACCAAGTTCGGGGTTTGTGCTAAGCACGCTCTATACTTTACTAGAAAAAAGTTTAAATTGCAAGTCAAATTACGTTGAGATCCAACAACGTCTAAAAACAAACACCACGACTTAACTTAATTATTTAATTTAAGTAGTAGCTAGTTGCACATTGCTTGATTCTCGACTATGGTAAGAATAGTTATTCTGACTATACAGTTAACAACGCTCAAATATAGCTAGTCAAGTTAATTTACTTTACAACTTTTTATTGCAAATTAGCCAAGTCTTCTGTATAATTAGCAACGTTGAAAAAATGCAATTAATGTAATTTGCTAACACGGAGGTGACATCAATGCCTAACATTAAATCAGCAATCAAACGTGTTCGCACAAACGAAAAAGCGAACGCACAAAACACTTCACAAATTAGCGCGATGCGTACAACCATCAAACAATTTGAAACCGCACAAGCTGCCGGTGCCGAAAACACTGAAGCTTTATACCGCGACGCCGTTCGTTCAATCGATATGGCTGCTTCTAAAGGTTTAATTCATGCTAATAAGGCTGGCCGTGACAAATCACGTTTAGCTAAATTATTAGCTAAATAAATAACCAAAAAAAGACTGAGAATCAATTTTCTCAGTCTTTTTTTATACTTTTATACCCTTGGCCTTAGGCTACGCTTTGGCTAAATTGTAGCATAAACAATTGAAACAATAGCTCTGGTGCTTGTTGGCTGGTTTTTAACTTGTATTCCAAATCGATCAGGCCTAAATAGGCTTGCCGTAAAGCGCTTTGTTGAAATTTGCGTGCTTGATTGATTGCCAATTTTATCCGGTATGGGTGGGCGTGTAGGACTTTGGCCAGCTCGCCCTGACTATAACCACTGCGTTGCAAAATTTTCACTTGCAATAAAAGGCGAAATTGACTGACTAAAATAGCGTTTAGCTTAAGTGGTTCTTCTTTTTGCAACACTAATTGATGATACAAGGTCAATGCTTGGGCCACATTATGCCCCATCACTGCATCCACCAAGGTAAAAACATTTTGCTCTAGGCTTTGGGTCACTAATTGCTGTACTGCAGTTAAAGTGATCTGATGATCTTGCAACGCATAAAGTGCTAGCTTGGTTAATTCAGCCATCATTAATGATAAATTAGCCTCTGTTCGCGCAATTAATAATTTTAATGCTGCAGGCTCAATAGTTAATTGTTGTGCTTTTAAATAAGTACGCACATATTGTTGCGCTTGTTGCTCAGATAAGGGTTGCACATCAACTAAGGTCGCCTGTTTTTTTAGCGTTTTGGTCACCTTTTTACGTTCATCTAATTTAGCGTAAGCCGCAAAAATAACTAGTGTCGTCGTTTGGGGCGGATCATTCAGGTAGGTCAAAAAGCTAGCGACATCATGAACAACTTTGGCTTGTTTGCTTTCTGCCGTTAAGAAAATTGGATTTTCAACAAAAACCAACCGCCGTTCACCAAAAAAAGGGGCCGACATGGCATCATCTAACGCCGTTGCCAATGGTGTCACTGCTAGATCATAATTACCAAAATTCATTGTCATTTCATCGGATGACAACAATTTTTGTAATGCTGTTTTCACCTGATCGATCAAATGGCTTTCTGTACCTTGAACTAAATAAATCGAAGCCGGTTTTTGTTGCTTTAACTGTTTAAGTAGTGTGGGAACATCCATAATAATTTTGTTTCCTTTCTCGCTTAGGGTAAGAAATAATGCCAAGTATCATTGAAATACCAAGTGATCATACCCGCTTCAGCCGTATTAACATACGGAATTCCTGCCGCTTTAAAACGGGCCAACGTTTCCGCATGGGGGTGGCCATAGCGGTTCTGCCGACCAGCGGAAATGATTACCTTTTGCGGATGAACTGCCGCTAAAAACGCGGCGTTAGATGAAGTTTTACTACCGTGATGCCCTGCCTTTAAATAATGGGCTGGAAGTGGTCCCTTGGCAATCAATTCAGTCTCACCGGCCGCTGGTAGATCGCCAGTAAATAACCAAATCTTGCCATTTAATTCAAGCCGCAGCACCAAAGAATCTTCATTAGTGCCGCTGCCAGGACTAGCAGGTGCTAACACCTGACAAGGGAAGTCAGTTATACTAGTAGCTTGACCCTGTAATAACGGTTGCCATTTAGTTTGGTGCCGATAAGGCCAAATACGTTGCTGAAAATGTTGATTCTGTTCCATCCCCGCAGGAAAGGCAACTTCTCCGACATTAACTGCTTGTAAGATAGCCGGTAAATCGCCAATATGGTCAGTATCCTGATGGCTTAAAAAAACGTGATCAAGATGACTAATACCCTGACTTTTTAAATACGGAATAATGATCTGCTCTGCGCGGGTCCGGCTGGCCTTACGCTGCCAAGCCGCCTGATTGAAGTGCAGCTTCCCGCCTGTATCAATCAAAGTCACTTCCCGATGCCACGGCGTTTCGATCAAAATACTATCTCCTTGACCAATATCAAAAAAAACAACCCGGCCTTGCATCGGAAAATGCAACCAACAAAAACCGCCTAGATAAAGGCAACCTAGCACCAAATAATATTTAAAAGGCCGCGAACTACACCACGCAAAAAATAAACACAACAGACAACTAACGGCCAGTATTGCAGGTAAACGTCCATACGTCAGCATTAACTCAGGGCGTGCAAACCACCCCAGAAATTTCTGTAACCCAACGAATCCAGCGTTGATCACCCACCCTAATAATGGTAAAAAGCGATAGGTCAAGCTACCTAGTAGGGTAAAGGGTAAGATCACATACGAAAATACCGGCATCACTAATAAATTTAAAATAATGGTCAACCAATGCCATTCATAAACATGATAAAGTAGCAATGGCAAACTAAGCAGATTAAGGCGTAAAGTTCGTTGCCATTCATTGGTCTGCTGCAAAAACAGTAAGGCAAAAGACAGCAAATAGGACAACTGTCCACCTAAACTGAAAAATAAATATGGTCGGTATAATAGATTAACCAATACCACAAATGAAAAGCAATCTAATGCGGCCACTTGCAAGCGAAAATGGCGATTAAACACATGTAGCCAGCATAAAAGCGCTGCCCGCAACAAACTCGTCGTTGCTCCAGCAAACAAAGCATAAAGTGGCAGAAGCAGCAGTAAGCACCATTCTGTCCTTTCCCGAGTCCAATGCAAGCGTAATAAACAGACCTGCAATAGATTGGCAAAATAATACACATGCAGTCCGGATAGACTAAACAAATGAATCAGTCCAAGCTGTTTAAATAACTCGCCAACCGATTTAAAGCCAGCATCCTGATAACCAAGGATCAAACTACGATAGTATTGGCCTAATTGATCAGGTAATTGATAGGAACGTAAAATTAAGCTTTGACGAAATTCATGTAACTTGGTCAAAAAAGTCGGTGGCGGCCGCTTGATGCTGTTGATTTCAGTGATCGTTAAACTATAAAAAATTCGCTTTTGCTGCTTCAGGTATGCGCTATAGTCAAATTCAGCTTCATTAGTTGCCGGCCGCACTGGCTGATAATCACCTGTTACACCTAACTTAAGCGTCTGCCGCTGGTGTTGCCAATAATGTTGTGCCTTGCGATCCGGTAAATAATAAAAAGCTTGCACCCGGTGTTGTGTTCCAACAACCTTTGCCGTCAGTCGTAATTGATCGCCGGCCACCGTGCATTCATCAGGATAAACCAATAATGTATGTTGTTGCGGTAATACCGGGACTTGCCGGCGATAATGATCATAATAGCAGGTAAAGGCTACTGCTAAAAGTAACGTCATCCAGATCAAACGAGGTTGCTTAGTGGCTAATAACCGCACTAAAAACCCTAAAACGATTAACCATACCCACCAGTAGGTACTTAATATTGCAAACGAAAGTGCAGTAGCTAAACTGGCTAAAAAGATCCAATTATTACGCACTAAATAAAAATACTATTCCAATAATTGGTTAAGCTTATATTGATCAAAAGCAGTTGCACCTAACTGGATTTGCTTTAAAGTAACTCCAGATTTTTTAATTAATGCTTGTGCGTACTCATCATCATGATAATCCTTTAAATAATTGATTGCTTTGATCCCGGCTTGAATCAGCATCTTAGTGCATTGCAAACAAGGAAAATGCGTAACATAAATTTCTGCCCCTTCTGTGGCGGCACCAAATTTAGCACATTGTAAAATTGCGTTCATTTCGGCATGAATCGTCCGTAAACAATGACCATCCACTAGATAACAACCAACATCAAGACAGTGTTCATCACCAGAAACTGAACCATTATAGCCGCTAGCAATCACGCGGCGATCACGAACAATTGCTGCCCCGACTGTTGCTCGCGGACAAGTACTGCGCGACGAGGTTAATACTGCCTGCAGCATAAAATACTGATCCCATGGCATTCGTTTGGTTGCAACATGATTCATACTAAGACCTCACTTTTTGTTTGGTTACAGTATACCAAATTTATTACTAGACCGTAATGCTATCCTTTAAGCTATCAAAAGTTTTATCACCGATCCCTGAAACTTTTTTTAAATCTTCTGGTTGTTGAAAACCACCTTGTTCGGTACGAAATTGAATGATGAGTTCTGCCTTCTTTTGACCAATACCAGTCAACTGCTGTAATTCCTCCGCCGTTGCTGTATTTAAATTGACCAAAGCACCAGAAGCACCAGTACCTTCAGTACTAGCAGTTTCTGACGCCACTGCCGGCGTAGCTGTGGCCGGTGCAGCATATTCTGGTGGAACTTCTTCGCCCACTTTAGGAATAAACACAACTTGCTGATCACTGACCTGCTGGGCTAAATTAATCTGCTGTTGATCGGCATCGGTGGCTAACCCACCGGCTAAACGCACAACGTCAAACAAACGTGTATTGGCACTGACTTGATAAATCCCCGGCTTTTTAACCGCACCCTTAACGTCAACAAAGCCTGCTGTGTTGGAAGCTGGTGGTGTTGTGCTGGTACTTGTGGCCGCTGTCGTGGCGGAGCTGCTAGTGAAGACGGCCGCGTTATTGGTTTTAGGTATTGCTGGCCGTAACATGAAAAATAACCCGCTGGCGATTCCCACCAGTAGTAAACCGATCACGCCTAAATACCAATAACGTTTTACCCATGTTTGCCAATCAAACATACTATTCACCTCCATTTGTCCTACTAATCATAAGTTACGCAAAAAAAGGGCTCTATACTTTTTCCTGTTGATCGTTTACAAAGTGGTAAGCTATTAACAGGATTTTTTGTGCAAAAAAGAGCCCACAGCCCCCATCCAAAAAATCCA
>NZ_BJDN01000026.1 GCF_005405165.1 Loigolactobacillus binensis
GGTTTATTGAGCATAAAAACACCTCACCATTTCTTATGATGAGGCTATCATACCGCGGCCGATACGCTATTTATAGTCGGTCTGTTATTGGGTGCTTACGTTGCAAATTACAGATCGCTTTTATCTCGTAACATATTATTAAACTACATTCCTTGAGCCCCTTATCCAACAAATCAATTCAAACAAATACTTAAATAACTTGTTGGCTAACGTTAATGATTCCAAGAAGACTATGGATTTTTCCGTCTGAGACGTATCTCAACAAAACCAGCATAGCCGACTAAAATAATTGCACTGAAACCTGTTATAAGAAGGCCTGTCTTTAAGCCACTCGGTGTGTATTTAAGCAAAATATGACTATTCTTCGTCGTTATGCGAAGCGCCATCAACCCATCTAGGGCCTTATAAATCTTAACTTTTCGGCCATTTTCAAAGGCCTGCCAACCTCGATCATAAGGCAAGGTCAACAACACAGCCTTATGCTTCTTTTGATTCTCCTTTAAATCAAAAGAGATTTGCTTGGTCGAAACCTTTAAGTGACCGACATCATTTTTTTTAGTTGCCGCCAAAGCAGTCGCAATCTTCTGTGAATCTTCTTGATATACCACTGGTTTAAGTGAGTTGATACTATCAACTACATTATTTTGTGTTCTAATACTCAAGTTTACAGTCTGATGGGCTTTAAATTTGCCTAAATACGTGATGCCATTTTGTTGCTGCATATTGATTCGAGATAGTTCTTTACCGTTAACAAACAACCGCGTATCTAATGTTTGTAAACCATCAATTTGGGTTTGGGTAATATTCGCTGTTGGTAGATAAAAATACAGAGATCCTGACTTTGTTACTCTAACTTGATAGTTATGCTGCCCAGCGATTGCGGTCTCAGCAGTTGCTACATTTTCTGGATGGTACGCTGTATTTATAGCTAATACATTTTTAAAAACTCGATTCAAGTAAATAAACGGATCAGCGCTAGTATCACGATTAATGTTATTAGCCGATATCACGCTAATGTTTACTAAGCTGGCCAAATTAAGTGCATACTTGTTTTCATATATATCATAACCATTTTTGGAATAGATTTTACTATTATAAGGTGCATTATAACTCAAGTTATAGCCACCTAATTGCGAGCCTGCACCATTTTCCACCTTTGATCCATACAACATTGACCGCATCGGCTGACTACTATTATGAATAACATATCTAATTCCCAGCAGGCTATCCACCGCAAAAGTTGAACCATTATTAAAGTTAGTCCAGCGCCACCAATTATGATTTTGAAAATAACCTAATTTTTGTAATAAATTAATTGTATTTGGACTTTCAGCCGAACTATAATCGCTTAGTCCATAATAATCAAGTAACAAAGGATCATCATTTGAGCGTTCAAATGTAGTGCCCACACGATAAAAATTTTTTTTATTATCTGGTAACTGTCGTAAAACATGATTAACTTGACTTGTGTATTTAGAAAAACTATTAACAGAGACACCATTAATATAAGCATTCTGATAGGCATTAAAGCCCAAATCAACTATCAGCAACAATAGTAAAGTCACGTCAGTTGTCTTTTTAAAGCGATCGAAATAATAAAATGAAAAAATAATGCCCAGGAAAAAGAATAGATTAATTGCAATCAAAGGAACAGTCAGTGTCCCCGAATTCAGTTTTCCAAGTAACAAGGTACCCATTACATAGATTACAAGCAAATTCGATAAAGTTTTTAAATTAATTTTGATTGAATTATTCAGAATAGCATCATACGCAATGACAATCAAAAAAAAGGTAAATATAAAGGCATTACGATTAGGCATTCCAATAGGTGAATTAAATCCATGCCAGATCTGATAAGTTCCTTGAACAACTTGTGCCATGGCCAAAACCAGCAGAAATCCCGCTGTAGTCAACTTTTCTGGTAATTTAATTTTTTTACTAGAGAAATAAATAAAGCATAAAGCAACTACCAGCATGCCACCATATATATATGGATAAAGTTGATTTGCCTTTACACCAGAATATAGCTGAACCAGTAAGTCCAAGGGTTGAAACATTCCAGTTAATCGAAAATGATATGGATTACTTTTCACACTCTGTACGGCCTTTAATCCTGGTAATAAAACTACTGCTGATAAACCAACGCTAATAATACTTGATATTACTAATTTAAAAAAGCTCGTCCTAAGCTGTTGTCTAAGCGTAACATTGTGCCTAAATTTCGTAACTAATAAACGATACGCGTAATAAATCATAACAAACAAGCAAACCATAAAACCAATATAATAATTTAGTAGAATAGCAAAAAGCAAAGCAAAAATATAGACATATGGCCGTTCTTGATTACTTATTTTCTCCAAGCCTAAAATAACGATTGGTAAAAGAATAATTGTATCGGTCCACATCAGATTGGTCATATAGCAAACCTCATAAGACATTAGCGCAAATGACGCAGCAAGACAAACCTGAAGCAAACTATTTGCTTGAACCATACCCTTATTCTTCAATGAACGACTAGTATTTCGTTGATGATAATTAAGAAAACAAAGCATACTACAACCTAGTAGCCCAATCTTAACCAGAATCATCAATGTGATTGCAGCCGGTAATTTAGCCACAGGAAAAGCTAAAAGAATAAGGTTTAATGGGCTTAATAAATAGTAAGCAAAAATACCAAAGAAGTTACCACCCATACTCATTGAAAACGAATAAAGTAGATCATGAATATTGGTGAAATGATTTTTTAAATAAGCAAAAAAGCTTATATATTGGTTGTTTAAATCACTTGTAATTGCAGCGTGACTGCCAAATGGGAAGACCCCTTTAGTAAAAAAAACCACTAACATAATAGAAACTGGCAAACAAAAGACCGCCACATATTTAATAAACGTACTACCTAGCTTATGTTGCCTACTCATTTTGCTCCTCTTTCTTTAAAAATGACTGCTTTGCTAAAGGTATAATTTAATATCACGATCACAAATTGGGTCAGAATTTTAGCAAACACATCATTGATTTTGAGTACTGAAACCATTACAAACATCGAACCCATATCAAAAACCCCTGATAAAACACGCATCCACAAGAATAGTAAAAATTCCTTTAGAAAAGGAAGTAGCCCAACCGTACGTGATTTAAAAACAAAGTATTTATTGGTAAAAAAGGCAAACACGACCGAAAGAAACCAAGCCAACAAATTGGCCAACAAGTAATACAAGTGTAATTGAGAACTGGCTAGCCAAAAAACACCTAAATTAACCGCCGTTGTCAAAACACCAAAGACGATATAATTGATCAATGCCATATTTTTAAGTAAAATTTTTTTAATGTTGTTAATTAGACTCATACCTTTTTCACCTGTTTTTGCGTTTCATCATGTGTGTGGTAATTCTCAATAAAATATAAGGGGCGCTGTTTAGATTCTACAAACACACGCGCCAAATATTCACCAATAACCCCCAAGGATATTAGTTGAACCCCACCAAGTAATAGGATTCCAATCATTAAAGAGGCATAACCAGATACATCGCCTAAACCAAATATCCTTTGAAACAAGACGATCAACATATAAATAAAGCCAAAAAATGAAACGAGCACTCCCATATATGTTGAAATACGCAACGGTACGGTTGTGTAAGCAGTCAAACCATTAACGGCTAACTTTAATAATTTAGAGAAACTCCATTTAGTGATGCCACTTTTACGTGGTTGCGCAATATAACTGATTGCCTTTTTCTTAAAACCGACCCAGCCATAAAGACCCTTGGTGTAACGGGCCTGCTCGCGCATTGAGGCCAAGGCATTAACAACCTTTCGATCTAATAGACGAAAATCACCGGCGTCAGGATAAACCTTTTCCATAGTCATTTTACCTAGAATTCGATAATAAGTTTTAGAAAACCAAATCTTACTTCTGCTCTCGCCTAATCTTTCTTTGCGAATCGCATACACGTCATCAAATCCTTGTTCCCAATAATGCAACATCTCTTTAATGACTGCCGGTGGTTGTTGTAAGTCAGCGTCAATTACGACTACCGCATCACCTTTTGCATAATCAAATCCGGCTGTCATCGCAACTTCTTTACCATAATTCCGTGATAAATCTATGTAAGATACCCGTTGATCATGCTTTGATAACGCATCAATCAATTCCAATCCTTTATCAGAACTGCCATCATTGACAAACAACATTTCAAAATTATAAGTTGGTAAACTATCTAAAGTTTCTACTAAACCATCGTAAAAATCCCGTAACCCACCCTCTTCATTATAAAAAGGGATAATAACCGTAACTACTTTCATTTTCTCCTCCAAGGATTTATTAATTGATATCATATAAGTTTACTCGTAATCATACTTTAGCTCTCGGTATTATATCATTTTCAAGACACGTAAACTATTTTTCACCGATTATTATTTTACTATATACCACAAAAATTTATGACTTAAACAGTGATTTCAGCCATCTGTTTATAAAATAGAATCAACTTTCACACTTTAAATAAAGAAGCGGTTCAGCCCCTGTCAAGGAGATAATTAAATAATTAAAGTTTTTGCACGGCATGAGTCCGATATTCTATCAAGGTCATGCCGTTTAGTGTTACTTGGAGCCGATAGTAGTTTTACCAGTCAATAAATTGATCGATTTGAACGATTAATTTTTTTAACATTGCCGTTCTAAAAGCAAAAAATTCATCTTTCACATGACTTCACAAGAATTCTATAAGACTGGTATCAATCGGTGTTCCGGTCCGAGACATACTATAGGTAATACCATTACTAGCTAAAAAAGTGTTATATTCGCCTAATATATAACTGGATCCTTGATCACAATGTAAAACTGGTAGCTTAATACCTTTTATAACTTTTAAGGCTATTCGAATAGTATCGGTTGCTAATACTGTGATCTCAGTATCAGCTACTTGCCAGCGATTGACCACTTTGCTTTAGCATCTTGACCCAATCATAGACTTGCCCATAAGACACGTTAAATTATGAGTTGCACCTTTATAATCCATAACATTGGTAATGACCCATTGCGCAATTTCAATGCGTTCCAATTTAGTAGTTTTCCGACCATCTTTCACAGTAGTGGTATTCAATAATTTACCACTAGTATACCGGAATACCCATTGATAGATGACTGAAGCATTAGGAATTTGACATTCTTTGACTAATCGAGGATAAGAGGTGTGGCCTGCAAAACACTTCTGAACGATCTCCGCTTTAAGCGCAACTGGGTGCTGTTGTTTCTGTCGTTGTAGACTTTCAATCTCATACTTTTGGTAGCCTTCAACTCACTTTTTAACTTGACAATGATCAATACCATACTTTCTACTATCAAGAGTCATACCCTGTTCCACTAAATAGATACGCTGTAGTTTTTCCTCTAGGCTATACCGAAAACCTTTTCTTTCCAATATAAAAAACTTCTTCCTGAGTAGGAAGTTAGCACCTTTTTGATTTTAATAACAGTTATCTCATTTCAAATTTCTTGTTCAGTATATTTAGAATTGGCGGTAATTCTGCTTCTAAATTTGCACCATCAGAATCATTGATGCATAACATCATGTGCTGACTATTTTTAATATCAGCAACAATTGCCGCAGTCTCAGATTGATCATAAAATTGGCTAAACGCCACACTACGCGGTGAAAATTGACCACTTTGAAGTTGAAAATAACGCACTAACCAATGTGAAATATCACTTTTAGTTCTAAATTTATTTTTTGAACAACGATCCAACAATTCCGGTTCCAACTGCCACAATCGTTCAAAGTTACTTTTTCGATAACTTAATGGCGTGTGCGGATTGTAAAAACCAACCGTATCATGCCAAGGCAAGCTTAACATTGATCGTGTTAGTTGCTTACCATACTTCAAATTAAAATATTTGCGCCAATTCTTCTTAATGCCGGCCCATTTACTGAAATATTTGTTTAAAACGATCACGTCATTTAAAATGATATGTGAAAAATGGTTATCGGTTGGGATCACTGAATAGATTGCCGCATCTTTAGGATCACCATTGTTCGTAAAAAAGTCTTGCGGCGTCACCGGCCGATTTAAGATCATATCGTCATTAAATAAAATAAAATGTTCACTAAGGTCCTTAATCCGTGCGATATTCAACTCAATAACATTTGAGTTGAACGTTGGTAAATACTGCGCTGGAATATAATCGGTATGATCGATAACGGTCAACACATCATCCGCCTTAAACCAGTCAGGTCGTTGACCATCGGTGACCAAGTAAACCTTATGTACCCACGGCGCGTACTTCCTAATTGATGCAATTGAGTACTTCAATAGGTCAGTATCTCTAAAGCGGTCAACGCTATTTAAGTCTGTGTCCAAGTTCCAATCACGCAAGGCCGTTTCCCGTTTTTTGGTGATCCTAGCATCGCTACCATCAACCCATGGCAGTACAATGTCGATATCCATAACCAGTTTCTCCTTTCTACTTTGCAATTAACGGTCGTTCTTATAACAAAACCGTGCTCCAAGAAACATGATTCTAATTATTTTCGGCGATTTGTACAGTCCTTTTAATCATTGCCCCATTGATCAATTGTTGTTGCATTTTTTGAACTGCTTTCAAAATTATCGCATATTGGTTTGGTGAAAGTTGTTCGATGCGACTTGGAATCTCTGTCAAAGAATCAATCGTCAATCCCAAGTTGTTATCTTCAATAAATTTCGCAACCCCAGCATTTTTCCAGACAATTACTGGAATACCAGCGGAAATATAAAGTGAAGTTTTATGAGGATCAATAAAGCGCAGGTATTCACCACCTAAACCGGTAACTGAATCAATTGCATTGCCATCCCAAACCAAACCCCAGCCATTAACTAAATATTGTGGCAATTCATCAGATGGTACACTACCGTGATAGTTAACTGAATTATCTAATAAATTTTTATCGGCAATATTACCCCATAAATGATATTGCACGGTTCGTGTACTCTTTAACCTAGTCACAAACTTAGATTTGATCAAATTACCGGCAAAAAAGACTTTACCGGCAATTGACTTTGTAGTCGTTGACTTATTTATTGTCGGTACATAATAATCAAACAGTCCTAATGTAATCACATTAGCCACCAGGCCGAGCGCAACTAACTTCTGCTTCATTACTTCATTGTGTACGATCACTGAATCAAATAAATTCAAACGAGCCAATTCCTTTTGCTGATTACTAGCCACTGGTGGAAAGCTATCGCGTAAAAATGGTAGATCATGTACGACTGCGATCTTGTGAGCCGCCTGAACTACCACTCGTTGATAAAAGCGGTCAGTATCTAAATCACTGGAATACACTGGGTATTGCACAACCACAGTATCCTTTGGCTGAACTATTTTAGCTAATTTATTGATAGAGCGTAAACGATTAAATTGTCGGGTCAATTTATTATTTCCAGAACGTGTGGCAAAGGTCAACACTTTGAACCCTTCCGCTGACAGGAACCGATCAATATCGGTGTGCGCCTTTACGGATGCATCTTGTTTATTTGGTAGCGCATGACTGATCACATACTTCATTTTTTCACCAACCATTAATATTTTTTATGTCATATAATAACGCAACTAAATGACGCAAAAAACCGACACCAATCGCGTCATCCACAACGAATGATGCTTGATGCCGGACTGGCTCCACAGATACCAATAATTAAAAAATAATTAATTTGCGTCATCTTGATCCTCTAGTCTATAAGTACTTCCTGCTGTACATTTTATTATAGGTTGATGTAAAACACAACATCATCCAAAAGGCCAACCGATATTTAATTGGTACGTTAGGCTTAAAACTGCTACTCACACCAATTTTATTCAATAGATACTGCCGCTGTTGTTGTGCACACCACTGAGGATCATATTTGACATGGTGATGAATCGTATAGATCCAGACTCGTAATTTTAAGGCCGCCATTAAATTAGTCTGCTCGGCAGTACTTAAATCAGTTTGCTGCAATAAATCACCACATTTAACCAAATAAGCAGCGCTTAACTGATCAATTTCTCGATGAAACGAGGTAGTAGTACTATCTTGACGTTTGTAAAAATTATATAGTGGCTGAGCCACAAATCTAATTCTAGTATAAGTGATCGCGTTTAAATACTGCCCCACAAACAAACTATCTTCAAAGAAATTTGCATTGGTGAAGCGTAACTGCTGGCGTTCGATCACTTCACGGCGAAATAATTTATTCCATAGACCAACATCACATTCAGTGTTTGCGCCAAAATAAAGCTTAAGTAGCTTATTTTGATTTTGTGCCTGCTGAATAACCGGCAATTCAACGTCACGTTTGGTCACCTGACCGCGGGTATCAACAAAAACTTTATTGATACCCGTTTCGACGAGATCCGCACCAGCCCGATTTTGAAATAATTGTTGAACCATGTCCGACTCAAGATCATCGTCAATATCCACAAACAGAATAAACTGACCAGTTGCTTGATCCAGCGCTTTATTACGTGCAGCAGCCTGTTTCTGGTTGGTTTGCGTTAAAAGCATCAGTGGTAATCTGGCCGTCCAATCTGCCGCAATTGTCCGACTATTATCAGTTGAACCATCATCCACAAGCAGTATTTCAAATTGCGTTGGCAGCCAAACCTGCCGTTCGATACTGGTCAAACATTTATCAATATAAGTCGCAGCATTATACATTGGAATGATTATACTCAGATCCATCATTACACCCGCTTAGGCTTTAACATCCGCAATAACATACTGCCGCCCTTTTTAAACCAGTTTTGTGGTTCCATAAAAACAAAGGGCACTTCAACCGTTTTATAGTTTGCATGCTGTGCTAACCACACATCCAGTAACCGCTCACTTAAAAAGCCAAACACCCGTGCCTCATAAGTATCATAGTCGGAGATATCTAGCTTTTGTTCTACTTCACTTAAGATTGCAAACAACCACGTGCAGTACTCCATAAATGGTTGCTTCCTCATAATAAACATATTAAACATATGTGCTGAGCGCCGAGCCATCACTTGCTGAAATGACGGCAAATAAGCGGGATATTTTGCTGCAATAATTTGTTTAGTTAATTGTAACGGTTTTGCATGATGAGCATCTAAATAATGATGTCGATTAGTTTCAATATAATAATGTCGTTTAGTTGGTAAAATAATATCATGGTCGGCCAACAATGCCATAGCTTCACTTTTAGATAAGATCTGGTTTAAGTCTTTTTGTCGTTTAGGGCTAAAATAACGACGGTAATGCACCAAACCAATGGCGTCGGCATCAAGATTTTTCCAAGCCCAATAAATCGCCGTCAACTCATTATAGTGTGCATTTTTAGCCGAAATATTATCACCAGTATTGTCGCCAATAAAAGTATGATTGACGTCCGGATGCAAGGCTTTCCCCACAAAGATTGGCAAGTATAAAGATTGATCAGCCGGCATTTTATAATTTTTATGTGCCGCCACTAATATTTTAATATTCATTTTGAAGCTGTCTCCCAACAAATTTGATCATCACAAAATAGAAAAATAGGATAACTAGATAAATATTATCCGCCCATGAGAATGTAAACAAAGCCAACACGAACAACATAAATAATGAATAGAAGAAACTCTCGATCAACACTTGATACAGTGTTAAACTGACATCATTTAACGCCTCAATTTTTTGATAAGCCGCCATTGCTTGCTTGCACTTATGATAAATAAACACAACAACTGGAATAACCCCAATTAGACCATAGCCGGCCAGCCAGCCACCCCAAATACTTTGGATCGGATATCCAGATTTCTGAAAGATATTCTGATATTCCCAATTATTGATCGTACTTAACGGAACAAATTTAAAGTTATAGTAGCTGGTGAATCCGTCACCAACCCCAGTGATCGGGTAATGTACAAAAGTTAACAATAACCCAATCGTACCACCTAAACGGTTAGAAGTTCCCTGCTTTTTAAATAAGAAACTATTTAAAAGATTCTGCACATATGGCACCGTGAAATAAACCAATGCCAAAATGCCACAAGCAATTAGACCCAGAATAAGTAATTGATTCCGCCGCTTGCCCTTTAACCGGATCAGTAAAATCAAAACGGAAAAAATAATCACTAAAATACCTGTGGTTGTTTTAGCAAAAAACAACACAAAAAAACTAGTTAACAACAGTAACCAATAAAATTTAGTTACAGTTCGATCAACTCGATTTTTAAAATAAGAATAATTGTACCGAATTGCCGCTAAGATCAATGGAATAAAAACAACTGCCAATAAAACCGCCAAAAAACTGGCCTCAGATGAAAAACCATTAACACGGTGAAGTGTGGTCGTATAACTGCCCATAGCGTAAAAATCGGCCCGTCCAAAATGCTTAGCCTCAAAAAGTTTACCCACAAGATTGACCCAACCATTTAGTACTGGGCTGACCGTTGCCACAACTTGAGGTAATAATACTAAAATAGTAAAACCAACAAAAGTTTTAATGGTTCCTTGCACAAATTTCAAGATTTGGGTTTGACTGTCGATCAACAAAACCATTAAATAATAGATGAAAAAGATATTCGCAAAATAAGCAACCGTATTAACCGAGCTATTCATAATGCCACGGGTGAAATCCGGATGGTCAGTCACGACGTAGCTAACACCAATCATTAATAATTGGTCCACTAAAACGATAAACGCCCACAACGTGACTTTAGGCGCAAAAGTGATTGTGTCAAGCCTTTCTGGCTGTAACCAAAGCTTGCGACAAAATAAAATAAAGTAAAGATAAATGGGGATTGAAGCAAGCGTAACTGGTATTGACGACCCATAAGTTTTTGAAAAAAGACCAATTAATATTAGCCACTGCGCCATAAAACAAGCCTCCGATATTAAAAATTGACCTCTTACTTACGTTTCAACAAACCACCAATGATCAATTCACCAAGAACACCGATCACGCCACCAAGAATAACACCGTACAAAATTGCCTTTTTGCCACTAAACGAAGAAGCTGACACATTCTTAGTGCTGGCCTTATCAAGTATAGTCACTTTACTGGTGCTTGAAACCGTTGCAACCTGCTTTTTAAAGCCTTGTGCTACTGCGTTACTCTCTTTAACTGCCACTGATTTTGAACGATCAGTTGATTGAATATGCATGATCAATGAGTCTGCAGTCGTATCAACAGTCACGCCCTTTTTCAAGGCAGAGATTGTCCCCTTATACGATTTATTCTGCGCTAACTGCTTATGTACTTTGTTCATGACTTTACTAGAACTAATAAAATCGCGATATGTACCCATTAGACCAAGTTCACCGTCAACCTGTTGTTGCAAATGATTACTGCTTTCGTGTTTCAGTTTAATCATAATCGATGACTTGGCCGTATAGGCTGGCTGATAGCCTCTTTTGGCGTAGCTATGGCTAAAGAACCCGCCAATTAACGCCAGAATCAAAGGAATATACCAAAATTTTAAAACGGTTGTAACTAATTGCTTAAGTGAAAATTGCTGCATCACTTGACATCTCCTTCTTAATAAAAAATGTTGATGACTAATATCATCAACATTCACTGACTAATAAGCACCTGTATGTTTAAATATACTAGCAATATTCATGAAAATAATCTTAATGTCGAACCATAAACTAGCATGATCAATATAGTAAAGCTCAACGTCACAACGTTCTGGATACTCAATATTACTACGGCCACTAGCTTGCCACCAACCCATTGCGCCAGGTGTCATCGACAAAAGCTTATCAACTTGATTGCCATATTCCTTTAATTCAGGTTCTACAACCGGCCGTGGTCCGACTAAAGCCATATCTCCTTTAAAAATGTTGATAAATTGTGGTAATTCATCGATCGAAGTTTTACGAATAAAACGACCAAAACTGGTGATCCGTGGATCCTCTTCTGCCGGTAACTTATAGCTATTAGCAATATACTTACGGTATAAAGCTGGATTAGCTTTTAGTTTTTTATCGGCGTTAACCACCATTGAACGAAATTTCCAAATTTTAAAAGGTTTACCATTTTTTCCGATCCGCCGTTGTTTATAGATCATCGGACCTTTATTAGCACCAAAACGATAGATGATCGCCATAATTAAAAACACAGTAGGTAACATCACGATAAGGGCAAGTCCGGAAATAATAATATCACAGGCTCGTTTAATTGCTAAATAAGTTTTTGAGCGTGTTTGCATATCTTCAAGGTATTTAACTTGGTTAGCTGTGAGTAGCTTGGATTGTTGCCAGTTAGCACCCACACTTTCCTTTTTCTCCATCAATATTTATCCTCCTAAAACCGGATCGCAAAAGCAAATCCGTAAGTCAGTACACAGCGTACGTGGCTTCAAATTCACAAAGTATTGTTGTCATCAATATCCCCAGTCACAGACAACAAATGTAAGTATACTGAATTCCCTTTATAAAAACAAGTTTAGTCGGAAACTCAACACGATACTTTTCTCAGTATAACAGTGTCACCTGCCGGCAGCAATAAAAATCAGACACGGTTACAGAAAATTTAGAAATCTTTAATACGTGGTCGCCAAGTCACTTCAGCCTCCGCACAACGACTACCTTTATTAGCAATTAAATGGTGACTAACTTGGTCCGTAAGTTGATAATAACTTTGCGCGGTATCACCAGCGGTTAGCTCATGCTCGTAACGAATATTAACGCTGACAATGTCATGACTGGCTAGGTAAGCCATCCCTAGATTATCAAACATCCAATCAAAATAATGAACATTATTTACATGTTGATTAGCATCAATATCGTAATAACGCACACGGTAAGCCTGAGTTTGTGCTGCTGCTAGCTCAACATGATGAATGCGGGGAAAATGTTTGATTCCCGTAATTTCCGGTACTGCAAATGGGGCAACTAAAGCTGGAATCACGGCCACCATATTGCGACTGGTATAACTCATTAATACCCAGGCACTGTGGATCGTCGCTAGTCGTTCGCCAGCAGCATCATCGACCCAATAGTCACGGTAACAAAAGAATTTATTGTAGCCGGTGGCCTTCGTTCCGAAAGTAACGACCTCATCAACCTGTGGTAGCCGGCTTAGTTCAATTTGATACTGGGTCACGACCCAACCTACATTATAACTATGAATAACTTCATTGGTCAGACCTAATTGCTCATTTTGTCGCTCAGAAACTAAAATTGCTACGTTTAGTAACATGGCTAAAGTCATTTGATTTTTGGTGTCGCCTTCATAATAAGTGACCTGATGTTTTTCCGTATAAATCGCCGCCACAATGATTCCTCCGCCCTTAATTTTATTCTAGCATGGCTAGGATCGAGATAAAAATTTAACAATCGCCTTTAAAATTGATGATAGGCTTTGTAGACCTCTTGTTTCGGTACTGCTCGTTGTTTGGCCACCGTTTTGATTGCGGTCTTCGCATCACTGCCTTCACTGATCAATTGTGCCACGTAATCATGAAGATCCAAGTCAGCGTATGCATTTTCTGTTGTCATCGTTGGTTGTGGATTACCTGCAACTAAGATCACAAATTCTCCCCGGGGATCGTGCTCGTTAAACCAAACTAACGCTTCAGCTAAAGTCCCACGTAAAAAGCTTTCGTATTTTTTGGTCACTTCCCGAGCCAAAACGACCTGCCGTTCACCGCCAAAACTAGCGGCTAAACTAGTTAAAGTTTTTAACAATCGATGCGGTGCTTCATAGAAGATCATCGTCTCAGTACGATTAGTCAACGGCACTAATTCAGCCAGTTGCTGTTGCGCCTTGCGCTGTAAAAAGCCATAAAAATAAAACGGCTGCGGTGCCAACCCTGAAGCAATTAAGGCTGTCAGCCCTGCATTGGCCCCCGGTAAAGGCACTACTGGGATGGTCTGAGCGATAGCAGCTGCCACTAATTCTTTACCTGGATCACTGATTGAAGGCATTCCAGCATCACTGACCTGCGCCAACGACAAACCGCTTTGTAAATGGGCTAAAAGTCGTGGAATACGTTCTTGCGTATTATGCTCATGAAAACTAATTTGTTTCGTTTCAATGGCAAAATGGTTGAGTAATCGTTGGGTATTGCGTGTATCTTCTGCCGCGATCAAGTCAACTTGCTGTAATACCTTAACGCTGCGCATCGTCATATCATCGAGATTACCGATCGGTGTAGGAACTAAATATAAGGTTCCTACTGTATGCGCGGCAAAACTGCGCTGTTCTTCCATAAAAGTTCTCCTATTCGTAAATAAGCCGCTTGAATTAATGCACCTATCAAACCAAATACACAACAATCGGCAAGGGCGCACGCATTTATAATCAACCGCTTGCTTGTTTTAGCCGCTATTCTGCTCGACAAATCAAGCCCTAATAAAAAAGCCGAGTCTGCACCCAGCTTAAGCTAATGCCGTTCACCATAAATAACGTCGAGACAAAATGCACACGGTTCATCGTCAATTCGACGTGATCCGTACATCAAGTAACAAACATGAAATCCTTCTTCGTATAATTTCTCTAAATTAGCCCGCGATTTCGATAATTGCGGTGTTTGTTCCTGCTGCTTAGTTGCCTGTTGCCGTTCGACTTCTTCTGATTGAATTTCTTGCAAATGTTCCCGCAAATGTTGATTTTCAATTTCTAACTCCGCATTCCGTTCTAAGATCTGCGTCATATCCGTTTGCATTTCATCAATTCGCGCCAGCATTCGCTTAGTATCGGCTTCTAATTGCACAAAACTATCGTACAGTTCACGTTTCTCCACTTTTGTTCACCTTTATCTTAATTTCTTCTAAATCATAATCAACTGGGACCTCATGTCCATCTAGCCGAACACGTAAAACGTGTGCTAGCAAGTTCATTCCCACGATTTTACCAGGACCATCGACCGTCATCACCCGCTCACCATAATCTGGTAAAGCGGCCTTAGCGTTTTCATACAATTCATCTTCAAACTGTAAGCAACACATTAAGCGGCCACATAAACCAGAAATCTTAGTTGGATTAAGTGATAGATTTTGGTTTTTAGCCATTTTGATGGAAACTGGAACAAATTCACCGAGAAAAGTTGAACAACAGAGTGGCCGGCCACACGGACCAATGCCACCTAATATTTTGGCCTCATCCCGAACACCGATTTGCCGCAATTCAATTCGCGTTTTAAAAACACTGGCCAGATCCCTGACCAACTCGCGGAAATCTACACGACCATCAGCTGTGAAGTAAAAAATCAGCTTGTGCCGATCTAAGGTGTAACGAGCTGCAGTAACTTTCATTCGTAAACCGTGAGCCCGAACTTTCTGCCGTGCTTGATGTAAAGCCGCCTGCGCATCCGTCTGATTACTAGCCGCATGTGCTAAGTCAGTGTCAACTGCTGTCCGCTCCACAATAATTTCATCTAAGGCCACTTCTTCTGGTGCCAATTCTTGTAATTGCACGACTTGGGCTAGATCCTGACAATGATTAAATTTAACAACAATTTGACTGCCACTGTGCACCTGTAATTGGTCAACCGCCCAATGTGATTGACCAGCCTTTTGAAACCGAATTTCCATAACTTTCATCCGTACTCACCCCTACCGCTTCTTTCAAAGTTTAACTCAGGCCAAAAGTTGTAAAGTCAAACGTTCCAACGTATTTTGAAAACTAACATTTGCGGTCAAATATTTCTGTGCTGCTAAGGCCGCCTCCATTTGTTGTAATAATTGTTCACTAGTCATTTGTTCAGCCCACGCACTTAATTGTGCTTTTTCATTGGGGAAACTCAAATCCTGCTCCCGGTCAAAATATAACGCTAAAATATCCTGTAACAACAGTAAAATCAAGGCGAGGGCCTCATTTTGCACAGCACGCTCCTTAGCTGCAGGAACTAAATTAGCTTGCACATCCACAAAGGCCACGGCGTTTTTAGCCTGGACATGGCTAAACCATTGCCAAACCGTTTGCCGTAATGGCCCAAACCAATCACTGGCCAACCAAGCCTGTGCAGTCACCAAACTGTTGGTCAAACGGACTAATAGTGCTGCATCTTCAGTGCTGATGCCTGCACCCGTTAATTGAGCAACCAGCTGTGGTCGCGGTAAACGCGCAAACTCAATGATCTGCAAACGCGAAAGAATCGTTGGTAAGATTTGATTTTTACTGCTGGTCGTTAAAATCAAATAAGTTTGCGGGGCCGGCTCTTCAAGAAACTTCAATAAACCGTTGGCAGCACTGACCGTCATTTTATCAGCGGCTTGAATAATGAACACACGCTGATTCGTTTCCATACCACTTTTAGTCAACTCTTGCTTAAGAAAACGAATCTGTTCGATTTTCAAACTTTGTCCCGCCGGTGCTACTTTGACCACATCGGGATGATTACCACTGAGAATGCGCTGACACTCACTACAAGTACCATCCGGCATACCGGCAACTACGTGGGTACAAAATAGGCGTAATGCGATCCACGTTGCTAATTCGCTTTTCCCAGTTCCCGCGTCACCACTAAATAAATAGCCTTGACTTAATTGGTGGCGGGCAATAACGCTTTTAAACAGTTCAACTAACTGTGGCTGCAGATCCTCGATCGTCAATGTCATCCCCTAAAATTGATGAAACTGCTCGACAGGTAGGACAAAAACTGTCGCCCCACCTACTTGAACTTCAACGGGATAAGTACTTTCGCCGCCAACCGTATTATCAAGGCTAACCGGTGGGGTCATGAATTGCTCCCGAGTATGGGAAGTATCCTTGATCAGTTTTAACACTTCAGCCACCCGCTCATCAGCAATACCAATAATAAAAGTGGTATTGCCGGCTTTTAAAAAGCCGCCGGTCGTCGATAATTTAGTAGCTTGAATGTTAGCATCAACAAACTCAGCACTTAGCCGATTACTATCCTTATCTTGTACGATTGCAAAAATCATTTTCATTTTAGTCCGCCCCCTTAAAATTATAGCTCATTAAACCAAGTCGGGTAAGTTTGCGTGATCACCTGTTGGCAAGCAGCCACCACCGTAGTCGGTGCCTGCGTAGCATCAATCGTTTTAATTCTTTGCGGATCAGCAGCGGCCAAGGCCAAATACTCACCGCGTACTTTTTGATGAAAAGACAAAGCTTCTTGATCCAACCGATCATTTTGGGTCTGCCGGTGAGCAGCAATTCGCTGCAACCCAACAGCTGAAGGCACATCTAAATATAAAGTGAGATCTGGCGTCAATAATTCAGTGGCAAACTCATTCATTTTACCGACGGCAGCGACACCGATTCCGCGCCCAGCACCTTGGTAGGCTAATGAACTATCCACAAAGCGATCGCATAATACCATTTTTCCAGCCGCCAATGCTGGTCGAATCTTTTCAGTAATGTGTTGCCGCCGGGCCGCTGCGTATAATAATGCTTCAGTTCGTTTATCCATGGCCGTATTTTTAGGATCAAGAATAATCCGCCGAATGGCCTCCGAAATTGGATTGCCGCCTGGCTCACGGGTAGTGATGATCGTTTGGCGAGCGCGCTGTTGTAGACGCGGTAATAACGCCGTTAAGGCACTCGTTTTACCAGCACCATCTGGGCCTTCAAATGTAATTAATAAACCAGCCACACTGATTCCTCTATTTCTATTCGTGCACAACGCACGTTAGCTTTAACTTTACTTTTATTCTACTGTAAGTGACGGTTGCTGTCTAATTAGATTTTATGGATCTGTATAAAAAAAGCCACAACATAAACGCGTTATGTTTGCAGCTTCAATACTTTTGGTTATTCTAAAAAATCATGTTCACTGCGGGCCGCTCCCGGCATGATCCGATCACCCTTGGTTCCCCGAATACGCGCCTCATGATAAAGAAATAAATATTTAGCGCGTGCTAATTGCGCCTGCGAAATTAATTCTTCATCGGCATCATCAATGGAAATAACGGTCTCTTTAGCCCGATTCCAATCATTCATCGCTTCATAAATCGCGCTTAACAATTTTTCATCATAGCTTTTTTGTAGTTTAGAACGTTGATCATGATTACGCTTAAACATCCAAATACCTCTTTCCATTGCGGCAAATTAATTCAGATCAAATTAGCAATTTACATTTCTTGCCGACCTTCAACAGCTTTAAGTAGCGTCATTTCATCCGCATACTCAATATCACTACCCACTGATAAACCATGTGCTAACCGAGTCACTTTGATCCCTGCTGGTTTGATCAACCGAGATAAATAAGTTGCGGTTGCTTCACCTTCTGGTGTTGCGTTAGTTGCTACGATCACTTCTTTGATCACATCATTTTGTAATCTTTTTAGCAGGCTAGCAATATTAATATCTTCAGGACCCTTACCTTCGATCGGCGATAAAACACCTTGTAAAACGTGGTATAGGCCATGATATTCATGCATGCGTTCCATGGTCATAATATCTTTAGGTCCCTCAACCACTAAAACAGTGCTTTGATCACGACTTTTATCGGCGCAGATCAAACATGGATCTTCTTCCGTAATATTCCCGCAAATGCTGCAATAATGCAAATCACGTTGGGCGGCGATCAGCGCTTTAGCAAAGTCAGTAACGTCATCTTGTTGCATATCGATCGTATAAAAAGCTAAACGTGTCGCAGTTTTACTACCGATCCCCGGCAACTTCATATAACTTTCAATCAATTTTGCAATTGGTTCCGGATATTGCATAGTAACGTTCCTTCCCATAACTTAGGATGTGCTTAGAAAAGTATTTAAACGCTGGCCCCTGACTACATCCCAGGTAAGCCGCGCGTGTATTGCCCCATTTTTTGTTCAGTTTCATGATCGACTTTAGTCAAAGCATTATTGACTGCCATAATAATGAGATCCTGTAGCATATCTGGATCATCGGGATCGATTGCTTCTGCTTTAATTTGTAGATCCTTCATTTGCTTATCACCACTGAAAGTGGCAATCACCGCGTCATCACTGGCAGCACCTGTAAACTCCTGTGCATTTAATTCTTCTTGCGCCTGAGCCATTTCTTTTTGCATCTTCTTCATTTGTTTCATCATACCTTGCATATTCCCGCCACGCATCATTTTTAAATCAATCCTTTCATTTTCTTAATCATTTTTGATTTCAATATGTTCGCTACCAAATAAAGCCGCCGCTTGACTGATCACCGGCGCTGCTTGCGCAGAAGACGGGGGCGTCGCAGTGTGGGCCTTTTCTTGCCGATGTTGCTGAATATACGCTTTGCGCACTTGGGGCCACTCGTCTTGAGGCACAAAAATGATCTTAGGCGTATACCCAACTAAGCGGTCCAATCCATTTTCAAGCGCATCAACCATTGATTGGTTGTTATTAGCACGATCAAGTAAGAAATCACTGTCAAAGGAGACCACCACACCATCATGACTGGCAGCAACCGGCTTCGAAGCGTGCATCAGCGCACGATGTTGTACCGTTAGCATCTGCAATAATTCCGTCCAGACTGATTTTAATTGCTGCAGACTAGCTTTAGTGGCGTGGTCAAGTACAGGATAAATCGCTGCCACATTAGTATGCTGGTTACTACTACGCCGCGGTTTAGCCACCATCGCCGGCGCAGTCGAAGTCGTTGGGCCATCATTAATCCGTAAATTAGCCAGTTGCTGTTGCAAATTTTTTAATTCTTGTTGCATCTGACTAAACTCAGCAGTTGCTTCTGGTGCCGCCGGTGCCGGTACTGACGTCCTATTTGATTGGCAAAGCTTAACGGTCGCAACCTCCAAATAAATATCGGGATGGTTGGTAAAACGTAGTTGCTGCTGACTATCATTCAACACATCAATTGCCTGATAAAGATCAGTTGCGGCAAAGGCCTGGCTCAACTGCTTAAATTGATCATCAATATCACCAAGTTCAATTTTTTCTACCATTTCTGGGGCTTGTTGATAAAGCAGTAGATCACGACTATATTCAATTAAATCTTCAATAAAGCGACCAGCATCTTTACCAGCCGCTAAAACTTGTTGCAGGATCTCTAATCCTTTAGGGGTATCTTGTGCCTGAATAGCTTGCATATAGTCAGCAAGTAATTGTTGAGCGGCACTGCCAGTGACCTGCAACGCGTTTTCTAAAGTCACATGATTATCACTAAAGGACAGAACTTGATCCAACACGCTTAACGCATCGCGCATCCCACCTTCCGCCGCTTTAGCAATCGTTTTTAAAGCCGCCGCTTCAAAAGTGATCCCTTTCTCTTGCAAAATATAGCTCATGCGCTGATAGATGGCCTGTGCGGAAATGCGCTGAAAATCAAACCGTTGGGTTCGTGAAATGATCGTTAACGGTACCTTATGCGGTTCCGTTGTTGCTAAAATAAAAACAACGTGGCTCGGCGGTTCCTCTAAAGTCTTCAGCAAAGCATTAAAAGCTCCAGTCGATAACATATGCACTTCATCAATAATATAAACCTTGTATTGCGCACTGGTTGGTGCGTATTTCGCTTTATCCCGGATATCACGAATTTCATCAACGCCATTGTTCGAGGCCGCATCAATTTCGATCACGTCATTTAAGGTCCCAGCAGTGATTGCCTGACAAGATGAACAGTGATTACAAGGTTCGCCGTCTTTTAGATTAGGACAGTTGATCGCCTTAGCCAGGATCTTTGCCGCTGAGGTTTTCCCCGTTCCCCGGGGCCCAGTAAAAAGATAAGCATGGCTAGTTTGGTGTGCCTCTAGTGCGTTACGCAGTGTTTGTGTGATCGTCTCTTGCCCAACAATATCGGCAAATCGTTGTGGCCGCCAAACGCGGTATAATGCTTGATAAGCCAACCCCATGCTTCCTTTCTCTATGAATACATTTTTAAACCCATCTTGTTGCAATCCATTAATTAAATGTTGTTTACTATCACATTTTAATTATCGATGTGTAATTTGATGAATCGATCAACGAACATAAATACTGACTTAACTGCCAAAATAAAAGCTCTTAGTCTAGGTCAACTAAGAGCTGTCTCAATTCAAATAAACAAAAGGCACATGACGTATCCTACTTAGTGCTGCTTTCTTCCGAACCTGACACGATTCGTAAGCACATCATTGCCTTAAGGCCTTGCGGCAATACTAATTATATTAGACCTAGCCCAAAAAAGCTAGTCCTTTACGTCATCTTCTGTTAATTTTTTCTGAGCGGCCTGTTTAGCTGCTTTACGCTGGGCACGAATCGACCGAAAAAAAGTTTGCAATTGGGTTTGTGCTTCAGTAGCTAGAACACCGGCCTCAACATCAGCCTGATGATTGAAGCGTTGATCGGTCACTAAATTCATCAATGTCCCCACGGTACCTGCCTTAGGATCGGCTGCCCCATAATAAACTGCCGCGATACGGGAATTAATAATTGCGCCGCTACACATTGGACAAGGCTCTAAGGTCACAAAAATTGCCGCATCTTCTAACCGCCAACTTTTTACATTTAAACAAGCCTCTTGAATCGCTAAAATTTCTGCGTGCATCGTTGCGTCTTGGGTATGTTCGCGCAAATTATGACCACGCCCAATGATTTTACCGGCTTGCACGATCACTGCCCCGATCGGCACCTCCCCGATTTGGGCAGCCGATTGCGCCTCAAATAGGGCTTCGCGCATATAACGTTCTTTTTCTGCGGCCGAAAATTGTTCCATTAACTCACTCCTTGTCACACTTATCTCTCAGTTTAGCATAGCTCAGTTCAGAAAAACCTAAATAATTGCTAAAGGTTGCTTCCGTGTTGGTGCGGGGAATTCACGATCCAACGCCGCCAATTCTGCTGGCGTTAAACTAATTTCGGCTGCCGCAATATTAGCCTGCATATGGTGCCAATCGCTGGTCTGCGGAATTGCCAATAAGCCAGGCTGGTGCAAAACCCACGCAAGTAACAATTGATGCGTGCTCAACTGATGAGTCGCCGCAATCGCTTTGACGGTAGCATTATTAGTCAAATACCCACGCACGTCACCTTGCGCTACCGGCGAATAAGCAATAAAAGGAATCTGGCGCTGTTGTTGCCAAGGTAATACATCAAATTCAACACCACGTTCACCTAAATTATATAGATCCTCGTTAGCAGCTAAATATGGGGCGCCATTTAATTGTTGCAATTCTAACAGATCCACTTGATCAAAGTTAGAAACGCCCCAATGACGAATTTTACCCGCCTGTTGTAATTCCATTAAACCGGCTACCGTTTCACTTAACGGTACACCACCGCGCCAATGCAACAAATATAGGTCCAAATAATCCGTTCCTAGCCGCTGTAAACTAGCCGTTAGACTTTGCCGCATCCGTTTTTTAGTCGCATTTTGTGGATAAAACTTTGAAATTAAAAACAACTTTTCACGTTGATAAGGTTGAATGGCCTCACCGACTAAAGATTCTGAACGGCCTGCACCATACATTTCGGCAGTGTCGATCACCGTCAAACCGTGGTCAAGCCCGTAACGCAGGGCTTGTAATTCGGCTGGCCGCTGCTGTGGCTGCTCGCCCATGTGCCAAGTCCCGATCCCTAATGCAGGCACACTAGTTGTTTGAAATTTAATTTGTTGCATTTCGATCGCCTCGTAGCTTAAATTACTATTGTCAGGAAAATAGTTACAATTATTAGCCAAATAAATAGGCACCCGGCCTATTTAATCTTCACTCGCATTATCTTGCCGCTTAGTCATGTAACTAGTCAACAAATCACGAAGCTCATGGGCTTTACCTTGAATATCATCTGAATATTGACCGACACGCTGCCGAACATCACCAAATTTATCCGCCGCTTGCAGTAAACGCGTAATATCTTCATCATCTAGGTGATCGACAAAGTCTAACACCCGCTGACTACCATTTAAATTATCCTTAACATAAGTTTTGATCCGATTACGATTCTTATAACTTTGTAATTTGTCCATTAATGCATCCGCTGCCAAATAGGCACCAGCCGCAGCCACTGTCGCTGTAACGCCAATACCCAGTAAAAGTTTATGCCCTGTTTTCATCAGTAAAGCCTCCTAGCTATTTAGTCTAACTACTATAGGTACATTCTAACACAGCAAGGCCGCTCCCCGCAGTGATCAGCCTCAGTCATTTACGACTTTGCAAAATAAAATAGCCTTTGTTTTTTGCTAAAACCGTGACATTGCCGAATACTTCGTTCATTTTCTGCTGTGCCGACGGGGCGCCTTGTTTTTTCTGGATCACTACAGTTAAAACACCACCTGCTAGCAAATGATCGAAGGCCCCACTTAAAATACCGTGAACGACCTTTTTACCGGCGCGAATCGGTGGATTGGTTAAAATTGCGGCGTACTGATCTTTGACGGCCGCATATTGATCAGATGTAAAGATCGTAACGTTACTGAGCTGATTGCGTTGTGCATTTTCCTGCGCTAAACTCAGCGCTAACTCGTTGACATCCACTAGATCAACGTGTCGCTGCGGTTGTTCCTTAGCCAAGGTCAAACCAATTGGCCCGTAACCTGCGCCAACATCCAACAATGGACCTGCTGGAACCGTTGCAAAGTCAAACGTGGCCAACAAAGTTCGGGTGCCAAAGTCAACGGTTCGTTTGGAGAAAACGCCATTATCGGTCACAAAAGTCATGGCCTGCCCCCGCAGATTAAAGTCCCATTCTTGTTGATCATGAATTACATCTGGATTTTTCGAATAATAATAATTTGTCAAAACTAATTTCCTTTCCGAAAGCGCGGTGTCACTATCATTGACTCGATCAAAACTGCTTAACGCTGTAAAAATTTCTCCCGTACGCATTTTTTTATGTTAAACTTATTTTAACAGAAAAATTATGGCAAACAATCACACACTATATTTTGTAGCTTGTAAATATTACAAACACAAAATGTAGTGTTTTTTCGTTGATTTTTTGTTAGTGACCCATTATACTGTGAACATGAACTTAAATATTATTTGTTGATTATCAAAGAAGGATTGAGCGTAATGAATAACTTAACTGTCTATACAAAAAACGGCTGTGTCCAATGCCGGATGACTGAACGTTTTTTAAAAGAACATAATATTCCTTTTACTGAACACAATATTGATCAAGAGCCTGAATATATTAATTATTTAAAGGAAAAAGGCTACCAAGCAACGCCGGTAGTTGAGGCCAAAAACTTAAGTTTCTTTGGCTTCCGTCCCGATCAATTGCGGCAATTAGCGGTTTAATACCGATTTGGTAAGCTTTGCTGGCACATGATCAAGCACGCCTAGTTATTGACTAGGTAATCTTTGATCATGTGCTTTTCATTTTCACTGAAACACCTTATCCACTTAATCATTGTACCAATATTATAGAAAGCAGGGATTTATTTGTCTTTAAAAACCATTGATACGCAAAATGTGACCTATTATGCGTTAAACAATCAAATCAACATTCCCGTTGATGGCCAAATTCCATTGAACAAGGATCAAGAAGCTTTACAGGCCTTCCTGGATGAAAATGTTAAGCCTAATACAAAAACTTTTCCTAGCTTTGAAGCCCGCTTAAATTATTTACGTGACCACAAGTATCTAGAAACTGATTTTCTAGACAAATACACCTTGTCCTTCATGGAAAGCCTGCATGCTGACCTAGCTGCGGCTAACTTCCATTTTAAATCATTTATGGCCGCCTATAAATTCTACGCGCAATACGCATTAAAAACCGACGATAATGCTTATTACTTAGAAAGCTTTGCCGACCGGGTTTTGTTTAATGCCCTATATTTTGCTGACGGTGATGAACAAGTCGCCCGCGATATTGCTAACGAAATGATCCATCAACGCTACCAACCGGCAACACCAAGCTTTTTGAACGCCGGACGTGCACGCCGTGGTGAATTAGTTTCGTGTTTCCTATTACAAACAACTGACGATATGAATGCTATCGGCCGGACGATCAATTCTGCTTTACAACTTTCACGAATCGGTGGCGGCGTTGGGATCACTTTAACCAACTTACGCGGCGCTGGTGATCCGATCAAACACGTAGAAGGCGCAGCCTCTGGAGTTTTACCGGTTATGAAGCTACTGGAAGACTCGTTCAGCTATTCTAATCAGCTCGGTCAGCGGCAAGGTGCTGGTGTCGTTTATTTAAACGTTTTTCATCCCGATATCATTGCTTTTCTAGGTGCTAAAAAGGAAAACGCTGATGAAAAATACCGGCTCAAAACATTGTCACTAGGAGTCGTGGTTCCCGATAAGTTTTATGAATTAGCCCGGCAAAATGCTGACATGTACTTATTTAGTCCTTATGACGTTGAACGTGTTTATGGTAAACCCTTCTCCTATGTCGATATCACGGCTGAATACGATAAAATGGTTGCTAATCCTGCGATCCATCACAAACAGATCAAGGCCCGTGATCTGGAAAATGAAATCAGCAAGCTACAACAGGAATCTGGCTATCCATACATTGTCAACGTTGATACCGCTAATCGAGCTAACCCGATCGCCGGTAAAATCATTATGAGTAATCTGTGCTCTGAAGTCTTGCAGGTTCAACGCCCATCGACCATCAATAACGAACAAGGTTATGATAAATTAGGTACAGATATCAGTTGTAATTTAGGCTCGACTAACATTCCTAATTTAATGCACTCTCCAGATTTTGGACATTCAATTGAAACAATGGTCCGTGCATTGACCTTCGTCACTGATCATTCTAATATCGACGTTGTGCCCTCAGTTCAACACGGTAATCACCAAGCCCATACCATCGGCTTAGGGGCCATGGGGTTGCATAGTTACTTTGCCAAAGAACATATGATGTACGGTGATCAAGCCAGTCTAGATTTTACCAACATTTACTTTATGTTGCTTAATTATTGGACGCTAAAGGCTTCCAATGAAATTGCCCGCGAACGACAAACTACTTTCGTTAACTTTGAGCAGAGTAAATACGCTGACGGTAGTTATTTTGATCAATATATCAACCAAACTTGGCAACCTGAAACAGCTAAAGTCAAGGCCTTGTTCAAAGACATCTTCATCCCTAGCCAAGCGGACTGGCAGGCCTTAAAAGTTGACGTGATGCGGGACGGCCTTTATCATCAAAATCGCCTAGCCGTTGCCCCTAATGGTTCAATTTCTTATATTAACGACACATCAGCTAGTTTACAGCCGATCGTCAATCGAATCGAAGACCGCCAAGAAAAGAAGATCGGCACGATCTACTATCCAGCGCCTTATTTGTCTAATGACACTATGCCTTACTACACATCGGCCTATGATATGGATATGCGCCACGTCATCGACATTTACGCTACCGCACAGCAACACGTGGACCAAGGCATGAGTATGACTTTGTTTATGCGTTCAACCATTCCTGAAGGTTTATATGAATGGAAAAACGGTGATACCGCTAAAATGACCACGCGTGATCTAAACATTTTGCGCAACTACGCTTACAACAAAGGAATCAAATCAATTTACTATATTCGCACCTACACCGATGATGCTGATGAGATTGGCTCCAACGCCTGCGAAAGTTGTGTTATTTAGCCCAAAAGTGCCGCTTTAAAATTTTACTCACAGCGTTAAAATATTAAAGGTTCATTTGAAAGGAAGAAAAAAATGGCAGCAAAAAATTACGATGCAATTAACTGGAATGCGGTTTCTGACGCAATCGATAAAGCAACATGGGAAAAATTGACTGAGCAATTCTGGTTAGACACCCGCATCCCGGTCTCAAATGACCTGGATGACTGGCGTACCCTAGACGATACGCATCAATGGCTAGTAGGCCACGTTTTTGGCGGCCTAACCTTGCTGGACACATTGCAGTCGCAGGATGGCCTAGCTGCATTACGCCAAGATGTTCGTACGCCCCACGAAACGGCCGTTTTAAATAATATTCAGTTCATGGAATCCGTTCATGCTAAAAGTTATTCGACTATTTTCTCCACTTTGAACACTGATGCCGAAATCACGGAGATCTTCCAGTGGAGTGATAGCGAAGAATACTTGCAAAATAAGGCACAATGGATCAATGCTATTTACCATAACGAAACTGATCCATTAAAGAAAAAAGTCGCTAATGTTTTCTTGGAAACTTGCCTCTTTTATTCTGGTTTTTACACGCCCCTCTATTATTTAGGAAACAATAAATTAGCCAACGTTGCCGAGATCATCAAGTTGATTTTGCGGGATGAATCTGTTCATGGCACCTACATTGGCTACAAGTTCCAATTAGGTTTCAATCAATTAGGTCAAAATGAACAACAGGCAATGCAAGATTGGTTATTTGATTTCCTTTACAAGCTCTATGCCAATGAAGAAAAGTATACCCATTTACTTTATGACCAAGTTGGTTGGACGGAACAAGTTCTAACTTTTATCCGTTATAACGCTAATAAAGCGTTAATGAACCTTGGTCAAAATCCACTGTTTCCAGATACTGAAAGTGACGTTAACCCTATCGTTATGAACGGAATTTCAACTTCAACGGCAAACCACGATTTCTTCTCCCAAGTTGGTAATGGCTACCGCTTAGGTGAAGTCGAAGCAATGCAAGATAGTGACTATAATGTTGGCGCGCCAAAAGAACCAAAGGCTAAATAACACCACACAAAAAGAGACTGAATCTAGATAGATTCAGTCTCTTTTTGTGCCAATAAAAAACGGCGCTAACACTAGCACCGTTTTTGGGCTTTATTTGAAATAAAAGCGCAGTAATTCTAAAGCCGATTTTTCCATCAATTGCTTACCGTATTCGGATAAAACATCCGGCGTCACGTTGGTCTGATTTGCATATTCCAAAGCAATCGCTAACTCATCCTTGATCGATTCTTCAGAGGTTTCATTAACAAAGAAAATCAAATGTAAATAAAAAGCGTCCTTGTAGCGATACAAGTTAGAAACTGCGCCATCTAAACGTAAGATTTTGGCCAATTGAACAACATCTTCGAAACTTTGCAATTGCAAGACAACTTCACGGGTTGGCGTGTCAGGATCATTCAAGTAAGTACTAAAATCAGTGTCATCATCAGTAGTGTCTGCTGTTGCTGATTTTAAAGTTGTCTTACGCTGCTTGCCCTTATCGTCACTACCTAATAATTGCTGCTTAATGAAATCTGAAACTTCATCAGTGTCAGCAGTGAAATCGTCATTACCTTGTTCATCTGTTGGTGCATTCTTACTAATAAATAACTCCAAGCCATTCTTATTCGGCAATACCTGGAAGGTTACAGCGTCATTAGCTTGGAATTGATGATCAGTATCAACTTCCTCAAGGATTGAGTAAAAGAAATTTTCAATTTGTTTATGATTTCCTAGCAAATCGAGCACCGTGATGCCCCGCTCGGATAAATCTTCATTTTCCAATAAAACACGAATTGTATTATCGTTAATTCGTTCCATTTCCATGATTGTTGCACCCCGCTTTTCTAATTCAGGTACATCTCTACAAATACATTGTACCTGAAATTAGGTGATTGTAAAGCAAGGTACTCTATTTTTTAGCAACAATTAAACGCCAGCACGCATTTTGATCATACGTAACTCTAAAGCACGAACCTTGCGTGGTAAAAAGCGGCGAATTTCATCTTCATTGAAACCAACTTGGAGGCGTTTTTCGTCAATAACGATCGGTCGCCGTACCAAGCCAGGATGTTGTTGAATCAAGGCAAATAGACTGCGTAGCGATAGGCTATCTAAATCGATATGCAGATCCTGAAAAGTTTTCGAACGAGTCGAAATAATCTCCTCAGTGCCGCTCTCAGTCATGCGCAAGATTTCTTTTATTTCTGGAATCGTCAACGGTTCAGCAAAAATGTTACGTTCAATGAAGGGAATATCGTGTTCTCTCAGCCACGCACGAGCCTTACGGCAGGAGGTACAACTTGGTGAAGTGTATAATATAACCATTTTTATCATCCTTTCCGCATTAATAAATACTCGTGGGTGTCAAATACCTACAAGATTATTGTAAACGTTTTAGATGATTTAGTCTATAGTAATTTAATATTATTTAACTATTTATGATAAGTCTCACACTTAAATTGTAAGCTGCAAGTCCTTTTGGGCCAAAACAACGGGAATTGTTGGCCCAGCCGCCGTCGCCGTTTCCTGACGTAACTGTTCCAAATCAGTATCCTGTGGTAAATGACTGATCAATAGCTTTTTAACCCCTGCATCCTTTGCTAATAAGCCTGATTGAGTCGACGTCATATGCATAATAGTCCCTGTCTTGCTTTTTAAAAAATTTGTATCGGTTAACAGCAGATCGGCATGCCGCGCAAACTGTGGTAGTTGATCAAAATAAGCTGTATCTGCGGTGTATACCAACACTTTACCTGTTGCCCGCTCGACAATGCGAACTGCATAGGCCGGTACTGGATGGACCGTTGGTAAAAAAGTAATATCAAAGGGGCCTAAGGTCGTTTTACGTTGCGGTTGATAAGCAATACCAGTAGTGATGCCTTGCATCGTCAAAGCAGCAAAATGAAGTGGATCAGCTGTATGTCCATAAATCGGTAATTGTGACTCTTTTTTTGCACCTTGATGTAATTGCCAATAGTACTGCAACACACCAACATCTGCGATATGATCGTAATGATAATGGGATAATAACACCGCGTCCAATTGTAACGGATCTAGGTGCTGTTGTAGGCTCAATAAAGCCCCACTGCCACAATCCAATAATAAATTAAACGTTGCTGTTTGTACTAAATAAGCACTAGTTCCCACATTTTGATACGGGTAACCTCCGTATATACCTAGAACGGTTAATTTCATTCGCAAAACCCACTTTCTGAAATATATTTGGTGCCTTCAGTATAACAGGTTCGCCGCTTAATTGACCAACCCAATGGCGATAAAGATTCAAGCTGTAACAACTTTTAAATGACCACAACTTCCTGATACCACTAGTAACCAAATTGCGTTATGCTATAGGTGTAAGGAAAGAAAATTTGGTAAAGGGGTGTATATCATGATTCGTAAAATAATTTCAACTTTTGGCTCACAAAGCGTTTTAGCCAAATATTTAGATCGTGAACCACAGCGGCAGTTACTGCTATTGAAGCCTGCAGAAACAGAAAGTGACTTTCAATTACTCGATCTTTCTGATCAACCAACCACATTTAATACACCTATTCGTTACGATGTCCGTTATCATAGTGGTAACAATAATTTGACGGGCTTTTTCAGCTTCATGTATTTAACCTTTTCATCTAATGATGAGGCTAAGGTTTTTTTAGCCCAATTTGATGACTTAGCTAAACAAGCAGATCACTTTATTGGCCTTAATGATTTATTTTTGCTGCGCCGGGCAACAGGCCAAACCGAATACGTTATTTTCTCAACCTGGCAACGTGATGCGGATTTCTTCAATTGGCGTAACTCAACCGACTTCGAGCGTATGAAACCCTATCTGCAGGCTGGCCTTCATGTACAACAAGTGCACCAAGCTAATTATATTTTGGCTCAACAAGCCTAAGCAGTTAAACGCCATTTACCAACAAAAAGATGTGTGCGCTAGTATTGAACTAACGCACACATCTTTTTTCGATTCTATTTGATCAAATTAGCCCATAGCACTACTTTACCGCTCGCTAATGATCTAGGAACATCAATGATCCGTTGATTAGCGCTACCCCGAAACTGTAGCGTTAGATCCTTTTGCGCTAGGATAAATCGCCCATCAACTAAAATATCCAATTCACGTAGCAAGGCTAATTTATCAGGTGTTTCTTGTTGTAATTCATCCCAAGTATAGCCAGTCCATGACCAAACATCCTTAGTATGACCAAATTCAGCGCGTAGCCGGCGCACTAATTTTAAACACACTTGTGTATTCAAAAACGGCTCACCACCTAGTAAGGTCAGACCCTGAACGTAAGGCTGCGCCAAATCAGTTATGATCTGATCTTCTAATTCTTGGCTATAAACCGGCCCGTAATTAAAATTCTGGGCGATTTTATTGTAACAACCAGGGCAAGCAAACTTACACCCGGAAACATATAAACTGTTACGAACGCCTTCACCATCAACAAAGTTAAAGGGCTTATAATCGGCAATATGCAGCTGGCTAAGTTGTGCTGCTTGCCATTCCTGGGGTTTAGGGTTGTTAGGTAATTTTTCCGTGATCATACCTCCTATTGCCGTGCCTGTGTTGTTTGATCATTGCCTAAAACCATATGCTTGACCCGCGCCGCAATTTCTTTATGCCGGCCGAAAACCATTGGCCGCTGGAGCGGATTACCTAAGTAACCACAAGTCCGTTTGACAACATCGCAGGTCTGCGGGTTATGGTTACCACATTGTGGGCATTCAAAACCACGTTCAGTAGGCTTGAAGTCACCTTTAAAGCCGCATTCAAAACACTGATCGATTGGGGTATTAGTTCCTAAATAAGCCACGCGATCATACGCATAATCCCAAACTGCTTCTAAGGCCTTCGGATTCTGCTTTAAATTAGGATATTCACAATAATGAATAAAGCCACCGGCACTATATTTAGGATAATCTTTTTCAAAATCTAATTTTTCAAATGGTGTTGGTGCTTTACGGACATCATAATGGAAACTGTTTGTATAATAATCTTTGTCAGTTACATCCTTGACCTTACCAAATTTCTTTAAATCAGCTTGGCAGAACGTGTTGGTTAAGCTTTCTGCGGGGGTACCATATACACTAAAATGATAACCATATTGGTTTTCCCAAGCTTGACAGTTGTCCGCCAAAGTCTTGACGATCTCAATGGTAAAGGCCTTAGCTTCTGGATTATGTTCCCAAGCATGGCCATAGAAAACCGCACCGACTTCATATAATCCAATATAACCTAAAGAAACTGTCGCGCGACTATTTTTAAATAACTCATCAACTGAATCTTCAGGTTTCAGGCGCTTGCCAAAGGCTCCATGCTCATACAAAATCGGCGCATTTTCTGGTTCGGCTTGTTTAGCCCGTTCGACTTTGAAGACCAAAGCATCCTTGCAGATCTGCAAGCGTTCTTTCAGGATCGCCCAAAACTTGTCTTTATTACCAGCGGATTCCAACGCTATTCGCGGTAAATTCAAGGTGACCACACCTAAATTCATACGGCCGGAATTAACTTCTTTACCATTTTCATCCTTCCAACCTTGAACAAAGCTGCGACAACCCATCGGTGCTTTAAATGAGCCAGTGATCTCAACTAATTTATCGTACATTAAAACATCTGGATACATCCGCTTAGTCGCACATTCGATTGCAAGTTGCTTAATATCATAATTAGGCTCACCAGGATTTAAATTCAGTCCCCGCTTGATACTAAATACTAATTTAGGGAAAATCGCGGTCCGATGTTCTTTGCCTAATCCTTTGATCCGAATCTTTAAAATTGAACGTTGAATTTCTTGTTCGATCCAACTCGTTCCTAAACCAAACCCTAACGTTGTAAAGGGCGTTTGGCCTTGGGAAGAATATAATGTATTGATTTCATATTCCAATGCCTGCATGGCGTCATAAATATCTTTTTTTGTTTTACTTTTCGCGAATTCATGTTGCTTGGCATCGCCATCGATCCATTCTTGGGCGTCATGCAAATGCTTATCGTAATTAAGCTGTGCAAATGGTGCTAACAGTTCGTCCACACGGTCAGCGGAACAGCCACCATATTGTGATGAAGCAACGTTAGCAATGATCTGCGCCATTTGCGCCGTTGCTGTCTGAATGGAATGCGGGCTTTCAACTTCAGCATTACCAATTTTAAAACCATTCGTCAGCATTTCTTTGAAATCAATCAGGCAACAATTGGTCATTGGACTATAAGGCTGATAGTCAAGGTCATGCCAATGAATGTCGCCTTTCAAATGCGCATTGGCCACATGCGGAGGCAACATTTTCAAGCCCATTGCTTTCGCAACTGTTCCAGCAGTCAGATCACGCTGCGTATTGAAAACCTTACTATCTTTATTGGCGTTTTCATGAACGATCGTGGCGTCTTTTTTCATCAACTTCTGAATTGTAAAGTTGATATCCGTTGCTTGATTGCGCGCAAAATCACGCCGAGTACGGTAATTAATATATTCTTCTGCTAAATCATATTGATGTTCACTTAACAATACATGTTCCACAATATTTTGAATTTCATAAATTTTAACTGCGGCGGTGAACCGTTGCTGAACTTCAGCGACAACTTTATGTGTGATCATTTCAATTTTTTGATTGATCAACGGATCTAATTCGCCGTGAATATGTCGTTCTGCCTTGACCAAGGCTTGATAAATTTTATCCGCAGTAAAAGTAACATGTCGGCCGTCACGTTTAATCACTTGATTAACTTTTTGAGTGGTCTTATTTTCAGTTGTAGTCTTTGTTTGTGTTTCTAACATACTTTCAACACCCTTTCACAATGTGAAGCTGGTAACTATACTGTTCATCTTAACCGGTTCTAGAACGCAAATCAATATATAGGGATTAAATTAATTAAATATTCCATTTGACAACTATATATAGTGTGTGTTAATAAGAAAACAGCTTTAAATTTCAAGCAAAAATAAAAAAAGTAGCGTCAAAAGTATGAAAAAATTGCCTTTGACACTACTTAATTGTGAACATTATATTAATTTATTTTACTTTTAAGGTCAGTGCATTAATGGCAACAACGATCGTTGACAATGACATCAATACTGCCCCTACAGCAGGGCTTAAAATCAATCCAAGCGGCGCCAAAATTCCGGCCGCAAGGGGTAAGGCCATAATATTATAACCTGCACCCCACCAAAGATTCTGGACCATTTTTTTCATTGTTTGCCGCGCTAACTGTAAAAAATTAACCACATCAGCCGGATCACTGCGAACCAACACAACATCGGCCGAATCGATGGCAACATCCGTCCCCGCCCCAATGGCCACACCAATTTCTGCCGCGGCTAAACTAGGTGCATCGTTGACCCCATCGCCGACCATTAAGACATGCCGACCTTGGGCCTGATATTTGGCCACTAATTGTGTTTTGTCCTCCGGCAAAAGTTGCGCGTGAAAATCAACTAAGCCTAATTGCTGAGCGACAGTAGCCGCTGCCTGTTGATTGTCACCGGTTAACATAACTGGTTGAATTCCTTGGGCCTTTAATTGTTGAATAAAGGCTGCAGCGTTCGGTTTGACCTGATCACCTTGCGCTACCAAGCCTAACACCTGTTGGTCACTTATTAAAAAACTGATCGAATTACCTTGGGCGGCCAATTGCTGGTAGGTGGCTTGTTCATAGGCCATTGCATGTTGGGTCAAATAAGTGGCTGTAACAATCGCATAATCGGTGTGCCCCACTTGCCCCTGTAAACCAACACCAGATAATTGTTTGACTTGCTGAGCCGCTGGTATGGTTAGCTGTTGTTGCTGAGCCGCATTTAAAATACCGACCGCCAAGGGATGACTTGCATTAGCTTCCAAAGCCGCTAAAATCATTAATATGTCAGCCTGCGTTTTATCGGTAAAGCTCACCACAGCATTAACTTTAAAATTGCCTTCCGTCAAAGTCCCGGTTTTATCCATTACAACCGTGTCGATTTGTTGAGCCACTTCTAATGCATTGCGGTTGCGTAATAATAAACCATGAGTGGCACCTAAGGCCGTGCTCCGGGCAACAACTAAAGGAATTGCTAATCCTAACGCGTGTGGACAAGCAATGACTAAAACCGTCACCGTTCGTTCAAGTGCTGTATTCAATCCACTAATAGCTAACCACACAATAAACGTCACGATACCAATACTGGTGGCCGCATAAAATAACCACCCAGCCACTTTATCCGCTAAATTTTCTGCCTGGGATTTCTGCTGTTGTGCCTGTTCAACTAATTTCATAACTTGACTTAGGTAACCCGTTTCACCGGTACCCGTCACTTGAACAGTTAAATTACCTTCACCGTTGACCGCACCACCGATCACAGACATGCCCACTTTTTTCTGTACTAATTTGGCTTCACCTGTAACTAAAGCCTCATTAACTGCCGATTCACCAGCAACAATTTGACCATCCGCCGGAATTTTTTCGCCGGCTTTGACCACAACTAATTGGCCCGTCTGCAGCTGTGCTAACGCAATATCCGCTAGTGACCCATCGGCTTGTTGAACGTGGGCCTGTCCTGGTAGTAACGCCGCCATTTTTTCGACGGCACTGCCAGCACTGCTGATTGCGTTCATTTCCACCCAGTGGCCTAACAACATAATCGTGATCAAGGTGGCTAATTCCCAAAAGAAGTCCATCTGATGAGGGACTGTAGGCAAAAAGTGATTGGCAATAAACGCCCATAAGCTGTAGCCATAAGCAACCGAAATACCTAAAGCGATCAAAGTCATCATTGCAGGCTTATGCTGAGCCAATTCCATTTGTGCACCCTGTAAAAAAGGTTTACCACCATAAATAAACAGAAAAGTGGCCAACACCAAAACCAACCAATCGGACCCAGTAAAAGTAAATTGGAATGGTAAATGTAACCCCATCATCGGTGTCAATAAAATAATTGGAATCGTTAAAACTAATGACAGCCAAAATTTTTGCTTTAAATTTCCCATATGCATCATATGCCCACCGTGCATCATCGTATCACCAGACATATTGTCCATCTCATGCTTCATATCCTCATGCTGCTTAATTGCCATCGGCGCGCCTCCTTTGTAAGTTTAATTATGCTTAATAAAAATATAACTAGCAGTTACATTCACCAGCTGCGCACTGACAATCACCTGGTAAACAATTACACGCCACTTCTGTAGGCGCCGTTTTTTGTTTTTCTTGCAAGGCCGTGACCAACGCAGCAATGTCGGCCTGGCTCAGCGTTGTATCCTGAACCATTTTTAACAACGTTTTACCCACCTTATGGGCGCACAATTGATCAATAAAAACCTGACTTGCTGTGTCCATCGCTTGCTGTTCCGAAATAACCGGTCGGTACAAATAACGCTTACCATCACGTTCGGTTGCCAAGGCCCCTTTTTTAACTAAGCGCCCAACTAAAGTTTTCACTGTGGCCGCCTTCCACGCCATTTTCTTTGCTAAAACTTCGCTGACCGTTTGGCTGCTAACTTGACCTAAAGTCCACGTCACTCGCATCACTTGCCATTCGGCTGCTGAAATATTTACCGCTGTACTAACTTCCATTTTTACACACCTTTCATTTACAAATGTAATTCATATTTTAAGTTTACATTTGTAAACGGTAATTGTCAACCAGTAAACTTGCTCAAGCTAAAAATGTAAATTAGTGGTATAATTAATTAGTGTATATCACCAAAAATGAGGTGAAAAATGTGATTACCATCGTAACTAAGGACGGCAAGCAGCACAGTTTCGCCGATGCAACTCAAGTCGTTGTTATGTCCAAAACTGGTTCAAACGCATATCCACTAGACAAGTTTCTTGATGTCAAGGAACCACGGCGCTATATTTTATTTCACGACACCACCCTACTATTCGGTGTCAACACTAATGATATCGAATCCATTAACGCAGAGTAAATAAAAAATAAGCCCCCTAACTAACAAAGTTAAGGAGGCTTATTTTTTTACAAAAAACCACGAAGCTGGGAAACTCCGTGGTTTATCTACCAAAATAAATGGCGTCCTACTATTTAAAACTCTATGGTTAACTTGATTAGAATTCACGTTTCCGTGATTTAACGCCAGCCATACCAAACAATGCGCCCATAACACTTAATACACCAACGGCGGCTAAGTTTTCGTTATTTGCTTCACCTGTTTGTGGCAAAGCAACGGTTGCATTCTTTGTAGCTCTATACTCAGCACGGGTCACCGTAGCAGCTGTTTTAACCGCTTTAGTTGCAACCGTAGTAACAGCGGCCGCAGCGGCTTTAGTAACATCACCCTCGGCTTTAGTGGTTGTTGTCGTAGCAGCGGTATCATCAGTAACAGTAACGTTACCAGGCGTTTTGGTATTGGTGTCAGTAGTTGTCTGACCACCATTATCAACTTCTGGTGTTGAAGGATCAGTTGTTTCCGTAGTAGCATCGGCCTTAGCAGCGGCTAAAGCGGCTTCGGCAGCAGAAACGGCTTTCGTCGCAGCAGTCAATTCAGCCTGAGCATCGATCACACTTTGCTTAGCGGTAGCTAAATCACTGTTTGCTTTTTCGGCAACCTCTTCAGCAGCAGCAAAGGTCTTCAATGCTTGATTATATGAAGCCAGTGAATCAGCAGCGTTGGCTTTAGCATCAGCTAAAGCGCTTTGTGCTTTCTGCAATGCAGCGTTTGCTGCATTAACGGTTGCTAAGCCACTGTTTTCTTTAGCCTGCGCAAGTGCTAATTGACCTTGAGCTTTAGCCAAATTAGACTGAGCAACTGAAGATTCTTGTGCTGCAGTCTTATATGCAGTCGCAGCATCTAAGCCAGCTTGTTGTACATTTGCTAACTTAGTTTGAGCCGCTACCTGATTTTGAACAGCCTGATTATATTGACGTAATGCTTCAGCAGCACTCAATTGGTTAGGATTAGTCCCTTGGTAGGCCTTTTCAGCTGCCGTAACTGCTGCATTGGCTTGATCTAAAGCCGCGTTTGCAGCTACATAAGCATTTTGTGCAGCATCGACATCAGCATTAACCGTACTGAAAACAGCATTGGCATTAGCATAAGCTTTTTCAGCTTCATCTACTGCGGCATTTGCTTTATCGTACAAAGCAACTTTTTCAGTATAAACTTGTTCGTCGGCCGTAACTTCTGCATTAAGGTTGGCAATCTTCTTATTTGCAACAACATAAGCTACTTGAGCCGAAGTAACCGCTGCATTGGCTTGATCAAGCTTTGTTTGGGCAGTTAACTTTTGTTCAGTTGTAGTTGCTGCATTTACCTCAGCATCCGCTGCATTTTGTGCTTCTTTCGCCTTAGCGTAAGTTGCTGAAGCATATTCACGATCAGCATAAGCATTAGTTTGTTCAGCTTTTGCAGTAGTCAACGCATTTTCTGCACCAGTCATTTGGTCATAGGCTGCCTGTTGATCTGCTTTAGCACCGTTGAGAACAGTCGTTGCTTGACTTAAGTTTTCAGAATCAGCGGTTTGTTCAGCTTTAACGTTTGTCAAATCTTTAGCAGCTTGGTTAACTTGTTCAGAAGCATCATTTTGCGCCTCTTTAGCAGTATTTAAGTTGTTGATCGAATCAACCGTTGTTTTAGCATTATCTGTCGCGGTAACTGTGTTATGATAATTATTCTGTGCATCCAAAATTTGATTATGGAATTGATCATTTGCTACTAGATTACCATTTTCATCCAAAGAACCATATTGATTTAAGTCTTCTTTAGCAGCGGCAGTGTTAGCATCTGCAGTGTCCTTGCGCTGTTCTGCATTTTCAACTGCGGTGGTAGCACCAACTGTTTCCTGATGTAATTGTCCTTGCGCATTGTTGGCATCAGTAACAGCCTGTTGGGCATCATCAGTTGTTGCTTGTGCATCAACAACTTTAGAGGTGTCTTTGTCGGCAGCAGTTTTAGCAGCATCAACACTGTCCTTAGCAGCATCAACGGTGGTCTGTGCTTAGTTAGCCGTATTAGTGTCGTTAGCAACCGTTTGATTGGCATTGTCAACCTTGTTTTGTGCAACAGCTTGATCAACCTTGGCATCCGTAACATCTTGTTGAGCTTCATCAACAGTTGGTGTTGCTGTCTTGGCGTCAGTTTCTTGGCTTTGATTGTCAGCAGCGTTATCAGTTGTTGCAGCTTTAACCGTTTGCTGATTGTTAGCAAGGTTTGCCCCAAACGCCAGCGTCCCAGTAACTGCTGCGGCGGTAACTAATTTAGCTACCTGTTTATTCGCTTTAACCATAGAAAAATTCCTCCCAAAAAAATAATGTGATAACATTAGCGAGCACGTAAAAATAAAGTTATAAATAGATAAACTTTTTATATTACACGGTTAGTATAATAGAGCAGCCATCAAAAAGTCAACTTTGTTTCACTTAGTATTCATACTTTTATCACACTTTTTTACAATCAATCTTTGAGAAAAACGCTAAAAGAATACGGTTTCATAAAAAATTACAAAAAAAAGAAATTTAATAAATTTGATCAAATTTTCCGTCTAAATGAACTTGAAAATCATGTGTTTGTTGCAATTTTCCCGCGACATTTTGGTAACCCCCCACTTCATAAACAAAACTAGAATTTGCGTCGCGTGTGGTTTGAATAAAGCGATATTCATCAACATCAGTCAATGGCGTTGTCCGCGCATAGTATCCTTTAACGATTTTTACAGCTCTCTTATTGTTCAAAGCGGCCTTAGTTGTCTTTTTTGCTGAAGCTTTTTTTGTCGTTACAGTTACTTTTTTTAGCTTATTTTTACTGGTATGACCAATTTTCGAACTTGTTTTGGTCATCGCAGTATTGGTTGCATTAGTTGTATATTTAGGCAGCACTCGATCGTAACCGATCAAAGCAATCAAGCCTAAAACGTTCACGACCAGTAGCCAGCGCGTAACGATCACTACCTGGTGTTGCTTACGCTTGCGTCGATGCGGACTGGTAATTTTCGTTACCCGTACATAACTAATACGTGTGGTGCTAGTTTGTAACATTTAGAAATTTAACAAAAAAGTCCAACCCAGTTAGACTCATAAGTGACAAAACTTAAAAGGAGTAATAACTGTGTT